>NZ_MAWZ01000058.1:0-313076 GCF_001854685.1 Rhizobium sp. RSm-3 | reverse complement strand
CGGCCCAGCCGGTCGGATCGGGGGCTGATCATCGGTGCCAGTGTCGCGTTTCTAACTGGCCGACAGCGTCGCAGCCCTATTCGGCTTTGACACATAACATTACATGGATACATTCTATTTCCAAGTGCGACATGCCAGAAAAAACAATGGCTTCCCTTTGGAGATTTTGGAATGTCCCGATGCTATTAGCAATTGACCCTCGCCGACCGACGTCGGCTGCACCAACTTGTGGAGCGCAAGGTTTCCACTCGGTGAACGAGCCGCCGACGCCGGGTGTCCGCGACTGGCAAGATATCACGTTGCTGGATTTGCACATCCGACGTCGGACGCATTGGAGTGGAGATAAGGCGTAGATTTCATCACCAAATGGTGCGATCTTAATGCCATAAGCAGGAAACTCAAACGATGCGATCGACTATCAATCTCGACGATACCCTCATGGAAAAGGCTAGGTCCCTAACCGGCACGAAAGAAACCGCCGCTCTGGTCCGCCAAGCGTTGGAGACGCTTGTTCGTGTGGAGTCGGGAAAACGTCTCATCGCGCTTGGCGGAACTATGCCGGACGCGGAGGCAGCCCCACGCCGCCGGAGCGCAGTTGCCAAGTGATACTTGCCGACACTTCCATCTGGATCGATCATTTCCGGCATGCCGATTCAGAGCTGCGTAGGATTATTGAGGACGATCGTCTCTTATGCCATCCAGCCGTGATCGGAGAGCTCGCACTTGGCAGCCTTCGGGATCGCAGTAGCGTGATAGCTTTCCTGGCGGCCCAGCGCGAAGCGTTCGTCGCGACCCACGACGAAGTCATGATGATGATTGATCGCCACGCCATTTTCAGTATGGGCATTGGCTACACAGATGCCCACTTGATGGCCTCAGTTCTCCTCGATCAACGAGCAGCCTTATGGACAAGAGACAAGCGCCTGCGGGCAGCAGCCGAAAAGGCGGGCGCTTCACTGCACACCCCTGCCAACGCGTGAAACTAAATACTGTATCGAAGCGCTCATGCTGGTCGTGAGCCGACTGAGCGCGGAGTTCCGATCGATCCATTACGCCACAATGACCTCCAAAGTTATCTATGAAGGCGTAACGGCAATCGTCATCATTGGCTTCGGAGCTCATCCAAGGCTTAGGCTTTTCATCCTCAGAGGTTAAACCAACCGTTCAAGCGAAGCCTTGAGCTTGGTGTTCTTTGCTTGTTCGTAATTCCTGAGACGCTTCTTCCTTTTCCTTTGTAATTTCCGACATACATTAAATATTATGTACGTTCCGCAGATTGTCGCGCGGGGATTAAGGTGTTGGCGATGGCAACCGCCAATCTTCACTTTGTTGTTTTTGCTGCTCTCAGCTTTTGGCTTCGCCGCACCGTCGGCGTCCAACCGCGCCGCTGTCGTCCTGAAGGTGAACGGCGCCATTGGGCCCGCGATCGCTGACTACGCAATACGAGGCATTCAGCGTGCTGGCGAACGCGGAGCGGTCTTGATCATTCTGCAAATGGACACACCAGGTGGCCTTGATACCTCCATGCGGGAAATCATTCGGGCGATCCTTGCCTCGCCGGTGCCTGTCGCGGGCTTCGTCGCACCAAGCGGGGCACGGGCTGCCAGCGCCGGCACCTATATTCTCTACGCAAGCCACATTGCGGTAATGGCGCCTGGGACCAATCTGGGTGCGGCGACACCAATCGCGCTCGGCGTCAAGCCTTTCGGCGGCGATGAGGAACCCGAAAAGAAGCCAAGCGAACCGAGCGGCAAGCAGCCAGAAGCTCCAGGCAATGCCAGCGAGGCAAAAGCCGTTAACGACGCAGTCGCTTACATTCGCGGGCTTGCGGAATTGCGCAGTCGCAACGCCGACTGGGCAGAGCGCGCTGTCCGCGAAGCTGCGAGCCTTTCATCCACTGCGGCAGTGCGCGAACGTGCCATCGATTTCATCGCCGTTGATGTCAACGACCTCCTTGCAAAGGCACAAGGACAGATGGTGCGGGTCGGTCAAACGGACGTCCGGCTCGATACCGCCGGTTTGGCCGTGCAGGAATTCGAGCCTGACTGGCGCACCCGCCTGCTTTCCGTCATTACCGATCCGAACATCGCAATCATCCTGATGATGGTCGGCATCTATGGCCTGGTCTTCGAATTTCTCGCACCTGGGACAATGCTTCCTGGCACGATCGGCGGCATCTGCCTCCTCCTCGGTCTCTATGCCCTGGCATTGCTGCCAGTGAGTTTTGCCGGCCTTGGGCTTATTTTCCTCGGCGTGGGATTGACTGTGGCCGAGGCGCATTCGCCAAGCTTCGGCGCTTTGGGCATTGGCGGCGGGATAGCCGTGATCCTGGGAGCAACCATTTTGTTTGATACCGACATACCCGGCCTGGAAGTGTCGCGACCCCTACTGGGCGCAATTGCATTTGCGACTCTTGCCTTTAGCCTTGTCGTTGCTCGCCTGGCATTCACCTCGCGCTTGCGCCAGGTTGCCACCGGCGCAGAGGAGATGATCGGCATTTCCGGTAAAGTTGAGAGTTGGACGGGGCTCACGGGGTACGTCATTGCGCATGGCGAACGCTGGAAGGCTGTTTCCGCCGAACCACTTGTTGCTGGTGACCCTGTCAGAGTGACCGGCCGCAATGGGCTGGCGCTCGAGGTCGCCAGCCGTCCTAAGGACACTTAACGGCACTCCGGAAGCAGGAGGAGAAGTCATGGATATGTTTGCAGATCTTGCCTTCTATTTGGTGGCCATTGTCATTTTGGTCGCCATCCTCGCATCCGCGGTTAAGATCCTGAGGGAATATGAACGCGGCGTCGTGTTCACACTTGGCCGCTTTACCGGAGTCAAGGGACCCGGCTTGATTCTGCTCATCCCCTATGTCCAGCAGATGATGCGGGTCGACTTGCGCACGCGCGTACTCGATGTCCCTAGCCAGGATGTCATCTCACATGACAATGTCTCGGTTCGTGTCAGCGCGGTGATCTATTTCAGGGTTATTGACCCCGAGAAGTCGACAATCCAGGTCGAGGATTTCATGATGGCAACAAGCCAGCTTGCCCAGACGACGTTGCGCTCCGTGCTCGGTAAGCACGACCTCGATGAGATGCTGGCAGAACGTGACAGACTCAACTCGGATATTCAGGAAATCCTTGACACTCAGACGGATGCTTGGGGAATTAAAGTAGCCACTGTCGAGATTAAACATGTGGATATCAACGAGTCGATGATTCGCGCAATTGCTCGCCAAGCGGAAGCCGAACGCGAACGCCGCGCAAAGGTCATTAATGCCGAAGGCGAACAGCAAGCTGCAGCGAAGCTACTGGAAGCGGCCGAAATTCTGGCCAGGCAGCCGGAGGCGATGCAACTTCGTTATTTGAGCACTTTGAACGTCATCGCCAGCGAAAAGACTTCGACGATTTTATTCCCCTTCCCGATGGAGTTCGGCAATCTGATGACCATTAAGCCGAAGTGATCGAACGGCACTGGCATTGATGATTGATCCAGGCTTAGCTGCGCGTTATTTCGGGCCTGATGAACAATTGCTCTTTGCGGCCCTCAAGGGCGGGCATCCTGCTGAACTCCGAAGGCGGCCGTCAAGGTCACACAACCCAATTCCCCGCAATGCCATTGCCGCTAACATCCGCCCACCACCAATGTTGAGCGCTTCGGCAATGGTGCGCTTGCGAGGAACTATGTTGATGCCAAGTCACTGCAGCTGCTGTCGGATAATCGGCAAAGCCAAGGTGAGGAGCACGGCGAAAACCATGACGACGCCATAAGGCACCTTCCGGCTCGCCCGGATTTCCGCGATGCGCATGAAAAAAGCGAGATGTGCGACGGGCAACGGCACCGGCAGCCGCAGGACCAGGAGCGTCACGATGCCGAGGACGAGGAGGAAAAACGAAAACGGCAGCATTCCGTGCCATCCGACAAAAAGGCCGATCGGCAGGAAAAGCTTGGCATCTCCTGCGCCGAACAGCCGGAGTGCCCAGAGCACCACCCCAAGCATGAACATCAGCAGGCCTGCCCCGACATCGCCGCCAATTCCGCTCGAAGCAAACAGCGCAGCGCCGACATCTTCGGAGCTGAGAATCACAGCCACCGCGCGCAATACATAGAGTGTTACGAGCGCAAGAACGACCGTGTTCGGGATCTTCCAAGTGCGGAAATCTGTCCAGGCGGCGTAGAGAAAAAGTAATACTGAAAGATAATTAATAACGACGACCAGTTTCAGCATGGATTGCAACCTCTTTGGGCTATTTAATCTACTTTCGCGTTCATTTTCATTCGTCGTCCGCGACGCTGGTTGGTATTTACTGCGAACTATTCGGACTTTGGTCTTAACCATAAAAGTATAGATGTATATCGTCCATGTATAAAACAATTGACTAATTTAGACTTAACAGATTATTAATACAACCAGTCGAAGGGGCGGTCTCGACGACAACGCCGCCGGGGGAAATACGGCGCACAACTTACCTGGGAGGTAATTCTCGATGAAAGCATTTGTAAACTGCGTACGCGCTTTCGCGCGGGAAGAAGACGGCGTCGCACTTACCGAATACCTCATTCTGCTTGCCTTGCTGGTCGGCGGCGTGATCGGGGCGGTGACATTGGCCGGCACCAATCTGGCAACCGTCTGGAACGGCTGGGCAGGCTGGTTTACGGCTAACCTGACCGCCCCAGCCGCAGCAGGCTGATATCGGTGTACGAAGAAGCGAGGGGTTTTGTTAACCCCTCTCTTCTAAATTAGAAGCAATGAATGGATGCGTTCCGTCCAGTGTAGCGAGTAACTGCGATGCGTTCTTCAACGATTTTAAGTCTCGTTATTGCGTTTGTCCTCGCAGCAGCAGCAGTTTTCGGCATGCGCGAGTATCTCTCCGATCAGAAGGCCCGGCTCCTGGCGATGAGCGGCGTGAAGGCCGAGGAGCGGACGCTCATCGTCGCCGCCAAACCGATGCGCTTCGGCGACCGGATCCGGCCCGAAAATCTCAGGGCCATCCCATGGCCCTCCAATGAAACACCCGCAGGCTCATTCGTCAGCATCGAGACGGTCGTCGGCAGCGATGCCCAGCCGCGTTATGCGATGGCGGCGATCGATCCCGGCGAGCCGGTACTCTCCTCGAAAATCACCGGCGCCGGCGAACGCGCCACGCTGTCGGCGGCCCTCGACCAGGGCATGAAGGCCGTTTCCATCCGTGTCAACGACGTGCTCGGCGTTGCCGGCTTCGTCAGGCCTTCCGACCGCGTCGATGTGCTTCTGACGCGGGTCGTGCGCGGGCCGGCCGGCAACGATCAGACCTTCGTCGACGTGCTGCTGCAAGGCGTCAAGGTGCTGGCGGTGGACCAGACGGCAGACGAGCGCAAGGACGAACCATCCGTCGTCAAAACCGTGACCTTCGAGGTCACCACCGATGAGGCCCAGCGCCTTACCCTCGGCTCCAGCATCGGCACGCTCTCGCTGGCGCTTCGCAATATTGCCTCTGCCTCCGTCGAGCAGACCCGGCCGATTACCGTCGCCGACCTCGGTGGCGGGGCGATGGCGACGGAGCTCGGCAATGATTTGGAAAAGAATAAGTTGCCAGAACCTGAAAAACAAGTGCAGATTGTAGAACAAAAGGTCGAACCGGTGTTGCCGGTTGAGCCGAAATGGGTGACGGTGGGGGTCTGGAACACGACGAAGCGCGAGGAGCACCGAGTCGGCCTGGTCCAGTGATGTTGTTTAGCCGGCATGCCGCAGATGCGGCCAGCCGAACGAGGGGGCTAAAGCAGGCATGGCGAATGGCAAGAGAAGAATCGCAGGGACGAAAAGCCTTGCGGCACTGGCGGCAGTATTTTCGGCCTGTGTGTGTCTAGGGCCCGGATTTGCAGGCTGCGCCAACGCACAGGAAAAATCGGTCACCTTAGGCAAATCGGTCCAGCGCGTGACCTTGCCTCCGAATGCGACGCTGACGCTCAATACCGGCCAGGCCTTCGGCGATCTCGTCATCGGCAGCGCCGATATGATCGACGTGGTGCCGCTTTCCGACAAGTCGCTGTTCATCCGCGGCAAGAAGATCGGCGCCACCAATATCTCGGTCTATGGCGACGACAAGTCGCTTCTCGGTGTCATCGATGTCCGGGTTGCCAGCGATTTCAGTGAGGTCGCTGCCGCCATTCGTTCTGCCGCGCCCTCGGCCCGGGTTATCGTGGCGAATTCCAGCGACCGCATTCGCCTGACAGGCATAGTCCGTGACGGCGTCGAATTGCAGCGGGTGATGGACATCGCCCAGTCCTATTCCGACCAGCCGGTGCTGAACCAGTTGCGCGTCAGCGACAGTCAACAGGTGATGCTGGAGGTCCGTGTCATCGAAGCCTCGCGCCAGACGGGTCGTGACCTGGGGATCGGTTGGTCCGGGTACGGCAATAACAACCGCATCGGCAAGGCAACGACCAGCCAGGGTATCACCGTGGACGATAGCGGCAACCTGGTCCGTACCCTCGTCGACCCCAAGGGTGCGGCAACGGGGGCGCTGCCCTTCGGTCAGTTGATCGCAAAGGTTCTGGAAATCTCGGGCGGCCACATCGACGTGGTCATCAACGCGCTCGAGCAGAAGGGACTGGTGCGTCGCCTGGCGCAGCCGAACCTCATCGCCATGAGCGGCTCGACGGCGAGCTTCCATGCCGGCGGCGAAGTGCCGATCCTGAAGACGACCAACAACGGCACGACAGTCGCCACCGAGACGGACTATCGCCCCTTCGGTGTGCGGCTGACCTTCAAGCCCGTGGTTCTCGATGATGGGCTCATCAATCTGGAGATCGAGCCTGAGGTTTCCGAGCTTGATCCGTCGATCAATGTCAACGGCAATCCGGGTTTCATCTCGCGCGCGGCCAGCACCACGGTCGCGCTTCGCGACGGCCAGAGCTTTGCCTTGGCGGGCCTGCTGCAGTCGATCAATGCCAAAGACATCCAGCAATTGCCGGGCCTCGGGAAGATACCGATCCTCGGTGCACTGTTCCGTTCGACGAGTTTCCAGAAGAAGGAATCCGACCTGGTGATCGTCGTCACCCCGCACATCGTGCGTCCGGCCCGTCCGGGGGAGGACCTCTACAGTCCGCTCGATCAGACGCGGTCGTCCAACGATGTCGAGCTTTTTGCGCTCGGCGTCCTGGAAGTCGACAAGGACATGCTCCGGCGCTTTCGCAACGGCGAAGGTGTGACCGGGCCTTATGGCCATCGTCTCGACCTGAACCAGGGAGGCCAGGTTGTTGCTACAAAACGCTAAGCGCGTCCTTCTCGTCCTTGCGGCCGCCGGCCTGGTTTCCGGCTGCGCCGACTACATGAACCATCGCGACACGATCACCTTCGGGGCCGGGAACGCCATGGAAGCAAACAAGGCCATCCATACCGAGGATCCGTTCCCGCCGGAAGCCCAGCGAACCCATATCGCAAGCGACGGCAAGGTGGTCCGCAGGGTGATGACTGAGTACCAGAACGGCGGGGTGGGGGTCATCGAGCCGTCGCCGGTCATGGGGGCTAATGGGGCGACCAACGGGGCGACCGTCAGCCAGTAGCTATTTGCAAGGCATGAACGGCGGCAGCGCGCCGGAAGGGAAAATGCACGAAACGGGGTCGTCACGGCGAAAGCCGTGATGGGGGTAGGTCAATGCTGAGCAGGGTTGTCAGACGATTCTGGAATGATCATCGTGGTTATGTCATCGCCTTGACGCTCATCGCCATGCCCATGCTTCTCGGCTTTTCGCTGCTGGTCATCGATGTCGGCCGCAGCAGCAACCTGCACACCGATCTCCAGAACGCGGTCGATGCGATGGCGCTGGCCGGAGCCCGCGAACTCGATGGCCGCGACGATGCCATTACGAGGGCGCAGACCGCGATCGAGAAAATCGCCAATAGCGCGGCTTTTTCCGGAGGCGGGGCCGGCATGTCGCTCGGCTCGCACATCAGCGTCACCTATAAGGCCGGAAACGACGCCGGCAGCACGGTCACCGTGTTTTTTCTGAAGAACATCCCGGCCAACGACGATACGCCGATCCCGGCTTCGATGAAAACGACGGTGGCCAGCGAAGCGTCCTACGCCTGGGTCATCGCCAAGCCGCAGGCGATGCAGACGATCTTTCCGGTCCCGGTCGGCTTCACCCGCAGCACGATCAACATCGCTGCCGATGCCGTGGCGGTATACCACGCCAGCGCCTGCGACGTGACGCCGATCTTTATCTGCAATCCCTACGAGCCGGCGGGCAATACGAACGAGGCCGCCAGCCAGCAGGCGGCGACGGATCTCCACACCAACTTCGCGGCTGGCAATCTCTACGGCCGGCAGATCGAAATGTACAGCACGTCCTCCGCCAATCCCGGGCCTGGCAATTTCGGATTCCTGCGGACACCGCTGGGCAATGGCGCGAACGTGATGGCAGAAGCTCTGGCCACCGGCAATCCGGGGGCCTGTTATACCCAGGACAGCCTCGATACCAAGACGGGTGCCATGGCCGGACCCGTTGAAGCTGGCGTCAATACGCGCTTCGGTATTTATGAGGGGTCGTTCAAGGGCTCGCGCGGGGACAGCCGCTATCGCCCGGCCCAGAACGTCCGCTCCGCGCAAAAGCAAACAGGGCAGAACGGCTGCAAAGGCTACGACCCGGCAATGGTCGGCAGCACGGTCGGCGATGTCACCAAGGCGGTGCCTTTGGGTTACGGCGCAACCATGGGCCCCCTCGGCGGCGGCAAGATCAGCACCGGCAACAATTGGAACTACGCAAACTACTGGAGTGTCGCCCAGGGAGGCACGGCGCCGTCGGTCAGCGCGATCCTCGGCAACTATTCCAGCTATCCCCCGGGGGCCACCGGAACGCCGAGCCGGCCCTCTGCCTATGATGTCTATCGTTACGAGCTCAATACCGCGGCGCTGCTCAACCATGCCTCTGCGAACGGCGAGGTCGGTACGCCGACGACGGGCGGCGGTCAGTGCTATTCGGGACCTGCTCTCTCGAACTACACGGGTAGCGAGTACAGTGATCGCCGAGAGATTTTCGCCGCAATCGTCAATTGCGGCTACGAGGCATCGGTCGGCCATCTGAATGGTCAGAAACAGACGCAGGCGGTTGCCTTTGCGCGCATGTTCATGACCAAACCGGCGATCAAGGCCGGTAGCGAGCGCTATCTTTCGCTCGAGGTGATCGACATATCAGGCAAGGGTGGTCGCGGTACGCTGGACGAATTCCTGCGGGAAGAAGCGGAACTTGTGAGATGATGGCGCTCCGCAACTTTATCCGGCATCGGCTTTCCCCAGGCTTCCGGCAGCAGGAGGAAGGCGCGGTGCTTGCCGAAGCGCTGCTCGCCATCCCCTTCGTGACGCTCTTTGCAGCTGGAATACTGGAGTTCGGCAGCATCTTCTGGGAGCGTATGCAGATCGACGCAGGCTTGCGCGATGCGGGGCGTTACCTCTCGCGATGCCGGCCGCTGTCGGGAACCTATGTGCCGACCTGTAATCAGGCGACTGCGAAGACGATCGCCTTTTACGGAACGCAAACGCCTGCGGCCGGCGCCACACCCCGCGTCCCCGGCTGGACCAACCCTGCCGACATCACCATCACCGCACCCGATGCGGATGGAAACATCACCATTTCCACCGCCCATCTCTACCGGAGCTCGCCGGTGTTCGGCTTTCTCGGAATCAACGCCATCACCATCAGTTCCTTCCATGAAGAGAGGTACATCGGATGGTGATCTCCAGGGCAATCAAGGCATTCTGGCAGGATAGCAGCGGCGTCAGCCTTGTCGAAGCATTGCTGACCTTTCCGATCGTCATGCTGGTGTTCGCCGCCTTCATCGAGTTCGGCTATGCCATGTCGCAGTGGAACCAGACGGTCAAGGCGCTGCAATATGGTGCTCGCCTGGCGGCCGTATCCGATCCGTTGACGACGAATTTCAATGCCGTTTTCCCAACCGACGCTGCCGATCCGCTCAACAACGGCAAAGCGGCGCCGAACGATGCCACGATATCCTCGACCTGCGGACCGGCTCTTGCGAACTGCAGCACGGCGGCATTGAACCGGATCGTGCTCGGAAGCGACGGCGTCTGCAACGCGGGAACCGATCCTCACCCCGGCATTTGCGACCTCAACTGGCGCATCACCCCGGATAAGCTGATGGTCACCTATCAGCGATCGGGGCTCGGCTATTGGGGCCGGCCGGACGGGCCTGTGCTGACGATGCGGCTGGAGGTGCGCAACATCACCTTCGATCTGCCGGTCCTCGGTGGCCTGTTGGGGCTGAACGACGTCACCATCCCGGCCCATCCGGTGACGATTACGACGGAAGATCTGAAGACGTGCTCCACCTGCTGACTCCTTAATTTACGCGTAGGAAAGCGAAAATGACAGCGCACATGAACATTGCCGCATCTACCAAGATCCTGGTCCTTTCCGACGACGCGGCTGCAGCGAGCTTCATGCTCGATACGTTCGGGTCGCTGTCGCGTTACGATGTCCGCCATCTCGCGCTGAAAGCGCTCGCGGAAAAGGGCCGGTTCGATCCGGCGCAGTTCGACCTGATCGTTCTCGACGTCGACAATGGGAAATTGCTGCAGCAGCCGGAGCTTTTCACGTTTCGCACCAGCTATCGGGACATTCCGCTGGTCGTCGTTTCCGAAGATCTGCCGGACGATATGATGCGGCTGCTCTTTCGCCTGAACGGCAAAGACTGGCTGAAGAAGCCGCTCGAGCGCCGCGCACTGATCGACATGATCTCGACCCATGCACCGGGCACCGGGGCGAGCGACAGCCGGGTGCATGCCGTGGTCTCGGCCGTCGGCGGCGCGGGCGCCAGCGTGATCGCCTCGTCGCTTGCGCATGTGCTGGCCCAGCCGACCAAGAATTACACGCCGCGCATCGACTTGTTCGACACGGATTTCTGCTCCGGAACGCTTGGCTATTACCTCAACCTCGTCAACGACTACGACTTGAAACCGGTCATCGCCAATCCGTCCCGGGTCGATCTGGAATTCATCGATCTGGTCAGAAAGCGGCATTCGGGCGGCTTTTCGCTGCTGTCCTTCAAGCAGCCATCCGTCCTTCTGGCGCCGAAGGGCCGTGAACTCGTGCTGCGCATGCTCGACGTCGCCGCCTTCGAGAGCGACCACACGATCATCGACGTTCCCTATTATGACACGCCGTGGAAATACGAGGTGCTCACGTCGGTCAACAGCGTCTGCATCGTCACTGAAATGACGGTGCCCGCGCTTTCTCAAGCCAAGGATCTGTTTGCCAATCTGGTGCGGCTGCGGGGCAGTGCGGATCAGATATTCATCGTCATCAACAAATACCGCTCCAAACTTTTCGGCCTCGGCCTGCGCCGGCAACAAACGGAAAAGATATTCAAGGAGATCCCGACGCATGTCATCGGGGATGACTGGGAGACTTTGAGCGAGGCGGTCAATCGCGGCGTGCTGCCATTTCAGGTGAATTCCCGGGCGCGCTTCTGCGGCGCGGTCGGCAAACTTGGAGCGCTGGTGCGATGAAGGCGATCGACCGTGGGCGTATAAGATCCCGTGCCGCCGGTGCCGGCCTTGCCGTTCTGACAATTCTGGCCGCTGCCGGAAATGCCGCGGCAGCCGGGCTTGTGCCACGCAGCCTCGGGCCGACGACAAGCGCCGTGGTGACGATCGAAAAAAGCTACGCGGCCGGGACGATCGTCATCGTCAGCAGCAACCGCACGCTGGACCTCGTCATCTCCGAAGGACGCGCTATTCGGTACAAGATCGGCGTCGGACGAGACGGGTTTCGCTGGAGCGGTACCGTCAAGGTCGGGCGCAAGGCAGAGTGGCCCGACTGGCGCCCGCCTGCCGAGATGAAGGCGCGCGCAGCCGGACTTCCGGATCTGGTGCCCGCCGGGCCGCTCAATCCTTTGGGTGCTCGCGGGATCTATCTCTACAAGGGCGGGGCCGACACGCTCTACCGCATTCATGGAACGAACGAGCAGTCGACGGTCGGCGGTTTCGCCTCATCGGGCTGTTTTCGCATGAGCAATGCCGACGTCATCGATCTCTATGAGAGGGTGAAGGTCGGTTCCACGGTCATTGTAAAATAGTTCAGGGGTGGGACGCATGGCGAGCGGTATCATGGGGCGTTTCTACAGGCAGGAGCCGGAAAAGCGGGAACATCCGGAGGCGGCCGAACTGTCTTTGATCGGCTCGGCTCAGGCCATGCCCGCCCAGCCGGCCTCCGAGGGGGCCATGGCGAGTGAGGAAGAGGCTTCGCTCGGGCCGGACATGGTTTCCGAGCGGGTCAATCTGCACCGTTACCTGCTCGATCGCATCAATCTCGGGATCCTCGACACACTCGACAACGAGGAGATCGCCACCGAGATCCGGCCATTGGTCAAGGATTATATCCGGACCAACAATTTTCCGCTGAATGCCAAGGAAATCAATGATCTGATCCGCGATATCACCGACGAGATGCTGGGGCTCGGACCGATCGAGCCGCTGCTGGCCGACGACACCATCGCGGATATTCTTATCAACGGCTATAACAGCGTCTATGTCGAGCGGAGCGGCAAGCTCGAGAGCACCGCCGTGCGGTTCAAAGACGAGGACCATCTGCTTCGGGTGATCAACAAGATCGTCTCGGCGGTCGGCCGCCGCGTCGACGAGTCGACGCCGATGGTCGACGCCCGCCTCAAGGATGGCTCGCGTGTCAACGTCGCCATCCGGCCGATCTCGGTCGATGGACCGCTCGTTTCCATCCGCAAATTCACGCGCAAGCCGCTGACGATGGAGCGCCTCGTGCAATATGGCGCCATGGCCGATGCGATGCGCATTCTTCTCAGCGCCGCGGTCAAGGGCAAGGTGTCGATGGTCATCTCGGGCGGCACCGGTTCCGGCAAGACCACGCTTCTCAACGCGCTTTCGTCGCAGATTTCTCCGAAGGAGCGCCTGATCACCATCGAGGATGCGGCCGAGCTTCAACTGCAGCAGCCGCATGTCGGGCGTTTGGAGACCCGGCCGCCGACGCTCGACGGACGCAACGAGATCCGGCAACGCGAACTTTTGAAAAACGCCCTGCGCATGCGTCCCGATCGCATCATCGTCGGCGAAGTCCGCGGCGACGAAGCCTTCGACATGCTGCAGGCGATGAATACCGGTCACGAGGGGTCGATGACGACCATTCACGCCAATACGCCGCGCGACGCCGTCGGCCGGCTTGAGCAGATGGTCGGCATGGCCGGGATGCCGATGTCGCAGGTCAGCATTCGCTCGCAGATCTCGTCGGCCATCACCATGATCGTGCAGGTCCAGCGCCTGAGTGACGGCACCCGCAAAGTTGTCTCGATTTCCGAGATCACCGGCATGGAAGGTGAAGTCGTGCAGATGCAGGAGATTATGAAATTCAAGAAAATCGGCACCGATGAAGGCGGGCGGATCCATGGAGAATTCCGCGCCACCGGCATCCGGCCGCGCTTCGTCGAGGAATTTGCCGAACTCGGGATCGAGATCCCCTCGACGATTTTCGATCCCGGCAAACCGCTGCAGACGGGACCTGTTCAATGATCCTGCTTCTCCTTTACGCTGCCGTTTTCACCGCCGCCCTGATAGCTGTCGACGCGGTACTGCGCGGCTACTTCAAGACATCCGAACGCCATCGCGCCGTGAACCATCGGCTGAGCTTGCTCGAGGTCAGCGATGATCATCGCAAGACCTATAGCGATATGCTGAAGGAACGCGGCGCTGCAACCAGTTGGCGGCAAACCCCGGTGATGCAGCGGCTGCTGCGGTTCTACGCCCAGTCGGGGATCAAGTTCGATGCCAGGCGATTTGCTCTCTTCGCGATCGCGGGCGCACTTTTGACCTGGCTGGTCGTTCAGTTCCTCGTGCCGAGCACGCTGTTCAGGATCCCTGTCTTTCTCCTCGTCGGCCTCCTCGTCCCTGCACTCGTCGTCTGGCGTGCCCGGGCACGCCGCATGAGGAAATTCGAACAGAAGCTTCCCGAAGCGCTCGATGTCGCCAATCGCAGCCTGGCCGCCGGCCACCCGCTGCCGGCGGCGATTTCTCTGGTGGCGCGCGAGATGCCCGATCCGATCGGCACCGAGTTCGGTCTGCTCTCGGATGAACTCACCTACGGCGTGACGCTGGACGATGCGCTGGTCAATCTGGCGGACCGGGTCGGCGTCGAGGATCTGAACCTGCTTGCGATATCGCTGAGCGTCCAGGCGGGAACCGGCGGAAACCTCGTGGAGATCCTGCAGAATCTCTCGAAGACGCTGCGAGACCGGTCGATGCTGAAGGCAAAGGTCAAGGCGATTTCCTCGGAAGGGCGCATCACGGCGATCTTCATGTCGATGTATCCGTTTCTGCTCTACGCGATGATCAAGGCGTTGTCTCCGACCTACTTCGATCCCGTTTGGGAGAGCGGCCACGGAACCGTCGTGGTGACCGTCCTGCTGGCCGTCATGGCGATCGGGAATGTCATTCTCTACAAGATGGTCAACTTCGAGTACTGAGGCGGTCATGTCGAGTGAGTATGGAATTTATCTCATCGTCTTCTTCGCAGTGCTGATCTTTACCGCGGCCGCCTCGGAATTGTTTTTTCGCCAGCGCGAGGTCTCGGTTCGGGTGTCGAAAAGCTCGGTGGCAGCCCGCGAGGAGCTCCACCTTGGCGATACGACGATTGCCGATCTCGGCGAAGCGGAAAACCGCCTGATCCGTCGCTATTTCGAGATTACCCGACGTGACACCAATGTGAACTCCACCCAGAACCGGCTGATCCGGGCGGGCTATTTTGCCGCCGGCGCCGTGACCACCTTCCAGGTGGTTCGCGCCGCGGTCTGCATCGGCGTGATGGTCGCGACGGTCTGGGTTCTCAATTGGGCCGTGCCTAATATGTCGGGGGTGGCGACATTGATCGCCGCCATGTTTGCCGCGGGCTCCACCTTTATTCTGGTCAACATCTATATCGACCGGCGCGGCACCGCCAAGGAGAGGGAGTACCGCCGCCTCTTTCCCGATTTCATGGATATGCTGATCGTCTGTCTCGATGCGGGGATGAGCATTGAGGCGGCGGCGAACCGTGTTGCCCGGGAATTCGTCGACAAGCGCCAGGATTTCGGCCTGCATCTGTCGATCATGATGCTGGAAGTGCGGGGCGGCCGGCGACTGCGCGAGGCGCTCGCCAACCTTGCCATCCGCCTGAGGATTGACGAAGCCCGAGCCCTATCCGTTTTGTTTCGCCAATCGGAGGAGCTTGGGACCAGCGTCACGCAGACGTTGCGGGTCTACTGCAAGGAAATGCGCGATATCCGTATTGTTCGCGCCGAGGAAAAGGCAAACGCCCTGCCGGTCAAAATGCTGCTGCCGCTCGGCGCCTTCCTTTTTCCGGTCAGCCTCATCATCGTTCTCGTTCCCGTCGTTATGCGTGTCATCAGTCTTCTCATCAGTATGAATCCCGGCGGTTGAGCCAAGCGAGGTCGTATGCAGTATCCGCTCGAACAGAACCGAAACGACGCCATCATTTCCCTCGATCCGCGTATGCCGATAGCGCCGGCAAGCATGGAGCAAGCCGGACTGGATCCGTCTTTCCTGCTTCGGCTGGCGGCCAAATGCGCGGCCGAGCAGGATACGACTACGGCCTCTCACCTGGCTGAGCGCATGAAATTGCCGAAAGTGATCGCCAATATCCTGATCAAGGAATTGGTGAAACTCGCATATCTCGAGGCGCGCGGCCTGGCTGGCGAGGATGTGAGATCCGATATTCGATATGCGCTTTCCATGAAGGGGCTTGAATATGCCCATACGGCGTCGCGTCAATGCCAATATGTCGGGCCGGCGCCGGTGTCGCTGGACGCTTTCTGCCGGCAAGTCGGTCTGCAGTCCATCCACGACGAGCGCGTGACCCCGGAGCGGCTGACCGACAGCCTTGCCGGGCTGGTGCTCTCGCACACCCTGGTCGAAAAGCTCGGCCCCGCCATCAATTCCGGCCGCTCCATCCTGCTTTACGGCCCACCCGGAAACGGAAAGACCAGCATCGCCGAGCGGACGTCGCAACTGTTTTGCCAAACGATCTGGGTGCCTTACGCCATCGAGGTCGGCGGCCATGTCATCGGTTTCTATGACGAGGCCGTGCATCAGCCCATATCGGAGACTGGTACGGAATCCCATCCGAAGGCCGATCAGCGATGGATCGAATGCCGCCGTCCGGTGATCAAGACGGGTGGGGAATTGACCCTCGATCAGCTCGATCTCACCTTCAACGGCGGACCGAATGTCTATGAAGCGCCCATACACTTGAAGGCGTCCGGCGGCGTTTTCATCATCGACGACTTCGGCCGCCAGCAAGTGGCGCCGCAGGCGCTGATCAATCGCTGGATCGTGCCGCTTGAGCGCGGATATGATTTCCTGACGCTGCACACCGGCAAGAAGTTCAAGGTTCCCTTTGACGAACTTGTGGTATTTTCGACCAATATCGCCCCGAAGGACCTTTCCGACGAGGCCGGCTTGCGGCGCTTGAAATACAAGATCTTCGTGAACACGCCGTCGCGCGACGAATATATCAGGATCTTCAAATCCTATGCCAGCGGCAACGGATTGGCTGTCTGCGATCCAGACCTGAACCTGTTCTACGATCGCAAGTATAACGGCGATATGCCGGCCTCTTGCTATCATCCGAAATATCTTTTGGATTTCGTCGGTTCTTACTGCGATTTCAACGGAATAGCCAAAAACGCATCGCTCGACATGCTCGAACGGGCATGGGAAGGTGTGTTTACATCGGAATGATTTGCGGGCCTGGCGCCAATCACGGCCAAGGCAGATTGAATGACTTACGGGGGAGTAAACGAATGACCAGCATTCCGAGCATCGAGGTCGAAGCAGAACGCCCAAAACCAGGCAATGTGCGAACCGTAGAACAGAAAGGCTCAAAAAGCCCGCTGCTCGTCGGTTTGCTCCTGATGCTCCTGCCTGTGAATGCCGGCGTTCTCATCTATACCGCCAAAAACTCGGCGGATGTTCGTGAGAGCCGCGAGACCATCGCCGCACTGAAAAGGTCCATCGACGGCCTGAGAGGACAGATGGAAAAGCAGTCCGGCAAGATCGACGACAATGCCAAGGCCGACGACGTCGCAGTGATTCGCCAGCAGATGGATGAGCTGCAAAAGGCTGTGGTGAACGAACGGCAGAACGACACAAGCAATCTTCGGATGGGTTCGGCTTTGGTCCTGCGCGCGCCCGGCAAGGAACCGGCACAATTTTTCGCACCCCGTGCCGCGTCGGTGGAAACTCAAATGCCGGACAGCAGTCTTGCGTCGATCGCAGCCGGGGGCATTGCCGTCAACGACCTGCCGCGTTACGAACGAACGCTCTCGCCGGAAGGCCAGCTCATCCTTCGGAAGGCACGTTAGAGCATGTCGCGCAAAAGTGTGCCGCGGTTTTGCGATAACGACATGCGTAAAAACAAAAACCTAAAGCGCGAGGAGCGAATCTGAAAGATCGCGACGCGCTTTAGATAAAGGCTTCACCTGCAAAGCACGTCGCATCAGACGTGCTTCATGTGACGGGCTTTGGGTCTTTGCATTTACGCGATGTCCCTGCCGCAAAACCGCTGGACAATTTTGTGCGACACATGCTTGAAAGCAATCGCTGGACGCTGCCAAGGGGCGTCGCGCCGATGCTCGCAACGCGGCAACGGCCCTCTCATCCCCACGCAGATCGCTGAAAGGCTTATCAGCGCTGAGCGTAATTTACGCTATTCTTCATCAATTCGAGATTGCGGGCTGTGACTTCGTTTCCGGGATCAAGCTCATAGGCTTTCAAGAAATACCGTCTGGCAGTGCGCAAATCACCGCGTAAAAGGTGAGAATATCCAATATTGTTGTAGTAAACCGGGGTGTTGCCGATCATGCGCGAGAGCTGCTGGTAGGCGCGGTCGGATGTGTCGAAGCGGGCAACCATGTCGGCGGAGGCTGCAAAACCCAGCCAGGCGGCCGGATCTTCCGGAAAAACGTCAACCGCCCGCTTGTAAATGGCGTAGGATTTTCCGTAGTTCTTTTCCTGAAACTGCAGTTTTCCGGTGGTTATCAACTCGTCGTTCTTATAGAAGGCGACGGCTGAGTCATCCTCGAGCGTCTTTGCGCTGTCCCCATAGGCAGCCAGGCCATCAGTGGCTGACTGGCAACCGGCTAAAATTGCTCCAGTCGCTATCAAAAACGCAATGCATTTAGTCCCAGCTCTGATTTGCAACATTCAACTTGATCCCCCATCAGACATTCTTGCCTAAAATTCGGATGCGTTCACCCGAAATCATCGTCAAAAAAAGCTAACAACTCAAGAATTTGAGCAAATAGCCGCAAAAAAGCGACAAACCCGGTCTTCGCCGGAATGCGCCGGAGCGATGAACGCCACCTATTCACGGTAGTAACATGCACCCGGCGATTCTTAGAGTGGAAATGTTGCGCAACGGAACATTGTGACGGTGGCATGTGCTAACGATCGCCGACTCCGACGTGGAGACCAGCCAGGGGCATTTCACTTCAAACCTTATCGAACTTTCAACGATAACACCAAGGTCATGGGGTTCGCCGGCGAGGCCGTAAATCCATAATGCTCATAGAAGGCCTTGGCCTCGTCGGAGATCGCGTGAACCAGAAGGCCGCGGATACCCATGATATGGGCTGCCTGTCCGGTGCGCAGCACGGCGTCCTGCAACAGCGCGGCTCCGATGCCTTTTCCCTGCCAATTGCGGTCGATGGCCAGACGGCCCAGTACCGCCATGGGAACGGGGTCCGGCATATTGCGCCGGATTGCGCCCGGCGCATCCGCGACGGCGAGCGCTCCCGAGGACAGACAATTATAACCGACAACGCGCTCGCCTTCACAAACCACATAGGTTCGCGATGCGCCGCTGACCTGATTGGCCCGCGCCCGGCGGCGCAGCCATTGATCGAGACTGTCGTGCCCGCTGTCGAAGAGCTGGAGATCATGCGCTTCGCCGAGAAGCGCCGGCGCTGACAACATTACGGCTGCCAGGGTTTAGGAGCGTTCATCAGCCGCTCGAAACCTTCGCCGCTCGGCGGCTGGTCGAGGACGGAGAGATAATGTTTATAGCTGTCGGGATCGACCTGCACCAATGTCTGATCGAGAAGCGCGTCTTCGGCGGCGCGTCGCGCCGCGTCGATCATGAAATCCGAACGGGTTTTGCCCTGGGCCTTGGCGGCCCGGTCGATCAGGACGCGAATATCCTCACGAACCTTCAAATTGACAGGGCGTTTATGGCTATCGGCGGTATTTTTACTGACCATGGTATTTTTCCTTCAAGATCAGCATACCACGGGCGCATACACAATGTGTATCCATTAATTGATGTATCGCGGGTCAATGGCTTAAGCCGCCCTTTCAGCTTCGGCCTCGCAGAAGAGTGTCGAAACCAAGCTGATTTGGGTCGGCTGGAAGGGATCGGCGTTTCATGGCTTGGTCCCTCCCCATGCCGCTACTGATACGAGAGCTCGGCTCAGATATGCAGGGCACTCCCCAAAGCCTTCAGCGCCGCCTCCATGATCGCCTCGCTGCGGGTCGGATGCGCGTGGATGGTGCCGGCGATGTCTTCGAGGCGCGCACCCATCTCGATCGCCAGCGCAAAGGCTGCCGAGAGTTCGGAGACACCTGCCCCAACCGCCTGCAGGCCGAGAACGAGGTTGGTGTCGGCGCGGGCGACGACGCGCACGAAGCCCTCTTCGGACAGCATCGTCATCGCCCGCCCATTGGCGCTGAAGGGAAACTGGCCGGTGCGGATTTCATAACCTTGCGCCCGGGCTTCGGCCGGCGAAAGGCCGGCGCTGACGATCTCCGGATCGGTGAAGCAGATGGCGGGAATGCAGCGCTTGTCCCAGGCCCGTTTCTTGCCGGCGATGATCTCAGCCACCATCTCGCCTTGCGCCATGGCCCGGTGGGCCAGCATCGGTTCGCCGGTCACGTCGCCGATCGCATAGATGCCGCGCATGGAGGTGCGGCAGCGATCGTCGATCCTCAGATAAGGGCCGGCGCGATCGAGATCGAGCTCTTCGAGACCGGAGCCTGCCGTCCGCGGGCGGCGGCCGACCGTGACGAGGATACGGTCGGCCGGCAGGGTCTCCCGCCGGCCGTCGGAGGTTTCGACGAGCAATGCCTCGCCACTGTCGGCAAGACCCATGGCCTTCGCGCCTGTAAGCACCCGGATCCCGCTTTCGGTGAGCCTGCGCAGGACGGGCCGCACCAGCTCGGCGTCATAGAGCGGCAGCACCTGTTGCGTCGCCTCGACGACCGTGACTTCCGATCCCATTTTGGCGAAAGCCGTGCCGAGCTCCAGGCCGATATAACCGCCGCCGACCACGACCAGCTTTTTCGGCAGCTCCTTCAGCGACAGCGCCTCGGTCGAGGAAATGACGGAGCCACCGAATGGCAGGTTGGAAAGCTCCACCGGATCGGAGCCGGTGGCGATGACCACGGTCTCGGCGCGGATGATCTGCTGGCCGGTTTCCGTCTCGACCTCCACCGTCTTGCCGTCGCGAAAGTGCGCCCGGCCATGGACGATCTTGACCCGTGCCTTCTGCAAGAGCCCGGAGACGCCGCCCGTCAGCCGGCCGACGATGCCGTCCTTCCAGGCGATCGTCCTGCCAAGATCGATCGAGGCCGCTTCGACGCGGATGCCCATTGGGTTCCTGCCGGCGAGCATCTTCTGCGTCGCGTCGAATTCGTCGGCCGCATGGATCAGCGCCTTGGAGGGAATGCAGCCGACCGTCAGGCAGGTGCCGCCCGGCTTTCCCGCCTCGACGATGACGGTATCGATGCCGAGCTGTCCGGCGCGGATGGCGCAGACGTAACCGCCCGGGCCGGCGCCGATGACGAGGAGCTTGCAGAGAATTTCTTTCATGGCTCAGCCTTCGATGAAAATGAGCGCCGGCGTTTCGAGCAGCGTGCGGATGCGCTGCACGAAGGTCGCCGCGTCCCAGCCGTCGATGATGCGATGATCGAAGCTGGAGGAGAGGTTCATCATCTTGCGCGGCACGAACTGCGCGCCGTCCCAGACCGGCCGCGTGGCGATCTTGTTGACGCCGATGATCGCCACTTCGGGATGATTGATGACGGGCGTCGAGACGATGCCGCCGAGAGCGCCCAGCGAGCTGATGGTGATGGTCGAACCCAAAAGCTCGTCGCGCGTCGCCGTGCCCGCGCGCGCCGCGTCCGCCAGCCGGCTCATCTCCGTCGCGCAATCCCAGATGCCGCGCGCCTCCGCATGCCGTACCACCGGCACGGTCAAACCGGCCGGCGTCTGGGTGGCGATGCCGATATGCACGGCGCTGTGACGGGTGATGATGCCGGCATCGTCGTCGAAGGTGGCGTTGACGTCGGGCTGCTCGGCAATCGCCTTGACCAGCGCCCGCATCAGGAAGGGCAGAACCGTCAGCTTCGGATGATCCAGCCGGCGGTCGCCGTTCATGGTGGCGCGCAGTTCCTCGAGCGCCGTCATATCGACTTCCTCCACATAGGTGATGTGGGGAATGCGCGAGGTGGACAGCACCATCTTCTCGGCGATGCGGCGGCGCAGGCCGGTGAGCTTGATCTCTTCGGTCGCCGTCTTCCTGGCGAGACCATTCTTTACCGTTGCGGGCGCTGCTCCCTGAGACAGAAACTGCTCGACATCCTCGCGCAGGACGCGCCCGGCCGGTCCCGTCGCCTGCACTTGCCGGAGATCGACGCCGCTTTCCCTGGCGAAGAGCCGCACGGAAGGCGCGGCGAGCGGCTTTTCGGCCGGTGCAGCCGTGAAAGTCGGCGCTGCCGCGGCAGGCTTCGCAGTCTCGACTTTCGTCGTTTCCGCAACCGGCGCCTGCGAGATCTGCACGGGCTGAGCCTCGCCGACATCGCCCGCCGTCTCGATCCGCACCAGCGGCGCCTTGACCGCGATACGGTCTCCGACCTCGCCGGCGAGCCAGATAACGGTGCCGTCGACAGGAGAGGGAATTTCAACCGTTGCCTTGTCGGTCATGACGGCGGCGATCACCATGTCCTCGCGGACCGGATCTCCCGCCTTCACGTGCCATTCCACCAACTCGGCCTCGGCGACCCCTTCCCCGACATCCGGCATCTTGATGATGAATTCGCCCACGGCTCAGGCCTCCATGACTTCGGCAAGCGCCCGCCCGACCCGGCCGGGACCGGGGAAGTAGTCCCACTCCTGCGCATGCGGATAGGGCGTGTCCCAGCCGGCGACGCGCACAACCGGCGCTTCGAGATGATAGAAGCAATGTTCCTGCACCAGCGACACGACCTCGGCACCGAAGCCCGACGTCAGGGTCGCCTCATGGACGACGACGCAGCGTCCCGTCTTGGAGACCGATTTGACGATCGTATCGAGATCGAGCGGCAGCAGGCTTCTCAAATCGATCACCTCGGCGTCGATGCCGGCATCCTCGGCCGCGGCAAGCGCCACATGCACCATGGTGCCGTAGGCGACGACGGTCACCGCCGACCCCTCGCGCCGCAGTTCGGCCTTGCCGATCGGGATGGTGTAGTGGCCGTCGGGCACCTCTCCCAGAGCATGTTTCGACCAGGGTGTGACCGGCCGCTCGTGATGGCCGTCGAAGGGACCGTTATAAAGCCGCTTCGGCTCCAGGAACATCACCGGGTCGGGATCCTCGATCGCCGCGATCAGCAGGCCCTTGGCGTCGTAAGGATTGGAGGGAACAATCACCTTCAGCCCGCAGACATGGGTGAAGAGCGCTTCCGGGCTCTGGCTGTGCGTCTGGCCGCCGAAGATGCCGCCGCCTGTGGGCATGCGCACGACGATCGGGCAGGTGAAATCGCCGTTGGAGCGGTAGCGGATACGCGCCGCCTCCTGTGTCAGCTGGTCATAGGCCGGATACATGTAATCGGCGAACTGGATTTCGACACAGGGCTTCAGCCCATAGGCCGCCATGCCGATCGCCGTGCCGACGATGCCGGATTCGCTGATCGGCGTGTCGAAGCAGCGTGTCCTGCCATATTTCGCCTGCAGGCCCTGTGTGCTGCGGAAGACGCCGCCGAAGTAACCGACATCCTCGCCGAAAACCACGACATTGTCGTCCTTCGCCATCGAGACGTCCATGGCGCTGCGCACCGCCTCGATCATCGTCATTCTGGCCATGTCAGTACCCCGCCTTCTGCCGCTGACGGCGGATATGCGCCGGCATCTCGGCATAGACGCCCTCGAAAATATCGCGCACCGAAGGCTTACCGCCCGCATGCAAGGTGCCGTGCGTCTCGGCCTGGCGCTGGGCCTCGATCACCTCATCCATGATTTCGGCTTCCGCCTGCACGTGCCGCTCCTCCGACCATGCGCCCTTGACGATCAGGTGTTTCTTCAGCCGCAACACAGGGTCGCCGAGCGGCCAGGCCTCCGATTCCGTCTTCGGCCGATAGGCGCTCGGATCGTCGGAGGTCGAATGGGCGCCGACGCGATAGGTGACATATTCGATCAGCGTCGGGCCGAGATTGCGCCGCGCCCGCTCGGCCGCCCAGCGGGCGACGGCGTGCACGGCGAGATAGTCGTTTCCGTCGACCCTGAGCGCCGGAATGCCAAAGCCGAGGCCGCGGGCGGCAAAAGTGCCGGAGCCGCCGCGGGCAATGCCCTGGAAGGTGGAGATCGCCCATTGATTGTTGACGATGTTGAGAATGACAGGCGCCTTATAGGTCGAGGCGAAGACGAGTGCGGAGTGGAAATCCGATTCCGCCGTCGATCCGTCGCCGATCCAGGCGGCGGCGATGCGGCTGTCGTTCTTGATCGCCGAGGCCATCGCCCAGCCGACGGCCTGCACATATTGGGTGGCGAGATTACCTGATATCGTGAAGAAGCCGTGCTCCTTGGAGGAATACATGATCGGCAGCTGCCGGCCGCGCAAGGGATCACTCTCATTCGAGTAGATCTGGTTCATCATCTCGACCATCGGATAGTCGTCGGCGATCAAAAGGCCCGCCTGGCGATAGGTCGGAAAGTTCATGTCTCCCTTATTGAGCGCCTTGCGGAAGGCGCAGCTGACGGCTTCTTCGCCGAGATGCTGCATGTAGAAGGAGGTCTTGCCCTGGCGCTGCGCCATCAGCATGCGGGCGTCGAAAGCGCGCAGCTTCATCATGTTGCGCAGCCCGGTCAGCAGTTGCTCGTCGGAGAGCGACCCCGCCCAGGGGCCGACCGCCTCGCCATCACGGTTCAAGACGCGGATGATCGAATAGGCGAGATCGCGGATGTCCTCCGAAGCGACATCCACCTCCGGCCGCGGCACGGCGCCGGCCTTGGCGATCTTGACGTTGGAGAAATCAGGCTGACCGCCCGGACGGACGGCGGGTTCGGGGACGTGCAGGCTCAAACGAGCGGAATCCACCATATTTTTCTTTCCTCCCTTTGCCGGCCACACCCCTCTCCCCGGGAGCGGGCCGGATATGATTCTTATAGATTGCGGGCGATCACCATGCGCTGCACGTCACTCGTTCCCTCATAGATCTGGCAGATGCGCACATCGCGATAGATGCGCTCGACCGGATAATCGGCCATGTAGCCGTAACCGCCATGGATCTGGATCGCATCGGAGCAGACGCGCTCCGCCATTTCGGAGGCAAAAAGCTTTGCCATCGAGGCTTCCGACAGACACGGCAGTCCGGCCTCTCTCAAAGCGGCGGCATGAAATACGAGCTGGCGGGCCGCCTCGATTCGCACCGCCATATCGGCAAGGCGGAAGGCGACGGCCTGATGCTCGAAAATCGGCTTGCCGAAGGCCGTGCGCTCCTTGGCGTAATCGCGCGCCGCCTCGAAAGCCGCCCGCGCCATGCCGACAGCCTGTGCGGCGATGCCGATCCGCCCGCCCTCGAGATTGGCAAGCGCGATGCGATAGCCTTCGCCTTCCGCACCCAATCTCAAATCCGCAGAAATGCGCATGGCGTTGAAGGCGATCTGGCAGGTATCGGTGGAATGCAGCCCGAGCTTTTCCTCGACGCGGATCACCTCGTAGCCCGGCGTGTCCGTCGGCACGATGAAAGCGGTGATACCCTTCTTGCCAGCGTCAGGATCGGTGACGGCAAAGACGATGATGACATTGCCGTTCTTTCCCGAGGTGATGAACTGCTTGGCGCCGTCGATCACGTAGTGGTCGCCGTCGCGGCGCGCCCGGGTTTTCAGGTTCGAGGCATCGGAACCCGCCTGTGGCTCGGTGAGCGCGAAGCCGCCGATCCATTCGCCGCTTGCTAGTTTCGGCAGGAAGCGCTGCCGCTGTTCTTCCGTACCGAATTTCAGGATCGGTACGCAGCCGACGGAGGAGTGCACGCTCATGATCGTCGAACACGGCCCGTCGCCGGCGGCAATCTCTTCCAGGGCGGCGGCATAGGCGGTGACACCGGTATCCGAGCCGCCATAGGCCTCCGGCACCAGCATGCCGAGCAGACCGAGCTCGCCCATTTCCTTCAATTCCTCGCGCGGGAAGAGATGCTCCCGATCGCGCTTGGCCGCCCCCGGCGCCAAGCGGTCGCGGGCAAAGTCGCGGGCGAGATCGGCGATCTGCTGCTGAAGGTCGGAAAGGATCATCTGTTTTCCTCCCCTAGTGCCGCTCGATGGCGACGGCCGTCGCTTCGCCGCCGCCGATGCAGAGTGCTGCCATGCCGCGTTTCAGGCCGTAGCGCTCCAGCGCCGAAAGCAATGTCACCAGGATCCGGGCGCCCGACGCGCCGATCGGATGGCCGAGCGCGCAGGCGCCGCCATGCACGTTCACCTTTTCATGCGGCAGGTCGAGATCGCGCATCGCCGCCATGGCGACGACAGCGAAGGCCTCGTTGATTTCGAAGAGGTCGACATCCGAAAGCGCCAGGCCGGTCCGATCGGAGAGCTTCTGCAGTGCGCCGATCGGCGCGGTGGCGAAAAGATTAGGCGCCTGCGAATGGGTGGCATGGCCGAGGATGGTGGCGAGCGGCGTCAGGCCGCGATGCTCGGCCTCGGAACGGCGCATCAGCACCAGCGCTGCCGCGCCGTCGGAGATCGAGCTGGAATTGGCGGCCGTCACCGTACCGCCGTCGCGGAAAGCGGGTTTCAGCGTCGGAATCTTGTCGAGCCTGGCCTTTTCAGGCTGTTCGTCGCGGCTCGCCACCTGCTCTGATTTGCCCGATTTCACCGTGACCGGCACGATCTCGCTGTCGAAACAACCGTCCGTGATCGCCTTCTGCGCCCGCGTCAGCGAGGCGATGGCGTAATCATCCTGCGCCTCGCGCGTGAATTGATAGGCCTCGGCGCAATCCTCCGCGAAGCTGCCCATCAAGCGTCCCTTGTCATAAGCATCCTCCAGCCCGTCGAGGAACATGTGATCCACGACCCGCCCATGGCCGAGCCTGTAGCCGGCACGGGCTCGATCAAGGAGATAGGGCGCATTCGTCATGCTTTCCATGCCGCCTGCAACGGCTATCGAGCCACTGCCGGCGGCAATCAGGTCATGCGCCATCATGACAGCCTTCATGCCGGAGCCGCACATCTTGTTGACTGTGCTTGCCGCTGTCGCGAAGGGCAGGCCGGCATGGATCGCCGCCTGACGTGCCGGCGCCTGCCCCTGCCCTGCCGGCAGTACGCAGCCGAAGACCACTTCCTCGATTGCCTCCCTCTCGACGCGGCTGCGTTCAAGGGCTGCGCGGATCGCCGCTGCTCCGAGCTCGGGTGCCGCCGCCGCCTTCAGCTCTCCCTGAAAGCTGCCGATCGGGGTGCGCGCCGCACCGGTGATGACGATGGGATCCTGCAAAACCATTTTTCCTCCTCGGGCGACGCTCACCGCGCGCCCATCCGCAATGCGCCGTCGAGGCGAATGACCTCGCCGTTCAACATGTTGTTTTCAAAGATATGGCGCACCAGCCCGGCAAATTCCGCCGGCCGGCCGAGCCGCGGTGGAAAGGGTACGCTCTTGCCGAGCGCTTCCCGCACCTCGGCCGGCATGTCAGCCATCATCGGCGTCTCGAAAATGCCGGGCGCGATCGACACGACGCGGATGCCGTAGCGGGCAAGCTCGCGGGCCACAGGCAAGGTCATCGCCGCCACGCCGCCCTTGGAGGCGGCATAGGCCGCCTGGCCGATCTGTCCGTCGAAAGCAGCGACCGAAGCCGTATTGACGATGACGCCGCGTTCACCTTCCGCATCCGCCTCCGCATTCTGGATGGCGGCGGCAGCAAGCCGGATCATGTTGAACGTGCCGATGAGATTGATGCCGATGGTGCGGGCAAAACTCTCCAGCCGATGCGGCCCGTCGCGGCCGATCACCTTTTCAGCCGGCGCCACGCCGGCGCAATTGACCAGCCCGCGCAGGCTGCCGAAAGCTTCCACCGCTGCGGCAACGACGGCAGCTCCCGCTTCGCCATCGGTGACATCCGCCTGGACGAAGCGGACATCGCGCCCGTATTGCCGGGCAATCTCTTCGCCCGCCTGCGGATTGAGATCGGCGATCGTCACGCGCCCGCCCGCCTCGACCAGCGCGCGCGCCGTTGCCGCGCCGAGCCCGGAGCCGCCGCCGGTGACGATGAAACTTGCACCCGGGATTAGCATGAACCTGTTCCTCCCGCCGCCGCGCCGTCCTCCAGGCACAACCGGCAGCCGCGATTCTATGCGCTCCACCTATTGCAAGCGATGACAGAACTGCTCCATTATCTCGGCCAGTTTTGCCATAGCGGGGATTGATATGGCCGAGATCGAGCGACGCATGATCGCGCCGGGTTTCGTGGAGGAGGCACTCGACAGCCTGCGGCGGTTGGGCAAGCCGACGGCGCCGATCCTTGCCCGCGTCAAGCTTCCGCCTGTCATCGACCAGCCGGTTTCGGCGGAGACCTATGGCGCGCTTTGGCTAGCGATCGCTGCCGAGCTCGACGACGAATTCTTCGGCATGGGCGCACGGCCGATGCGCAGCGGCAGCTTCACCCTGCTTTGCCATTGCGTGCTGCATGCGCCGACGCTCGGTCACGCGCTACGCCGGGCGCTGCGCTTCCTCGATGTCGTCCTCGACGATCCCCGAGGGCAGCTCGTCGTCCGCGAGGGCCTTGCGGAGATCGAACTCCGCGATGCCCGCGATCCGCGTTCGGCCTTCGCCTACCGCACCTACTGGATCATCCTGCATGGCATCATTTGCTGGCTGGTCGGCCGGCGCATCCCGATCAAGCTCGTCGATTTCCGCTGCGCCGAGCCCCGCCAAGGCGCCGACTACCAGCTATTCTTCGGGGCACCCGTGCGGTTTTCTCAAGCCATCAGCCGGCTCGGCTTCGACAGCGCCCTGCTCGACCTGCCGATATCACGCAGCGAGCAGGCGCTGAAACAATTCCTGCGCGGCGCGCCCGCCAATATTCTGGTGCGCTACCGTTACGATGCCGGCATCGCCGCCGCCGTCCGCCGGCGCTTGAACCTTGCAACGCCCAATGCCTGGACGAACTTCGCCAAGCTCGCCGCCGATATGCGCATGCCGCCCTCGACGCTCCGCCACCGTCTGCACGATGAGGGGCAAAGCTATGCGGCCATCAAGGACGACATCCGCCGCGACCTTGCCGTCGAACTGCTGCTGAGCACATCGAACACCATCGGCGAGATCGCCGTGCAGCTTGGCTATTCCGAACCCAGCGCCTTCTTCCGGGCTTTCCGGAAATGGATGGGCAAGAGCCCGGAGGTTTTCCGGCGGGAGGAAGCGGAAAATCGAAGCTAAGTCAGTCGAACCGCTTGACGCGACCCGACTGGCTTCGCGCTTCTGCGAACGTCGCGGCAATCTTCATCACGAAGGATTTGCTGAAGCGACCAAGAATCTCTTGATGCGACTCAATCTACCATGAGTGACACCACGTCCCCGGGGCGAAACTCATGGCTCATCGCCGTAGCCTTCACCCTTCGCCAGCCGCTCGATCGCCTCGCCGAACAACTTGGCATCTCCGAGATTTGATGGGCACGACGCGGATCCATGCCGCTGCGCATGCGCTCGTAATGTTCATAGCTCATCAGCACGAAACGCGGCTTGTTATGTCGAGTGAGAACGATCGGTTCCCGGCTTGCAGCATCGGTGACGTCGCCGACCTGCTTGTTGAGATCCCCTGTCGTGAAATGTCGCATGATATAATCTCCGGCTTTGTTTCCATATATTCCATATTTTCCAGAAACCGGCACCGCTTCGATCGAAGGCTCTCACCCGCATCCAAATCAGAGACACTTTGAACCTGCCGCAACCCGCGCTACATATTTCAGCGGGAGGAGTGCCATGTTTGATTTTTCGCTCGGCGACACCGCGGACGCGATCCGTGAAACGACGGCGCGGTTTGCGGCCGATCATATTACTCCGCTGGCTGCGGAGATCGACGAAAGCAACACGTTTCCGCGCCAGCTCTGGCCCCGGATGGGCGCGCTCGGCCTGCATGGCATCACCGTCGAGGAGGAATTCGGTGGCGCGGGTCTCGGTTACCTCGAGCATGTCGTCGCCATGGAGGAAGTTTCACGCGCTTCGGCCTCGGTGGGCTTGAGCTACGGCGCCCACTCCAATCTCTGCGTCAACCAGATCCGCCGCTGGGCCTCGCCGGAGCAGAAACACCGCCATCTGCCGAAGCTGATCTCCGGCGAGCATGTCGGCTCGCTTGCCATGTCCGAGGCCGGCGCCGGTTCCGATGTCGTATCCATGCGCCTGCGGGCCGAGAAAAAGGGCGGCCGCTATCTCCTGAACGGCACCAAATTCTGGATCACCAATGCGCCGCATGCCGACGTGCTCGTCGTCTATGCCAAGACCGATCCCGCCGCCGGCGCGAAAGGCATTTCCGCGCTCATCATCGAAAAAGGCATGCCCGGCTTCAGCGTCTCGAAAAAGCTCTCCAAGCTCGGCATGCGCGGCAGCGACACGGCCGAACTGGTCTTTGAGGATTGCGAGGTGCCGGCCGAGGCGCTGATGGGCCGGGAGGGGGAAGGCGTGAAGATCCTGATGTCCGGCCTCGATTACGAACGCGCCGTGCTTGCCGGCGGTCCGCTCGGCATCATGCAGGCATGCCTCGACGTCGTGCTGTCCTATGTGCGCGATCGCAGGCAGTTCGGCAAACCGATCGGCGATTTCCAGCTGATGCAGGCAAAGATCGCCGACATGTATGTCGCGCTGAATTCGGCGCGCGCCTATGTCTATTCCGTCGCCCGCGCCTGCGATGCCGGCCGCGCCACCCGCACCGACGCGGCCGCCGCGATCCTTTTTGCCAGCGAGAACGCCGTGAAGGTCTCGCTGGAAGCGATCCAGGCGCTCGGCGGCGCCGGCTATACCAAGGAATGGCCGGTCGAGCGTTTCCTGCGCGACGCCAAGCTCTACGATATCGGCGCCGGCACCAATGAGATTCGCCGCTATCTGATCGGCCGGGAGCTCATCGCGTCATGACGGTGATTTCGACTGCGATCGACCGCGAGAGCGACAGCTACAAGGCCAATGCCGGCAAGAACAGAGCCCTGATCGACGAACTCCGCACCCGTTCGGCGAAAACGCGCGAGGGCGGATCGCAAGCGGCGCGCGAGCGCCACACGGCCAAGGGCAAGCTTCTGCCGCGTGACCGCATCCAGCTGCTTCTCGATGCCGGCAGCCCTTTCCTTGAGATCGGCACGCTGGCCGCCAACGGCATGTATGGCGACGAGGCGCCGGGCGCCGGCATCATCGCTGGCATCGGCCGCGTATCCGGTCGCGAGGTGATGATCGTCGCCAATGACGCGACCGTGAAGGGCGGCGCCTATTACCCCCTGACGGTGAAGAAACATCTGAGGGCGCAGGAAATCGCCCTGCAGAACCGGCTGCCCTGCCTCTATCTGGTTGACAGCGGCGGCGCCAATCTGCCGCACCAGGCCGAGGTCTTTCCCGACCGCGACCATTTCGGCGCGATCTTCTACAACCAGGCGCAGATGTCGGCCGAAGGCATTCCGCAGATCGCCTGCGTCATGGGAAGCTGCACGGCCGGCGGCGCCTACGTGCCCGCCATGTCCGACGAAACGGTCATCGTGCGCAATCAGGGCACGATCTTTCTGGCCGGCCCGCCGCTGGTCAAAGCCGCAACCGGCGAAATCATCTCGGCCGAAGAGCTCGGCGGCGCCGAAACCCATGGCCGCCGCTCCGGCGTCGTCGACCATGTCGCCGAAAACGACGAACATGCGCTGCTGCTGGTGCGCGATATCGTCGCCAGCCTCAACAGCGTCAAATCGGTCGATATCGACATTCAGCCTCCGCGTCCCCCGAAGCTCGACGTCGAGGACCTTCACGGCATCATTCCCGAGGACGTGCGCTCGCCCTATGATGTGCGCGAGGTGATCGGCCGCATCGTCGACGGCTCGGAACTGCATGAGTTCAAGCCGCTCTACGGTTCGACGCTCGTCTGCGGCTTCGCCCGCATCTGGGGCATGCCCGTCGCCGTCATCGCCAATAACGGCGTGCTCTTTTCCGAAAGCGCGTTGAAGGGCGCGCATTTCATCGAGCTCGCCTGCCAGCGCCGCGTGCCGCTGCTCTTCCTGCAAAACATTTCCGGCTTCATGGTCGGCGGCCGCTACGAGGCCGGCGGCATCGCCAAGGATGGGGCAAAGCTGGTGACGGCGGTGGCGACCGCCACCGTGCCGAAAGTCACCGTCATCATCGGCGGCAGCTTCGGCGCCGGCAATTACGGCATGTGCGGGCGCGCCTATCGCCCGCGCTTCCTGTTCACCTGGCCGAACAGCCGCATCAGCGTCATGGGCGGCGAACAGGCGGCTTCTGTGCTCGCCACCATCCGGCGCGACGCGATGGAGGCGCGCGGCGAGGATTGGCCGGCCGACGCGGAAGAGGCCTTCAAGGCGCCGATCCGCGCCGGCTACGAGGCCGAGGGCAATCCCTATTATGCCACCGCCCGCCTCTGGGACGACGGCATCATCGACCCGCGCCAGACGCGGGATGCGCTGGGCCTTGCCTTTTCCGCCTGCCTGAATGCGCCAATCCCGAAAGGGCCGCGCTTCGGCCTGTTCAGGATGTGAGGCGCGCTATGATGGAAAGTCTTCTCATCGCCAACAGGGGCGAAATCGCACGCCGCATCATCCGCACGGCAAAGACGCTCGGCATCCGCACCATCGCCGTCTATTCCGAGGCCGATGCCGGCCTGCCCTTCGTCAGGGAATCCGACGAGGCAATCGCCATCGGCCCGCCCCCGGCGCGCGACAGCTATCTCTCGCAGGAACGCATCCTGGAGGCTGCCCGCAAGTCAGGTGCTGCCGCCATCCATCCCGGCTACGGTTTCCTGTCGGAAAATGCCGATTTTGCCGAAACGGTGGAAAGGGCCGGTCTGATCTGGGTCGGCGCGCCGCCGGCCGCCATCCGCGCCATGGGGCTGAAGGACGCCGCCAAGGAATTGATGCAGGCGGCGGGCGTGCCCGTCACCCCCGGTTATCTCGGGCCGGACCAGAGCGAAGCAAGGCTTGCGGCCGAGGCCGATACGATCGGCTATCCCGTGCTGATCAAGGCCGTTGCCGGCGGCGGCGGCAAGGGCATGCGCCGCGTCGACCACGCGCAGGATTTCGCCGAGCTTCTCGCCTCTTGTCGCCGCGAGGCAACTGCCTCCTTCGGCGATGACCGCGTTCTGATCGAACGTTATATCGCCAATCCGCGCCATATCGAGGTGCAGATCTTCGCCGACAAATCAGGCAATTGCGTTCATCTCTTCGAACGCGATTGTTCGCTGCAGCGCCGCCACCAGAAGGTCATCGAGGAGGCTCCTGCCCCCGGGCTTGATACCGCCACCCGCGCTGCGATCTGCGATGCCGCGGTGAAGGCCGCGAGAGCGGTGGATTATGTCGGCGCCGGCACGATCGAATTCATCGCCGATGCGTCCCATGGGCTGCATCCCGACCGCATCTGGTTCATGGAAATGAATACGCGCCTGCAGGTCGAACACCCTGTCACCGAGGCAATCACAGGCGAGGATCTGGTGCTATGGCAGTTGAAGGTCGCGAGCGGCGAGCCGCTGCCGAAAAGCCAGGATGAGATCGCCATGAACGGCTGGGCCTTCGAAGCCCGGCTCTATGCCGAAAACCCCGCAGCCGGCTACTTGCCCTCGACCGGCCGGCTCGACCATCTCAAGCTACCGAAGACCGTCCGCGTCGACAGCGGCGTCGTTGAGGGTGATGAGATCACCGCCTTCTACGACCCGATGATCGCCAAGATCATCGCGCATGGGCAAAACCGCGAGGCTGCCCTCTCGAAGCTCGCCGTCGCCTGTGCCGGCATCGAGGTCTGGCCGGTCAGATCCAATGCCGGTCTTCTGACCCGCGTCGCCACTGACCCGGATTTTCGCGCGGCCCGGATCGATACCGGTTTCCTCGACCGCCACGGCGAAAGCCTCGTGGCCAGCGAACCTGATGAAACCGTCATCGACAAAGCAGCCACGGCACTGTCGAAGGACGTGGATGGCGATCCGTGGTCTGCGCTGACAGGCTTCCGCATCGCTGGGCCAAGCGATAGCCGCGTACGTGTGCGCATCGACGGTCATATCTATTGGGGACGCGCCCGCACCGAACTCGAAGCGAATGCCGTCGGGATGGACGAGGCGACGGTGCTTTTCGATGCGGGCAATGCCTGGTCGATCGGGTTGCCCCATGCGGGCGAGGTTGAAGCAGATCACGGCGTGGGCGACGGCGCAATTCTTTCACCCATGCCGGGCCTCGTCATTTCGGTGGATATCGCCGAAGGCGATCGGGTAGCCAAGGGGGACCGTCTGCTGACGGTCGAAGCGATGAAGATGGAGCATACGCTGCGGGCGCCCTTCGACGGCATCGTCGGCAAACTACAAGTCGCTCCCGGTGTCAGGGTCTCCGAAAACCAGCTCGTCGTCACCGTCATGAAGGGAGAGGAGTGATGGTCGGCCGCTATTTCGACGAATGGGCAATCGGCGACCGGATCGCCCACGACATCCGCCGCACGGTCACCGAGACCGACAACCTGCTCTTTACGACGCTCTCCCACAATCCGCAGCCGCTGCATCTCGATGCCGAATATGCGGCCGGCACCGAGTTCGGCCGGATCGTCGTCAACGGCACTTTCACCTTCGCGCTGACCGTCGGCCTTTCGGTCGGCGACACCACGCTCGGCACGCTCGTCGCCAATCTCGGTTATGACAAGGTGACGATGCCGAAACCGGTCTTCATCGGCGATACGCTGCGGGTGGAAACCGAGGTGACGGAGCTGCGCCGCTCGAACTCCCGCCCCGATGCCGGCATCGTCACGTTTCGTCATATCACGCTGAACCAGCGCGACGAGATAGTCTGCCAGTGCCTGCGCACCGCCATGCTGAAGGTGAAGCCGTCATGAGGCTGCGCTCCCTGCTCTTCGTGCCCGGCGACCGGCCGGAACGTTTCGAAAAAGCGCTCGCCTCGGGCGCCGATGCCGTCATTCTCGATCTGGAAGATTCGGTTTCGCCTGTGAATAAACCAATCGCGCGCGCGAGTGTGCACGAATTCGCCCTAAGCCATTCCAACGAAACCGCTCTCCTAATCCGCATTAATCCCCTCACCTCTCCTGAATTCGAGGACGACCTTGCCGCTCTGAGCGGCCTTCACCCTTTCGCGATCGTGCTGCCGAAAGCCGAGGGCGCGGCTTCCGTGCTGACGCTTGCAGCCTCTCTCGCCTCTGCCATTCCCATTCTGCCGATCGCGACGGAAACGCCGTCCGCGATCTTCGAGATCGGCAGCTACCGGCAGGTTTCGGCCCATCTCTGCGGGCTGACCTGGGGTGCCGAGGATCTGCCGGCTGCGATCGGGGCTTCGACCGCGCGCAGGACGGACGGCCGTTATACGCCGCCTTACGAGCTTGCCCGCTCGCTCACCCTGTTCGGGGCGCAGGCCGCTACCGTTCCGGCCATCGAAACCGTCTATCCGGATTTCCGCGATCTGATCGGTCTGAGGGCCTATGCCGGCCGCGGCCGGCGCGACGGCTTTTCCGGCATGATGGCCATCCATCCAAGTCAGGTCGAAGTGATCAATCAGACCTTCACGCCGGATGCATCGGAAATCGCCTGGGCCGAGAAAGTCGCGGCCGCCTTTGCGGCCAGCCCCGCCGCCGGCGTCATCCAGCTGGACGGTCACATGCTCGACCTGCCGCATTTGAAGCTCGCGCTCCGCATTCTGGCGAGCGCCGGACGATAGGTCAATCAGCCCGACTTTGCGGTTGGCTTGGAGGCGACCTGCTCCGGCTCGAGGTAACCGGCACCGATGGCGACATAGAGGTCGACATAGTCCTTGGCGACCTGCTGCACGGTGGCGGCAAGGCTCGCCTCAGCATCGGAGACCGTACGCTGCGCGTCGAGGATATCGAGCAGCGACGAAGCGCCATCCCTGTAGCTTGTCGTCGAAAGCGCCAGCGATTCCTGCGCCGTCTCTACCTGCCGGCGCAGCGGCTCCAGCGTCTGTGTGTCGCGACGAACGGCCGTCAGGGCGTTTTCGACCTCTTCGACGCCGTTCAGCACCGCCGCTTTCCAGGCAAGATACTGGGTCTTCGCGTCGGATTTTTCGATATCGACATTCGCCCGCAATGTACCGCCATCGAAGATCGGCAGGCTGAGGGACGGGCCGAAAGACCAGCTGGTCAGGCTTGCGCCGCTGGCGCCCGACGATTTGACCCAGCTCGGCGAGATCGAGCCGGAAAGCGAGATCGACGGATAAAGCTGGGCTTCGGCGGCGCCGATATTGGCAACGGCCGCCGCCAGCTCGCGCTCGGCCTTGCGGATATCGGGACGGTTGCGGATCAGATCGGCCGGAATGCCGGCGCGAAGATCGCCGCGGAACACCGGCTGGCCCGCACTCTTCTGCAGCTCACCCATCAGCGCAGACGCCGGCATCCCGATGAGCGTGGCGATGTGATGAGCCGATTCCGTGAAGCTCTTTTCGAGGCCGGGAATGTCGGACTTTGTCGATTGCACCAGGCCTTCGGCCTGCACGACGTCGAGGCGGGAGGCCGCACCGGCTTTCAGCTGCAGCTGCGTCAGTTCGTAAGTCTGCTGGCGGGATTTCAAACTCGCCTGCGACAGAGCGATGCGCTCCTGATAATAGCGGGCGTCGATATAGCTCTCGACGAGGTCCTTGAGGAAAGTGAGCTTGGCATTGTCGGCCGTCGCATAGGCGGCCCCAAGCGAGGCGATCGCGCTCTCCCTGGAGCGGCGATACTGGCCGAAAAAGTCGAGCAGCCAGGAAAGGCTGGCGTCGCCGCCTGATGTGTTGGTGGTGCCGACCGTCGTGCGGAGCTTGCCTTTCTCGCCGGACAATGTGTGCGACGCGCCGACAGTCAGGCTCGGCAGGCCGCCGGCGCCAGCGACCGTGACGTTGGCCGCAGCCGAGTTGATGCTTTCGAGCGCCTGCAGCACATCGAGGTTCTCGCTGAGGCCATGCGCCACCAGGCCATCGAGCCGCTTGTCGCGATAGGCCGTCCACCACTCCGCTGTCACGACATTGCCATTGCTCTTGCTGCCCCCTTCTTCGAATTTGGCGGGAAGCGGCATTTGCGGGGGAACGTGATCCGGACCGCTGACGCAGCCTGCGAGCAGCAGTGTGAATCCGGATGCGGCGTAACGGAGGAACGATAATCTTGTGCGAAGCGACGTATTCACGGGCGAGCCTTCTGAACCGGGATCATGCGTTCAGGCTTAGCGGCGCCAGCGTTAATGGCGGTTAAGAAACTGTAAAGTTAGGTAAAGTCCGGCCCGCCCCTGCAGAGGTCGGGATCAGGTTTCTCCACCGGCCGCACCATAGGGCGTCGGCCTCCTCGGAAGCTCCAGGGTGATCGCCAGGCCGCCGGCATCCGGCAATGACGCATGCACGCGCCCGCCATGGCGTTCGATCGCCTGCCGGGTGATGGCGAGACCGAGGCCGTACCCGCCTCTCGGCACGGCGTCCTTTCCGCGTGAGAACGGCTGGAAGATCCGTTCGAGTTCGTCCCGCCCCACGCCTGGTCCCTGATCCGCGACGCCGATCGTCAGACGGTCGGCCATCGCCTCGCAGGAAACCGATATTTGCGAATGCTCCGCCGTATGTTTGACGGCGTTGCGGACGACGTTTTCGAGCGCCCTATAGATCAATTCGCCTTCCACCTCGGCACGGAAGATGCCGTCGACGCCCGTCGTGATCGAGACCTCCCGCGCCTGGGCTTCGAACGCCGCGTCGCCGAGGATTTCGTTGAGGAGTTCGATGACGTCGAGGGTCTGCGTCTTCAGCGGCAGGCTGGATCCCGCCGTCAGCCTGGCAAGGGTCAGAACCTCACCCACCAGCGTATCGAGCCGTTCGACCTCACGGTCCATGCGGTCCAGCATGGCAGCGAGTTTGGCCGGGTTCTGCCGGAGCACGCCGACGGCCGCCTGCAGGCGGGACAAGGGTGAACGCAGCTCGTGGGAGACGTCATGGAACAGCCTCTGCTGCGCATCCTGAAGTTCCTGAAGCCGGGCGGCGCTCGCATCGAAATCATAGGCAAGTGCCGTGACTTCATCCTTTCGCCCGGCCATTTTATCGCCGATGCGGAAGTCGAAGCGGCCATGGGCAAGCGCGCTCAGGCCGTCACGCAGATGCACGACGGGGCGAATGAGGTATCGGGCGAGCGCGCCCGCCGCGATCGTGCTCGCAACCAGGATGGTGAACCATGGTAGGAATGGGCCAAGATTGTCGAAGGTGGAACCGGCCGGAGCCGACACGGAAAGCCGATAGCAGATCCCATCCTTCGACACGGACCGGGTGGTGATCGTGTTCTTCTCAGCGCAGGCGTCGGCCTCCGCAGGCTTCGCCAGGGTGAGGCCGAGCGGCTGTGTCTTTTCGCTCGTGGTCACGAAACGCGCGGCGGCGGCTTCGCCGTCCGCGACCAGAATGTTTGCTGTCAGGTTCAACACAAGGGTGCGCCGCTCCTGCTCCAGCTCGCTTGCGAAGGGAACCGCCTGAAGGAGTTTGACGATAAGGATAATGACGGCGAGGCTTGCCGCCAGCGTCAGCCAGATGATCCTGAAGAATTTCCAGAAAAGCCGGGGCATGGTCAGTCCACGAGAAGTTGATAGCCCTGGCCGCGAACGGACTGGATCCAGGATTGCCCGTCCTCCCGCAGCCCGAGCTTCTGGCGAACACTGCTGATATGGACGTCGATGCGGCGGTCGAACGGCGTGAGCGGCTTGCCGAAGGCCCGCTTCGAAATCTCCTGCTTCGACACCAGTTGGCCGGCACTGCGGGCGAGAACCTCGAGCAGGCTGAATTCGGTGCCGGTCAGCTCCAGGGTCTCGCCGCGCCATTCGGCGCTTCTGCTGCCGGAATGGATCACGAGCTGCCCTGCCCTGATCGTATCGGTCGACACACCCGCCGCCGGCTGGCCCGCGCGGCGCAGAATGGCGCGCAGCCTCGCCGCCAGTTCGCCCGGCGAGCAGGGTTTCGGCACATAGTCGTCGGCGCCGAGATTGAGGCCCGATATCCTGTCCACGTCATCGCCTCTTGCCGTCAGCATCAACACGGGGACCTGGCTCAGCTTCCTGATCCTCTGCAGGACCTCGATGCCGTTCATGCGGGGCATCATGATGTCGAGCACGATGATATCGACCGTATTGCCGGCAGCCGCGGCAATAGCGGCGCGGCCGTCCGTATCCGTGACGACATCATATCCTTCCTCGACCAGATATTCCTGCAGAAGCGTCGTCAGCTCGGCATCGTCATCGATGAGGAGAACCTTGTTCATTCGCATTATCCGTCATTAGAACAGGATGATTTTAGACCGGGCCGGCCTAAAATCTGATTCCTGTTCTAGATTAAGAGTTAGAGCATGATGTCATGAGAAAACCGCTCACATTTTTCGGCATCATGCTCGAATCCGGGCCGGCCATACAGCACAACCATGCTCACGCCGCCAAGTTTTACCTAACTTAACACTAACTTGACCGCGCTTAACGTTCGCCCCGTTACTTATCCTGCCATGACATGGACGCGCCAGGACCGGCCGCCTCGACATGAGCGGCAGTCCTTCGTCGCGTTCGCGCGGATCGCAAAGGCACCGATGCCTTTGACCACAAGGAATGCTTTGTTGAGAAAACCCTCCAGAATACTTACCGCGGCGCTTGTTGCGGCAGCGCTAGTTTCCCCCGCTAATTTTGCCATGGCGGAACAGGCCGCTGCAACCGCTCTGACAGTCTCTCTGACGGCGCCGGCGCAGCGGGACTGGCCGGAGACCGTTCCCGCGAGCGGCTGGCTGAAGCCCTGGCAGGAAGCAATCATCGCCTCCGAAACGAGCGGCCTGAGGATAACCGACATCCTGGTCGACGTCGGCTCCGTGGTCACGAAGGGACAGACGCTCGTCCGGCTTTCCCAGGAAAGCGTACTCGCCGATCTCCGCAAGCAGGAGGCCGCCGTCGAGAACGCCAAGGCAAGTCTTTCGAAGGCCAAGGCCAATGCCGACCGGGCGCGGCAGTTGCGTCCTTCCGGCGCGCTGTCCGACGAGAAGATCGTCGAATATCTGGCCGACGAGCAGACGGCGACGGCAAGCCTTGCATCCGAAGAGGCCGCACTCGACAGCGAAAAGATCAAGCTTGCGCAGACCACGATCACGGCCGTCGACGACGGCCTCATAACCTCCCGTTCCGCCGATCTCGGCGCCGTCGTCTCCGCCGGCACCGAGCTGTTCCGCATGGTCCGCCAGCAGCGTGTCGAATGGCAGGCCGAGATTTCGGCGCGCTATCTCCTGCGCATTTCGGAAGGCTTGAGCGTGAGGATCAACGGGCCGGACGGCAAGGTCATCGACGGCAAGGTGAGGCTTGTCGGGCCTTCGGTCAGCACCGATACCAGCCGGGCAATCGTCTATGTCGCGCTTCCCGCGGACGTGCGTCCGCGCACCGGCCTTTACGTCACCGGCAACATCGAACTGCAGACCTCTCCGGCGCTGACCGTTCCCGAGACCGCGATCGTGTTCCGGGACGGCATCAGCTACCTCTTCACTTCAGGCGAGGATCAGCGGGTGCAAAGGGTCCGGGTGGAAACGGGCCGCCGCAACAATGGCGAAGTGGAAATCGTCTCCGGCATCGACCGCTCGTCGAAAGTGGTGACCACGGGCGGCGCATTCCTGTCGGACAACGACCTCGTGAAGATTGCGGAGAAAAGCTGATGAACTTCTCAGCCTGGTCGATCCGCAATCCCGTACCGGCGATACTGCTGTTTGTGATGCTGACCGTCGGCGGCCTCCTGGCCTTCAAGCAGCTGCCGATCCAGAACTTCCCCGATATGGACCTTCCCACCATCAACGTCACCGCTACGCTCGAGGGCGCCGCCCCGGCACAGCTCGAAACCGAGGTCGCCCGCAAGATCGAGGATAGTCTTGCAGCACTCAGCTATCTCGACCATATCACCACGACGATCACGGACGGCAGCGTTTCGATCAAGGTGTCCTTCAAGCTGGAAAAAGACAGCGAAACGGCCCTGAACGAAGTCCGCAATGCCGTCGACAGCGTCAAGGGCGACCTGCCGGCGCAGATGGAAACACCCAGCGTCAGCAAGGTCACCGTACAGAGTTCCCCGCTGGTCACCTATGCCGTCCGCTCGACCGCTCTCAACGAGACGGAACTTTCCTGGTTTGCCGACAATGACCTGACCAAGGCGCTGCTGTCGGTGCCCGGTGTCGGGCAGGTCAACCGCATCGGCGGGATCGACCGCGAGGTTCATGTGGATCTCGACCCCTCGACGATGGCGTCGCTGGGCGTCAACGCGGCCACCGTATCGTCGCAGCTGAAGGCCGTGCAGACGGATACGTCTGGCGGCCTCGGCGAAATCGGCGGCACCCGCCAGACCTTGCGCACGCTCGGCGCCCTGCCGTCGGTCGAGGCGCTGAAGGGGCTGAAAATCCCGCTGGCAAACGGCCAGCAGGTTCGCCTCGACGACGTCGCATCCATCACCGACAGCTTCGCCGAACGCTCCTCGATGGCCTATCTCGACGGCAAGCCGGTGATCGCGGTCGAGATCAAGCGCTCGAACGGCTTTTCCGACAGCGGTGTTGCCGCCGCCGTCGACCAGGCGATCAAGGCGTTCGCAGCCAAGCATTCCAATGCTCAGATCGACGAGGCTTACAGCACGATCGGACCGATCATCGGCAATTACGATGGTTCGATGCATATGCTCTACGAAGGCGCGATCCTGGCGATCATCGTCGTCTGGCTCTTCCTCCGGGACTGGCGGGCGACGATCCTGTCGGCCGTGGCGCTGCCTCTGTCCGTCATACCGACCTTCCTTGTGATGTATTTCGCCGGCTTCAGCCTGAACATCGTCACGCTGCTTGCGCTGTCGCTGGTGGTCGGCATCCTCGTCGACGATGCCATCGTCGAGATCGAGAACATCGCCCGCCACCTGCAGATGGGCAAGCGGCCGCTCGACGCCGCCCTCGAAGCAGCCAACGAGATCGGACTTGCCGTCATCGCGACCACCTTCACGCTGGTCTCGGTCTTCCTGCCGACGGCCTTCATGAGCGGCATACCGGGCCTCATATTCCGCCAGTTCGGCATCACCGCCGCTGTCGCCGTGCTTGCCTCGCTCGTGGTCGCGCGCTTGCTGACGCCGATGATGGCCGCCTATTTCATGAAAGCCCATCCGACCGAGGAGAAGGATGGCCGGATCATGCGCGCCTATATATCAATCGTGAAGGCCGCCATGAACCGCAGAAAGACGACCGCGGCCGTCACCGCCGTCGTCGTGGCGCTCTCGCTTTCGACCATCCCCCTGTTGAAATCGGGCTTCCTGCCCGCTTCCGACGATGCACGGACCCAGATCACCCTCACCATGCAGCCGGGCGCCACCATCGAGCAGACGGATGCCACGGCCAGGAAGGCCGCGGATATTATCGGCAAGCTTCCCGACGTCAGGCATGTCTTCTCGGCCGTCGGTTCGACCTCCTCGGGCGGCGGCCCCGACGCCAGCACTACGAGCGATGTCGGATCGGCGACGATCGTGGCCGTGCTGCCGCCCATCGACGAGCGCGACCGCAAGCAATCGGAAATCGAAAACGACATCCGGCAGGCGCTCTCCGTCCTCCCGGGCGTGCGCGTGGAGGTCGGCGGCGGCGGCAATGGCACGAAGCTCGAGATCACACTCGCAAGTGACGATGCCAACGTGCTCGACAGCGCAAGCACGGCGCTTGAGGAACAGCTCCGCTCGCTGCAGGGCATCGGAGCGGTGACGTCGACCGCGGCCCGACAGGCGCCCGAGATCCAGATCACACCCGACTTTGCGCGCAGCGCCGCGCTCGGGGTCACGTCGAGCGCCATCGCCGAGGCCGTGCGCGTGGCGACGAACGGGGAATATTCCTCCGATCTGCCGAAGCTCAACCTGCCGCAGCGGCAGATTCCCATCGTCGTCCGCTTCTCGCCTGAGGCGCGCACCAATCTGGACGATATCAAGAACATGCGGGTGGCGGGAACCAACGGCAACGTCGATCTCGGATCGATCGCCGATGTCAGGATCGGCGGCAGCCCGTCTGAAATCGACCGCATCGATCGGATGCGCAACGTCACCCTGTCCGTCGAACTCAACGGCCGCATCCTCGGCGACGTCAACCGCGAGGCGCAAGCGCTGCCGGCGCTCCGGCATCTGCCGTCGGGCATCACCCTGGTCAGCCAGGGCGAACTTCAGCGCAGCTCGGAACTGTTCCAGAGCTTTGCGCTGGCAATGGCGATCGGCGTCTTCTGCATCTACGCGGTTCTCGTCGTGCTCTTCCACGATTTCCTGCAGCCGCTGACCCTTCTGATGGCTCTGCCGCTCTCGCTCGGCGGCGCGTTGGTGCCGCTCGTGCTGACCGGAACGAGCTTCTCCATGCCTGTCGTCATCGGCCTGCTCATGCTGATGGGCGTCGTGACGAAGAACTCCATCCTGCTCATCGAATATGCGATCATGTCGCGCCAGCAGGGCATGGCCAGGTTCGACGCCCTGGTGGATGCCTGCCACAAACGGGCTCGGCCGATCGTCATGACCACCATCGCCATGGCCTCAGGCATGCTGCCGGCCGCGCTCAGCCTGATGGGCGGCGATTCGAGCTTCCGCCAACCGATGGCGATCGTCGTGATCGGCGGCGTGGTGATGTCGACGCTGCTGAGCCTCATCGTCATCCCCGTCATCTTCACCTTCGTCGACGATCTCGAACAGCTCCTCATAGGGTTGCTGCGCCGGATCGGGCTGGCTGAGGAAACCGCTGGTGACAAGCCGAATGCATCCAACGATCACGCGGCGATCGCCTTCCACCCCGAGCAATCACGGCGGGGGCACGGTCAGAGATGATCTTTGCTGCCCTCCCGTCAGCAGCCGGTGACGGCAACCTCTTCGGTCGTGCTCCCTCCCCCACGGGAACAAGACCGCGGGACGTGTTCCCCCGCAGGCGGCCTCAAGCCGCCTGCGCGTCCTGCACCCAATCAGGAGCTACAAAAATGGTTCGGAAAGAGCGTGATACTCTGCCGGAAGACATTTCCATTGGTGGAACGGGGTGATCGACGACATGCCTCGGTGATCAGATCGAACAGTTCAACAGAGCAACACTGCTATCCACGCGGAATGTTGGCAGCTCTCACGACAATGGCTTCATCGATCCGAAATCGGGCAAAGCCCCGCTCGCGTAGCCGACGGCCCCGAGCGAAGCGATGGCGATCCGGCCGTCGCGGATCGACAGGAGCGGCCCGTCCCGCCCCTGCTCGTAGAGATCGGGATGGGCGGCGGCAAAGCGCGCTTTCTCCACCTGCGGCGCGCCCTGCATGCCGGCCACATAGTGATGGCCATTGCGCTCGACATGGGAGAGGCCGAGAAGCGAGACCAGCGCCAGATCCTGCTGCACGGCAAGCCCGGCCTGGCAGGTCAGATCCTCACCGGAGAGGAACAATCCCGACACGCCTGTCGTCCTGATGCGGATCGCCTTGAGGAGCGAGCGGTAAATGCCCTTGCAGGTTTTCGAGGAGACGCCGGTATAGCCGAGCTCGCGGGCGTCGGCGAAAGCCTCGTCGCCATCGTCGCTCTCATCGATCAGGAAGGGCAATTGCGTCGCCAGATCCCCGAGCGGCGTCTGCATGGTGATCGCGCGCGAGAACGGCTGTTCGACGAAGGCAATGGCCGCGCGTAGCCGCGCCAGCCGCGGCATGGCCGCGATCCGCGCCAGCAGAGCGGCAAACTCGGCGGCGGCGGCGAATTGTTCGTTGCCATCAACCGTCACCCGGTAGTCTGGCAGACGGTCCAATACCGCGGCGATCCGCGACAGCCTGTCAATATCGGCATCGACCGCGCCCGAAAGCTTGATCTTGAACCAACGGTTGCCATAGCGCGCGATCACGGCCTCGAGGCTCTGCGGCAGGCCGTCTCCGACGGGATCGACGATCTCGCTCTCGGCGATCGGATCGAGAAGCCCGATCGTATGCCGGGCTGCAATAGAACCGGCGGGGCGAAGGCCGGCGAGCACAGCTGACGCCGCATCCGCATTGATATCGCCGGGCAACATCGAACCGCCGATGCCGACGAGATTGCCACGCACCGCATCGAAGAAGGAAATTCCGGCGAGACGGCAATAGGCATCCAGCGCGGCACGGGCGATCAGCGAAGGGCCGAAACCGACGGCCAACGGATTTCCAGGCAGGCGGCGGGCGGTTTCCATCTCGTTCAGCCTGGCGGCGGCAAACAATGTCGTCGGGGTGGGCGCTTCGAACGACGCAGCGGCCGCGGCGCGGATCGAGCCGCGCAGTTGATCGACATTCTGCGCCGGCGTCAGCGCGGGATTTTTGTCGAACCATTTCGGCACCATCATTTCGGCGGCAGCACCGATAGCGGTTTTCCCCTGTCCATCCTCGACGCGCACTCTGAGGAAGGCCTGCGGCGCCTTTTCGAGCGTTGCCGCACCGAAGCGGAATGGCAGGCGCAGGCTGATATCGCGCTCGAAGGCATCGATCTCGACAATTCTGATGCGCGGCGCCGTCACGGAACCTCCAATGCTTCTGCCCGTATTCATGCCATCCGCTCCAGCATGGCACGCGACACTTCGTGATGGAGCGGTTCTTCGCGCAGCAGCCGGCCGATCTCGTCCACCATGGCCTGCCCCTGGGCAAAATGCGCCTCTTCGGTGTGGCCGGCGGCATGCGGCGAAATAGTGACATTGGTGAGCCCGGGATCGCGGAACGGACTGTCCTGAGGCAGCGGTTCACTGTCGAAGACATCGAGAGCCGCCTCGATACGGCCGGACCGGATCTCGGCAAGCAATGCGGCTTCGTCGACCAGCTCGGCCCGTGCGGTGTTGATGAACAATGCGCCGGGGCGAAGCAGCGCCAACTCCTGGGTGCCGATCATGCGGCGCGTTTCGGCCAGGACGGGCGCATGCAGGGAAATTACATCGCTTTGCGCCAGTGCGTCGTCCAGTCCTGTCCTGACGACGCCGAGTGCTGCGGCCTCGCTGTCATTGAGATAGGGATCGACAACAAGCACGCGGCAGCCGAATGGCACGAGCAGGCGCATGACTGCCCGCCCGACATATCCGGCGCCGACGATGCCGACCGTTCTGGCGCCGAGCAATCTTTGCGGCACGGCAGCGCGGACGTCGAGCCATTCACCGCCGCCACGCAATTGATGATGCAGCCGGTGAATGCCGCGCATCGCGAGAAGCGCTTCGGCGACGACGAACTCGGCAACCGAGGCCGCAATTTTCGAGGCGGCGTGGCTGACGCGAAGGCCGTCATCGAACAGGCGCGCCGGAACGAGCGTGCGGATGCTGCCTGCTGAATGAGCCACGAGAGAAAGGCGCGGATGCCGCTGACGCAGGACGGGATCGAAGGGCGGCGTACCCCATCCGGTGAGGCAGGCCGTGGCGCCTTGCAGCAGCCGGTCGACATCGGCAGCGTCGATCGTGGCGCCGGCCGGCCAGCGCACCTCGCCGAGGCCGTTCAACCGGGCGGTCGCCGCATCGTCCAGCATCATGCGGCGGGTCTTTTCGGTCAAAAGGACGGCAATGACGGGAGCCCGTTTGCTCATGGTTCTACTCTTTCGCTGCGGCGACGAGGCGCCTGAGATGGGCAAGATCGGCGCGGGCCTTGTCGAGCGCCTGGTCCCGGGGAAGGCGGTATTGCGAATGCACTGAGAGCACGCCGGCAAATCCGGTGGCAACCAGATGCGGGACGACGTCGTTCCAGGGCACCATGCCTTCGTCGAGCCCGTACCAGTCCGAATGCCATGCACGCTGGCCGCAAGCGCCGTAAGCGCCGGGAAACCAGCCACAATTCTTGACACCCATGCAGCAGAACCAGGGATCGAGAAGGTCGAGGGTCAGACGCCAGTCCTCGCTGCCCTCACGAATGAGCTGATTGGCCGGGTCGGGATAGGCGCCGATCCTTGAGGGGTCGCGCCCGGCCAGCAATTGCATCGCCAGCGCGCCGGAGCTGTGCAGGGTCCCGCCGTGCAGCTGGATCGTCAGCTTCATGCCGACCCGTTCTGCGAGGCCTTCAAAACCGTCGAGGTCACGCCGCGCCTCATCCATCTGCACCTTCCAGCGCCGCGACGGATCATAACGCCAGAAACCGAGCCGGACCTGGCCGATGCCGGCCTCGCCGCAAAAGCCGAGAAGACGCGACGCAGCATCGTCGGGCCGGATGGCGTCGATGGTCGCCATCGGAATGCGGAGCCCGGCTGCGGCAAAGAGCTTTGCGGCCTTGACGATTTGGTCAGGCCGGTCGGGAGAAACGGCATGGCCGTCGCGAACGAGAAGATCGGCACAGTCGAACCCGAGGCCCGCCGTGGTCTCCGCCGCCGTCTCCATCGGCAGGCCTTCCAGGGTCTTGGTGAAATAGGCGATATCCATGATGTCATTGCTCATCGACTGGAAATACAGAGCTCGCTTCCGCGACCGAAGGCGTCGCGGGCGCGCACCGCATATTGCGCACCCGCAGGCGACGACATGTGCAGGAATGCCGTCGAGATCAGCGGCACCGGACTGACCTTTTGAAAGGTCTTGCCGTCGGTGCTTATGAGGACATCGTAGAAGATGGCGGGGCTGGTATCGCCGGCCGCCCAGAACAGCATGCGCTCCTCCCGACCGCTGAGACCGCGGTACCGCTCGATGACGAGACCGGTGGGGACGGCCGGCGGCGCGCCGATATCGGGGACGACGAGCACCTGCGTCAGCGACGGCAACGGCACATCGAGATCGACACTGATCCGGCCCTCGTCGCATTCGACGACGCTGATCGGATGCAGCAGGGCAGGCTCCTGGGCGCGGCGCAATTCGGCAAACTGTGCTTCATCAGGCACAGGCGGCGCGCCGACCGGCTCGAAGGGTCCGCGCGGGTTGCTTTCGTCGCGCTGGGCCTCCCAGACCTCCATCGGATTGGTGAATTCCTCATCGATGCGCAGCAGGCACAGCGCGTGGCGGCCGGGAGCGAGCCCGCTGACCTCAAGGCGCACGGCGGTCCGGCCCGAGCGGTTGATGGCATCGACGCTGTGGATGAGGCTGATCGAAACACCGCCGCCCGGCAGCCGCGTCGGCAGGATCGCCAACCCATCCTGATCCGGGGCCAGCGGCGGCTCGGCCGTCACCTTGCAGACGGTGTCGCCGAGCGTCGCCAAGAGTTCCATCGATGTGAAACCAGGCTTCTTGATGATGTCGAAGGGCGGCGCGCTGTCGATGTCGGTCACCAGCCTGTCCAGATCGGTCTTGTGCTCCCATTGCGCCTTGGTGAAATTGCGCGGGCCGAAATAGGCGAAGATCGTGCGCTGGCTCCAGCCGCCGATAAAGGCGTGGTCATTGCTGAGGAAGGTGAAATTCGCCGCTTTCGAGCCGATGATGCGCCGGTCGTGCTGCTCGATGATGCGGGCGATGATCCCGGCATAATAGGCCTTGCCGTGCCAGCTGTGATGATCGCTCCAGCCGAGCTGCGGATCGCATTCGTCGTTGACGATCGGCAGGCCGGCAAGCCTGGGATGGTGCTCTTTGAGATAATCGACGACGAGCAGCGTGCGGTCGACGATGGCGTTGGTCTTCGGCGTCAGGTCGTCCTTGCTGCCGTTGACGCCTTTTTCGTGGATCGAGATGTAATCGATACGCGGCGGGCCGTCCCCGGTCAGGCAGCTCGTGCCGCTGTCGCAATGGGCCATCAGGGCGCGAAAGATCGGCGAGAGCGTGCGGGCGGTACCTGGGCCACCCATCGGCAGGCTGGGATCGACCGCATCGAGCCCTGCGACGCAGGCGTCGTAATAGTTGGTGTAGCCCTTGATCCCATAGGTCCACCAGCCGGAATCGGCCTCGTTCGTCGTTTCGAAGTACCAGGTGCGCAATTCGTCCATGCCGTAGCGCGCGCCGTAGCGATCAGCCGTCACCGTCACCAGATCCCGCCAGCGCTTGACCTGATCCATGTCCTCATAGTCGTTGAAGAGGCCCGAGGGATTGCCCATCAGCTCGAAGAACGGCTTCAGGCGGTGTTCGATCATCACGTCGAGCGCCCGGTCGAGCAGGGACCAGTCATAACCCGCGCCGCCGGTCGAGCGCAGCAGATTGTAGAGATAATGGACGCGCAGATATCGGATGCCCTCGTTCGGCAGGCCGCCGATATATGCGAGCATCTGGCGCATTTCGGGTTCGAGCAGCAGCTCGGCCGGCGAAAATCCGGTGCCGCGCCAGAACCGGTTGAACGGGCGCACGGCCTGGCCGGCATCAACGTTTATTCGCGTACGCTCGCGCATGGATCGTCTCTCCTAGGACGGAAATCTGGCGGTGCCGACCGAGCCGGCACAGGCGGCCAATGGCCTGACTATTTGAATTTGTCGCGCATCGCATCGATGCCGGGGATGGTTTTGGTCAGATGCTGATGGGCGGGATCGAGCGCTGGATCAGTCCGCGGCGATGTTTGCCGACGAGGATGGTGAAGATGTAGCCGCGATGGCCGGGCGAGGTGACGGTCGGGTGGTAACCGCGATCGACCAGGACGGTATCGCCATCACGGGTCATGAGGATCTTGACCGGACCGTTATCGTCATAGGTGATTTGGCTGCCGAAGCCGGTCTCGGGCTGGAAGCGGTAGTGATAGAGTTCCTCGTGCAGGGTCTCGGCATCGCCGTCTTCGGTGTCGTGCTTATGCGGAGGATAACCCGACCAGCAGCCCTCGCCGGCATAGAGCTCGCTGACCAGCAGATTGCCGCAGCGCCCGTTCTGCCCTTGGCCGAGCAGGTGGACGATCCGCCGCTGGCTATGCGTATCGGGCGAGCCGACATTGACCGCGTCGACCTCGTCTGGCGTGACCCGGAACGGAGCGAAGCGCGTCTCGCACAGGCCGCCGGCGATGGCGACTTCCGCCGGGCCGCCACGAGCCGATACCCGGACGTTGGCGTTGACGGGCGCGTAAACCGAGTCCGCATCACCTTCCCAGATATCGGCTCGCCGGCCCACCGCCCCGAAGCTGACGTCATCCACCTCGATATCCACCTGCCCCGACAGCACGACGTAGAGGCTTTCGTGCAAGGGCAGCCGCCGCGTCTCCCGGCCATCCAACGGAAGCGCGAGGAGATCGAAGTAGATGAGATCGAGCGTCCTGGAGGAGGTATCCACAATGGGACGCTGCTCGGAGCGTGGAATGAATTCGGGCATCAATTGAACTCCGGAACGATACGGTCGGCGAAAGGATTGAGGGTCAGGGATTCGGCGTGATGGCAGGCCACTTCGTGTCCATCGGCGGTGACGCTGCGCAGCGCCGGCACCTCCTGCTTGCACAGCGCGGTGGCGTAGCGGCAGCGCGGATGAAAGGCGCAGCCGGGAGGCGGATGCGCGGGGTCGGCGACTTCGCCCGCCAGCCGGATGCGCCGGCCGTGGCGACGCAGCCTCGGATCGGCGATCGGCACGGCCGAAAGCAGCGCTTCGGTATAGGGATGGCGCGGGCACGAAAAGATCTGCTCGGTCGGCGCCTTTTCGACGACGCGGCCGACATACATGACGGCGATATTGTCGGAGATGTGCCTGACGACCGAGAGGTCGTGGGCGACGAAGAGATAGGTCAGACCGAACTGCTCCTGCAGATCCTGCAGCAGGTTGATGGTTTGCGCCTGCACGCTGACATCGAGCGCCGAGACGGCCTCGTCGGCGATGACAAGGCGCGGATCGGATGCCAGCGCCCGGGCAATGCCGATACGCTGGCGTTCGCCGCCGGAAAAAGCATGCGGATAGCGGCGCATATATTCGGGCCGCAGGCCCACACTCTGCATCAGCTCGGCGACCCGGTGCTCGAGCTCCCGGCCCTTGGCGATGCCGTTGACACCAAGCACCTCGCCGATGATGTCGATGACGGGAAGGCGCGGGTTGAGCGAGGATTGCGGATCCTGAAACACGATGCGCAGGTCGCGGTGGATTTCCTTGAGGGCGGGACCGGACAAAGCCGCGAGATCGACCGTGCCGCCGCTGCGGTCGCGATAGCGGATCGCGCCGCCGGTCGGCTGGTAGATTCGCAGTATCGTGCGGGCGAGTGTGGACTTGCCGCAGCCGGATTCCCCGACAATGCCGAGCGTCTCGCCGTCCTCGACGCGAAGCGAAACGCCGTCGACCGCCTTGACATGCCCAACGACCCGTCGGAACGCACCCTTGCGGATGGGAAAGTGCATCTTAAGATCGTTGAGTTCCAGCAGCGGGCTTGGCTGCATCACCGGATCGGCCATCACTGTCTCTCCTCGTAAAGCAGGCAGCTGGCGACGTGCCCGTCACCGATAACGACGGATCCGGGGTCCTTCCGATCGCAGAGGCCTGCTCTCGCCTCTCTGCATCGGGGATGAAAGCTGCAACCCTCCGGCCGCTCGAAACGCGAGGGCACCATGCCCTCGATGGTCGCGAGCCGTTCGCTCGGTTGCCCGTGCATACGCGGCACCGATTGCAGCAGGGCCTTGGTGTAGGGATGCACGGGCGCGTGGAAGATCGTGTCGACATCACCCGCCTCCACCACCCGGCCGACATACATGACGACGACCTCGTCGGCGATCTCCGCCACGACGCCGAGATCATGGGTGACGAACAGCACCGAGAGCCCGAATTCCGCCTGCAGCGAGGCGAGCAGGTCGAGGATATTGGCCTGGGTGGTCACATCGAGCGCCGTGGTCGGCTCGTCGGCGATCAGCAGTTTCGGACGACAGGCGAGCGCCAGCGCGATGCAGACGCGCTGGCGCATGCCGCCGGAAAACTGGAAGGCGTAACTTTCCATGCGCTCGGCCGGCCGGGGAATGCCGACCAGGGCGAGCGTCTCGATCGCATGCTCGCGCGCTTCCTTCTTTCCCATCTTCAGATGCAGGCGGATCACCTCCACCATCTGGTTGCCGATCGTATGGACGGGTGACAGGGCTGCCATCGGCTCCTGACTGATCAGGCCGATCTGGGCGCCGCGGATCGCCCGCATGTCGCGGCCACGCGGGTCGAGCGCCGCGAGATCGATGGCGGCGGCTGCCGGTTCGGGCCGGTAGCGGATCGCGCCCGAGACGATCCGCCCGCCGCGCGGCACCTGGTTGAGAATCGAGCGTCCGGTGATGCTCTTGCCCGAACCGGATTCGCCGACGACGCAAACCGTCTTGCCGCGCGGGATGGAAAAGGAGACGCCGTCGACCGCCCGCACTGTGCCCGCGCCGCCGAAGAAATGCGTCCTGAGCTCATCGACCTCGATCAGCGCGTCGCGATGCGGGGTCCGGCCGCCGGCGGCGGCGAAATTGGCGTCAGTATTCATAGGGATCTGCAGCATCGCGTAATCCATCACCAAGGAAATTGAGGGCAAGCACCGTGACGATCACCGCCAGGCCCGGGAGAAACAGCCAGGGCGCGCTCGAGACCGCGAGAATGTTCTGCGCCTCCTGCAGCAGCACGCCCCAGCTGACCACCGGCGGCCGCAGGCCGATGCCGAGGAAGGAGAGCGCGGTTTCGGCGAGAATCATCGTCGGAATGGCGAGCGTCACCGAGGCGATGATGTGGCTCATGAAGGACGGGACCATGTGCCGCCAGATGATGCGCATCCTGGAGCAGCCATCGAGATGGGCGGCGATGACGAAGTCCTCGGTCTTCAGCGACAGGAAGCGTCCGCGCACCACGCGCGCCAGATCGGTCCAGCCGATCAGCGACAGGATGATCGTGATCCAGAGATAGACGAGGATCGGATCGGCGCTGATCGGAACGGCAGCCGCTAGGCCCATCCATAGCGGGATGGTCGGGATCGAGTTGATGAGCTCGATGCAGCGCTGGATGACATCATCCACCCAGCCGCCGTAAAGACCGGAGATGCCCCCCAGGATGATGCCGAGGACGAGGCTGATCGCCACGCCGATCAGGCCCACGGACATCGAAACACGCGTGCCATGCACCGTCCGGCTGAAGACGTCGCGGCCCAGCCGATCGGCGCCGAACAGATAGAAGGGTTTGCCCGCCTCGACCGGGCCGATCAGGTGACGGTCGAAATCGAACAGTCCCCAGAACCGATAGGGCTCGCCTTTGACGAAAAAGCCGACGGGAATGACGACGGCCGGATCGGGCACGTAGGTGCGGCTGAGCGCGATCGGATCGACCTTCATCGAATAGCCGTTGACGTAGAGCGCATGAAACTGCCCCGCCGCGTCGTAACCGGCGACCTTGAGCCGCTGGGGCGGTGCATAGGTGTAGCGGGAATCGTAGGTCTGCGATGAAACCGGGGCGATCACCTCGGCAAACAGGGCGACCAGGTAAATCAGCAGGATGACGACCCCTGCCCCAAGCGCCAGCCGGTGGCGGCGGAAGCGGCGCCAGATCAGTTTCCACTGGCCGGCGATCGCATCGGAATTGCGAACACGTTCAGGTATCAGTGCGATGGCTTGATCGGTCATTGGGTTGGTCCTTCAGCCATTGCGAATGCGTGGATCGAGCCAGGCGAGCAGCAGATCGGAGATCAGGGTGCCGATCAGCGTCAGCATGCTCATCAGCAGGATGAACGTGCCGGCGAGATACATGTCCTGGGCAAACAGGGCGTTGAGCAGCAGCGGTCCCGTGATCGGCAGGCTGAGGACGATGGAGACCACCACCGAACCCGAGACGAGGTGCGGCAGCACCCAGCCGACCGTCGAGACGAAGGGGTTGAGCGCCACCCGCACCGGATATTTGAGCAGCAGCCGGATTTCGCTCAGGCCCCGGGCGCGCGCCATGTCGACATAGGGCTTGTTGAGTTCGTCGAGCAGATTGGCGCGCATGATGCGGATCAGCGCCGCCGTCGCACCCGTGCCGAGCACGACGACCGGGATCCACATATGCGAGATGAGATCTCCGAGCTTGGCCCAGCTCCAGGCGGCGTTGATATAGAGAGGCGAAAACAGCCCGCCGACGCTCTGGCCGAAATACTGCGCGGAGACGAACATCAGCACCAGCGCCAGCAGGAAGTTCGGGATGGCAAGCCCGAGAAAGCCGAAGAAAGTGGCGACGTAATCGCCCACCGAATACTGCCGCACCGCCGAATAGATGCCGATCGGAAAGGCCACCGCCCAGACGAAGAGCAGCGTGGTGACCGAAACCACCATCGTCAGGCCCATGCGCGCCCAGATCAATTCGCTGACCGGCTTGTTCCAATCGAGGGACTGGCCGAAATCGCCACGCAGCAGGATGCCGCTGATCCATTTCCAATACTGAACCGCCCAGGGCTGGTCGAGGCCGTAGCGCTCGCGCAGGCCGGCGATGACGCCGGGATCGATGGTCTCGTTCTGCGAGGCCAGACGTGCCGTCATCGCGGTCAGGAAATCGCCCGGCGGCAGCTGGATGATGATGAAGGTCACGACCGAGATCGCGACCATCATCGGGATCATGTAAAGCAGACGCCTGATGATGAAGCCGGCCATGTTCAAGCTCCTTCGACCGGCGATCGCCGCTCGGTCCGGGTGATGGGGCGGGGCTGCTGCCGGAATGGCGCCACGGACGCCATTCCGCCGATCGGATGTCTTATTGCTGGTAGTAGAAGGTCTCGGGCTTCGCCGGTCCCGGGGTCATGTAGAAGGACGTGCTGGGAATGACCTTCGGAACGTTGTGCATGTTGGTCTTGACGATGCCGACGCGGTCCGGCTCGAGATTGGTGCCGATCACGTAGAATTCGTCACGGGTGATGGCCAGCAGTTCCTTCATGGCTTCAAGCTGCTTTTCGAGCGTCGGGGCTTCCTGCACCTGCCGGTAGAGGTCCATCTGTTTCTTGGCGGCCGGGCTCGGCTCCTGAGCGTTCGGATCCTTGGGGTTCTGGTAGTAAAGACCCCATGCGGTGGCGAAGCTCGACTCGTATTCGTGCGGGAAATACCATTTGGGATCGAGCAGGCCGAGGAAGTCGTAGCCGCCGCCGCCGACCCATCCCAGGCCGTCATTGTCGTTGTTCTGCAGGCGGGAGAAGATCAGCGACCGTTCGGCCGGGCGGGGCTGCATGTCGATACCGACCGCCCGCCAGTAGCGTTGGATCATTTCCAGCGCGTCGACCTGGATCGGGCTGCCGGTCAGCGCATCGATCGCGAAGGTGATCCGCTTGCCGTCCTGACCGAGACGAAAACCTTCGGCGTCTTTTTTGGTCAGGCCGGCCTTGTCGAGATACTGGTTGGCGAGGTCGACATTATATTCGAGATACTGCGTCGCCATCTTTTCGTCGTAGAGGGCGCTGCCTTCGCGGGGTGCCGCCTGATAGGGCTTGGCCTGTCCGGCATAGATCAGCTGGTTGAGCTCCTCACGGTTGATGGCATGGCTGAGGCCGATGCGGAAATCCTTGTTGGAGAAGACGGCACGCAGGGCCGGGTTCTTGTGGGTCTGGTTCAGCGTGATCAGCAGCGCGTTCGACCAGGCCGGCCGAGCGATGAACAGGCCGTAGCCGCCCTTCTGCTGGTTCTGCACGATGACCGTGCGGGCGTCCGTCGTCTCGATGAAGCGGTTCTGCATGTCGATTTCGCCGCTGATCGCCTTCAGGATGATCGCCTGCGTATCCTGCATCACGTCGATGGTGATGCGATCGAAGTAAGGCAGCTGGTTTCCTGCCGTATCCACCTTGGCATAATAGGGATTGCGTTCGGCGACGACCTGGGTCGTGCCGTTATAGGGCGCGGTCAGCACCCAGGCATCGAGCGTCGGCCGGCCGAGATCGCGCCAGCGGCCGGGAAACCCGACCTTGTTGTTGAAGAGCTGGACCCAGTCGGTCGCCCCGGCCGCCTTCACCAGGGCATCGATGCCATCGGGATTGAAATCCTTGTGAAACTGCTTGAGATAGTGCGCGGGTGCCGCCGCCAGGATGTCGGAGCCGCGCACGGTCGCCATGTTCATCAGGAACAGGCCGTTCGGCGCGGCGAATTTGAAGACGACCTTGTCGTCGGCAAGCTTTTCGACCTTGACGGTCTCTCCACCGGCCGTCAGCCAGTCGGGCGCCGCCGGCGTGATCTTGGTGTTGCGCAGCACATTCTCGTTCCACCACACCAGATCGTCGGCGGTGAAGGGCTCGCCGTCCGACCAGCGCGTACCCTCGCGCAGGGTGAAGGTATATTCGGTGGCATTCGCGTTGACCTCGACGCCCTTGGCGATGTCGGGGATCACTTCGGTCCACTCAGGATTCCAGCGGACCAGCCTCGTATAGCCGATCGAGCGCTCGATCTCGCTGTCGCCGCCGCCAAAGGTCGCCGTACGCCAGGTGCCGCCATAGGTGCCGACCGATTCAAGCGGCGTCAGCACCAGCGGCTCTTTGGGCAGCCGCTTTTCCACCGGCGGCAGCTTGCCGGCATCGACCAGCGCCTTCAATTCCGGCGCCTCCTGAAAACCGAACGCAGCCCCGGCCCAACCGGCGCCCATGAGGATCGCCGCGGCAACGGTCAAAACAACCTGCCGCCGTAGAATTCTGACGTGTTGCATTTTGTCCTCCCTACATTTTGCTTAGGTTATCGTTAACGTATTCTCCTCAATTCCGAACGTTAACGTTATCGTTCTATCTTGTCAAAAAGATTCGCAACGATCCGATGAATGCCCATAAAGGCTTGGCTTTCACCTGATTTATGTTAGTTATCGTTATCGTAAATTTCTTGCCCTCTCAGAGACAGCCCTTGAGCAGCCCCAAAGAACCGGACTCCAAAATAACCATCGCCGATGTCGCCCATGCCGCAGGCGTGTCGCCGATGACGGTCTCGCGCGTGCTCAACGGCCGGGGCGGCGCCAGCGCCCAAACCAGTCAACGCATTCTCTCAGCGGCGAACGAGCTCAATTACCGCCCCAATCCTTTTGCGCGCGGATTGCGGTCCGACCGGTCGAAGACCATCGGCCTTCTTGTTCCCGACATCACCAACCCATTCTTTCCCGAGGTCATAAGGGGTGCCGAGGATGCGGCGAGTGCGGCCGGCTACAACCTGCTGCTGTCCAACGTCGTCGAAAACAGCAGACGGGAAGAGGAACTCATCGAAGCGCTGCTCAGGCATCGGGTCGACGGGATCATCGTCTGCAGCGCCCGGCTGCCCGATGCAGCACTTCACAAGGCGCTCGCACCCCACCGCGCCGTCGTGCTCATCAACCGCGAGGCGCCTCCCGAAATCGCCGGAACCATCGTCACGGACTACGAGACCGGCGCGTCGCGGGCCATCGACCATCTGGTCGAGCGCGGGCGCCGCAAAATCGCGATCGTCGGCGGGCCGCGCAGCTCCTTCGGCGGCAAGAGCCGCCTCGTCGGCTTCCGCAAGACGCTAGCAGCCCACGGGCTGAAGGCGCATGGCATCGTCTACTGTGACCCGACCGCGGCGGGCGGACAGACGGCGGCGGCGCAATTGCTGGCGGAAACGCCCGATATCGATGCCCTTATCTGCTACAACGACCTCAATGCGATCGGCGCCATGAAGGCCTGCCGAGCCGCCGGCATTGCGATCCCCGGACAGATCGCCCTCATCGGTTTCGACGACATTCCGGCTGCCGAACTGCTGTCTCCGGCCCTCACCACCCTGCGCGTGCAGAAACGGGAAATGGGAGAGGAAGCCGTGCGCCTGCTGCTCAGCCGCATCGCCACCAAGAACCGTCAGCACGGCATCGTCATCGTTCCCGAACTGATCGTCCGCGAAACGACCTGATCGACGTTAAACAGGAGGAATATTCGATGGATGCCGGCAATCTGCAGTCATTGGCCTTGCCTGAGGAGAAGAAGGCCTGGTTCGTTCACGACCGGTTCGGCATGTTCGTGCATTGGGGGCTCTATGCCCTGCCGGCGCGCCATGAATGGGTCAAAAGCCGCGAAGAGCTTGATGACGCCGACTATCAGAAATATTTCGATCATTTCGACCCCGATCTCTACGATCCCCGCGAATGGGCAAGGCGCGCCAAGGCCGCGGGCATGAAATATGTGGTGTTGACCACCAAGCATCACGAGGGCTTCTGCCTCTGGGACACCAAGGCCACCGACTTCAAGGTGACCAACACGCCCTATGGCAAGGATCTGCTGCGCCCCTTCGTCGACGCCTTCCGCGCCGAGGGCCTGAGGATCGGCTTCTACTATTCGCTGATCGACTGGCATCACCCGGATTTCACCGTCGATCCGCGCCACCCGCAACGCAATCATCCCGATGCAGCAAAAATCAACCACGGTCGGGATATGCAGCGTTATGCCGCCTTCATGCGCGAGCAGGTGCGCGAGCTGCTGACCGAGTTCGGCCGGATCGACATCATGTGGTTCGATTTCAGCTATCCGCAGTGGAAGCTGGGAGACTTGGTCGGAAAGGGCCATCGGGACTGGGAAAGCGAGAAGCTGGTACGCCTGGTGCGCGAACTTGCCCCCGACATCATCATCAACAACCGGCTCGACCTCGCCGGCCTGCAGCCCGATATCGTCACGCCGGAGCAATATATGCCGCGTGCCTGGCCGAAACGCGACGGCAGGCGCGTCGTCTGGGAAGCCTGCCAGACGCTGAGCGGTTCCTGGGGTTATCACCGCGACGAAGACACCTGGAAAAGCACGGAGCAACTGGTGCAGATGCTGGTCGGCACCGTCGCCATCGGCGGCAATCTGCTGATGAATGTCGGGCCGACGGCACGCGGCACGCTCGACCATCGGGCAATATCGGCCCTTGCCGCCTACGAGGAATGGATGGTGCTGCACGAGCGCAGCATCGTCGGCTGCACCCAGTCCGATTTCACCGCGCCGCCCGACTGCCGCCTGACCCAGAACGGCGATCGGCTCTACATCCACCTCTTCAACTGGCCCTACAAGCATCTGCATTTCGATGCGCTGGCCGGGAAGATCGAATATGCGCAATTCCTGCATGATGCCAGCGAAGTCACCTGGCTGCGCCCGTCCGCCAATACGCTCTGGACGAACACCCAGTTCCCCGTCGCCGAGGACGAACTAACTTTCGTCCTGCCGGTGCGCCGCCCCAAGGTCGTCGTGCCGGTCATCGAGGTCAAGCTGAAGGCGGGAAGTGCTGCTGGCGTTCAGGATTAAGGCGCAGTGCCTGAGCGGGCACGATATGGTGCCCGCTCAGGAGAACGGCTCGGTCGTCATCAGCCCTGTCTCGTGTCGTCAGACCCGATCAGACTGCTGCGGCTGACGAGCGACGGTATCTGGAGAATATGCTCGGCTGCGGTTCGGCCTTCAATTCTGGAAATGAGGGCCCGGGTCGCGATCTGGCCGAGCTCCCTGCCCGACTGATCGATGCTTGCGAGATTGACGAGGCCGAGGGCTGCGGTCGACGAGTTGTCATATCCGACGACGGCGAGCTCTTCGGGCACGCGCACGCCCATTTCCATCGCCAGGCTCAGAAGCGTGATGGCGTCGAGATCGCTCCAGCAGAACACGGCGCGCGGCCTGTCCTTCCTCGACAGGAATTTTCGCATCGCGGCTTCCCGCTTCGGCGGGGCGATCGGAATCTTGCCGATCGGCGCGGAGGGGCCGAGCCCGCCGCGCTGCATCGCCCGGCGGAAGCCGATCTCGCGCTGGCGAACGACGGACACTGCGTGCCCCTCGCGCTCGCCGAGACTGAGCATTTCGATATCGCGATAGCCGCGGGCAAGCAGTGCCTCCACCGCAATCTCCGCGCCGCGCTGATCGTCGGCATTGACGGTATCGAAGGCGGTGGCGCCGGCATCGTGGTAGCCGACCGCGACGATCGGGATCTGGGCCGCGAACTTGGCGAGGATTTCCGAGGGCAGGCGTGGCGCCACGAGGACGAGGCCGTCCATCTTGTAGTCGATCATCGACTCGATCAGCGACGTCTCCAGCTGCACGCGCGCATCGCTGACGCCGATCATCGCCTGATAATGCGACGGCGCCAGCACACCGTTGACGCCGGCAATCACCTCGGGAAGGAAGGGATTGCGAATGTCGATCAACAGCACGCCGATGGTGAAACTGCGGCCGCGCAGGCCCCTTGCTGCCCGCGAGGGGCGATAGCCCAGCGCCTCGATGGCATCCGTCACCCTGGCGCGCAATGCGTCACTGACGCCGTAGGCGTTTCGCATCACCTTGGAAACCGCCGCGACCGAGACGCCTGCATGCGTTGCCACCGTCCGGATCGTCACGCGATCGTTTCGCTGCGGCTTCTGTTTGTCTTCGACTGACATGGACTCTCTGGCTTGGGCTCTCTGGCTTGCGGCTGCGGGCCGCCAACAATCGCCCGCGGAACCACCATGGCAGACTGGCGATGAAATTTCTATTGCGCTTCCTAAAAAAATGTAGAACGTTATATGGAGAACGTTCTACAATTCATCGGGAGGATGTGATGAACTTTCAGCCGGCAGCCATCCGCGGCAATCTCGTTTCGCGCGCCTGGTCGGGGGAGATGATCGCGCCGCTGTCGGATGGCGGCCAGGGAACGCCGGCAAGCTTCGTCTCCCAGACCTTCGAACATGACGGCGCCGGGCGCCCGGTCGAACTGTTTATCTCCGCGCTCGGCCTCTACCGCTGCTTCGTCAACGGCGCCCGCGTCGGCGACGAGCTGTTGACGCCGGGCTGGACCAATTACGACGACCGCATCGCCTACCAGCGATATGATGTCTCGAACCTGCTCAAGCCCGGCCTCAATCGCATCGAGATCTGGCTTGCCGACGGATGGTACCGGTCGCCCCTGATGTGGGGCGCCGAGCCGATCCCAAACTGCTGGGGCGACAGGATCGGCGCCATCGCCGATCTGGTCGGGCCGGGCGGTCTCCTTCTTTCCACCGACACGACATGGCGCAGCGGTCTGCTGCCGATCCTGCAGTCGGGGATCTATTTCGGCGAGGTCTATGATGCCCGCGCGGAAAATCTCGTCGAGACGCATGGCACCGAGAGATTGCCGTTCGACAGGGCGCTGCTCGTCGCGCATGAAACCGCGGCGGTGCGGGAATTGCAGCCGCTTGCTCCCGTCGAAAGCTGGATCGACGATGACGGCAGGACCGTCTACGATTTCGGCCAGAATGCCGGCGGTTATGTCCGATATACGGTCCGTGGGGCGGCCGGCGCCGAAGTGCGGGTGGAGCATTCGGAAGTGCTCGGCCCCGACCGCCATTTCGATAATCGCAATTATCGCACCGCCGCGGCCCATACGCTCTACACGCTGCGCGGAGACGGTGACGAGATCTACGCGCCACATTTCACCTTCCACGGCTTCCGTTATGCCAGGGTGACGATCAAGGGCGATGCGGAGATTCTTGCGATCGCCTCCATACCGATCTCATCGGTGCCCGAGCCGGCCGGCGGCTTCACCTCGGGCAACCCTCTCGTCAACCGCCTTGTCCAGAATACCATCTGGTCGCAGCGCGCCAATTTCGTCGAAGTCCCCACCGATTGCCCGCAGCGCGACGAACGCCTGGGCTGGACCGGCGACGCCCAGGTCTTTGCCGCGACCGCCTGCTGGCTGAGCGACAGCCAGTCGTTCCTGAGGAAATATCTGCGCGATGTGATGGCCGATCAGCGCGAGGATGGCGCCGTGTCGCATTTTTCGCCGGACCCGACCCGTCTGCACCCCACCAACTTTCCGGGCTATGCCGGCTCGACCGGCTGGGGCGATGCGATCGTCGTCATTCCCTGGGTGCTCTACACCCATTACGGCGACCGGGCGGTTCTGGCGGAATGCCTGGCCTCGATGGCGCGTTGGGTCGATTTCATCTGGTCGATCTCGGATGGCCCGGTCGTGCGCCCACCGTCGCATTGGGGGGCACGCGGCTTTACCTTCGGCGACTGGCTGCAGCCGGTCGGCGACAACCGCAAGCCGCGCCCGACGATCGCCGACGACTGCGCGGCCACACTCTACCACTTCATCTCGACCGACCTTCTGGCGAGGATTGCCGCCGTTCTCGGCGAAGATGCGCTCGAAGCCGAGATGAAGCGGCGCGCCGGCGAGATCCGGCGGGCTTTTGCCGACGAGTTTATCACGCCGGCGGGGCGGCTCGCGCATAACGACCAGACATCCTATGCGCTGGCCTTCCTGCACGAACTGATACCGCAGGAACATCATGAGGCTGCCCAGCGGCATTTCCGACAGGTGGTCGTCGACGCCGATTACAGGATCGGCACCGGCTTCATCGGCACACCGGCCCTGCTGCCGGCTCTGACGAAGCTCGGGATGGACGATCTCGCCGAAAAGGTCTTCCTGCAGGAGGATGTGCCGGGCTGGCTCTATCAGGTTTCGAAGGGGGCGACGACGATCTGGGAGCGCTGGGATTCTATGGCGCCGGATGGCACCATCTACGAACCCGACATGAACAGCTACAACCATTACGCCTATGGCGCCGTCTGCCAGTGGCTGTTCGAATGCGTCGCCGGAATTTCGCCGAGCCCGAGCGCGCCCGGCTTTGCCGAGGTGATCGTCGATCCCGCGCCGATCCCCGGTCTCTCGCCGGTTGCGGCCCATCATGACGTCAGCCAGGGCCGCATCGAGGCCGGCTGGCATTGCACCGGCAACGAGGTCACCTATGTGCTGACGCTTCCGGAAGGCTGCATCGGCCGCTTCCGGCCCGGACGCCGGCACCAGAACCCGTCGCTCGACGGGCAGCCTGTCGTCGAGGAAGCCGTTCTGCCGCCGGGAACGCACCGGCTGATCTTTTCTCTACCCGATAGTTGAGGAGCATACACGTCACACCGTTCAGAGGAGGAACGTCATGACACATCGGATAAAGCGCATTCTCGCCGGCGCATCCGCGCTTCTGGCCTTGGTCGCGGCCGGCCCGTCGCACGCGGAAACCACCTTGTCTTTCCTGATCGACAACAATCCCGACACGGTCGCCGCGGCCGAGGCGCTGGTTGCCGCCTATCAGACCAAGGCGCCTGATGTGACGATCGAAATCGAGCAGCGGCCGGGCGGCGGCGAGGGCGACAACATCATCAAGACACGCCTGGCGACCGGCGAAATGTCCGATGTCTTCCTCTATAATTCCGGTTCGCTCTTGCAGGCGCTGAAACCCGCGCAGACGCTGGTCGATCTCACCAGCCTGCCGTCGCAAGCGAAAGTGGATCAGAGCTTCAAGGCGGTCGTCAGCGCCGACGGCAAGTTCTACGGCGTTCCCTTCGGCACGGCGATGGCGGGCGGCATTCTCTACAACAGGAAGATCTACCAGGAGCTCGGCCTCTCCGTTCCGAAGACATGGGCGGATTTCATGGCGAACAACACCAAGATCAAGGCGTCAGGCAAGGTCGCCGTGGCGCAGACCTATCGCGACACCTGGACCTCGCAGTTGTTCGTTCTGGCCGATTACTACAATCTGCATGCCGCCGTGCCGAACTTCGCCGCCGATTATACCGCCAACAAGGCGAAATATGCCGAGACACCGGCGGCGATGAAAGGTTTCGAGCGGCTGAAGGATGTTCATGATGCCGGCCTGATGAACGAAGATTTCGGCGCGGCAAGCTATGATGACGGCCTGAAAATGGTGGCGACCGGCGAGGCCGCGCATTATCCGATGCTGAGCTTTGCCGTCGGCGCGCTCAAACAGAATTACCCGGAGAATCTTGGCGATGTCGGCTTTTTCGCTCAGCCGAGCGACGATGCGGCGACGAACGGCCTGACGGTCTGGATGCCGCCGGGCCTTTATATTCCCTTGACCAGCCAGCATGCCGAGGAAGCGCGAAAGTTCGTCGATTTCGCCGGCAGCGTCGAGGGCTGCAAGATCATGGTGGAAACCAATGCCGTTCAGGGTCCCTCCCTGGTCGACGGCTGCGATCTGCCGGCCGACGTCCCGCCCGCGATCAAGGACATGCTTCCCTATTTCGAGGCCGAGGGAAAGACGACTCCCGCCTTGGAATTCGTGTCACCCGTCAAGGGGCCGGCGCTCGAGCAGATCACCGTCGAGGTCGGCTCCGGCATTCGCCAGCCCGCCGAGGCGGCGAAACTCTATGACGAGGACGTGCGCAAGCAGGCCAAGCAGCTCGGCCTGCCCAACTGGTAGTGGTCTTTCGGCAACCTCGCTCGCGAAGGGGCGAGGTTGCACCGATCGAAGAGATTGATATGACCGAGACACGTCCCCGCTCGCGCAAATCGCCCTACCCGCTGTGGTTTTTCATTCCCGCCGCAATCATTTACGGCGTGCTGTTTCTCGTCCCCACGGTATCGTCTCTGTGGTTCAGCCTGACGCGCTGGGATCTTTCGACGGCCGAATTCATCGGATTCGAAAATTTTCAGCAGTTCTTTTCCGAACCGTTCCTGGTCAAAGGGCTCATCAACACGCTGATCTACGCAGTGGCGACGTCGGGCCTGAAGACGGTCTGCGGGTTGCTGCTCGCCGTACTCCTGACCGGCAATATCTTCGCCCGCGGCTTGCTGCGCACGCTGGTCTTCTTTCCCGTGCTGGTCTCGACGATCGGCATCGGCATCACCTTCACGGTGATGATGCATCCAACCAGGGGCATCATCAATGTGACGCTCGAGGCACTCGGCATTCCGGGGCCGGGATGGCTCACCAACCCGGCGCTCGCGCTTTTTTCCGTGGCCCTGGTCGATGTCTGGAAAGGTGTCGGCCTTGCCACCCTGATCTTCATCGCCGGTCTTGCTGCAATCAGCCCCGATTATTACGAGGCAGCGAGAATCGACGGCGCGACAAGGCTCCAGCAATTTTTCCGGATCACCCTGCCGCTCGTGCGTCCCGCCACCATCGTCGTGGTGACATTGTCGCTGATCGGCGGGCTTCGGTCGTTCGACCTGATATGGGCGATGACCCGCGGCGGGCCGGGTTTTTCCTCGGATGTGATCGCCTCGGTCATCTACAAGCAGTACCAGGCCGGCTTTTATGGGCTATCGACGGCCGGAAACGTCATCCTGTTCGCGCTGATCGCCGTGATCATCCTGCCCATCACCTTATGGTTCAACCGGCGCGAGGTCGAAGAATGAGAAGCGTCCGCCCCTACGTCACCGGCACGATCGCCCTGGCCGTCGCGGCGGTGATCTTCGTGATGCCCTTCGTTTTCGTCGCTCTTCAGGCGGTCAAATCGAAATCCGAAGCCTCCCGCCTCGATTTCGAATTGCCCGGGCAATGGCTGTTCCGGGACAATCTGATCGCCGTCTTCAAAGCCCGCGACTACCAGCTCGTGCTCGCCTATTTCAACTCCACTCTGATCACCGTCGTCTCCGTCAGCATCCTGCTGCTGCTCTCGGCGATGGTCGGCTATGTGATGCAGCGGCGCAGGACCATCTGGAACCGGGTGGCCTCCGTTGCGCTTTTCATGGGCCTGATGATGCCGCCGGCCGTCGTGCCGACCATCGGCCTCCTGCAGGAGATCGGCCTCTTCAAGACCATGACCGGAATGATCCTGATCCAGGTCGCCTATAATCTCTCCTTTTCGATCTTGCTCTACCGGTCGTTCATCTCGACCATCCCGCGCGATCTCGACGAAGCGGCGCTGATCGACGGCGCCAAGCCTCGGCAAATCTTCTTCAGGGTCATCCTGCCGCTTTTGAAACCGGTGACCGTGACCAATATCGTCGTGCAATCGATCGCGATCTTCAACGATTTCACCAACCCGCTTTATTACCTTCCCGGCAAGGAGAACGTCACGGTGCAGCTGACGCTCTATAATTTCCAGAGCATGTATACGAGCCAGTACAACCTGCTCTTCATGAATATCCTGCTGGTGACGATCCCGCCGCTGATCGTCTTCATCTTCTTCAACCGGCAGATCGTCGCGGGCATGACTTCCGGCGCGGTCAAAGGGTAGCAAATGGCTGAGCTGACGCTGAAACAGGTCCGCAAGAGCTTCGGCGCGCTTGAGGTGATCAAGGGCATCGATCTGGAGGTTGCCTCCGGCGAGTTCGTCGTTTTCGTCGGCCCGTCGGGCTGCGGGAAATCGACGCTGTTGCGCATTATCGCCGGTCTGGAGGAGACGACGTCGGGCATGCTGACAATCGGCGGCAAGGACGTGACCCATGCCGAACCCTCCGAGCGCGGCATCGCCATGGTATTCCAGAGCTATGCGCTCTATCCGCATATGACGGTCGCCGAGAATATCGGCTTCGGGCTTTCGCTCGCCCGCCGCCCGAAGGCGGAAATCACAGCCAGGGTCAACGCGGCCGCCGAAACGCTGCAGCTCACCCATCTGCTACAGAGAAAGCCGAAAGCGCTCTCCGGCGGCCAGAGACAGCGCGTCGCCATCGGCCGCGCGATCGTGCGCGATCCCAAGGTCTTCCTGTTCGACGAGCCGCTCTCCAATCTCGACGCGTCGCTCAGAGCCCAGATGCGCCTTGAGATCGCCGATCTCCACGCCCGGCTGAAGTCGACGATGATCTATGTCACCCACGACCAGGTCGAGGCCATGACCATGGCCGACAAGATCGTCGTGCTGAACGGAGGCGCGGTCGAGCAGATCGGCAGCCCGATGGAACTCTACCGCAATCCCGCCACACCCTTCGTCGCCGGCTTCATCGGCAGCCCGAAGATGAACCTCTATGGCGGCGAGACGGCACGGCGGTTGAATTGCACGACCTACGGCATCAGGCCCGAGCATCTCCGGCTTTCGACGGATGGGGGGCAGTGGCAGGGCAGCATCCGGCATGTGGAGCGGCTGGGCGCCGATGCAATCCTCTATCTCGACGTTCCCGATTTAGGAGAGATGGTCGTGCGCGCCGATGGCGAGACGCCGTTTGCGCCTGGCATGACGGTCTGGGCTAATCCGGTCGAGGGTGCGGAGCATCGGTTCTGAACAGCGTACCGCCGGTGGCTCGCGGGGATCGATCTTCAGATCGTCAATCCGTGGAAAGATAGATAGATGCGGGTCGCTGGGTAGTAACGTCCGGCCGAACCTGCGCCAAACGTCCATAGCTCCGCCCAATGAAACATCACACGATGGAATCGCCGCCACCTCATCGATTCAGCATATTCATTGGACGTGTCGGTGCCAGGGTGGGATTCTTGCGGCATGACGCAAGCGAACCTTCCGACATTGCTTTTTCGTATAGACCCTGCGCAAAACATGGCGCGTTTCTATCTGCTGGCAATCGAACCGACTTTGTTCGGCGGCAGTTCGCTCATGCGCTGCTGGGGACGGATCGGAACAAAGGGACAATCGAAGATCGATCTGTTCGACACGGGCACAGAAGCCACCGAGGCATTCGGGAAGCTGGTGCGCGGCAAACTCAAACGCGGCTACTGGCGGAATGCTCCGGGACAATGCGAGCTGTAGGCTCGCTCAGAACCGGTCGGGACGCAGCGGCGCTAGATCGATACGGACTTTGTCCCGCGACAAGCTGGGAAACCAGATAGCTTAGGAAACTCAAGCCCTCAATTGCGGCAATGTATCACCAGCCAATGACAAGAGCGGCTCATAATCGGCTTCGGAAAGCACTGAGAAACCGATGAGGCCGAGCGTGGCGCGCGTGGCCGCGAGCGACGGCTCCTCGATGGCGGCGGCGAGTGCGCGGCGCAGAAGGCGGATTCTTTCGTCCGGCGCGTCACCGGTAGTGATGAATGGCAAACCCGGGCCTTTGGGCGTTTCGGAGATGATACGGAGCCCTTCGACATCTTCGGGACCGAAGCGGCGAATATTGGCATAGGTGACGCAATCGATGGCCGCACTGTCCGCCCTGCCCTCCGCGACGGCGGCGATGCTGCCGCCATGGCTGCCGGTCTCGATGATCCGGCCGAAGAAACGGCCGTTCCGAGCGAGCGGCGCGACGGCCGCGCGAAAGAAATTGCTGCCGGAATTGCTGTCGGGGCTGTTGATCGCAGCCGTGGTGCCGCGCAGATCCTCCAGCGAGCGAAGCGAAGAATCTTTTCGGACGACGACGAAGCTGCGCATCGCCGGACCGTCGCAGCCGGGATATTCATAGGCCGGCGTCGCCACCAGGCGGACCTTGCCGCGCAGGCGGCTGACAAAGGGATAACCGCAGGTCTGCGAGAGGAGAAGATCCGGCCTCAGCCAGGCCTCGTCATAGGGCAGCGTCCGATCGAGCGCCCCCGGCAGGTCCGTCAGGCCGGCCTGCGAGAGATAGTCCCGAAGGAACGACCAGAGCTCGGCCGTCGCATCCGCGAGCGGCCGGGATGTCAGATACATCGCGATGCTGACGAGATGCATTCCGGTCTTTCTTTGCGGACGAAGCGCAACTGTCTATCTCGTTGTTTTACGCAATTCCGGACGCAAAACCGCTTCACACTTTTGCTGGAATTGCTCTGAAATCAGGCAATGCCGCCGAGGCAGACATACTTGATTTCGGTATATTCGTCCAACCCGTGCTTCGACCCTTCGCGGCCGAGACCCGACATCTTCACGCCGCCGAACGGCGCCTCGGCCGTGGAAACGAGACCGGTATTGACGCCGACCATTCCATATTCGAGCGCTTCGGCCACACGGAAGACCCGCGACAAGTCGCGGGCATAGAAGTACGAAGCGAGCCCGAACTCGGTGTCATTCGCCTGCTCGATCACATCTCGCTCATCGCGGAAACGAAAAAGCGGCGCGAGAGGCCCGAAGGTTTCCTCGCGGGCGACCTGCATGCCGGCGGCGACATCGCGCAGAATGGTCGGCTCGAAGAAATGGCCGCCAAGCGCGTGGCGCTTGCCGCCGGAAACGACCCCAGCCCCTTTCGCGACGGCATCGCCGATATGGGCTTCGATCTTGGCAACAGCGTTGTCGTCGATGAGCGGGCCGAGGACAACGTCACTCTCCAGGCCATTGCCGACCTTCAGTGCCGAAACGGCCGTCGCAAGCTTGGCGGCAAAGGCCTCGTAGACACCGTCCTGCACATAGAGACGGTTGGCGCAGACGCAGGTCTGGCCGTTGTTGCGGAACTTGGCGATGATCGCGCCTTCGACCGCAGCGTCGAGATCGGCGTCGTCGAAGACGATGAAGGGTGCATTGCCGCCAAGCTCGAGGCCGAGCTTTTTGATCGTCGGCGCGCATTGCCGGTAAAGCAGCTCGCCCGTCCGCGTGGAGCCGGTGAATGTCAGCACCCGGATGTCACGGCTTGCCGTCAGCGTCCCGCCGATTGCGGCGGCTTCACCGGTGACGATGTTGAGCAGGCCCACCGGCAGGCCCGCGCGCTCGGCAAGAACGGCGATGGCGATTGCCGAGAACGGCGTCTGCGGCGCCGGTTTCAGAACAACGGCGCAGCCGGCGGCAAGTGCCGGGCCGACCTTGCGGGTGATCATCGCATTCGGAAAATTCCAGGGGGTGATCGCGGCCACCACCCCTGCCGGCTGGCGCAGCACGAGGATGCGTTTGTCTGGTTGGTGTCCCGGTATGGTCTCGCCGTTGATGCGCCTTGCCTCTTCGGCGAACCATTCGATGAAGCTCGCGCCATAGGTGATCTCCCCCTTGGCTTCGGCGAGCGGCTTTCCCTGCTCCAGCGTCAGGATCATCGCCAGATCGTCGCGGTTTTCGATCATCAGGCGGTGCCATGCCTTGAGAACGGCGGCGCGCTCGCCGGCGGTCTTCTTCGCCCAAAGCTTCTGGGCGATGACAGCGGCGGCGATGGCCTCCTCCGTTTCCACGGCCCCGAGGTCGGGGACGGCGCCGAGCGGCTCGCCGGTCGCAGGATTGCGCACCGTCGTCACCTGGCGGCCTTCCGCCTCGATCCAGCGGCCGGCGACCGGGCATGCCTGACGGAACAGCGAGGGATCACTCAGTTTCATAGGAAGACTTTCAACAGAAGACATGGGCCGCACCCGGATCGAAATCCAGATGCACCGTGTCTCCACGGCTGAGCCCGGTGATCGCCTCGTGACCGAACGGCAGGCGAACGGCCAGCGCCTCGCCCTTCGCCGTTTCTGTGGAGACGTGGATATTGTTGCCGAGGAAGGTAATGTCGCTGACGGTGGCGGCGAGACCCGCTCCCGCCTGGGCGCGCGACAGCCGAATGCGCTCCGGCCTCAGCATCAAGGCCGCTTTTGTGCCGGCAGCCGCTTTTCCATGCACCGGAATGCGGTTGAAGACAGTGCTGCCGCCGAGCGAAATGGTAGCCTGTCCGTCTGATGACGACAGCAGGTCGCAGGAAATGAAATCGCTGTCGCCGATGAATTCGGCAACGAAGCGCGTCTTCGGATTGGCGTAGAGTTCGGGCCCCGTGCCGATCTGGTCGATGACGCCCTTGGAAAAGACGGCGATGCGGTCGGAGAGCCGCAGTGCCTCTTCCTGGTCGTGGGTGACGTAGAGGATCGTCACTTCGGTCTGCTGATGGATGCGGCGGATCTCATGCTGGATTTCCTCGCGCAGTTTCTTGTCGAGCGCCGACAGCGGCTCGTCCATCAGAAGCACCGGCGGATCATAGGCAAGGGCTCTGGCAAGCGCGACGCGCTGCTGCTGGCCGCCGGACATCTGCGCCGGCTTGCGATCCTCGAAGCCTTCGAGCCGGACAAGGCGCAGCATCTCCTTCACCTTGCTGTCGATCTCCGCCTTAGACTTGCGCCGGACCTTCAGCGGAAAGGCAATGTTTTCACCGACCGTCAGGTGCGGAAACAGGGTGTAGCGCTGGAACACCATGCCGATATTGCGCTTGTGCGACGGCGTGGCAAGCAGGGTCTTGCCCTCGAGCGTGATGTCGCCTTTCGTCGGATTGTCAAATCCAGCCAGGATATAGAGCGTCGTGCTCTTGCCGGATCCGGACGGCCCGAGAAAGGTCAGGAACTCCCCGCGCCGAACGTCGAGGGTCACGTCATGCACGGCGACCACGGGGCCGTATTCCTTGCGTATGCCGCGGATCTGAAGGAATGGTTCGTTCATTGTTTCAGTACCTTACGCACGACGGCAACCAGCGCCATCAGGATGATCGTCAAAAGGATGAGAAGGGTCGACGCGGCTGCGACAACAGGCGTCAGGTCTTGCCGCAGCGTTGCCCATACTTTCACGGGCAGCGTCTGCAGGGTCGGGCTGGACATGAAGATCGCCACCACCACCTCGTCCCAGGATGTCAGGAAAGAGAAGACAGCCGCCGAAAACAGCCCGTGGCTGATCGCGGGAAGGGTAACCCTGATCTTTGCTTCAAGGGGCGAGGCGCCGCAAAGCACCGCCGCATCCTCGATCGACTTGTCGAAACCTTCAAGCGCACTCGATATCGACAGGATCGAGAAGGGCAGCGCGAGCACCAGGTGCGAAATGACAAAGCCGGTCAGCGTACCGCCAAGGCCGATCCTGAGGAAGAAGGCGTAGAGGGCAACCGCCAGAACCACGACCGGAAGGATCATCGGCGTCAGGAACAGCGCTTTCAGCGCATCCCGGAACATGAACGAACCACGCACCAGTCCGAAGGACGTCACAAGCCCGAGCAGCACCGACAGGATCGTCACGATGACTGCGATCTTGAAGCTCGTCAAAGCCGATTCCAGCCAGCGCGGGTCGGCGAAGAGCTCGCTGTACCACTGAAACGTCCATCCCGGCGGCGGAAAGATCAGCCACTGCGAGGAGCCGAAGGACAGCGCCGCGATGAAGACGATCGGCAGCAGCAGGAAAGCTGCGGTCAGAAGCGTTATGCCGAGAAGGATGTATTTCCACCAGCCGAGACGGTCGAAATTGAGCAACATATCAACGCCCTCCCGGGTTCTGGTTGCCGAAGAAGCGCAGCTGCACGGCATAAAGCGAGAGCGTCACCACCAAGAGAACCAGCGCCGCAGCACCGCCCATTCCCCAGTTGACCAGCGACTGCACGAACTGCGCGATCAGCTCTGCGAGCATCATGTTGGCGGTACCGCCGAGAAGCGACGGCGTGACGAAATAACCGAGCGACATGACGAAGACCATGAGGGCGCCCGCCGCCATGCCGGGTGTGGCCAACGGCAGGAGAACACGCGTCAGGCACTGCCAGCGGTTGGCGCCGCAAAGGGCGGCCGCCTGCAGGGTCGACGGGTCGATCTTCTTGATCACGCCATAGAGCGGCAGGATGATGAAAGGCAGCATGATATAGGTCATGCCGATCGTCACGCCGGTCAGATTATTGACGAGTGCCAGCGGCTGGTCGATCAGACCCATTCCCATCAGCATCTTGTTGATGAGCCCGGTCCGCTGCAGGAGCACCATCCAGGCATAGGTGCGGGCCAGGAGGTTGGTCCACATCGACAGAAGCAGGATCGCGAAGATCATCGAGGTCAGCCGGCCGGGCATGATCGCCAGCGCCCAGGCGACGGGAAAGCCGATCGCGAGCGAAATCACCGTGACGAGACCCGAGACGATGAAGGTGTTGGCGAAAATCTTGAGATAGGTCGAAGACCCGATCAACTGCGCATAGTTTCCGAGACCCGGCACGGGTTCCAGCACGCTTCGCAACAGCAGTATCGCCACCGGCACGACGAAAAAGATACCGACGAAGGCGAAAGCCGGAACGACCCCGCTGAAACCCGTTGGCCTGCGTATCTTCGGCAAGGGCGCAATTACGCCGGAGGCATCGCTAAACGTCGACATGACAGTCCTTCCCACCCGTCAATTTCCGCGGGGCGCTAAGTGCGATAGATTGGCACTGGCGCCGCGGGGGCACGGCGACCTTCGCCGTGCCCGTTGATCTCAAGCTTCAGCTTATTTCGCCTGCCAAGCGTACCACTTCTCGCCGATCGCATCGCGATTATCAGCCCAGTAGCCCATATCGGCATTGACCTGGCTTGCGGTCTGCTGGTCCGGCAGGGTCTTGGCCGTTTCCGGGTCCATCAGCTTGGCCGAGTCAACATTGATCGGCGCATAGCCGGTGGCCTTTGCCAAGGCAGCCTGCGGTTCGGCCGAGGTCGCCAGTGCAATGAACTTCATCGCGGCTTCGACATTCGGCGAGCCCTTCGGGACGACGAGCGCATCGGCGGCGGTGATGTTTTGCTCCCAGGAGGTTTCAACCTTGATGCCGGTCGCCGCAAGCGCTGTCATACGGCCGTTCCAGACGCTGCCGAAGGGCGCTTCGGCGGATGCCAGCAGTTGCTGCGACTGGGCGCCGCCCGACCACCAGATGATATCCGACTTGATCGTATCGAGCTTCTTGAAGGCGCGGTCGAGATCGAGCGGATAAAGCTTGTCGGCCGGCACGCCGTCGGCAAGCAACGCCGCTTCGATCACGCCGGGAGCCGACCACTTGTAGAATGTGCGCTTGCCGGGGAACTTCGCCGTGTCGAACAGGTCGGCCCATGTCTTCGGGCAGGCTTTGACGGCATCGGCATTGCAGCCGATGACGAAGGAATAATAGAAGCTGCCGACCGAATAATCGGTGACAAAGCGCGGATCGAGCTTGGACTTATCGATGACGGAGAAGTCGAGCTTTTCGAGCTGGCCGTTCTTGCCGGCCTGGGCGGCATAGTCGCCTTCGACGTCGACAACGTCCCAGGTGACTTCACCGGCCTCGACCATGGCCTTGAGCTTGCCGTAGTCGGTCGGGCCGTCCTGCACGACGGTGATGCCGGTCTTTTCGGTGAACGGGCTTGCCCACGCCGCCTTCTGCGCATCCTGGGTCGTTCCGCCCCAGCTCGAGAAGACCATGTTGTCGGCGTGCGCCGGCGCGGAGACCGCCACGAATGCGGCAACCGCCGCGAAAGCAAATGTCGTTTTCATGTTCCCTTATATCCCTGTTCTGGTTTGTCCTACGGGTTATGCCTTATGCCGTCAGTGCGCCTCGCCCCTGGGAGAAAAAGCTTGCTGGCTTCATAATCTTGTTTTCCGCCACCTCGATCAGGTCGCGAATCTTGGGCAGAAACGCCTGCCACCGGGGATCGGCCATCAGCCGCTGGCGCCTCGCCTCTCTGTCATCAAGGCTCGCAAAGGCCCAGATGTGGACGATCTCGTTGATCGTGCCGATCTCCGAGAAGAAATAGCCGACGAGCGTGCCGAGATGACTTTTCTGGATCTCGATCCCCTCTTCCTCGACCACCTTGAGATATTGCGGGATCGTTCCGTTCTTCAGCCGGTAGGTACGGATTTCGTAAAACATCGGCGTCACCTCATCACGAAGGGATCGGGGATCGGATCATCCGAGGTCCGGAGCCAGATCGTCTTGGTGCGAGTGTAATCGAGAGCCGCGGCCATGCCGCCTTCCCTGCCGTGACCCGACAGACCAAAGCCGCCGAAGGGCGCGATCGGCGATACGGCGCGGTAGGTGTTGACCCAGACGATGCCGGCGCGGATGCCCTTCATCAGCCGGTGCGCCCGAGTGAGGTTCTGGGTGAAGATGCCGGAGGCCAGGCCATAGCGGGTGTCGTTGGCAAGCCTCAGCGCCTCTGCCTCGGTCTCGAAGGAGACGACGGAAAGGACCGGCCCGAAGAACTCCTCGATCAGCGACGGCGAAGCGACATCGTCGCAATCGAGGATCGTCGGCGGGAAATAATAGCCTTCGCCATCGATCTTGCGTCCGCCGGTGACCAGGCGGGCGCCGCTTTCGATCGATCTTTCGACGAGAGCGCTAATATTGTCCTGCTGGCGCTTTGTGGCAAGCGGGCCGACTTCGGTCGCCATATCGAGCGGTGCGCCGATGCGGATCGCCTGTGCCTTCTCGCGCAGCAGCGCGACGAACCTGTCCTTGACGCTGCGTTCGACGATCAGGCGTGAGCCGGCAACGCAGCTCTGCCCCGTCGCCGCGAAAATGCCTGCGACCTGGGCGTTGGCGGCACTGTCGAGGTCGGCATCGGCAAAGACGATAAAGGGCGACTTGCCGCCGAGTTCGAGCGATGTCGAAGCGAGGTTTTCGGCCGAGTTGCGAACGACGTGCCGGGCGGTCTCCGGACCGCCGGTGAAGGCGACGTGGGCGACCTTCGGATGACGGCCGAGTGCCGCACCGCAGGAGGCGCCGAAACCGGTGATGATGTTGACGACGCCGGCGGGAAAGCCTGCCTCATGCACGAGGCGGGCAAATTCGAGAAGCGGCGCCGGGCCGTCTTCCGAGGCCTTGACCACCATGGTGCAGCCGGCGGCGAGCGCCGGGCCGATCTTGACCGCCGATAGGAACAGCTGGCTGTTCCACGGCACGACCATCGCAACGACGCCGATCGGTTCGCGGCGAAGCCAGACATCCATATCGGGCTTGTCGATCGGCAGGTAAGACCCTTCGATCTTGTCTGATATGCCGGCATAGTAACGATAATATTCGGCGACATAGGCGATCTGCGCTGAGGTTTCGCGGATGATCTTGCCGGTGTCGCGCGTCTCCAGTTCCGCCAGAATCGGGGCGTTGGCGGCAACCAGGTCGGCGAGCTTGTAAAGCAGCTTGCCGCGTTGGGTGGCCGTCATTTTCGCCCACGGGCCCTCATAAAGCGCCCTGTCGGCAGCGCTGACAGCCCGATCGACATCCGCTTCGCGGGCTTCGGGCATTTCAGCCCAGGCCGCGCCGGAGGCGGGATCGATGCTCGGATAGGAAGCCTCGCCATCGGAGAATTCGCCGTCGATATAGTGCTGGAAACGCCGCATGGTGCTACTCCTGAAATGCCGGCATGACCTCGGCGATGAAGCGCTCGAGCGACGCTTTCTTGCGCTCGAAACTCATGCCGGTGTCGATCCAGAAGGAATATTCGTCGTAGCCGAGGGCCTCATAGGCCTTGAGCCGGTCGATGACGGTCCGGGCATCTCCAACGACATTGTTGGTGCGCATGACCTGATCGGACAGCATCGCGTTTGCCCGGATCTGCTCGTCCGGAATCCGTTCGATCAGGCCTTGGGTAATCGGCTTCTCATTCTTGAACCAGGCGAAGAAGTAGTTGTAGTAAACGCTGAGTTCATGGGCCGCCTGAGCGACGTCTTCTTCCGACGAGCCGACATAGGTATGGCGCAGCAGCATGATCTTCGGCCGCTCGATATCGGGATTCTTGACGCAGGCATCGTTGAAGCGGTCCATCAGCGACTGGACCTCGTCATCGCCCTGCCAGAGCGGCGTCACCTGAACGTTGCAGCCGTTGGCGACGGCAAATTCGTGCGAGTTCGGATCGCGCGCGGCAACCCAGATCGGCGGGTTCGGCTGCTGCAGCGGCTTCGGCGCCGAGGTGGTCGCGGGGAATTTGAAGAACTCGCCGTCATGGGCGTAGTCGCCGTTCCAGATGCCCTTGACCGCCGGGATGAGCTCGCGCATGCGCTGGCCGGCGCCCCAGGCGTCGAGACCCGGCAGCAGGCGCTCGTATTCGAAGGAATAGGCGCCGCGGGCAATGCCGATATCGAGCCTTCCGTCGCAGATGATGTCGGTCATCGCAGCTTCGCCGGCAAGCTTGATCGGATGCCAGAAGGGGGCGATCACCGTTCCCGTTCCCAGCCTTGCGCGCGATGTGCGGCGCGCGAGATCGGCAATGGTCACGAAGGGGTTGGGGGCAATGGTGAAATCCATGCCATGATGCTCGCCCGTCCAGATCGCATGCATGCCGCCCTTGTCGGCGATCTCGCAGAGCGCGACGAACTCCTCATAGAGGCTCTTATGGGTCTGGCTGGCGTCGAGCCGTTCCATATGGACGAAGAGGGAGAACTTCATGCTTTTGCGCCCTTGGCTGGAATGGGGTGAATGGTGCCGCCTGTCTCGTCGCCGAAATAGACGCCGAAATTGCCGATCGAGCTTTCCATCGCGAAGCGGTTGACGATATCGGCGGTCGAACTGGTCTTGAATTTCGCCGCAGCCAGGGCGTCAGGTTTTACGAACCTGCCGCCGGCAGGCTCACCGTCTCCGGCAACGGCGTGATAGACGATGTGCTGCTTGCCGTCGCTCTTGCCCTCATAGACCGAATAGAGAAAGCCGATGCTGACCTTCAACCCGGTGAGCGTCTCCAGATATTCCTGCAACGCCTCGGTCGGGTTGCCGTCATGGGCGTCGACGCTCGGCAGGGAGAGCACATCGTCGCCAAGCAGCAGAACCTCTCCGCGGCGCTCGACGACGGCCGCAAGTTCGATATTGCCTTCGCTTGCCGCGGAAACCGCCTTGCTGGCGAGCGTCGGCGTGAAATAGCCGCCGCGGGCATAGCCGAGGCCGTTGCGGCCGCTATTGTCGAAGGATTCGATGCGCCCCATCAGGATGACATGGTCGCCGGCCTCAACGACCTCCTCCATGGCGCATTCGAACCAGGCGGCCACGTTCGAGAAGATCGGGCAGCCGGCCGATCCCTTGGCCCATTCGACCGCCGCAAATCTATCTTCGACCGGCCGCGCAAAAGTGTTCGACACGTCCTTCTGCGTTTCCGACAGCACGTTGATCGCGAAATGCGGCGTACCGGTCATGGTGGCGAAGTTGCGCGACGTCTTGGCAAGGCAAACGAGGAGCAAAGGTGGATTGAGCGAGACCGATGTGAAGGAGTTCGCGGTGAAGCCGATCGGATTTCCTTCCCCGTCGCAGGCGGTGACGACGGTCACGCCTGTGGGAAAAGCTCCGAATGCATCTCGCAATGCTCTTGGGTCGACAGTTTGCATCGTCATCGTTCATCCTCCCCGAACGACAGCCACTCGGCGAGCAGCGAATTTACGATATCAGGCGCGGTCAGGTTCACCATATGACGGTGACCGTCCACGATACGGGCAAAGCCCTTCGGCGCGAGCGCCGCCATTTGCGTCGCCATCAAGGGCGTCGAATTCGGATCGTCGGACCCCGTCAGGAACAGCGCCGGACCAGCCACGTCTTTCCAGCGGTCGGCATAGGTCTCGTCTCCGCCGGCAAAAGCGGCGTAAGCGACCGCATAGCCTTCCGGATCGACGAGATTGAGCCATTTCCGCGTCAATTCCCGCGCAACGACGCTATCGGGATCTTCGCCGAACCAGCGAGCCAGCGGGCCTTCCTTGTCCACGCCCGTCACCGGAATGGCCGCGGCCCGTGCGAGCACGGCAGCCTTTGCCTCAGGGTCGCGTCTGTAGACGCCGTTGAGGTAGGCGACACGGCTGATCCGTTCGCCGAACGTCGCCGCCGCTCCTCCCGATACCAGCGCACCCATGGAGTGGCCGGCAACATTCACAGTCTCGATCGCCATCTCGTCGAGAAAGCGCCCGAACCAGGCGACGAACTCCTCGAGGCGGCTGCCTACCGGCAGCTTTGCGCTCTCGCCATGGCCCGGCATGTCGACGGCGATGACGCGGTAGCCGGCCGACAGAAAGGCGATCTGCGGCGCCCAGGCTTCAAGCCGCATACCGACGCCATGGATGAGAACCAGCGGCTCGCCGCTGCCGGCCTCGTGATAGGCTGTTCCGCTTGCCGTCTTCTTTCGCGGCAAGTCGCCGGCGGCGCTCTTTGCTGCAGCGGCGCCCGAGATCGATCCAGCTGTCAGCATCTCAGCGCCCACCCCTTCAAACGCCCGCAGGATTGGCGACGTCCTGCCCAAGATCTTTCAGATCCTGATAACGGTCGCCAATGCGGTGATGCGGACGTCCGCCGACCGAAGCGCCGAGAGCCACGACGATCTCGTCGGCAGCAGGCGCGTCGGGGATCGAGGTCTGGATGGTCAGGTAGTGCGAACGGCGGCCTTCGTCATTCTTGTCCATCAGCGGGATCATGATCGGCGCATTGGCAGGACCGCGGGTGTTGCAGAAAGCGAGATAGGACTTGGCGCCGACGGCATGGCGATAAAAATTGCCGAAGCGCAGTGTGTGGATGAGCGCGGAGGCGTGTTCGATCTCGCCGTTCAGGCCAACGACGGCAGCCTTTCCATAGGCTTCCACAGCCTCGCCGGAGCCGACCGCATCGATGATCATCTTGGTCAGCAATTCGCCAAGAATGGGAGCCGCCGCATGGATTTCCGGCTTGAGGTTCTCGACAAAGCCGAGTCCCGCCCAGGGATTGTTCACGACCGCGAAGGCAGTGAACAGCTTCAGCGGCACTGCCGCGGCCTTGCCGCCCTCGATCAGCGTCGTTTCGATCTGCAGTCCCGTCTTGCGAATTTGAATGGCCATGGAACACCTCGTCTCTCTATCGTGTATTATGGTATACCATAATATATGAGTGTCAAGTTGGTTTCTGCGACGACGCAGATTGAGGTTCGATCTTTGAAAATCTGCGATTTTCCGCGCGCTCCCGAACGCTCGGAAGCGCTTCTTGTTTATCCTGCTGTCAGGAACCGCATGGCAGCACGGCCGTCCGCAGCGACGCGACAGGCCAGAACGCTTAAATATCCCCGGCCCATATGATACCGCCTTATATATTATTGATTATGGCATACCATCACATCGAGCAAAGACAGGTGTCAAGCTCGGAGTGTAGAGTTCCGGGGAACGTGATTGCGAATGCGCAGGAGGCATCGACAAATGACGATGCGACAACGCCTTGCCGGCGATCTGCAGCGGTCGCTAATGCAATGCGACGCGTTTTAAGGAATTATTCAGCAGGCTTCTGAGCGGACAACACCGCCTCGGCAATTGCGCTCGCCGCCGCGACATGATCCATCGCCGCCCGCTGGGCGCCCTCGCCGTCGCCGCGGCGGATGGCGTCGATGATCTTCGACATCTGCAGCGGCCCTTCGATGCCGCGCCGTTCCGTCTTGATCGTCATCGAGCGCAGGTGGTTGATGCGCACGGTGAGAAGGTTGACGACGCCCCAGGCGACATGCCTGTCGACCATGGTGAACAGCGTTTGATAGAAGGAAGAGGTATTGGCCAGCACGCCGGCCATATCGCTGTCGCGATAGCTGTTGCGGATTGCGGTCAGGGATTCCTCGAGCGCAGTGACGATCTCGGGGCTGCCGCGTTCGGCGCACAGCCGTGCCGCCATGCCTTCGAGCGCGCCACGGATCTCATAGATCTGTTTGGCTTCGTCGATATCGAGCTGGGCGACGATCGGTCCCTTGTTCGGCAGATTGGCGACGAGCCCTTCCGATTCCAGATGTCTCAGAACCTCGCGCACCACCGTCCGGCTGACGCCGAGCTGGGCGCAGAGGTCGCGCTCGACAAGGCGGTCTCCGGGACGGAAGTATCCGTTGACGATGGCCTCACGGACCTTGTCGAGCGCCAGTTCCCGCAATGTCTTCGCAGGACGCTCGACCCTGATTGTTGCGTCCTTCAGAGCACCGCTCATGCTGTACCTCAGTGTTGGGATTGACTTCGCAGGCTCAAGCTTTTGCTACGGCAGCCGAACTCGGGAATCGTATTATGGCCTACCAAATACTGTAGCTGTCGGCGGCCGGCAATTCAACAGCACCGTAGAGATCCGAGATTGCCAGCCTATGCGTCGGAATTGGGCCTCGTCCTGACGATCTCCTCGGCCACGGCCTTCGCCTGCAGCCGGATGTCAGGGACGGCGGTGATCTCCCAGAATTGTCCCGCCGTCAAGGCGCCGACGGCAAACAGCCGGGCCGGCGAGATCCGGGATGGGGCCGTCACCTCGGAAGCCGCATCCACTTGAATGCCGAGGCCAAGCGGGTCGGGAATGATCAGTTGAAACCGGCTCATTTCCTTTAACAGCGGTGAATGGCTGATCCCGGCTCGCTCCATACCGGTGCAATTGACCAGCCAGTCCGCGTTGATCTCGGCGATCTCACGCTTGGCTCTGACCCTGTATCCGGCGACGAGCCTCCCTTCCCTGACCTCGAGCGATTTCAGGAAGCCCGCATGAAAGCAAACGGTTCCGTCTAAGACCAGTTTCTCGAAGCCGGCGAACACGTCGGGCGCGACCCGGTGGCGATGGATATTCCACCAGGGAAGCGCATGCCGCAGGAAACGCGCCCGCTCTTCGTTCGAAAGCCGGTGCCAGAGAGCCTGCGTGACCGGCCTCAGGCCGTCCATCACGCTCCGCCAGTCGGCGACCGAGCTGCTCTTTTCCCGCAAGGTCTTCAAGATCCCGCTGATCGTGCCGGGAAGTGTGTGAACGTCGATCGGCAGAGGCGCGGGCGGCGTCTTCGCATGGCCGAGCGGCGCCAGGCCGCGCCGCGACAGCACGTCGATCCTGCCTCTATGGCCATGGGCGCGAAGTGCCAGAACCTGATCGATCATCGTCAGGCCGGAGCCGAGAATACAGACCGCATCGGACAGCGCGACGCGCCTCAGCCAGGAGAGCCGCCACGGGTTCTCGATGATCCGCGATCGCAGCGAGGATGGGACGCCGGCCGGATCGACGGGAAGGTTCGCATTACCGACGCCGAGACAGAGCACCACATTCTTCCCGGCGATCTCGTCGCCATTGCCGAGATGGAAGGCGAGCGTGCTCGTGTAGCGTTCCACGCATCCCGCCGCCTTGGCCTTGATGAAATCCACCCGGCAACGGCCATCCCGCTTTCGAAGCAGCCGCGCAAGCGTATCCCTGACATAAAGACCGTAATCGCTGCGCGAGGCGAAATCGCCCGCCTGCAACTGACGTCCATGGCTTTTCAGCCAGTCGACGAAATCGTGCGGATGATGGGGCAGCAGGCTCATGCGGCCGGCGGGAACATTGAGGCGATGGAGATAGAGCTCCGTCCTATATGCCGTCCCGCGCCCGAAACCGGGATCGTCGCCGACGACGGCAATCTTCGCCGAAGCGGGAAGCTGCTCGATGAGATTGCAGGTCACAGCGATGGCTGAAAAACCGGAACCGACCACGATCACATCGTATATCAATGCATTCTCCCTGAAGGCCCGTAACGCCGGTTCTTGTCGCTCACCCGCCCCAAGATCACCCAAGCAGCAGAATCACGAAAACAATTGTCCCTATAGTCTATAAATATAGTTTGTTATTTCTCCCGCCAGCCCCTTCTCGACGATTACCCTTTGAAGGTGAGATCAAGGGGCCGGGTGGCCCTCGAACAAAGGGGCTCAAGATGAATTTCAAAAAACTGATTGCCGCGATTGCCTTGGGCGTCGGCACTCTTGCAACGGCTGTTGTCGCTGAGGCGGCGGATAAAAAGGTCGTCGTCGGCTATCAAACCGATGCCTTGCCGTCTTCGGTGGCGATCGCCAACGGCGAATTCGCCAAGACGACGGGATATGAGATCGATTTCCGCAGGTTCAATTCGGGCGCCGAGATCTTTGCGGCCATCGCCTCCGGCGACGTCCAGGTCGGCTATGTCGGCTCCAGCCCGTTTGCGGCTGCGGTATCGCGCGGGCTCGAGGTCAAGGCCTTCTACCTCGCCTCCATCTCGGGCATCGACGAGGCTCTCGTGGTCCGCAACGGATCCGGCATCGAGAGCCTGAACGATCTGAAGGGCAAGAAGCTTGCCGCCGCGCCTGTTTCCACCGACCATTATCAGCTTCTGGCGCTGATCAAATCGCTGGGGCTGACCGAGAAAGACGTCCAGGTCTTCGCAATCCCGCAGCCTGAGATCGTCGCGAGCTATAACCGCGGCGATATCGACGGCGGCTTCGTCTGGGATCCGGCGCTCACCGAACTCAAGAAGAACGGCAAGGTTCTGGTGACCTCCAAGGACGTCGCGGACAAGGGTGCGCCGACATTCTCCGCCTGGGTTGCAACCTCGACGTTCGCGACCGAGAACCCAAAATTCCTGAAGGGCTTCGCCTCGGTCATCAACAAATACTACGCCTCCTTCGCATCAGATAAGGCCGCCTGGGGGCCCGACAGCGACAACGCCAAGTCGCTCGCCAAGCTTCTCGGCGGAACGGCCGAGCAGCAGGCCTCGGCCCTGAAGAACCTGACGCTGCTCACCCCCGAGGTCCAGGCATCGGACGCCTGGCTCGGCGGCGGTGAAAAGGCGGGCGCCGGCAAGATCCTCAAGGACACGGCCTCGTTCCTCAAAGAACAGGGCAAGGTGTCCGACGCGCTGGCAAATTACGGCGCCTTCGTCGCCGCAGACGCGCTTACCAGCGTCAGCAACTGATCCTCCCCGATGCCGGCGCGACCGTCGTCGCGCCGGCATCGACTTGCGAGCGCACCATGCTTAAAGTCGATCACGCCAGCGTTTTCTTTGCAGCCCGGGACGGGCGGACCGTCCACGCGCTCGATCGCGTTTCCTTCGATATCCCCGAAAAGGGTTTCGTCGTCGCTCTCGGCGCCTCGGGATGCGGCAAATCAACCCTTCTCAACGCTATTGCCGGTTTCCTTCCGTTGTCCGATGGCCGGATAACGCTCGATGGCCGCGCGGTCGAACGGCCGGGCGCCGATCGCGGCGTCGTCTTTCAGAAAGATTCGCTGCTGCCCTGGAAATCGGTGACCGACAATGTCGCTCTCGGCCTGAAATTTGCCGGCGTCAACCGCAAGGAGCGGCAAGCGCGTGCGCACGAACTGCTCCGGCTCGTCGGCCTTGACGAATTCGCCAATGCCTTTCCCTACGAGCTGTCGGGCGGCATGCGCCAGCGGGTCGGCATCGCCCGGGCTCTTGCGGCCAATCCTGATATCCTGCTCATGGACGAGCCGTTCGGCGCGCTCGACAGCCTGACACGCGAGCAGATGCAGGAACTGCTGGTTTCCGTCTGGAACAAGACGGCAAAGAAGATTTTCTTCATCACCCATTCGATCGAAGAGGCCCTGTTCCTCGGCACGCAGGTTCTGGTCATGTCGCCTCGGCCGGGGCGCGTCGTCGCCCGCTTTGATCTCGATTTCATCAACCGCTTCGCCGAAACCGGTGACGCACGATCGATCAAGGCGTCGCCGCAATTTGCCGAGTTGCGCGAGGAGATCCGCGCCATTCTCCATAGCAGCGAAGATTTGAGGAGTGTGGCATGAGCGATATCGTCCAGTCTCCGCCGATTGCGGCGCATAGAGGGGACCGTCAGGTCAAGCTGGTGAAGATGGCAAGCTTCGGCGCCGGCGAGAAATCCACGGTGGCGATCAGCGTCGCCACCGCCTTGGCTATTCTGCTGCTGTGGTGGCTCGTCTCCGCGCTCGGCCTCGTGCCGCATCTCTTCCTGCCGCGTCCGGACGAGGTGCTGACGCAGATCGGCCTCGTTTATCGCGACGGTTATGCCGGCGCATCGCTTTCCGAACATATCCTTGCGAGCCTGTTCCGCATCGTCGTCGCAGCGCTGATCGCCATCTCCGCCGGCATTCCCCTCGGCTTGCTCATGGGCCTGAACCGCTGGGCCAAAGGGGTGCTCGATGCGCCAATCGAGTTTTACTGGCCGCTTCCGCCGCTCTCCTACCTGCCGCTGATGATCATCTGGCTCGGTATCGGCGAAACGTCGAAGATCACGCTGCTGGTGCTGGCGATGTTCGCGCCGATCTGCCTCTCGGCCCAGGCCGGCGTTCGTTCGCTGCCGATCGAGCGCGTCAATGCCGCCCGGTCGCTCGGCGCGAGCCGGCTGCAGCTGTTCCTCGACATCGTGCTGCCGTCCGCCCTGCCCGAGATCCTCACCGGCATCCGCATCGCGCTCGGCGTCGGCTGGGGCACGCTGGTCGCGGCCGAGCTGATCGCCTCCACGCGCGGGATCGGCTTCATGATCATGTCGGCATCGCAATTCCTGGCAACCGACGTCGTCTTCGTCGGCATCGGCATCATCGCGATCTGCGCCTTCACCTTCTCGGCCGCCATCCGTTTCCTGGAGGCCTACCTTGTGCCCTGGAAAGGCAAGCTCTGAGGGAATGAGCCAATACAAAACGTCAAAGCGTCGTAGGTCTTAAAAAGACGCGTGGCGCTTAACGGCTTTGCGTGACCCCGTTGAAGCCGTGTATCGACAGGAGTTCGGCTGCGACGAGCTCCTGAAGCCGCCACAAATTGCGATCGCGGATGCCGCGTTCTTCCAGATGCTTGACCGTCAGATAGAGATATTCGGCGCAGGAGCCCATATGTCCGCAGGCCCTGGCAAGCACGCGCGCGACCGTCTCCAGCGGCAATTTGCGGGAAACGCGCTCCCCCTTCGGGCCGGCCCAAAAGACCAGGGCGCGCACGAAGCCATGTGCAGTTTCAACCGGAATCCAGCGAACCGTCGCCGCATCTTCGATCGTGCCGACCTCGCGGCGGATCAACCGCCGAATCTGGCCGAGCCGATCATCATCGGCAAGCCTGAACAGGATGCCGTTGCAGCGTCCGCCGCGATCAAGCGCCATCATGAGGCCGGGCTGAGCCCGGCTTCCCCGCCAGCGTGTCATCTTCAGGCAGAAGGACCGATGCCAACCCCTTGCTGCGCCACGCTGCCACTCGACGGCATCGAAGTCCGGCTTCCATATCAATGAGCCATAGGCGAAGACCCAGAGCGGCGCACTGTCGGATTCCTCGAGCAGCCGCCGGGCGAACATCTCCACCTCCATCTCGGTCAGCGGCGTCCGGTGCGGCTCGGGGCCGGGATCGAGCTCGGGGCGAAGGCTGAGCGATACCAGCTCGTCCGTGAGAGCCATACTGGTTGCGCCGGGCATCCGAACCTCGCTTCGCCGCATCCCGGCCTGCTTATGCTCGGTGATGTCCCTCACCTCAATGCACCGTAAATCTGGCCGCATCGGCCCGGCGCCGCTGCAGGCTGCGGATCAGCATCGCGGCCTCCCTGACGATCGCCGCAAATGTCGTATCGTCGGCCTCCGCGATCCTGCCCGTCATGTCGGAGATGATCGTCGTCAAATGGATGATCGAATGGCGATGTTGCGCCTCGTCCGGCCCGATTTCCGCGTCGGCCATGGCGAGCAGCGTCTGCACCAAGTGTTCCATGGTTTGCCGGCGCCGGCTTCGCGGGTCGGCATTCGGATCTTCGCTGAGGCGCAGGAGATCATCGACGATATCGGACATTCCGCTTCCATTCACATCGCGAAAGCCGGCCGCGCGGAAACGTTGCGCCTTCGATCGCCGGCGCGCATCTTCAGGGCATCCAGCAGCCGGTAGCCGGTTCGCCAGCGGCCAAAACCGCTGGCGATATTGATGTGGCCGGCAAGGCCAATATTCCTGGTTTCGGCCCTCCACAGGCGGCCAAACAAGGTCAGCCGATCGACCGTCATGTAGGCATCGTTCATGCTGCCGACGACGATGCTCGGAAATGGCAGAGGCGCCGTCGGCATGCCGCCGAACGAGATATGCCCGGGATGCAGAGTTTCCGTGGCCGGCAGATCGCAGGGAGCAATGAGCAATGCCCCTTTTACCCGACGGGCAGCGCTTCGCCCGGCCAGCCGGGCGGCGAGCAGACATCCGAGACTATGGGCAACCAGGTAGGCCTCACCGGCCTCTTCGAGCGCTCCCTCCAATCGCGGCAGCCAGTTGTCGAGGTCGGGATGGCTCCAATCGTCCTGAGCGACATAACGGCTGCCCGGCTGATCCTGCAGCCAGTGCTGCTGCCAATGCCCCTCTCCCGAGCCGAACAATCCGGGAAGGATGAGGACTTCGCTCATCGGATCAGCCCGATCACCAGCGCGAACAGGAAGGTGAAGGAACCGACAATCGTGCAGATCCCGGCGTCATGCCTGAACTGCGACATGACGCTTCCCGTTGTTCCTCTTGTTCCCTGCCGACGGAAGCCGGTCTCGACGACGATCGCCATCCCGCACCCCTCCTCAATACCAAAGTCCGGGCATCGCGCCCCAATAATGGAGTTCGTATTCGCGCGCCGACCGGTCCTGCTCTTCGTCGCGGGCAAGCCATCCGTTTACAGGCTGCCGCCCAGCCGGACTTTTCGGATCGAAAAAACGGCCGATCGCGCGTTTCAGCCGGAAATAGAAATCAAGCTTCATGCGAGCCTCCTGTCGGGGAGCGATGGTTAGGAAATCAGGCAGTGACGTCGGGCATTGGCAAGGAGTTCGCGAAGCGATGCGGTCGGGCCGTAGAGCATCAGCAAGCGGTTCTCTTCCCGTTTGGCGAGCCGATATCGCCGAGCGAATTCGAAGACGCTCCACAATTGCTCGCCTGGCCCTGATCCTTCCGCGCCGTCCATCGCTGTCTCCTGAGATCGAACCATCGCGATGCTCCTATTCGGCAGCCGCTATTGCCGGGCCTGCTCCCGGAAAAAAGGCCGCCAATTCGCCGATCACTTCGCTGATGCGGTTCGAAAGGGCATCGGACGAGACCGCGTAGTCCGTAAAATCGCGATCGGAGGCATAAACGGCCGTCGGCAGCGTATGGGCCATGAAAAAACCGAAGAGCGGCCGAAGCTGATGCTCGACCATCAGCGCATGCCGGTCGCCGCCGCCCGTCGCCGTAATGATGATGGGTTTTGCCCGCAGTTCCTGCGGGTCGATCAGATCGATGAGATGCTTGAAATGGCCGGGATAGGATCCCTTGTAGGTCGGCGAGCCGACGACCAGCACGTCGGCGCCCACGATCTCGTCGACGACACGCCTAGCCTGATCGTCGAGGTCCTTGCGCCACAGGGCGCTGCCCAGCGATGGACCGACATCGTGCAGATCATAGGTCTTGCTCGCAAAGCCGTATCGGATGCTTGCGCGTTCGGCGACGTGGCGGACCAGCGCCAATGTCTTCGATGGTCGGTTGAAGCTGCCAGCTATGCCGACGAGTTTGAAACCTGACATGGTTTTCCTCTCTGTAGTTACTTCAAATATTGTCTATAAAATTACTGGATTAAAGGAATGTGCGTCTCTCCTTCCGCGCTCGGTTGAAAAACCATTCGCCTGGATGATCCAGCCTCAAGGCCTGTCGCCGCCAAGATGGCGTTCCAGGAAAGGCAGATTGTCCTGTCCCCAGTAGATCTCGCTGTCATAGACATAGGTGGGGAAGCCGAAGACGCCGCTGTCGCGCGCATGCGTGCGGTCAGCCGACCATTTGTTCTGGACATCGTCGTCGGCCTGCCGCCGGAGAAGGGCGGCGCCATCGAAACCGGCTGATGTGACGATCGCCTCGCGTATATCGGGCTTGCCGATATCCCTCGCCTCGGCCCAGAAGGCATGCTGCAGGATCCTGCTGACACCGATCCAGTCCTGTCCGTCGAGATAGGCGGCAATCACGAAGAGGGATGCCGGCGTCGGATCGCTGAGCTCAGGGCGATGTTCGAGCCGCAATTCCTTGCCCCGCACGCGCGCCCAGCGTTTAAGGTCCCGCGTCCAGTAAGCACGCCGGATTTCCGGCCGGTTGCGCGAGAAGATCCCGCCATTTTCCTCGACCACCGTGGTCAGATAGGGCGTGATGACGACATCGTTCTTTGCCGCCAGTTCGGTGAAGGCGTCGAAGCCGATGTAGGACCAGGGCGATCCGATCGAAAAGAAGTATTCCACCGTTCTCGTCACTGATGATTGTTCCTCGTGAATGATTGTCTGGAGTCGAATGAGAGGCCTCAGCGCGGCGATCTTTCAGGAAGCGGCCCAAATTTCGGGCTGTGCTTTCCATCCGAGCTGCGGCGCGATCCTTGTCACGAAGTCGTGCAGGATCTGACGGTATTCCTCGTGCTCGAACTCGTAAGGAAGTTCCAGCCGCAGCTCGCTGACCTCTGGCAGGATAGGATCGGAAAAAAGTTGCTCCAATATTTCCTCAGACGTGCCGACGATATCGCGGGCAAACAGGGTTCGCCGCTCGCCCTGGGGCGAAAGCGTCCGCTGATGGCGGCCGTCAGCATAATCGCGATAGCGGCGGCGTGTCGCCTTATCGGCGCTGTCGAAAGGCACAATGACGCGGCCGAGCGCGACGCGACGCTGAGATCCGGCGGCACGGTAGGTTTCGATCAACCTGGATTGCGCGACGAAGAAGTCGTCGGTCCCCTCCCCCGTTATGACATTGCCGGTCAGGAGATTGAAGCCGTTGCGCCCGGCCCATTCGGCCGAGCGCTGAGACCCGCCGCCGTACCAGATCCGATCGATCAGGCCTTTGGCATAGGGCTGCAGGCGCGGCCGCTGCTGCCCGAAAGGCGTCTTGATGAAGGTCTCATCGTCGCCGAGATAGGCGCCGCGCAGATTGCCGGCGAAGCGCAGCACGCGGTCATGCGAGAAATCATAGCGCGTCCAGTCGCCGTCGAAGGCGAGCGGGGCAATCAATTCGGCATGCAGCGGCCGGCCGGCGCTGACACCGATATTCAGCCGCCCGCGTGAGAGGACGTCGACCGTGGCGAGGTCTTCGGCCAGCCGGTAGGGGCTTTCATAGCCGATCGGAATGACCGCCGTTCCGAGCTGGATCCGGCTGGTTCGCTGGGTGGCGGCCGCCAGAAAGGCGCTGGCGGAAGAAATTCCCGGCTCCAGGTGCCGCTGGCGGACCCAGGCGCTGTCGAAACCTAGTTCTTCGCCATATTGCAGCTGCTGAAGCGTCTGCTCCAATCCCGACAGGGGATCGTCGTCGCGATAATTGCCGGGGGTGAGGAAACCGATATGGCTGATGGATAGGCTGCGGCCGCTCATGTCGTCACGTCCATTCATGCTTTCCGCAATCAGTATTTCGGCAAACCGGGCGGATTGGTCTCGGATGCGGGCAAGGCCTCCTCGGAAAGATGCCAGTGGTCGAGGATTTTGCCGTAGGTGCCGTCCTTGATCAGGCCGTTGGTGGCGACGGTCAGCGCATCGGCAAGCCCGCTTCCCTTGCGGGTGGCGATGGCGACGTCCGAGCGTTCCGGCCAGCCGGCGCTGAGCGTGCCGACGCGCTTGATATTCTTGTCGCGCGCGGCGATGAAGACGAGCTGCGCATGCGGCTGGACGATGACATCGGCCCTGTCTGACCGCAGGGCGAGAAGGCTTGCCGCCTCGTCATCGTAATATTGCAGCTCGATCGGTTTCAGGCCGGCGGCGACGTCCTCATCGCTCCACTTCAGCAGAATGCGCTCCTGGTTGGTGCCGGCGCCGACGATGGTTCTCAGGCCCGCCGCATCCTTGGGTTGCTTGATCGAGGTGATTGGACTGTCGGATTTCACGAAGAAACCGTGCAGGCCCTGGCGGTAAGTGGAGAAATCGAATTTTTCCTTGCGCTGCTCGGTGACGCCGACATTGGAGATGACGGCATCATATTTGCCCGAGGTCAGGCCGAGCGGCCAGTCGATCCAGGCGACCGGCACGATCTCCAGCGTCAGGCCGAGACTGTCGGCAATGGCAGAGGCATAGTCGGGATCGGCTCCGACCACGGTCTTGGCATCCGTGGCATAGGTGGAAAGTGGCGGACTGCCGGGGCTGACGGCGATGGTGAATTTGCCCGGGGTGACGAACTTGAAGTTCTTCGCAATCGCTGCGATCGCCGCATCGTTCCTGGCGGCATGAAGCCGGCCCGGCTGTTCCGGGCTGAGGTCGAAATCGTCGGCCGCACGGGCGGCACCGAAACCAGTCAATGCTGAGAGCAGGGCTGCGAAAAGCAGGGTGCGAGATATTGGATGGATCGTCACGTTCAATTGTCTCCGTTTGCGTCGAGGAGCGGGAACGGACCGGCGCGATTCCCTATAACGCCGGTCCGCCAGACCAACGTTACGAACCGCTCTTCGGCAGGCCGGGGGGATTGGTCTGCGCCTTGTCGATCGCCTCAGGACCGAGATTCCAGGTGTCGAGGACCTTCTTGTAGGCACCGCTGGCGATGAGGTCGTTGACGACATCGGTCAAGGGCGCCGCCAGGCCGCTGCCCTTGCGGGTGGTAACCGCAATCTCGGCGGTGATCGGCCAACCGCCGCTGACGGTGCCGACGAGCTTGGTCTTGCCATTGATGCCCGCCGCATAGGCCTGCGTCGCGTTGACGCTGAAGACGGCGTCGGCTCTACCGGACTGGACGGCGAGATCCTTGACCGCATCGTCGTCATAATATTGCACCTCGATCGCCTTCAGGCCGGCGGCGACGTTCTGACGGTCCCATTCCAGCAGGATCTTCTCCTGGTTGGTGCCGGCATCGGTGATGACTTTCAGGCCGGCAATATCCTGCGGTGCCTTGATCGCCGCAATCGGGCTGTCGGCCTTGACGTAAAAGCCGAGCTCATCCTTGCGGTAGGTCGAGAAGTCGAATTTCTCCTTGCGCTCTTCCGTGACGGTCACATTGGAGATCACCGCGTCGAATTTGCCGGAGGTCAGCCCGAGCGGCCAATCGGCCCAGGCAACGGAAACGAGATTGAGCTTGAGGCCCAGGCTGTCGGCAATCGCCTGCGCCAGATCGACGTCATAGCCGATGACCGTCTTGGAATCGGAAGCATAGTCGTGCAGCGGCAGATTGCCGCTTGAGCTGATGCCGACGGTGAAGACACCGCTTTCGACGAACTTGAAGTCCTTGATTTCAGCGATCCGCTTCTCGTTCTTTTCCACCCGCAGCCGGTTCGGCTGTTCGGGGCTGAGATCGAATTTCTGCTGCGCCTGAGCGGAACCGAAACCAAGCGCGCCAATGGTGACGGCTCCCGCTATCAGAAGCCTTACTCTATCTGTAAATGCCATGCCCCTTCTCCATTTCATTTTAAGGTTGTAGCTATTGTCATTCGACCGGAGCAGCCCGTCGCGGCCCGGCATTTCACCAGCGCTGATCGGCGCTAGAGAACCTTGGCGAGGAATTCGCGGGTCCGGGGATGCTCCGCCTGCGTGAAAATCCGGGCGGGCGGGCCGGCCTCCAGAACACGGCCGCTTTCCATGAAGACGACGGTGTCGGCGACTTCGCGGGCAAACCCGATTTCATGGGTAACGATGACGAGCGTCGTGCCGGTGCGGGCGAGTTCCTTGATGAGGTCGAGCACTTCGCCGACAAGTTCCGGATCGAGTGCGGAGGTCGGCTCGTCAAAGAGCAGCATCTTGGGACGGAGCGCGAGCGCCCGGGCGATCGCCACACGCTGCTGCTGGCCGCCGGAGAGCTGGCGCGGATAGGCGTTGATCTTGTCGCTGAGGCCGATGCGGGCAAGCAGTTCCTGCGCCAGCTGCACGGCCTGCTCGCGGCCGAGCCCACGAACCTGGATAGGCGCCTCGATGAGATTTTCGAGCACGGTCAGATGCGGGAAGAGATTGAAGCTCTGGAAGACCATGCCGATATCGGCGCGGCGCCTGAGGATCTCTTTTTCCTTGAGTTCGTAGAGCGTGTCGCCCTTTCTGCTGTAGCCGACGAAATCGCCGTCGACGGAGATGAAACCCTCATCGACACGCTCCAGATGGTTGATGGCGCGCAGAAGCGTCGATTTGCCAGAGCCGGACGGACCAAGGATGGCGGTCACGCTGCCCGAGGGCAGGCTGAGCTCGACTTTGTCGAGCACCTTCAGCGAGCCGAAACTCTTCGAAATCGTTTGCACGCGCACCACCCCGCCCGCGGCCCGCAGTGAGGCCGCATCCCGGAAACCGACCGTGCGCACGGGCTCCGCCGCCGTATCCAAGACAGGAAGCGGACGGCGGAAACGCTCGAAGAATGCCTGAAAGGGCAGTGGCGTCGGATTGCGCACGGCGCCCTTGGAGAAATAACGCTCGATATAATGCTGGGCGATCGACAGCACCGTCATGATGATCAGATACCAGACGGTGGCGACCATCAGCAGCGGAATAACTTCGAGGTTGCGGCGATAGATCACCTGCACCGTGTAGAAGAGTTCCGGCAGCGCCAGCACATAGACCATCGACGTGCTTTTGGCCAATCCGATGAGTTCGTTGAAACCGGTCGGCAGGATGGCGCGCATGGCCTGCGGCAGCACGATGCGGAAAGCCTGGCGCCGGCGCGGCAGGCCGAGGGCGGCCGCCGCTTCCAGCTGCCCATGATCCACCGAAAGGATACCGCCACGGACGATCTCGGCGAAGAAGGCCGACTGGTTGAGTGTCAGGCCGAGGAAGGCGGCAGCAAAGGGCGTCAGCAGCTGCACCGTGGGATAGTCGATGAAGACCGTGTTGGTGAAGGGAATGCCGATCCTGATCGTTTCGTAGAGATAGCCGAGATTGTTCAGAATCAGCAGCAGCACGATCATGGGGATCGAGCGCAACAGCCAGATATAGCCCCAGGAAAGGCCTGATAGTAGCGGCGACTTGGAGACCCTGGCGAGCGCCAGGGCCGTACCCAGAATGGAACCGGAAACGGCGGCAAGCGCGGTCAGGAGCAATGTCCTGCCGAGGCCGACGAGCACCGGCTCGGCAAAAAACCATTCGGCAAAGACGTTCCAACCCCATCGCGGATTGGTGAAGGTGGAATAGAGCGCGGCGACGATGACGACGGCGGCGAATATGGTGCCGGCCAGCCGCTCCGGATGGCGCGCCGGCACGATACGATACCGGGAATGATCCTGCTTTGGTTCTGCCGTCCTGCTGTCGGGCGCGATGCCTGCGAAATCCGTCGTCAGTGCCATTGTGCTTCCCTTTTATGATTTTCGTCTTGTCGCTTTCAGAGGTTTGCGCCGGCCACACGCAGGCGCGGTTCGGCCGCCTCGGTTCCGAAGACCGGCGGAACGAGATGGGTGATGTCCTTCTCGAAGGGCAGACTCTTGTAGATCTCTGGATCGGCTGACGTGTCGAAGAGAGCGGTGTAGCCATAGTTCAGATAGAGGCCGACGGCCTCCGGCTGGCGGAAACCGGTCGTCAGATAGATCCTCGTATAGCCTTGGCGGGCCGCCTGAGCCTCCAGCTCCACCAATACCTTGCGGGCAAGACCCTGACGGCGCAGGTCGGAACGGGTCCAGATGCGTTTGAACTCGGCCGTGCGCTCGTCATAATGTTTAAAGGCGCCGCCGCCGATGGTTTCGCCGCCCCGGATCAGCAGGAGAAAACTGCCCTGTGGCGGCGCGAAGGCCTCGGGAGGATAACGGTTCAGCTCGGCCGCAGCACCTTCGGCATTGAAATAGGTGCCGTAGCGGCTGTCATATTCGTGGATCAACTCATCGATCAGCGGCTTGGCGCGGGGGTCGAGAGGGCTCGTATAGAGAAACGTATCGCTCATATCGTTCGTCACCCGTGATCATCAGTGAGAAAGGTTTCTGCAAGCCGCACCCAATAGCGGGCGGCGGGCGCAATGATCGCGTCGTTGAAATTGTAGTGGGCGCTGTGCAGAGGCGCGCTGTCGCCATTGCCGACGAAGAGGTAGCTGCCGGGATTGGCCTGCAGCATGAAGGCAAAATCCTCGCTCGCGGTGCGCGGCCGAAAATCCTTCTCGATCGCCGCGAGACCGAGCGCGTCATAGGCGACATCCCGGGCAAATGCCGTTTCCTTGGCGTGATTGACCAGCGCCGGAAAACCGAGCCGGTAGTTCACCTCCGCCACCGCGCCGAAGCTTTCGGCCTGGGCGCGGGCAAGGGCTGGAATACGCTCCTGCAGCAGCTGGCGCACCGTCTCGCTGAAGGCCCGCATCGTCAACTTCATCTCCACGCTCTCGGGGATGACGTTGGAGGCGGAGCCGGCATGGATCGAACCGACGGTGGCGACCGCCATGTCCTGCGGATCGACATTGCGCGAGACGACGCTTTGCAGGGCGGTGATGAAGGAGGCCGAGGCCAGCACCGGATCGACAGCGCGGTGCGGCTCGGCGCCGTGACCGCCCCTGCCGACGATCTTGACGATCGCCTGGTCGACCGAGGCCATGGCCGGACCGGCGACAAAACCGAACTGGCCCGTCGGCACCCCCGGCCAGTTGTGCAGCCCGAAGACCGCATCGACCGGAAACCGCTCGAACAGGCCTTCCGAGATCATCTTGCGGGCGCCGGCGCCGATTTCCTCGGCGGGCTGGAAGATCAGCCTGAGCGTGCCGCTGAAATTGCCGCTTTCGGAGAGATAGCGGGCGGCCGCCAGCAGGATCGAGGTATGACCGTCATGGCCGCAGGCATGCATGACGCCGGGATTGCTGCTGGCATAGGCAAGACCGGTCGCCTCCTCGATCGGCAGCGCATCCATGTCGGCGCGAATGCCGATCCGTTTCTTGCCTTCGCCGCGCCTGAGGGTGGCGACGATGCCGGTGCCGGCAATGCCCGTCGCCACCTCATAGCCCCAGGAGGAAAGGCGGGAGGCCACGAGCTTGCTGGTCCTGAACTCCTGGAAGGCAAGCTCCGGATATTGATGCAGATCGTGGCGAAGCGCGATGATCTCATCGAGATAGGCGGCGATACCCTTCTCGACCGGATCGTTGCTGCGCGGGTTCTGAGCGATGACGTCCATGGTGGTTCGCCGGCGCCTCAGGCGCCGACAGCCCTTCCTTGCTCGAGCTGATCGGCGCCGGCCGCATGGCGGCTTTCGCGAAAGGGCAGGCCCAGATGATCGCGCAGCGTCTCGCCCTTTAGGATCGGATCGAAATAACCGCGCGCAGTGAGGATCGGCAGGACATGTTCGGCAAAATCGTCGAAGCCCTCGGCGATAACGGGGAAGCCGAGAATGAAGCCATCGGCAGCGCCATGATCCACCCAACGGATGATCTCGTCGGCGATATGTTCTGCCGTACCGATGAAGGCGGTGCGGGGCGTCGCGGAATCGAGCGCGACCTGGCGGAGCGTGAGGCCTTTTTCCCGCGCCGTTTTTTTGATCCGGTCGGTGGTGGCGCGGAAATTATTCCTGCCGATATCGCCGAGTTCGGGGAAAGCCTCATCGAGCGGGTAGACGCTGAAATCATGGTGATCGAAGAAGCGGCCGAGATAGAGGAGCGCCTCTTCGATGGTGACGAGATTGCGGATCGCCTGATATTTGGCTTCCGCTTCCTCGGCCGTCTTCCCGACGATTGGGCCGATGCCGGGATAGATGCCGACTTCGGCTGCCGGGCGTCCATGGGCGACGACGCTGTCCTTCAGCTGCCGATAGAAGGCCTGGGCTTCCTCGAAAGGGCCGCCATTGGTGAAGACGGCATCGGCATGTTTGCCGGCGAGCCTGATGCCGGAGTCCGACGCACCCGCCTGGAATACGACCGGTTGCCCCTGCTTCGAACGGCCGATGTTGAGCGGCCCCTCGATGCGGAAGAAGCGGCCCTTATGGTTGAGACGATGCATCCTGGTCTTGTCGGCATAGACGCCGGTTTCGCGATTGCGGACGAAGGCGTCGTCATCCCAGGAATCCCACAGGCCTTTGATCGCATCGATATAGTCCTCGGCGATCTCGTAGCGCAGCTCATGTTCGGGATGTTCGCGGCTGTAATTGCGCCCCGAGCCCTCGAGCGGCGAGGTCACCGCGTTCCACCCTGCCCGGCCGCCGCTGATGAGATCGATCGAAGCGAACTGGCGCGCGATGGTGAAGGGATCGCTATAAGAGGTCGAGACTGTGCCGACGAGGCCGATTTTCGAAGTCGAGGCGGCAAGCGCCGAGAGGATGGCGATCGGCTCGAACCGATTGAGGAAATGCGGGATCGACTGCTCGTTGATATAGAGCCCGTCGGCGACGAAGGCGAAGGCAATGCCGGTCGCCTCCGCCTTGAGCGCCGTCTTGACGAAGAAGTCGAAATTGACGCTGGCATCGGCCGGCCCGCTTGGATGCTTCCAGGCATTCATGTGACCGCCTGGGCCCTGCAGCATGATGCCGAACGTGACGTGTTTTTGAGCCATGTGATCGATCTCCTTGAAAACGGTCAGGCGACGAGGGAAAGCCGCTCCTCGGCGAGCAGCTCGATGGAGGCCAGGCGCTCGGCAACCGAAAGCGCCGGCGTGTCGAGCACGAACTCCTTGACGCCGTAACGGCGGTGAAGCTCATCCAATTCCTTGCGGATCTGCTTTGCCGTGCCGTGCAGCACGCTCGGCACCTTCTCCTCGATGCGGTAATCGGTGACGTCGGCCTGGCGGGCAAATTCGGCCGCCTGCTCCGCGCTGCCGACATTGACGGTCTGGCCGTCCGGCAGGAACAGTTTGACGATGCGCAGATGGCCGATCCGCTCGCGGGCATAGTCCTCGCTTTCGGCGGCAAAGGCTGCGAGCGCCAGGATCGGCCGTTTGCCGCCGGACGCCCGCTCATAAGCCTCGAAGGTTCTGCGCAGATTGTCAGGATCGCCGTTCAGGTGACCGGCAAAGACCAGTTCCCAGCCCTTCTCGGCCGCCAGTTCAGCGCTTTCGACGCTGGCGCCGAGCAGGAAACGTTCGGGCGCGGTCGGCGGAAACGGCGTTGCCTGGGCGCCCTGGTAATTCGGGTCGGCGGCGAGATAGGTATTGAGATCGGAAAGCTGGCTCGCGAAATCCGGCTTCCTGGCCGGATCGACGGCAAGCTGTAGGGCGCGCGTCGACAGCGGAAAACCGCCCGGCGCCTTGCCGACGCCGAGATCGACACGGCCGGGCGCCAGCGAAGACAGAAGATTGAACGTCTCGGCAACCTTATAGGCGCTGTAATGCTGCAGCATGACGCCGCCGGAGCCGATGCGGATCTTCGAGGTCCTGGCAAGGAGATAGGCGATCAGCGCCTCCGGCGCGGAGCTTGCCAGATTGGACATGTTATGATGCTCAGCCACCCAGAAACGGTGATAACCGAGTTCCTCGGCGCGGGCGGCAATCTTGACCGTCGCCCGCAACGCGTCCGCCGCGGTGAAACCCTGTTCGATCGGGCTTTTGTCGAGAAGGCTGAGGAGATAGGTCATGAGATCACGATCCGATCGGTGGTTGCAAAGTTTAATCTATAAAATCAGTAGACAATATTCATTATAAGAAATGGCATTCTCTTTCGCGGAGGTTGCGTGAAAAAAAGCGGCCGCGACTGAAATGGGAGAAGGCTTCTTTCAATCGACCATTTGATGATCTATATTCTGGTCAAAATGGAGTAATCGCATGAAGCTGTCAGAACAGGTCAAGCCGATCAGCTATCTCAAGGCCCATGCGCCTGAGATCATCCGGACACTCAAGGACAACCCGCAGCCTGTCGTCATTACTCTTCACGGCGAGGCGAAAGCCATTCTGCAGGATGTCGGCCAATACGAGGAAACGCAGGAGACCTTGGCGCTGCTCAAGGTGCTGGCGCTGACCAACCGGCAAGTCGAGGAAGGCAAGCTGCGCCCTGCTGCCGAGTCCTTCGCACGCATCCGCAAGCGTTTGTCCGACAGCCAAACCTGATGCCTTATCGTGTTCTTTTCGCCGAGGAAGCGGAACGCGACATCGAGGATCTCTATCGTTTCATCGCCGGCCGCGACGGCGCAGAGACGGCTGAGCGCATCCTGACGGAAATCGAAAGTGCCTGCGCCGATCTCGAAGAATTCCCTGCCCGAGGAAATGCCCCGAAAGAACTCACCGGTATCGGCCTCACCGAATATCGGGAGCGGCACCATAAGCCCTGGCGCATGATCTACCGCATCATGGGCAATGATGTCGTCGTCTATTGTGTCGTCGACGGTCGCCGCGACATGCAGGCTTTCCTGGAGCGAAGGCTGATCCGCTGATCCCCGACCTATCCATTTCAGCGGTCTCACAACCCTCGCGCCTTATCCAGCTATTCGGCCGGCCGGCGCATTTGCCCGCAGGAGCGCCATGAGCATCGGGCCGATCGCGAATTCTCCCTTTTCACTTCGCCGCGTCAGGTCGCGGAGATAGCCACCGGCCGAATTGATATGGCCGCCGCGCTCCAGGATGCATGCCATCACCGTCGCGGCATTTTCCGGTCCCATTGTATTTGCCGCCTCCTCGTAGGCTGACGGGCTGACGCCCAGCATCGATCGAACGGTCACCGCCGCGGCCATCAGGTCACGCCAGTTGCGGATTTCGCCATTCGGCCCGTAGGCAAGGATTTCAGGGCAGGCCTGCAGAACCAGGCCGAGCGGGAAGGATTTCAGGCCGCCGGCATCATCGCGCCCCCCTGGCCGTCGACTCAGCCCCTCCCCCTGCCTGCTCGGATGAGCAATCTCAGCCCTCCCCTCTTCCAGCGTCACGGCCCCTCGCCCATTGCCTTGCTCCGGCATCGCGCCCTGCTTCGTGTCGAAGCCTGGTTCAAGTTCAGAAGGGGATTCGGGGTTTGAATTCTGTATGTGACGCTCGCTATAAGCGGCATTGCCGCGCTCTTTTGTCGATTTAACTCGAATTTCCAGCCGGTTAAGAATATCCGCCCTAAGCGTGGTCAATTCGTCCAGCAATTGTTCGAGCTGTGCCGTCGTCGGCGACCGGGGCAGGCCTTCGATCATATCCCGAAATTCCTGGTACAGGCCCTGCCAATCCCCTTGAACGTCTTCTTCGACGGCCGCTTCGATCAGCTTGGCGATATCGCGGCGGCAAAGCGTGATGCGTTCGCGCAGGCGCTGGACATGCAGCCGCTCGGCCATCACTTCGACAGCCAGCTGTTCGATCTCCTCGGCGCGGGCAAGCAGCGGCGCCAGCGAGAAGCCGAAGGCCTCGTTGACCTCCCCTGCCCTGTCCCTGCGGACATAACGCTTGCCGTTGGGGCTGTCCTTGCGCAACAGGAGCCCCGCCTCGACGAGCGCTGCAAGATGGCGCCGCACCGTCTGCTCGGCCATGCCATGCGTCCTCAGCGAAAGCTGGATATTCGATGGAAAGACGATCAGCCCGTTTTCCTGCGCCAGCTCGTTCTTGGGGTAAAAGCTTAAGAGTGCGTTGAGCACGGCAAGCGCTCGATCGCTGACGCCGAGCAGCGGCTTTGCTTCGCACAGCGCACGAAACAGCTTCCATTTGTCGACCGACTGATCGGGCTTGATTTCGCCTGCCATCGCCTGGCTGGCAAGCATGCCAAGCGTCATCGGCCGCCGCCCGAAGGGCGTCGTTACACTTCCGATTTCCATCTCTTCCACCTCAACAAGGCAAAAGAAATCCGCTCGCCAAACGGCGCCAAAAACTCTTGACAGCGATTCTCGGAAGTGCGATTCTCGGAGGTGTTCAAGACTACGAGGAAAGCTTCCGTGACGGTGACGTTCGGGGGCTTTTTTCTTTTGCGCGCTATCTCCTATCCGAATTGTCAGCTGACAATCGGTCTAAATGCCTCATTTTCCCTCATTTTCCTCTTCGAACTCGGCGGCGAGGCCAACCAACCGCTGAGCCAGGAATTCTGAAAATGCCGCCGATTTGACGGTGATGCGAAAGGTCTTCCCGGAGCGGGTCACCGAAGCAAGCTGTGCGCCGCCTTGGGTCCGAAGCGTCTGTTCGGCCCGCTGCGGCGCGCTCTTTTCCTCCAGCGCCTTCCAGATGGCGTCGAAGCGGCCATTGCTCTCCAACGCTTGGAAAGCTGTAGCGTCGATTGCGGTCCGCGCCTTCTTCTGCCCGCCTGCCTCCCTGAATTTCTCGGCGAAGGCCAGCCAGCGCGGCCGTCCAACCTTGGGCGCCGGTCCGATGGCGAGAATGACCTCGGGATCGATCGTCTGTGCCACCTGCAGCAGCCTCGACGTTTCGGGCTTGTCCGTCGCCAGCGCCTGGGCAATCATGTCGCGGCTGAAGCCGTGTTCATCCATGCGTCGTGCAAACAGCGCCCGCTCGATGAAGCTCAAGTCGACACGCGGGCCGTTTTCCTGACCCTGCGCGAGGATCAATTCCTCATCGGTAAGCTTGCGCACCACAGCCTTGATGGGAACCCCAATCTCAGCTGCCGCACGCAGACGCCTGTGGCCATAGGCGGCCTGGTAATGCCCGGCCTTTACGGGATCCGGCCGCACCAGGATAGGAACCTGCTGCCCGCTTTCCTGGATCGACTGCTTCAGCCGCTCGAACTCGGCATCCCTATCGACCGGAATGCGGTCGCGGATGAAAGACATTTCGACGGCAGCCGGATCTATCTCCAGCACCTTGTCGCCGGAGGCGAGCGATTCCCGCAGCGCCTTGGCGGCCGCCGCTTCCTCTCCCAGCCGTCCAAGCGACAGGTTCATCGCCTTGACCGCCCCCGATGGCCGATGCGGCGGCGGCGCGGCCGGCGCATCCGGCCGTGCCGGCTCGACGGCGCCAACCATGCTCTTCAGGATATCGCGACCTTTGGGGCTCATGTCCTGCTCCATGCACTGCGAATGAGTTGTTCCACCTCGGCATTGACGTTGTCGACCGATTCGACGCCGCGGTCATAGGTCTGGCGATGCATCGTCTCGCGTCCCGCTTCATAGATCGTCTGCTTGGACAGGCCCGCATCCGAGACCGCCGTCGACTTGACCATCATCGAGGTCAGCACACGCTCCCCGAACAGGCTGCGCAGGAAGGCGACGATCTGCGCCTGCGGGCCATCATTGGCCTCATAGCGGGTAACCAGATAGCGCATCCAGTCGTAATCGAGATTGCCGCCGGCCTCCTTGACCACGGACAGAAGGTCGGAGGTCATCGTCAGGAACTGGTTCATCGACGCGACGTCGAGCATCTGCGGATGAACGGTGATCAGCACGGCAGTGGCGGCGCAGAGAGCAGACAGCGTCAGGAAGCCGAGGGTAGGCGGGCAATCGATGATGACAACGTCGTAGCTTTGCTCGAGCGAATGCAGCGCATTGCCGACCCGCATGAAGAACATGTCCTTGTCGTCGCGGTTGGTGTCGGCCAGCGCCTTTGGCGTATCGTGCTCGAACTCGTGCAGCTCGAGATTGCCGGGAATGAGATCGAGACCGGGGAAATAGGTCTGGCGGACGATGTCGCCAACGTCGCGGCGCGTCTCGTCATATTTGATGGCGCCGTAGAGCGTCTCGTTTTCACCGACGTCGAATTCGGGCTGATATCCGAGCATCGCCGACATCGACGCTTGCGGATCGAGATCGACGGCCAGCACACGATAGCCCCGAAGCGCCAGGAACTGCGCCAGATGGATGGATGTCGTCGTCTTGCCGGAACCGCCCTTGAAATTGGTGACGGCGATCACCTGGAGATGATCGCCCGGCCGGCGCATCGGCAGATAGGAGGGTTTGGTACGCCCGAGATGCTGGCGCATCGCATGGATTTCCTCAAGCGAGAACACCCGGCGGCCGGACGCCGTCTTTTCAGGATTGATGGTTTCCACCTGAGCGGCGAGGTGGCGAACATAGCTATCGGTGACGCCGAGCAGCTTGGCGGTCTCTGTGCTGCTGAAGCGTCGCAGCGATTTGCGGGCATCGGGCGAAAACAACCGCTCGAACAGCACCTGGAGCTGGCTGCTGAGCATTGTCGAGTCCTGCGCAATCGTCTCGTCGATCGAGACTTGACTCGCCCTCTTGGCTTTCTCAACAATCGCGGCCTTGGTCGGCATTCACGCAAATCCTGATAAATCGGGTAATTTTGCGCAAATGATCGTGAGTCTGGCAATGACGTCAAGCGGTTTCTTGGTTAGCGAATGGATAACAAACCGGATTCAACGAAAAAAATCATGTGCAATTCCGGAATCTTAGTTCTGTTGTCAGCTGACAACGGTGGCCGTCTCCACATTCGCCGACGTCAGCCTTCAAAATATCGCAGAAGATTCGATGCGACTCAGCATTGGCGCCGACTCGGCGAAGACCGATTTCCGCCGCTGAGCGCGAACCGGATTGGGCAATCCGCCTCTCATTTATAGGCGGACGAATGGTACAGGTTTTCGACTTCCGATCCGCGGACGGGGCCATTGCCTGAGGACTTACCGTTAGCGTCCTGGGTTTCAGGTTCACGGCGCGACGGGGCAAGGCCGAGCATTTGTTCGAGACGACCGGCATTGAGCGGAGCGCTTATTCCCTTGAAGTTCATGATCCATCTTTCGTCTGCGCATAGCTTGTGTAACGCTGCAGAGATAAGCGCAATTTGAAGCCGCCGAGAACAACCCGTCGGCGTTATCACCATCTTTTCCGACGAGAAGCAGGAAAGGGGAGGGGCCTCCATCTTTTTTTTGCCGCCGCCCCGAATACGGCATCTGAAGGTGACGCTGAAGGTAGCGGACAGGTTTCAGCCCCTCATGCCGGCAGTTGAGAGCGAGGCGATACTGGAGCAGGGGCCAGTCATGGTCACAACGGCATAGGCTAGGCGAATCAGGTCTCGGTGAGTAAGCTCGATAGCGTTCGCATGATTGCGGCACCGCAGAGCGGCCGCCAGCCCGATCCGACCTCATCTCCATAGTCGAACCGACAGCCTTCCTAACGGAAATTATTGATGCTTTCGCTTCCGTCTGCGAAAATCCTTGTTGTTTACCTGTTATTTACCATAACGCGCCGCAGCGCAAAGAGCCTGTGGTTCTGTGGGCGTAGCGTGAGGGGTGAGCCTATCGCGCCTTCGTTGTCTCGCGATTGGTGAAATGCGCATTGCCCAAACCGGTGCCGATCGTCAGCACTGCCCATCGCGATACGTCGGTCATAAAAGGGATCTGCGACAATCCCTGGACGACAGCGTCGTTGTGCATCATCACGAAAGTGCTGTCGTCACCGATTTCAGGGATGGCCTTCATCAGCGCGGCGGGAAGGTTGAAGCTGTCGCTCTCCCAGTTTCCCCCCGGCAGGTTCTGCCCGCCGCGTTCGATGGAGCCATCGGCTTTGATGATGCCGGGGCAGGCGATCCCGATGATCGGCGCGGGCTTGAGGTTCGCCTTTTCGGCCTTGTCGATCAGTTCCTGCAGCATCTCGGCTAGGCGCTCGATGGTTGCGGTGCGACTCGGCTCGTCGTCGGCATGACGCCAGATCGTTGATTCCCAGACGCTCGCATCCGCGAAATTCGGCACGTCATCCTTTCCGAATTTAACGACGCCGGCGCGAACATTGGTGCCGCCGATATCGACGGCCAGGATCGCCTCGTGACCTTTAAACATCCAGCGCGGCATCAGATGGACAGAACCGATCAGTCCGGCCTCATCAGGATGGTGAACGATCGGCACCACCTCGACGTCGATGCCGGCCGCCTTGAGAATAACCATGGTCCTGGCGATCGTCAGTTCGCCAAAGCGGCTATGCCGGAAGCCACCGCCGACGACGATGCGTTCCGTCTTCACCCATCGTTTGTCCTTCAGGAACTTTCCGATCACATCGGCAAAGTCCTGAGCGAAGTCCTCCACCGCGCCCATGACCAATGCCGCTGCCTCCATATCGTCACCGTTCAGAAAGGCATCGATCTTTTTCTTGGAAAGCTTCGCCGTCGCGGTCTTGCCGATCGGGTCGTCTCCGATCTTGCGGACGCGTTTTCTCCAATCGTCGAGCTTCATCTGAAACGTCTTCTTGTTGGCGTTGTCGCCAACGAAACCATCCTTGTCACGCAGTTCGTTGTTGTAATCGTCGATCGTCACCAATGGCAGGCTTAACGCGCCATGTGCCAACGGGGCATCGACCTCATCACGGGACTCGGAACTGCTTTTGGCCATCAAACTACCTTCTGCGGCGCGAGTGCTCAAACGGGCGGCGAGATAAAACGCAGACTGGCCCCGGATGTTCCGGCGTCCGAAAAGTCACTTGCCCTCGTCGGCCGGTGACCTAGCTTCCATGATTGCAGAGTTTGGAGAATGCCGTGCAGGACGATACCGCGACCCAGGAAATGCTTTCACTGGTCCTCGAAGAGCCGGATCATTGGGCGATGTTCCTCGACATCGACGGAACGCTGCTCAACCTCGCGCCCACGCCAGATGCGATCGAGGTTCCGGAAGCTCTTCCCGGACAACTTCACCGGCTGTCGAACAAGCTCGGCGGCGCTTTAGCGCTGGTCACCGGGCGATCGCTTGCCTATGCGGACGCGCTGTTCAAACCCTTTGCATTTCCGACGGCAGGCCTTCACGGCGCGGAAATCAGGAGCGCCGGCGGAATGCACACGGTCGAGGCCACACCCGAATTTCAGGCGCTGAAACATGCCTTGACGGCCGAAGCCGAGCACTATCCCGGCGTCCTGATCGAGGATAAGGGCGCGGCCGTGGCCGCCCATTACCGGCTGGCGCCCGAATATGAAAAGGTGCTCGAAGAGCGCATGCATCATTATGCCGAGGTCGCCGGGCCGAACTGGGCGTTGCAGCTCGGCAAGATGGTTTTCGAGCTGCGACCGGCACGATCGAGCAAGGGCGATGCGCTGGAGCGGTTTTTCCAGGCCGACCCGTTCAGGAACCGCTGCCCGATCACGATCGGCGATGACCTTACCGACGAGTCGATGTTTGCGATCGCCAACGCGCGCGGCGGCGTTTCGGTGCGTGTCGGTGCGATCGGCGCCCCGAGCTGCGCCACGAGCCGGCTGTCCTCCTCTGCACTGGTGAGAAATGTCATTGCCGGTTTGGCCGCCTGAAGCAGGTCCTTGGTTGATATGCGTGCGGATCGCTGCCGCCTTTTACCCGGCCGCACAGCGTCAATCGTCAAAAAAGTATCGGTTTTGACCGGGAATCGTGGTGGCGGGCGTGAAACGAGCCCACTACACTCCCCTTCAATAATAAAGCCAAAAAGGGAATTTGGCGGGTGGGCTTGGAACCCGTCCTCGGAGGAGGAAACGATGGAACCCGACTTGGAAGTCATTCAGATCAGGCCGGGCGAATCCTTCGCGACGAAGGCGCATGGCTATCCCTATCATACGGTTCGCTGGCACTTTCATCCGGAATACGAACTGCATCTCGTCGTGGCGACGACCGGGCGCTATTTCGTCGGCGACTTCATCGGCGAGTTCGAACCGGGCAATCTTGTGCTTGCCGGCCCCAATCTTCCCCACAACTGGATCAGCGACGTCCCGAAGGGGTCGAGCATTCCGCTGCGATGCCAGCTCATCCAGTTCAGCGAGAATTTCATCAGCGACACGATGAAGGTGCTGGCCGAGCTCGGCCCCTTCGAGCCGGTGCTCGAAGCTTCCCGCCGCGGCGTGCTCTTCGGCACTGATACCAGCCGTCAGATCGCGCCGCTGATGAACGAGGTGCAGCAGGCGCAGGGCGTGCGTCGCATCGAACTCTTCATGATGATCGTCGGCCTGCTCAGCCGGGCGCAGGATGCCCAGCTTCTCGCCAGCCCGAGCTATCTACCCGATCCGTCAGGCTACATGTCGGCCGGCATCAACAAGGCACTCGCCTATATCAGGGAGAACCTGACGAAATCTTTCGACGAAGCCGATCTCGCCAGGATTGCCGAACAGTCCACAGGTGCCTTTTCGCGCGCCTTCCGCCGCCATACCGGCATGTCGCTCGTGCAATATGTGAAACGCCTGCGCATCAATCTCGCCTGTCAGATCCTGATGAGCGACGACCACGCATCGATAACCGACATCTGCTTCGAAGTCGGCTTCAACAATCTGTCCAATTTCAACCGGCAATTTCTCGCGGAAAAGGGCATGACGCCTTCGCGCTTCCGGCGGCTGTTGGGTGACAATATCAACGTGGCGAAGGCGGCTTAAGCGAGCCGGACGAGCACCGTTGTCGGGAATATGATGAAGGTCGGCCGAAGACGGCGATAGGGAGGACGAGGAGGAGGAACCAAAACAGACATCGATTTGGACGCGAGCGCGCAACGAGCGGTTCGCGACAGGAGACGCTTGTCCTCAGAAAACTGCAAACCGCCGGGACAGGCGCGGCTGTTCGCTCGACCGAACGGCCACAGCAGACCACTGCAATGCCGAAGCTACACAATTTTTCCAATGGGAGGAGATGGAAATGATGAAATTCTCGACAAAAGCGGCAGGGGCCGCGGCACTTGTCCTGTCCTTGCTCGGCGGTACTTCCGCCTTTGCGCAAACCGCCGTTGCCGATGCGACGGTCGCATTCCTCATGCCCGACCAGGGCTCGACCCGCTACGAAGAGCACGACCATCCGGGCTTCGTCGCGGAAATGAAGAAGCTCTGCGCCACGTGCAAGGTCCTCTATCAGAATGCCGATGCCGATATCGCCAAACAGCAGCAGCAGTTCAATTCGGCCATCACCCAGGGCGCCAAGGTCATCGTGCTCGACCCGGTGGATTCGGCAGCGGCCGCCTCTCTCGTCCAGCTCGCCCAGAGCCAGGGTGTCAAGGTCATCGCCTATGACCGCCCGATCCCGAAGGGCAAGGCCGATTTCTACGTCTCCTTCGACAATAAGGCGATCGGCAAGGCAATCGCTGAATCGCTCGTCCAGCATCTGAAGGCGAAGAATGTGCCGACCGATGGCGGCGGCATCCTGCAGATCAACGGTTCACCCACGGATGCGGCCGCCGGGCTGATCAAGGACGGCATTCACGAGGGTCTCGCCAGCGGCGGCTACAAGACGCTTGCCGAATTCGACACGCCGAACTGGCAGCCGGCGAATGCCCAGCAATGGGCAGGCGGCCAGATCACCCGTTTCGGCAAACAGATCGTCGGCGTCGTCGCCGCCAATGACGGCACCGGCGGCGGCGCCATCGCCGCCTTCAAGGCAGCCGGCGTCGATCCCGTGCCGCCGGTGACCGGCAATGATGCGACGATCGCCGCGCTGCAGCTGATCATATCGGGGGATCAGTACAACACGATCTCCAAGCCGAGCGAAATCGTTGCCGCGGCTGCGGCCGACGTCGCGGTAAAGCTCTTGGCCGGAGAACCGATCAAGGCGGAAATGACGCTTTACGACACGCCGGCGCAGCTCTTCGTCCCTGCCGTCGTCACCGCCGAAAACCTCAAGGCCGAGATCATCGACAAGAAGATCAACACCGCCGAGGAACTGTGCACCGGCCGTTATGCCGAAGGCTGCAAGAAGCTCGGCATCACCAAGTAATCGAGCCAAGGGAAAGCGCGGCCAACTGCCGGTCGCGCTTCCGCTCTCGCTTCGGAAAGGCCAGGCGATGTCTGACACCTCTCATATTCCTGACGGCTCCCGCCAGCCCGTTCTCAGCCTGCGCGGAATATCGAAGAACTTCGGGGCGGTGTCGGCGCTCACCGATATCGAACTGGACGTCCATGCCGGCGAGGTCGTGGCGCTCGTCGGCGACAATGGCGCCGGCAAATCGACGCTGGTCAAGATCCTGGCCGGCGTGCATCAGCCGAGTTCGGGCACGATCCTGTTTGAGGGTAAACAGGCAAATCTGTCGAGCCCGAGTGCTGCGCTCGATCTCGGCATTGCGACCGTCTTCCAGGATTTGGCGCTCTGCGAAAATCTCGATGTCGTCGCCAATATCTTTCTCGGCAAGGAGCTCAATCCCTTCCAGCTCGACGAGGTCGCCATGGAGATCCGCGCCTGGAAGCTACTGAACGAGCTTTCGGCCCGTATCCCAAGCGTGCGCGAGCCCGTCGCCTCGCTCTCCGGCGGACAGCGCCAGACCGTGGCGATCGCCCGGTCGCTGCTGCTTGAGCCGAAACTGATCATGCTGGACGAACCCACGGCAGCGCTGGGTGTCGCCCAGACCGCCGAGGTGCTGGATCTGATCGAGCGCGTGCGTGAACGCGGCCTCGCCGTCATCATGATCAGCCACAATATGGAGGATGTGCGTGCGGTCGCCGACCGTATTGTCGTCCTTCGGCTTGGACGCAACAACGGCACCTTCATGCCCGACGCCTCCAATGAAGAGCTCGTCAGTGCGATCACCGGCGCATCCAACAATTCCGTCTCCCGCCGCGCCACACGCCGCAAGGCGCAAGGCCGAGAGAACGAGGAGGGCAGGGCATGATGAAGACCTTGCAGAACGAACCGGCGGCACCCGCGCTCCTCGACCGGCGCGACGAAAGAGTGCGCCATGACGACAGCCTTGCCGGCTCGATCCGCGCCTTTTGGGATCGCATCCGTTCCGGCGACCTCGGCTCGCTGCCGGTCATTGTCGGCCTGGCGATCATCTGGACGGTGTTCCAGGCGCTCAATCCGGTGTTTCTCTCCAGCGCCAATCTCGTCAACATGCTGTTCGACTGCTCGACGGTCGGCGTCATCTCGCTCGGTATCGTCTGCATCCTGATGGTCGGTGAGATCGATCTTTCCGTCGGCTCGGTCAGCGGCTTCGCCTCGGCGCTGGTCGGCGTCTTCTGGGTCAATCAGGGCTGGCCGGTGCTCCCAGCCGTCCTCGCAGCAATGATCGTTGGCGCCCTGATCGGCTCGCTGTACGCCTTCCTGTTCAACCGCTTCGGCATGCCGAGCTTCGTCTCCACCCTGTCGGGCCTGCTCGCGGTTCTCGGCCTGCAGCTCTATATTCTGGGAGCCACCGGCTCGATCAATCTCCCCTATGGCTCCTGGCTGGTGAATTTCGGGCAGATCATGGTGATGCCGGACGTGGTCGCCTATCTGCTGGTGGCGCTTGCCGGCATTGCCTTCTTCTTCGCGAGCTACCGCACGTCGGCGCGCCGGCGGGCAGCCGGACTGTCTGCGAAATCGACGGGCGGATTGTTGCTGCGCGCCGTCGTCATCACGGTCGCTCTGGAAGCGGTTGCCTTCTACCTCAACCAGTCGCGCGGCATTCCCTGGATGTTCGGCCTCTTCGTCGGGCTCGTCGCCGCCATGAACTATGCGCTGACGCGCACCAAATGGGGACGCTCCATGCAGGCCGTCGGCGGCAACAGGGAGGCCGCCCGCCGCTCAGGCATCAACGTGTCGCGCATCTATGCCAGTGCCTTCGTCACCTGTGCCCTGCTTGCAGCGACCGGGGGCGTGCTTTCGGCCGCGCGGCTGGCAACCGCCAGCCAGCAGGCCGGCACCGGCGACGTCAATCTCAACGCCATCGCCGCTGCGGTCATCGGCGGCACGAGCCTGTTCGGCGGGCGCGGCAGCGCCTATTCGGCCCTTCTCGGCATCATCGTCATCCAGTCGATCGCCAGCGGGCTGACGCTTCTCGATCTGTCGTCGTCGCTTCGATACATGATCACCGGCGCCGTCCTTGCCGTCGCCGTCATCGTCGACTCGCTCGCCCGCCGATCGCGGATCTCGCACGGCCGGGCCTAAACCACTCAAGAAAACAGAGGAAGAAAATGGGACAGGATCTGTCTGGAAAAGTCGCGGCCGTCACCGGAGCGGCATCGGGTATCGGCCTGGAATGCGCCAGGGCCTTGCTGGCCGCCGGCGCCCGCGTGGTGCTGGTCGACCGCAACGAGGAAGCATTAAAAGAGATCTGCTCGACGCTCGGCGCCAGTGCCATTCCGCTGGTCATCGATCTCACCGATCCGAAAAGTGTGGCAGGAATGATGCCGCAGATTCTGGAGAAGGCAGGGCAGTTGGATATTTTCCACGCCAATGCCGGCTCATATATCGGCGGCGAGGTGCTGACCGGCGACCCCGACGCCTGGGACCGGATGCTCAACCTGAACGTCAACGCCGCCTTCCGTTCGGTGCATGCCGTCTTGCCGCATATGGTCGAGCGCAAGACCGGGGATATCATCCTGACGAGCTCCGTCGCCGGTCTGGTTCCCGTGGTATGGGAGCCGATCTACACGGCTTCGAAACATGCGGTGCAGGCCTTCGTCCATACGTTGCGGCGGCAGGTGGCTAAACATGGCCTGCGCGTCGGGGCGGTCGCGCCAGGCCCCGTGGTCACCGCTCTTTTGAGCGATTGGCCGCAGGAAAAGCTGGATGAGGCGCTTGCCGCCGGCGGCTTGATGGAGCCTAAGGAAGTGGCCGAGGCGGTGCTCTTCATGCTGACGCGCCCGCGCAACGTCACCATCCGCGATCTCGTCATCCTGCCGCAGAGCACCGACATCTGATGCGCGCTTGCCGCTTTCGCAAAACCAGAAAGGAACCACCATGATCTTCGACAGATTCCGCCTGGACGGGCAGGTGGCGCTGGTAACCGGCGGCACGCGCGGCATCGGGCTTGCGATCGCCGAGGCGCTCGGCGAGGCCGGCGCCAAAGTTGTCATCACCGGACGGACCCGCAATACGGCGGCGGAAGCCCGGCTCGTCAAAGCCGGTGTCGATTGCGATTTCATCGCCGCCGATCTGACGAAAGACGATGCCGCCGACGCGCTTGTCACCGAGACCCTCTCGCGGACCGGCCGGCTCGACATCCTTGTCAACAATGCCGGCATCGCCATTCATGGCGATAGCGGCGAATTCTCCGATGCCATCTGGCGCGAGATCATGACCGTCAATGTCGACGCCGTCTTCCGCGCCTGCCGCGCGGCACTCGCCCCCATGCGGCGCCAGGGCAGGGGTGTTATCCTCAATATCGGCTCGATGTCGGGCATCGTCTCCAACATTCCGCAGAACCAGGTCGCCTACAACACCTCCAAGGCGGCGGTCCATATGATGACGAAGAGCCTGGCGAGCGAAGTCGCCGCCGAGAATATCCGCGTCAACGCCATCGCGCCGGGCTATATCGACACCGATCTGTCGCGCGGCGGCATCGACAATCCCGACTGGTTCCCGACCTGGCGCAGCATGACCCCGATGGGACGCGTCGGGCAGCCGGAAGAGGTGGCGGGTGCGGCCTTGTTCCTCTGCTCGGCGGCGGCAAGCTACGTCATTGGCGAAGTGCTGGTGATCGATGGTGGTTATACGACACGATAATGGACTGACGGCGGCACGAGTTCACCCCAAGCAATCGAGCATCCATTGGACACCAAAACGATCGGTGAGCTTGCCGTAATAGCTCCCCCATGGCTGGACAGCGAGTGGTGTCGTAATCTTGCCGCCTTCGGCGAGCCGGGCGAACAACCCGTCGGTCCTGTCGCGGTCATCCAAGATCAGCATGTGGGCGGAGCCTCGCATCGGCTCCGCATCGTGATTGTCCGAAGCGAAGAACAAAACACCAGGCCCTTCGAAACGAGCATGCATCACCTTGGCCCGCATGGTTTCGCTGGCAATGGGCATTCCGTCCGCGCCGTGGCGCTTTAATTGCGTGACCCGGCCAAGCCCGCATTCGGCATAGAAGGCGAGCGCCTCCTCGCAGCCGTTGGAAAAGAACAGATAGTTGGCAAGCTGCATGGCTGGCTCCGTCGCGCCGCCGGATAGCGGCGCTGCTGTGTCAGGTCTGAGGTTCCGCACGTGCGCCGCAAACCCTACAACGCGGCGGCCGCGCCCTGGATGGCGCCGACGAAGTCGGCATTGCTGTAACTGTCGCCGGCGATTCCCCAGGCCCCCTCGGGAGCATAGACGATGTTCGACCATATATGCTCTCGCTTGAGCCGGCCTTCGGCGGCCTGCTCGACGACATCGGCCGCTTTTTCGATGAAGGCCTGCTTCGCGTCGGCGCTCGCCAGCGCTACCTCCGGCAATTTAAGTTCAACGAACGCTGCGGCGATCGGCTTTCCCGCCGCCAGCACGTGCTCGCGCGGCAGCACGTTGATGGTGCCGATGACATTGGCGGTCATGAAAGCGTTGCCGGTCAAACCGGCGACATCAAGCAAGGCGTCCGTCAATCCGGCAAAGGCTCGCGCCTGGGCCTCCGGCGAGAGCAGGCCTTCCGGCACGGTGAGTGTGATAGGCATCTAATATCTCCCTCTTTGAATCGTGACCGCTTCTGATATACCGATCACTCTTTATGGATACACACCGGTCACTCTCTTAGCAAGCAATAAAGAGAGATCACTCTCTAAATGAGGTTTTCATGCGTTACAGCGCCGAGCACAAACTGGAAACCCGGGCCCGCGTCATCGCTGCCGCGGGACAGGTCTTCCGCAAGGACGGTTATGGCGGCGCCGGAATCGACGCGCTGACGAAGGCTGCCGGCGTGACGAACGGCGCCTTCTACGGACATTTCAAATCGAAGGCCGAAGCCTTTCGTACAGCCGTGCTGGAGGGGCTCGAAGAGCTGCGGCAGGGAATCGCCGCGCTGAAGACCAATCAGCCGAAAGACTGGCTGCAGACATTCGTCAGCTACTATCTCGGTTATAAAAGAACCTGCGATTTAGGCGAGAGCTGTGCTCTGCCGAGCCTTTCGCCCGACGTGATGCGCGCGGATAAAGAAACACGAAGCGCCTACACGGCTGAGATCAAACGCCTAGTCGACGAAGTCGCTGCCGGCCTGCCGGAGCACAAGATAGAGGGCCGATCCGAAATGAGCCGGGAAGATCAGGCGATTCTGCTTCTCGCCATGCTGAGCGGCGGTGTCACCCTTGCGCGCGCCGTGTCCGACCCGGCGCTGTCCGAACGCATTGCAGATATCATCGCGCAGGCGGCGTTGACGGCAATAAAACGCAACTGATCCGCTTGCTTGCGAGCATGCGGTCGGCACCCGAAAGGCCCCTAACTCAACGTGGGATTCCCAATCATAAGAGAATACACAGGTATGGTGATTTCGAACTCGGCGCCTGCGCCGGCCGTCTGCAGCAGGCGGATCGTACCGCCATGGGCGCTCAGCATGGCGCGAACGATGCCGAGACCCATGCCGGTGCCGCCTTGTTCGCGGCGGGTTGAAAAGAACGGCTGAAAGACACGTTGGCGATTTGCCTCGGAAATACCGCCGCCGTCGTCACGGACAAGAATGACGGTTGTCCGGGCATCGGCTGACACGCTGAGTTCCAACAGCGTAGCGCCATGCTGAAGGGCGTTCTCGGCGAGATTGGCAAAGACGATGCCGGCTGCTTCCCGGGGAAGAGCAAGCGATATGTCCGTGTCGCCTTTGCCTGAGATATCAAGGGCGGGGAATTGCCCGCGCAGCGAGGGCAGGATGTCCGTCATGCTGCTTTTGCCCTCGGCTACCGGGATTTCCGCTTGCGCAAGCTCTCTCAGCCGCTGTAACAGCGCATCAAGCCGGGCTGCATCGGCGACGATATTGTCGAGAAAGTGCAAACGTTGGGCCTTCGTCATCGGCCTTTCGGCATCGTCGTCGCGCAGAAGCTCCGCCGCACCGCGGATGGCCGTTAGCGGCGATTTCAGTTCGTGGGAGACATGGGCGGCAAAGGAGCGGACATATTCGGTGCGATCGACCAGTTTTCCGGCGAGATCGAGGAAGCTTTGCGACAGGACGGCGATCTCGCGCGTTCCATAGCTTTCAAGCGGCCGGATTGCCCCCTTGCCGCCGCGGGCGATCTCGTCCGTGCGGGCGATCAAGGCGTCGATCGGGCCGGTGATGGTGCGCGTCAGCACATAGGCGATGCCGAGCGTCAGCATGGCGACGACGGCAAGCGCCCCGATTTCCGCCGGCGCCATCCGGTTCGAACTCACTTCCATGGCGCGAAACCAGACGACGATCAGGATCGGCAGCGCCATGACGGCGAGAAGCACGACATAGACGATCAGCGCCAGCGTCGGGCGCCATTTCGTCCTGACTTTCGGTGCCGGCATCAGGCCTTCCTCCCGATTTCACTGCCGAGTTTAAAGCCGATGCCGTGAACCGTCGCGATGATCCCCTGGCCGCCGGCCGCCAGGAATTTGGCCCTGATGTTGCGGATATGGCTGTCGATCGTCCGGTCGGCGACATAGGTTCCGGCGCCATAGGCCGCCTCCATCAGTCGTTCGCGGCTGAAGACCATGTCGGGGCGTGACAATAACGCGTCCAGGATGGCAAATTCGAGCGCTGTCATCGTGATCGCGCTGTCGCCGAACATGACCGTCCTGCCATGGCGATCCAGACTGAGCTCGCCGGCGACAAAGCTGGCGCGGCGCCGGTCAGGCCCCGCTTCGTTGCCGCTGCGCTTCAGGATCGCCTTGACCCTGGCGACGAGTTCGCGCGGGCTGAACGGTTTGGTGACGTAGTCGTCCCCGCCGATTTCGAGCCCCAAGACCCTGTCGATCTCCTCGTCGCGCGCCGAAAGAAACAAGATCGGCAAACCCGAAGTCTTGCGGATCTGGCGGCAGACCTCCAGACCATCCATGTCGGGCATGCCGATATCGAGGGTGATCAGATCGATGTTGCCGCGGCGGAAGGCCATCATCGCCTCGGTGCCGTTGCCGGCTGCGATCGGCGTCATGCCGGCGCGCTCGAGGGCAAAGCAGATCACATCTCGGATATGCGGTTCGTCATCGACGACGAGAATGCGGGGCGCCATCACCGGTCCTGCGTTGTTTGTCGTGCCTGTTGTTATCGTTCTCGTTCTATCTTGCAATGGCTGCGGGAGACAGAAGATAGGTCTCCAGCCGCGCCGCCCGGAAAGTCCAGCTCCGCCAGTCACGCCGACGCATCTCGAAACTCCTGGCGAGGGAGTCTCGAACCGCCACCGCTTCGCTCCTTTGGTCGATCAGGTGGCCCGGCAATTCAAGGAGGTAGAGATCGAGCGCCGGAATGACGGAGGGGCCGAGCGAGGAGAGATAAGAAAGGTCGAGCGGCGGGCCTTCCTGGCTGATCTCCTGGCTGTGGGCGACATTGAAGCGGGCGATGAAAGCCGGGAAATCGATGAAGGAGCTGATGTAGAAAACCATAAGGAGGGAGGCGAGATTCGCCGCGACCAGCCACGCATTGGATCGGTTGAGCAGAATGCGCAGCAGGATCAAGACAAGGCCGATGGCGACGATACCCATCCAGAGGCCGGCGGCGACACGCAGTTCGGTCAGCGAATAGACCTCGACATAGAGACCAAGCCGCAGCATCGACGACAGGCAAAGCAGAACGTTCTGGCCGATCCAGGCGTGAACGAGGCCGCGGATCAGCGGGCTGTGATCGCCGGGACCGCCGCGCCGCATGGCGACGAGAACGAAAGCTGCGGCAAGAAGCGCTGTGGCAATCAGCGGATAGGCGCCGCGATGGGCATATTCGGCATGGCTCATGTGCTTCGGCAGATCTGCGCCGCCCCAGAGATAGACGAGGTCGAGAAGCGTCTGCACGGCAAAGAGCGCATTGAACAGGACGAGCGACCGCAGCAGCGAGGCATGGCCGAACGGCGCATTTTTGACGGGCACGATCATGAAGGTCCTGCCAGCCTGCAACCTCTTGGCGCGACGCTTCAGGCGCGGCCGCAACATCGCCCAGACCACAACGGCAATCATCATCCAGAAGCCGATCCGCCACAGATCGAAAAACTGCAGCAGGGCGGCAAAATTAATGCTGCGCAGCGCGATTTCAATAAGCGGGTTCGCAGCTGCAAAGAGAGATACGAAGACCGCTGCGAGGACGATCGGCATGATCCAGAGGCCGACGCCCTGTCGGACCGCGGTGAAAGAGAAGTGTTTTCCCGGTGTCGCAAGCGACTTCCTGATATCTTCGGCAAGCCGCAGCGGGATGACGAGGACGAAACGGAAAAATACCAGGGGCAGAGCGGGCAGGCGGCGGGGCAGGAGCCTGGCGCTGGCGAGCGCAACCGACATCAGCGCGCCGAGGCAAAGAGCCATGCCCGTCAGCGAAGGCGATTCCATCAGGGGCGCCGACGCCAGAACCGAAAAGCCGAGCAGGAAAGCCGCCATCGAAAATCGAGCTCTCTTCCTGGCCGAAAGCAGAATGCCGGCGCAGATAGCGAGCGCAAAAAGGAAGAGGTTTATCCCGAATTCCTGGCCAAAGATCAGAAAATCACCAAGTGCCACCAGCGCAGGCAGCGCGACGGTCCGGCCGCTGCCGCGTCTGATCGGCATCGGTTCTGTCAAAGTATCGGCTGTATCCATTGCTGCTCCTCTCGCAAATGCTGCGTTTCGATCACGATGAGCCTGCTTCCCAACCTCGCCGCGGCGGGGGCGTCTTGAGGTCCCTCCGCAAGCCACCACCCGTCATTGCGGAGGCGTTCCGGCAAGACGGAGGGGGCGGGACGGAGTTGGATGTCGTTCTTGCTCATGGCGGCAACATGCCGCGCCGAATTGCAGATTCTGTGCAGAAGGTGAGGAGCTATTCAGGAATCGTCCACAGCCCGGAAGACACGGAAAAGGCTTGCGAAAGCCGCGCCGACGGGCGTCACCCGATCAAGCGATGTCTGACACGGCCTCGTTCACCGAACGACCGGCATTTGTGAGAAGATCAATGAGGGAATAGAGACGGGTTCATCTGAATCGTGGTGCGCGCTTGGCATTGTGGAGCAGTTCGCAGGCTGTCGCGAATGGCCCGAAAAGTTTGAGCAGCAGCGCCTGTTCTTCGGCATCTATCCGATGGCGGGCGCAGAACTCGGTGACCGACCAGACTTTCGTCAGGTCATCGGTCTCAATTTGCTTGGGTTCGATGTGTTCGGTCAAGGGCGTGTCCTCCGAACTTCGAGACTACCCTTCGCCGACATATATAAGAACTAGCTAAAAAGAATTATTTTTGGCGGTCCATCCAGACCTTGCCTCAAGACAGGCGGAGAGACGAAGACGCCCGCCGATTGCGCGGCGGGCGTCGTATTCCCTGATCTATCGTCGTCGATCAAACGATATGGGACGAGTCAAAATCCGTGCCGGTGATGTTGAGCGTCACCTTGGCAGTGTCCGTGTGGCCTTCGCCGTCGGAGATCTTGTAGTAACGGAGAACTTCCGTGTAGGTCTGACCGGCAACCAGATCGGTGTCCAGGTCGTAGGTGAACGTGCCATCCGACTTGACATGGAAGGTGCCGTAGGTGCCGGCAACGTCGGTTACAGCGTCGGCAGCGGCGTCTACCTTGGTGGTCAGGAACTGGCGGAGGAACATCTTGCCGTTGTCGCCGGCAATGTCGTTGTCCAGAACGTTGCCGCCGATGGCATGGCCTTCGGTGAAGCTGAAGGTATCGTCGACAGCGACCGGCTTGACCTGGGTTACGCCCTGGATATTCAGGGTGAACAGGCCGACATCGGTATGACCGCTGCCGTCGGAGATCTTGTAGGAGACCTTTTCCTGGTACGATTCGCCGTTGGCGAAGCCGATCTTGGCGGCATCGCTCAGGACATAGGTGTAGCTGCCGTCCGGCTTGACGAAGAACGTGCCGTAGTCGCCCTGGATCTCGGTGATCTGGCTGTTGCCGCCCTTGGCGTTAACCGTCGCGCCGTCGAAGGCGCGCAGGAACAGGTGGCCGTTGTCGGATGAATCGTTGGAAAGCAGATTTCCTGAAATAACGTCGGTTTCTAGAAATGTTGCACTATCATCGGTTGCGTGTATCGGCGAAGCCATCGCTCTCTCCTTAAATTATTATGACGGGTCAGTTTTGACCTCAGCAAGCGGGCCCTTTAACAACCTATTAATACTGCAAGTCAATAGCTTATTTAACGAAAGGTTAATGTCGTCCCCGATATCGGCATTGCTTCATTCCCGGCGGAATATTTTCATTTTCAAGACAAATTGAAGAAAATCCGACTAAATCTATACCCGGCTAACTTGAAGATCGGCAATGAATATATCTAAGGGTGATTCCCGGCGCTGAGCCGGGCCATTCCGCGCTATCCGTTGCAATCGCGTTCGCCAACGACTATTTTAGGGCTGAAGCGGAAATCGAAGCCGGCACGGCTTGGGAACGAGACGCTTTTACATCGGCTGAATCGACGCGCCCTTGGGGCGGCGCGATGGTCAAACCCACAACAATCGAATGAGGCCGGCAATCGCCGGTAAAGGATTTTTTTGAACGATACAAAGACAGCCACCGCGGTTGCGGTGGCCAATCCGCGGGAGCGTGACGAAGCCGTCTGCCGCGCTGCCAAGCCTTGGAAGCCGTATCCCTGCCTTCTCACCCGCCGTGAATTGCAGGTGCTGATCGCCGAGCAGCTCGGCTGAGCACTGGGCATACCTTACGAAAAGGAGAATTCGAAATGCAGGTACTCGTCAGAGACAACAATGTCGATCAAGCCCTCCGGGTTTTGAAAAAGAAAATGCAGCGCGAAGGCCTGTTCCGCGAAATGAAGGAACGGCGCGCCTATGAGAAGCCCTCCGAGCGACGCGTCAGGGAAAAGGCACAGGCGATCGGCCGGCAGCGCAAGGCGGCACGCAAGAAGTTGCAACGCGAAGGCCTGATCGCCAGGCCGAAGCGGATGGGTGCCCGTTAGAGCAATTCCAACCAAAGTGCGCACGGCCGGCCTAGCCACGCTTCGACGGTTACATTCTCTGGAAAGGACAGACGATGGACGAATTGAATAGCCTTACCGTTTCGGAAGAACGCCTCGAGGATTGCCGCGATGTCGTGGAGCCGGATCTGCAGGATCTGATCCAGCGCGCATTGACTTCAGGCTTTTCCCGCGAGGAAATCCTCATCGCCGTCAGCGAACTGGTCGCTGAAGACTTCGCAATCGTGATGGAAACCCCAAGCGTGCATTGAGGAACAAACGCAGTAGATGTGTCAGTGCCCGAATATGCGGAACATTGACCTCGGTGCATGAAAGCGCCGTTCAAGCCTGCTTGGTCGAGGCCTTGACGAAATCGATGAAGGCCCGCAAGGGCGCCGGCACCAGCCGCCGTCCGGGATAATAGAGGAACGGCCCGGAAAAGCGCTGCCACCACGGCTCGAGGATAGGCTCCAGGGCGCCGCTCTCAAAATGCGGACGCAGCCAGTCCTCGAAAACGCAGACGATCCCCGTGCCCGCTATCGCTGCGTCGACGGTCAGATCGGTCGCCCCGCCGACCCTGACGATCAATGGCCCCGAAGGGTCGACCCGCACCACTTCGCCGTCCCGTTCGAACTCCCAGGGTGTCGTCAGCGCACCGCTGGCAAAGCGGCCGAGCAGACAGGCGTGGTCGAGGAGTTCACTCGGATGCTGCGGCCGGCCATGGCGGTCGAGATAGTCGGGGGAGGCGGCGGTGGCAAAGCGCTGGACACGCGGCCCGATCGGCACGGCGATCATATCCTGCTCCAGCCGCTCGTCATAACGGATGCCGGCATCGCAGCCGGCGGCGAGCACGTCGACGAAGCTCTCCTCGGCGATCACCTCGAGGCGAATGTCGGGATAGGCGGCGAGGAACGGCGGAACGATGGCGGGCAGCACCAGCCGCGCGGCGCTGACCGGCACATTGAGCCGCAGCGAGCCGGCCGGCCTGTCGCGGAATCCGTTGACCACGTCGAGTGCCGACTCCACCTCGGTCAGAGCCGGGCCGAGCCGCTCCAGCAAACCCTTGCCCGCTTCGGTCGGGACGACGCTGCGTGTCGTGCGGTTGAAGAGCCTGACGCCGAGTTCGGCCTCCAGACGGCGCACCGCCTCGCTGAGGAAGGAGGCGCTGCTGCCGCTTACGCGCGCGCCCTCGCGAAAACCGCCGGCCCGCGCCACCGCAACAAAGGCGTTGAGATCCCCCAGATCGACTTTCACTGTTCGCCACTCCGCACGGCCTGTGCGGATTGTACCGAATTATCATGCGCGCCGACAACGCCTATCTTGGGGTCACCTCTTGAAAGGAGTGAGATCATGTCCATCATCGATCAGTCCGGAACCTTCAAACTCGGTGACCGCAGCGTGAAGCGGCTCGGCTACGGCGCCATGCAGCTTGCCGGGCCCGGCGTGTTCGGCCCGCCCAGGGATCACGGCGCGGCCTTGGCCGTGCTGCGCGAGGCGGTTGCATCAGGCGTAAACCACATCGACACCAGCGATTTCTACGGCCCGCACGTCACCAACCAGATCATCCGCGAAGCGCTCCATCCCTATCGCGACGATCTCGTCATCGTCACTAAGATCGGCGCACGGCGCGGCACGGACGGATCCTGGATTCCGGCTTTCTCGCGCGAAGAGCTGACGGCGGCCGTGCACGACAATCTTCGTAATCTGGGCCTTGACGTGCTTGACGCCGTCAACCTCAGAATCATGTTCGACGTTCATGGCCCTGCCGAAGGGTCGATCGAAGCACCCCTAACGGTCCTGGCCGATCTCCAACGACAGGGTCTCGTCCGTCACGTCGGCTTGAGCAACGCCACATCGAAGCAGATCGCCGAAGGGCGTGGGATCACCGAGATCGTCTGCGTGCAGAACCAGTATAATCTTGCGCATCGGGCCGACGATCGGCTGATCGACGAACTCGCCCGCGAGGGCACCGCTTATGTGCCCTTCTTCCCCCTCGGCGGCTTCAGCCCGCTGCAGTCCTCAACCCTGTCCGGTGTCGCCGCACGCCTCGATGCGACGCCCATGCAGGTCGCGCTCGCCTGGCTGCTGCGTCGCGCACCGAATATCCTGCTGATCCCCGGCACCTCGTCCGTCGGCCATCTCAGGGAGAACCTCGCCGCTGCCGCGCTTGTTCTGCCGGATGAGGCGATCGAGGAACTCGCCCAAATCGGCAACATCGTCGCCTGATCGCAGGCCGCGAGCTATCGCTATATCACGCTCTCACCTGGTGTATCGAAGCCGAAAGCATAAGCGACGCTGGAAACCGCACGTCATCTCCGGCCGTGAATGCCTCAATAACGCTCCGGTACGCACATTTCAGGCGGCACCGGCGCCCTGGTGTAGTCGGCGTGGCGGATGCGGTCCGGCAGCTGGATTTCGGGTTTCGGAACATCTTCGTAGGGGATCTGCTCGAGGAGATGCGCGATGCAGTTCAGCCGCGCCCGCTTCTTGTCCACCGCCTGTACCACCCACCAAGGCGCTTCCTCGGTGTGCGTGCGGGCCAGCATTTCTTCCTTGGCCTTGGTATATTCCTCCCAATGGACACGGCTTTCCATATCCATCGGTGAAAGCTTCCACTGCTTCAGCGGATCGTGGATGCGCATCCTGAAGCGGAATTCCTGCTCCTCGTCGGTGATCGAAAACCAATATTTGATCAGCACGATTCCGGAGCGCACCAGCATACGTTCGAATTCAGGTACCGAGCGGAAGAATTCGTCGAGTTCTTCCGGGGTGCAGAAGCCCATCACGCGCTCGACGCCGGCGCGATTGTACCAGCTGCGGTCGAAGAGCACCATTTCGCCGGCCGTGGGAAGATGCGGGACGTAACGCTGGAAATACCATTGATGGCGCTCCCGCTCGGTCGGGGCGGGCAGCGCCACCGTCCGGCAGACACGCGGATTGAGCCGTTGGGTCACGCGCTTGATCGCTCCGCCCTTGCCGGCCGAATCCCGGCCTTCGAACAGCACCACCACCTTCAGCTTCTTATGCTGCACCCAATCCTGAAGCCGCACCAGCTCGTGCTGCAGCCGGAAAAGCTCCCGGAAGTAGATTTTTCGCTCGAGCGTCTGCTCGGCCGGTTCCGACATTCCTTCGGCGACCAGATCATCCAGCCGGTCTTCCTCCATCTGCATTTCCAGCTCTTCATCGAAGCTGTCGGCGATTTCGGCCTTTATCCGGTTGAGCTGGTCCTGATGTGTTTGCGACATAGGTTTTTCCTTCCTGCTTTTGTTGACAGGAGCATGTCAGTGCGAAGCTTATATGACGGTCACTGATCGAAGCTGAAACGGTTACCCGCGCCTGTCGTTCCAAGCGCCTTAGAGCTGTCCCGCCCGGTACTGGTCGACGAGGTTGCGGCAGGCGCGGAGCGTCAGCGCCATGACGGTCAGCGTCGTGCCGGCGATGCCGCTGCCGGGGAAGGCGCTGGCATCGGTGACGATGAGGTTCGGAGCGTCCCAGACTTGATTATAGGGATTGAGCACCGAAGCCTCCGGGCTTTCGCCCATGCGCGCGCCGCCGGTTTCGTGGATCGCCGCGCCCATGCACATGGTCTTGCGGAACCATGTGCGGAACATGAAGCGGCTGAAGGCGTCGGCGTCGGGGAAGGCGCCCTTGCCCATCTCCTTGAGGCCGGTGGGCGAACCGATGAATTCGAGATCGCCGCCAACTTCTTTAATCATCGCGATCAGTGTTTCCTCCTGCCGGCGAAGCAGCGCCTGCTCCTCGGCCTGCATGACGCAGCGGATATGCGGCACGGGAATATTCCAGGCGTCCTTGCGCCTGACATCGATGGTGATGCGATTATCGGCATAGGGCAGCATGCGGCCGAAGCCGAAGAAGGCGAGGCGTGCATCGGCATCGTCCGAGACCGGCGCCCGGCCGACGCTGCCCTGATAGTCGAAATCGCCGCGGGCCATGTCCCGTTCGCCGAAGCGAGGGATGAAGATCCCGCCCGACGGATTGTAGAACGGATCGGTCGGGGCGGATTCGTCGGTTGCCCAGCCCTTCGCCTTCGAAAAGGAACCAAAGGCGAGGCAGGGAAGCTGGTCCATGAAATAACGGCCGAGAGCGCCCGAGCTGTTGCCGAGCCCGTCGGGATGTCTTGCCGAAGCCGAATTCAGAAGCAGCCGCACGCTCTCGATCGGCGAGGCGGACAGAACCACCATCGCGGCACGCGCCGTCGATACTTCTCCTGTATTGCGATCGACGAAGTCCGCGCCGGTGGCGCGGCCGGTTTTCTCGTCGGTGGTGATGCGGCGGACGACGGCATCGTAGCGGACCGTCAGACGGCCGGTGGCCTTGGCGTCCCTGAGCGGCCGCGGCATGCGGTCGGCATCCGGCGCGATGTAGCGCCAGGAGACGACGTGCCTCTCCGGCCAGCGGCTTTCGACAGCCTGCTTGAAGGTCTGTTCTGCCGGTGTCAGGCTTGCCGGTTTGGCATAGATGCCGTCCGGCAGGGTCGCCACATCGTCCTTGTTGCCGTAGAGCCCGAGATAGGCCTCGACCTCGTCGTAGAAAGGCGTGAGTTCGTCATAGGAAACCGGCCAGTCGACGCCCTTTCCGGTGCGCGACCGGATCTTGAAATCATCGTCGGTCCAGCGCAGCAGCACCCGGCCGAAGCTGTGCAGACGCCCGCCGCCCTGGCGGCCGCGGATCCAGAGAAAGGGCTCGCCCTTTGGCGTCGTATAGGGATTTTTGCGGTCGTTGACGAAGAAGTGGCTGAAGCGCTCGGTAAAAAACGCCGCCCGCGCCTGGATCGGCTGGCCCTTGATTGTGGCCCGCGCCCGCTCCCAGATATTGATGCTGCTTGCGGGCGCCTTCTTGCGCGCCGGGTCGAAATCCCCAGGCCCGACAGCGGGACCTGCCTCCAGAAGCAGCACCGACAATCCTTGTGCCGTCAGTTCTTTAACCGCGAAGGAACCCGCCGCGCCGGAGCCGATCACCAGCGCATCATAGACGATCTCAGACATGTCTTTTCAAATCCTGTCCTGGAGCAATCCCCGAAACGGCGAGCAGCGCGTCCGGAATTGCGGGAAAACAAAGGGATGATGCGTCACAGCCGCGATCCGTCGGCGCCGAAGAGCGACGCCTTGGCGATATCGAGCCCGGGCGCCAAGGCATCGCCGGGCTGCAGGGTGACGTCTCCCATCAGCCGGAGCGAGAGGCTTTGATCGGCCCAGTCGAACCAGACGACGGCATCCGAGCCCATCGGCTCGACGACAGAAACCCGGCCCGGAATGGTGGGCAGGCTGCTTGCGGCTCCATCGAGTACGAGATGCTCGGGCCGAAAGCCCAATGTAACAGGTCCGTCCGCCGCGGCGTGGCTGAAGGCATAGCCGGAAAGATCGACGGCGAGCCCCTTGCTCCGGAAGACCGGCGAGGCGCCGCCGCGCTCGATCCGGCCCTCGATGAAATTCATCGCCGGCGCGCCGATGAAGCCGGCGACGAAGAGATTGGCCGGGCGACGGTAGATCTCGGCCGGCGAGGCGAGCTGCTGGATCACGCCGTCCCGCATGATGGCGATGCGGTCGGCAAGGGTCAGGGCTTCGACCTGATCGTGGGTCACGTAGATCATGGTATTGCCGAGGCTTTGATGCAGCTTCTTGATCTCGACGCGCAACTCGTTGCGCAGCTTGGCGTCGAGGTTCGACAGCGGTTCGTCGAAGAGGAACACATCGACTTCGCGCACCAAGGCCCGGCCGATGGCGACACGCTGGCGCTGGCCGCCTGACAGTTCGGCAGGGCGGCGGTCGAGCAATGTGTCGAGATGAAGGAGAGCAGCCGTACGGGCAACACGCGCCTCGATCTCGGCCTTCGGCAGGCCGGCGACGCGAAGGCCGAAGGAGAGGTTTTTGCGCACCGACATGCGCGGGTAAAGCGCGTAGGACTGGAAGACCATGCCGATGCCCCGGTCCTTCGGCTCCTCCCAGCTGACGTTCTTGCCCGAAATCCAGACTTCGCCTGCGGTAATGTCCTGCAGGCCGGCAATGGCGTTCAACAGCGTGGACTTGCCGCAGCCGGAAGGGCCAAGCAGGACCAGGAACTCGCGCGGCGCGATGTCGATCGACATTTTCTCGATCACCGTATGGTCGCCATAGGCGATCTTCAGGTCCTTGACGGAGACGGCGGATTGCATGGAAACGTTACCCCTTGACTGCGCCGGCGGCGATGCCACGCACGAACCAGCGGCCGGACAGGAAATAGATGGCAAGCGGAACGATGGCGGTCAGGATCGTCGCCGCCATGTTGACGTTGTAGGTCCGCTCGCCCATCGTGGTGTTGACGATATTGTTGAGCTGCACGGTCATCGGCAGGTTGTCACGCCCGGCAAAGACCAGGCCGAGCAGGAAGTCGTTCCAGATGCCGGTGAACTGCAGCATCGAGACCACGACCACCATCGGCACGGCGATCGGCAGCATGATCTCGAAAAAGATCCGCCAGAAGCCGGCGCCGTCGACGCGCGCCGCCTTGCAGAGCTCCTCCGGCACGCTGACGAAATAGTTGCGGAAGAGCAGCGTCACCAGCGGCAGGCCGAAGATGACATGCACGAGAATGATGCCGGCGAGCGAATTGTAGAGGTCGATATTCGCCATCGCCCGGACCATCGGATAGAGGAATATCTGATAGGGGATGAGACCGCCGGCCATCAGCAGGCCGAAGAGCAGATTTGCCCCGCGCGGCCGCCAGAGCGACAGCGCATAGCCGTTGACCGCGCCGATAAAAACCGAGAGCGCCACCGCGGGAAGGGTGATCGCCACCGAATTCCAGAAGCCGCTGCGAATGCCGACACAGACGGTCCCCATGCAGGCGCCCGACCAGGCAGTCACCCAGGCGGAGAAATCGAGCGTTGCCGGCAAGGCGAAGATCTGCCCGAGCCGGATTTCGTCCATCGACTTCAGCGAGGTGACGATCATGGTGTAGAGCGGCAGAAGAAAGAAAAGTGCGGCGACGACCAGGAAGGCATAAAGGCCGATGCGCCCGGCGGTGATCTGCGCCGGCTTCGGCCCGTTCGGATGAGGCTTGATCATCACGCCGCTCCCTTTGCCCGGTTGCGCATATGCATCGCGTAGCGGAACGGAGCGACGGCAATGACCACGCCGAGGACAAGCACCGTCGCACCGGCGGTGGCGAGGCCGAGGTTCTGGCGCCCGAACAGATTGTCCATGATGAATTTCGCCGGCACCTCCGTCGCATTGCCGGGGCCGCCATTGGTCATGGCGACGACGATGTCGTAGGTCTTGATCACCCCCATGGCGAGCAGCATGCCGGCTGCAGCCAGCGCCGGCCCGAGCTGCGGCAGGACGATCGAGACATAGATCCGCCAGACGGGAATGCCATCTATCCGCGCCGCCTTCCATTGCTCGGCCTCGATGCCGCGCATGCCGGCCAGCGCGATGACCATGACCAGGCCCGCGCCTTGCCATACGCCGGCAAGCACCAGCGCATAGATCGCCATGTCGCGATTGACGACCCAGTCGAAGACGAAGCTTTCCCAGCCGAGCGAACGCACGCTCGCCTGGATGCCGAGCGTCGGATTGAGCATCCATTGCCAGATCAGTCCGGTGACTACGAAGGACATGGCGTAGGGATAGAGGAAGATGGTCCGGAAGGCGCTTTCGAAGCGGATCTTGCGATCCAGCGCCGCAGCCAGCAGGAAGCCAAGCAAAAGGCAGCCCGCGACGTAGAGCACGCCGAAGATCAACACGTTTTGCAGCGATGCGAGCCATTTGGCGGAAGAGAACAGTTTCGAGTACTGCGCAAATCCGACATAGGTCGAGGATGGAAAAAGCGTCGAGTTGGTGAAGGACAGGCGGATCGACCAGCCCATGGTGCCGATGAAGACCACGACCGCGACGAACCAAGTCGGCAACAGGGCGATGGTGGCGGAAAGATTGGGTTTGCGTTTGATGGGCATCGGCCAGCTCGTTGACGGAAAAGCGGGGCACGCCGCCGCGCACTGCAGTCGGCAATGCGGCGTCGGGATCAGGCCGACGCCGCAGGCACTATTCTACTCGAAGACGGCGAAGAAATTCTCGGCCGCAGAGGCCGCATCGTTCGAGCCACCGCTCCAGTACTCGTCGACGAAATCGTCGAGCGCGCCGACTTGCTGGGGAGTAAGCACGATCGCCTGATCCGGGACGATCGCACCGGCAGCCATCAGCTCGGCACCCTTCTGGGCGCAGACATCAAGCTTCGACTTGTCGACGTCGGTGCGCATCGGAACCGAGCCTTTCTTCAAGGCGAATTCGACCTGCACCGCCGGATCCATGACGACTTCGGCGAGAAGTTTCTGCGCCTTGTCGGTCGCGGCATTGCCGGTCTTCGGGAACCAGAGGGAATCGGCGATATAGACCATGCCCTTGGACTCCGGCACGATCATGCAGCCATAATCCTTGCCCGGCTCTTTGCCGGCGACAGTGAATTCGCCCTTTGCCCAATCGCCCATGAACTGCACGCCGGCCTTGGCGGTGATCAGCATCGCCGTCGCGTCGTTCCAGTTGCGGCCAGCGGCACCCGCATCGACATAGCCGCGCAGCTTGCCGAGAATTTCGAGGGTCTTCTTCACGCCGTCAATGGAGGCCTCGCTCTTGTCCTTGTCGACATAGATCTTCAGGAAGCCGTCGATCCCGACCTGCGAGAGCAGGATCATGTTGAAGACCTTGGTCTGCTGCCAGGGCTGGCCGCCCCAGGCGACCGGAACGATGCCGGCAGCCTTCAGCTTGTCGAAGTCGGCGAAGAACTCGTCCCAGCTCTTGGGCTCCTCGGCGATGCCGGCCTTGCCGAAGGCTTCCTTGGAATAAAAGACCCAGCTTTCGCCATGGGCGCCAGTCGGCGAGAGATAGACCTTGCCGTCATAGGAGATGAGATCATGGATCGATTTCGGCAGGACGTCGGCCCATTTGCCGGCAGCCGCCACGTCGTCGATCGGATTGAACAAGCCCTGGCCGACGAAATCCGCGGCTGCGAGGCCGATGACGCCCTGCTTGGCGCCGGGCGCGTCACCGGCGACGATGCGGTTCTGGAAGGCGGCATCGGCGGCGCCGAAGCCGGCGATCGAGGAATCCTTCCAGACGCCGCCGCGCTTTTCGAACTCGGTCTTGATGACGTTGAGGGCTGCCGCTTCGCCGCCCGACGTCCAGGACGACATGATCTCGATTGTCGGTTTGTCCTCGGCATGCGCCGAAGCGAAGAGACCGGCGAATGCTACACCGGCAAGAAAAAGCTTCATCATTGTCTTCATTGTTCCACCTCGTGAAAATGCCCTCTTTGCGGGGCGTTCGTTGTCTTGGGAATCATTGTCAGCGATAGATCGGCAAGAGCGCCTGCCGGACGAGCCTGAGCCCGTTGGCGATGTCGCGGACGGGATCCGGCGCGGCATCGAGTTCGAGAATTGCCCAACCTTCATAGGCCCGGTCGCGCAGCAGCCGGATCCAGGCCGGCCAGTCGACCCGCCCGAGGCCGAAACCACAGAAGTAGGGCTGATGGCGTTCGTGAATGTGCTTGTCGATCGGGGTGTCGGCCGGCATCGGGCCGATCGCATCCTTCCAATGGGCGATGATCATCCGCTCGTGATGGCGATCGACGAGTTGCACGGGGTCGGAGCCGGCAACGATGATATGAGCCGTGTCCGGGCACATATGCACATAGGCCGGGTCGGTCAGAAGCATCATCAGGTCAACGTCACGCGCGGCGGCAAAAATCGAGTGCGCCTCGGTGTGCAGCGCCAGCCGCACGCCCCTGGCATAGAGGGTCGCGCCGAGCCGGTTCAGAAAATCGGCGATCACCTTGGCGCGGTCGAAATCGTAAAATTGCACCGGCTGGGCGCCGAGCGTCTGGCGAAGCGGGGCGCCGATCACCATGATGTCGCTGCCGCAGGCTTTCAGGAAGTCGGCATAGCGTTCCGCCTTGTCGATCAGCGCGCGCTGGGCCTCGGGCTCGGCAAAGTCGCCGGCCGCCTCCAGTTCCGCGAAGAAGCCGCTGCAGAGCGTCAGACCGCGTTTTGCCAATTCGGCTGCGAAAGCGTCGATGGAACCATAGGTCTTGATCGCATCCTGCCAGTTGAAGGGAGAGAAGGTCAGCTCGACGCCGGTGACGCCGGAGGCCTGGACGCTGTCGAGAATCTTGTCCCAGAAGGCGCGCGGTTCAGCGCGCGCATAGGCGACGATCGCATCATAGCTGTCGACGCCCCAGAAGCCCGGATGAAAGAACGTCACGAGATCGACGCCGAAACTCAACCTGCCGCCAGTAGCCATCATCAATCCTTTTCTCCAGGCACGACCCGTCTGCATGCGGAAGGGCAGTTCCGCATGAAATAAGCCATTAATTTCAATGCATTAATAGATGGCAATCGTTTGCCATGCACAGATGATAGCCAAGCTGGTTTTTTAAGCAAGCGATTTTTGGCAAACGTTTGCTATAAACCGTCGCCTGCCTTAGATTACAAATCGAAGCATTCGGGAGGCGGAAAGTAAACGTGAATAAAAACAAGGGCCTGCCCGGCGAAGATCAATCAGGCGCATTGATGGCTGACGTCGCACGGCTTGCCGGTGTGGCGATATCGACAGTCAGCCGCGCCCTTGCCAATCCCGGGCGGGTCAACGAGAAGACCCGCGCCAAGATCAATGCGGCGGCCAGGCAACTCGGCTATACGCCGAACGCGATGGCGCGCGGTCTTAGGGTCGGCAAATCCAACATCATCATGATCATTCTGCCGGGATCGCTCTATTATGGCGTTTCCCAGATCATTCCGCAGGTTCTGCAGAGCATCAACAAGACGCTGATCCAAGGCGGCTACAACCTAATGATCGCCAACCTCGATCGCGACGAGGCCTCCGAGCGGCACATTCTCGACCTCGCCTTCGGCGGCAGCGTGCGCGGAGCCATCATCTTGTCGTCGAAACTTCCTGAGGTCGATGGGCGGTCGCTGGCAAATTCCGGCCTGCCGATCGTTTCGATGCTGCTCGACATGAGCGATGCGGGCCTGCAGAGCGTCGTCACCAACGACCGCGAGGCTGTGCGCGACGTCACGGCCGAACTGATCCGGCTGGGCCATCGCCGGTTCTTCTATCTTGCAGGACCTGAAGGCAATTATCATGACGTCGAGCGCTATGGCGGCGTGCTGGAGGCGCTTGAGGCAGCCGGCCTATCGAAGGAGGCAGTGCGTCGCTCGGGCGGTCGCCTCGATTATCAGCACGGTTTCGACATCGGCGTGCAGGCGGCAGACGATTTCGCTGAATTGGCCGAAAAACCGACGGCGGTCATCGCCACCAGCGACGACATGGCCATTTCATTCGTCAGCCGCATCAAGCGCGCAGGCCTGAGCATTCCCGACGATCTCTCCGTCGTCTCCTTCGACGGCTCGCCGGTCTGCGAATTCTCCGCGCCGCCGCTCTCGACGATCGAGCAGCCGGTGGAAGAAATGGGCCGCGCCGCGGTGGAACTCCTGCTCGACGCCATTGGCCAGAGGCAAAACGTAGAAACGCTGCGCACTATCGTCCGCAGCCAGTTTATCCTGCGGGAGAGCATCGCTCCTCCGAAGGATTGACGATCAGCCACCTGAACGCGATCGAGCGGGCAACCATATGAAAGAGCGCACCCGGAGAGCAGTTTTGCTTCCTCAAGTTGGCGTTGCACATCCTGCTATGCCGTGCCAGAAAACCCACCATCGTGGGATGCAGACGAGTCGAGGGTTCCATTGAGTTTGAGTCTCGCAAAGATCGAAGAGCTTGCACCCGATCAAGGCTCGCTTGCAGCGGCCAAGGCACTGCTCAAACCCTCGAATTGGCCGACGCTCGCCGAGGACGGATCAGGCCTCATCTGGGGCGAATGCCAGGGATCCGGTGCCACGCCCTATAGGATTTCCGTCACGGAGGCCGATGCCGGCTACAAATGTAGTTGCCCTAGCCGCAAGTTCCCTTGCAAGCATTCGATTGCCCTGATGTGGATGCGCGTCGAGGGCAAGGTCGAGTTCGCCGCCGGGACCGCCCCGGGTTGGGTGACCGATTGGCTGTCGCGCCGACGTGGCCCATCCGCCGGCGTCTCTGTAGCCGATACCGACAGGCCCAAAGCCTCGATCGCGGCAGTTGAGGACAGCCGGGTCGAAGCCGATCCGAAGGGGGAAGCTCGTGCCGCCGCAGCCCGGGAGCGCAACCGGCTCGAGCGCGAGACTTCCATCGCCGCCGGCCTCGACGAACTTGATGTCTGGCTTGCCGATCAGATGGACGCCGGGCTCGCCGCTTTTCCGGCCAAGGCAACGGCCGCGTGCCGGGTGATGGCACAGCGCCTGTTCGATGCCAAGGCGTCCGGCCTGGCCATTCGCGTGGATAGCATTCCGGCTCGGCTTTTCGCGTTTTCGGAAGCGATGCGTCCTTCTATCGCGGTTCGGGAACTCGGGATGCTGTGCCTTCTGGCAAACACCTATCGCCGGCAAGACAGCCTGGCGGCCCCGATGCGCCATGACATCCGGCAGATGATCGGCTGGAACGTCACCCGGGAGGCATTGCTCGCCGATGAGCACGCATTGCGCGTCTCGGGTCGCTGGCGCGTTTGGGCGACCCGAAGCGAAGTGCAGGCTGATAAGCTGCGACGGATCGAAACATGGCTTCATGGCAGTGACCGAAATGCCGTGTTGATCGAATATGTCCCGGTTTCGACGGGCGCCTCCTCAAGCGGCTACAGTGTTGGCGATACCTTTGAAGCCGAACTCGTCTTCTATCCGTCAAGCATGCCGCTTCGCGCGGTGATTGCCCGGCAGAGCAGTGGTACCGAGCCGTCTGACACCCCATGGATTTTTCCTGATAAAGACCTCGCATCGGCTTACCTCAGCTACGAAGAGGCGCTGATCGAAAAACCGTGGCTCGGCGATTATCCGATGATGTTTCATGGGGCACGATTGATGCGCTCGGGCGAAAACATCTATCTCAGCGGCAGCGAGATCAGTCTTCCGGTAGCGAAGGCGCAGTCGGCAGCAATCTGGCCGCTCCTGCAGCTCGAGGGGATCGATGGCGCAGGTCTCTGGGACGGCAACGAACTGATATTGTGCTGGTCGGAAACTGCACTGGGACGGTGGACCGCATGAATGTGCCGGACCTGAAGAATGTGATCCTGCCGAAGCTGCTCTCCGGTGTCCGGGATGGCCTTCCGCTGGATGCCATCGGCGCGACGGATTGCCTGCAGGCACTGGCGCTGACCGGCCAGGCCTTGCGTTTCGACCGCCCACGGCATCCGGAGCGGTTTCAGGTCGAAGAATCCGCCGTCGATCACGGCGCAATCCTGCCGGATGTGGCAAGAAAATTGGTGCTGCGCCTGCTTTCGGGCAAGAATCCAGCCTCGGCCCCTTTAGCTGCGGCAATCGTTCGAAAGCTTGCCGAAAGAAAGCTCCGGCTGCACCCGTTCGACCTCCCAAAGCTCGAACCCTTCGTGAAGGCTCACGCAGAAAACCTTGGCGCCGAAGCGCTCGCCTTTTCGCAACGCGAAACCCCGGCAGCGCAGAAGCAGAATTATTTCGCACCCGAGCGGCTGAGTGACGACAACTGGATGCTCGCCACGCCTGCTGTGAAAGCCGGCTATATCAAGGGTCGCAGAGCCTCCGACCCCGATGCGGCCCGGGCAATGGTCGAGGCGGTCTGGACCTCGGAAAATGCCGATAGCCGCTTGCGTCTTCTCGAAGCTTTTCGCGAAGCCCTGTCCGAAAACGATGCGCACTTTCTCAAGGGACTGGAAAAGGATCGCGCGCCACGCGTTCGCGAGCTGGCTCAGAGACTGCTCGTCAGGTTGCCCGGATTCAACGGCGATGACCCGAGTCTGCGCGCAGCCCTTGAGCGCATCAAGGTTTCGAAAGCCGGACTGATCTTCAAGAGAACAGCGCTCACGCTCGAATTGCCGGCGACCGTGAGGGACTTCACCAAGATGGCCTGGCTCAACGAGACCTTCGGCCCGGTCGGTTTGGACACCCTGGCCGGGGCCTTGTCGCTGCCGGTCGATGACATGGTGGCCGCGGCCGAGAAGCAGAGCGATCTGCTGGCAGCCTTCCTTTTCATGGCGACGCGAGACAAGCGGCTGGATGTGGTGAGAACGATCACCGAGCGCCATCTTCGCGACGTTTGGGAAGCCTTTTCCCAATTCGATGCCCAGATGCTGGCGGATTACAGCCCCGACATGCGACAGCTCTGGGTCGAGCATATCTTTCGCCCGGACAGGTGGGCCGCCGACACATCTGCGTGGGCGATCCGCCAGACGGCGCAATGGCTCGACGGCGAGGCAACGGAAAACCTCTTCAGCGCGATCTTGCAATCCAAGCCGTGGCACTCGCTGCGCAGGGATAATGGGCGCTATGAGGCGGACATTCTCGACAGCATGGCCGTCATGTCTCCCTCATCGATGCGTTCAACGCTGCGCGCTGAACTTGCCGCACTCGAACCCGCCAAGAGCGGGAATGCCTTCCTTTTCCTCGATCTCATGGATAGCCTGGAGACCGCACATGCCTGAAGCCCATCTTCGTCGTCCTGCAGAACAGATCTATGCAGGCGAACTGGCCGCGCTTGCGAAGGGCGACGACCGTCCAAGACCCGCCAACTGGCGGCTCTCCCCGCAGGCAGTCGTCACCTATCTTCTCGGTGGCAAGGCATCCGACGGAACTGCAATATCGGCCAAATATGTCGGAAACCGCCGGCTGATCGAGACTGCGGTTGCGACGCTTGCGACCGACCGGGCTCTATTGCTGCTCGGCCTGCCGGGTACGGCTAAATCCTGGGTGTCCGAACATCTCGCTGCGGCGATTTCCGGCTCATCGCAGCGTCTGATCCAATGCACCGCGGGCACGGACGAGAACCAGATCCGCTACGGCTGGAATTATGCCCTTCTGCTCGCAAAGGGGCCGTCGCCGGAAGCGCTGGTCAAGACGCCGCTGGTGCGGGCGATGGAAGAGGGGACGCTCCTCAGGCTCGAAGAGCTGACCCGCATGGGCTCCGATGTGCAGGATACGCTGATCACCGTCCTTTCGGAAAAAATCCTGCCGGTGCCGGAACTCGATATCGCAATCGATGCCGAACGCGGCTTCAACATTATCGCCACGGCCAACAATCGCGACAAAGGCGTCAACGAACTGTCCTCGGCGCTGAAACGCCGCTTTAACGTTGTCGTGTTGCCGTCGCCAAGCACGCTGGAAGAGGAAACCCAGATCGTCGTCAAGCGCGTCGGCGAGATCGGCACCAATCTCAGCCTGCCGCCGATCCAGCCTGCGGACCAGGAACTCGCCCGCGTCGTCACCCTTTTCCGCGAAATCCGCGACGGCAAGACACTGAACGGCAAGACGAAGCTGAAGACGTCGACCGGTACGCTTTCGACCGCGGAGGCGATTTCCGTCGGTGTCTCGGCGTGGGCGGAAGCCGCCCATTTCGGTGACGGTCGCATCGATGCCAATGCGCTTGCCACGAACATCGTCGGCGCGGTGGTCAAGGATCCGGTGCAAGACAGCGTCGCGCTTGCGGAATATCTCGAAACCGTGGTGCGCACCCGTGACGGCTGGAGCGATCTCTATGAGGCCATCCGCGAGGTGATCTGAGCGATGAAGCGGAAAGCGCATCTTTTCGGCATCCGGCATCACGGGCCGGGTTCGGCGGCCCTCTTGCAGGGCGCACTCGACGCGCTTAACCCTGCCTGTGTGCTGATCGAGGGATCGCCGGAGGGTGACGCGCTGATCCCTCATGCCGCGCTGCCGGGTATGAAACCGCCGCTGGCCATGCTGTTCTATGCGGCCGACGAGGCCGCCAACGCCGTCTTTGCACCCTTTGCGGAATTCTCTCCGGAGTGGGTTGCCATGCAATGGGCGCTCTCGCACGGCTGTCCGGTACGTTTCATCGACTGGCCGGCGGCCGTGTCTCTGGCGCTTGCCAGAATTACCCGGGAAGAGACGCTTGCCGCCGTGGAGACGAGCCAGCCGGCGGCGTCGGACGTCGACGAAGATGACCCGGCCGAAAGTGCGGATATGACGGCGGTGGAGGCCCCACCGGTTGACCTTGACCCTCTGGACATGCTTGCGGCGGCGGCCGGATATGGCGACGGCGAGACTTTCTGGAACGGGCTGATCGAACAGCATGGCGGCGGTCAGTCGCCGCTAGAAATCTTTGCGGCCATAGAAACAGCCATGACCGAAACGCGCCGACACCAGGCAGATGCCGGAGGCATCGGTGAAGCTCGGCGGCTGCGCGAAGAGCGCCGCGAAGCCTTCATGCGGGGACATATCCGCGAGGCGCTGAAACAGCATGATGGCGAGGTCGCGGTCGTGATCGGCGCCTGGCACATCGGCGGGCTTCGCGCGGAGACGACGCTTGCCGAGGATCGGGCCATTCTCAAGGATTTGCCGAAGATCAAGGTGGAGGCGACCTGGGCGCCTTGGAGCGACGGGCGACTGAGTTATGCCTCCGGCTACGGCGCGGGTGTCATTTCACCCGGCTGGTACCGGCATCTGTGGAGCCTCTATTCAAGCAACCGCCACGAGGGACCGGAAGCCTTTGCCGCCATCTGGCAGGCCCGGACCGCGGCTTTGTTGCGCGAGGAAGGCTTCGAGGCCTCCACGGCTTCCGCAATCGAGGCTGCGCGGCTCGCCCTTGGACTTGCCAGCATGAGGGGTCTCGGCGTGCCTGGGCTCGCCGAAATGCAGGATGCCGCGCTTTCGTCCCTCTGCCATGGCGATCACGTGAAGCTCGCGATGATCGAACGGAAGCTCTATATCGGCGGCAGGATCGGCGAGATCGACGAGGCGGTTCCGCAGATGCCGCTCGCCAAGGATTTCGAACTCTGGTGCCGAAAGACGCGCCTGAAGCCGGAAGAGGCGGCAAGCGAAATCAGACTAGATCTGCGCAGCGAGGCTGGCCTTCTCAAATCGACCTTCCTGCACCGGCTCAACCTGATCGGCATCCAGTGGGGCCGCCTGACCGACGCCGAAGCGGGTCGGGGGACATACCGCGAGGTCTGGCGCCTTGCCTGGTCTCCGGACATGACCGTCGGCCTGGCAGAAGCCCTTGTCTGGGGATTGACGATCGAAAACGCGGCAGCCGCCGCGACAATCGATCGGGGCCGCAAGGCGAACGGCATCGCGCCGCTTTCCGATCTCGTGCGTGGCGCACTGGTTGCCGATCTTCCGGAAGCGGCAGGCGTCTGCATCGATCTTCTGCAATCGGCAGCCGTGCAGAATGGTGACATCACCGACCTGATGAATGCGGTGGCGCCGCTCGTACGCATCGTCCGCTACGGAACCGCCCGCAAGCTGCCGGAGTTCGAACTGCAAGCGCTCGTCAGGGCGCTGGGTGCTGAAGTGAATGCCGGCATCCGGATCGGCTCTCGTCAGTTGAACGACGACGCAACGTCCGAGCGCTTGAACGCTATGCGCGCTTACGACGAGGCTCTCGGCCTTTTCGGGGATGCAGCGCTGCTTGAGGAATGGCGGCGCCAGCTCACCCTCATGGTCGATGATGAACAGGCCGTTGCGCCGGTGGTCGGTTTCAGCCTTCGCCGGCTGCATGATCTCGGTCTTTGGGACGAGGCGCAAATAGCAGCCGCTTTTTCGCGGCAGATCCTTGGCGAGGTGCCGGGCCGGGCCGGTTCTTTCATCGAGGCCTTTCTGTCCGGGGCTGCTGAAGTGCTGATCCAGGATCAGACACTGCTCTTCCTGATCGACGAATGGCTTTGCGGGCTGGATGAAAACCTGTTCATCGACAACCTGCCACTTTTGCGCCGTGCGCTCGCCGGCTTCGGCTCGGTTGGCCGGAAACGGATCCTGGAGCGTATCGCTGGTGGAAAAAAGCAGCGGCCAGCCGCCGCCGATGCTGTGAGACACAACCCTGCTTTCGAACGCGCACTACCTTTGCTGAAGCAGATCTTGGGAATGGATGCATGACTTCCGAACGCACCCGCCGCTGGAAGCTGGCACTTGGCGACGACGACATGGATGGTCTCGGTGAACGCGACCAGCGGCTGAGCCGGGCGCTCTCGGCTCTCTATGAAACCGAGGGCGGCAAGGGTCGCGGCGGCCTCGGCGCTTCCTCGCCCAAAGTCTCGCGTTGGCTCGGTGACATTCGCGAGTTCTTTCCGACGCCTGTCGTGCAGATCATCCAGAAGGATGCGTTCGAGCGCCTCAATCTCAAGGCGCTCATGTTGGAGCCGGAGTTTCTTGAGACGCTGGAAGCGGATGTGCATCTCGTCGCGGATCTCATCTCGCTTCGCGACGCAATGCCCGAAAAGACGATGGAAACTGCCCGCACGGTGGTCAACAAGGTCGTCGATGACCTGATGAAACGGCTGCAGTCCAAGACGGTAGAGAGGCTGACCGGCGCAGTGAACCGCTCTCAGCGGACCCATCGGCCCCGTCACGCCGATATCGATTGGCCGCGAACGATCCGCGCCAACCTTCGCCACTATCAGGAAGACTTCAAAACAGTCGTGCCGGAGACTCTGATTGGCTTCGCTCGCAAAACCCGGACACGTGCAGATCTCGACCATGTCATGCTCTGCGTCGACCAGTCGGGTTCGATGGCATCCTCGGTCGTCTACTCGTCGATCTTCGCGGCCGTCATGGCGTCCATTCCGGTTCTGTCGACGAAACTCGTCTGCTTCGACACCGCAATCGTCGATCTGACGGAGGATCTATCCGATCCGGTCAAGGTTCTCTTCGGCGTGCAACTGGGAGGAGGCACTGATATCAATGCGGCGCTCGCCTATTGCGAGACCAAGATCGATCGGCCGGGCAAGACACATCTCGTTCTCGTCACCGACCTTTATGAAGGCGGTGATGCTGCCTCCATGCTGGCGCGCGTTGCCGCACTCAAACAGTCCGGCGTCAACGTCATCGTTCTGCTGGCACTTTCCGACGACGGCCGGCCGAGCTACGACGTCCGTCATGCCGGCGCGATCGCCGCGATGGATTGTCCCGTCTTTGCCTGCACGCCGGATCAGTTTCCGGATCTGATGGCAACCGCCTTGACCAAGCAGAATATCGGACAGTGGGCGAGCGCAAACGGTATTGAGCTCGTGCGGGGTGTCTAGAGCGCCTTCTACTTTTCAGAAGTGGATTGTCGAGGTTGCGTTCCCCGCAAGGCGAATATCGCCGAACGACCTGTTCGGACTGTCCACATTGCTCAACCCTGCCAAGGATCGATGATGACGACACCGGTGCCGTCGAAATCTCTGACGTTTCGCGTGACCACGGCAAGATTGTGAACGAGTGCGGTCGCAGCAATCAACGCATCTGCCTCGTTGCGGCGGTCGGGAATGTGCAGATGCGCACAGCGCGTTGCGATATCATCATCGATCGGCAGTATCCGGCCGCCGAACTGCGGACGCACGTGGTCATCAAGCCATGCACGCAGGCGTGAACCTTGCCGGGCATCTCGCCGCTGGACGGCAAGCACGCCCCGTTCCAATTCGAGAATGGTAATTGCAGAGAGATAGAAGTCTGAAACGTTCGCCGCTTCGATCCATGCCACGACCTCAGGATCGGCCTTGCCGTCACCAATCTTGCGCAGTTCGGAAATGACGTTCGTATCCAGCAGATAGCTCAAGACAAGTCGACTCCGCGGGTTTTGATCTCGACCCGCGATGGCATGAAATCGATTTCCGACAGGCCCGGCATGGAAAGCCCATCGACCAGGCTTTGGCGCCGGCCGGAAAGACGCTCGAATTCCTCATATGTCAGAAGGACATGGGAAGGCTTGCCGCGATCAGTGATGATGACCGGGCCTTTTTTTGCAGCTTTCTTCGCATTGCTGACATCGTGGTTGAGTTCACGGCTGGAAAGTGTCGTAATGGCCATGGCACGCTCCATGTAGGTATTTACCTACATATAGCACCGCCGGCCGGCAGAACAAGCTCCGCACGAGCAATGAGATCGAAAATGACTTTCGACTTGTTGCGGCCACCGTCGTGGGAAATTCGCGCGCGCTCGGCGTCACGCCCGTAGGGCGCGGATTGCGCTCCATCAAAACTTCGTCTGACCCCATCAGTCGACGCATCGTGCTACGAAAAATGACGACACCGGGCGACGTCAAACTTCAGGTCTGCGCGGTGGAATTCTGAAATTCCGAGCACGCATATGGACCTCTCGAAGATCAAGACGCTGATCGACTTTGTCGGACGATCGAATATTACCGAGCTGACCGTGACGGAAAAGGACGTGACGGTTCGGATTTTCCGCACGTCGCCGGGAGAGGCAGCTGTTGCCGAGCCTTCGCAAAAGCCGGAATCGACGATAGGCCTCGGCTCCGATGCGCCTTCGAGCACCGAGAAAACCTCCCATGCGGTGAAGGCGCCCGTCTTCGGCGTTCTGCACCGGGCGCCGGCGCCCGGCGAGCCGCCGTTCGTCGCGATCGGCGACGTGGTGGAGGAGGGGCAGACCCTTTTCATCATCGAGGCGATGAAGGTCTTCAACACGATCGCCGCGCCGCGGTCCGGGCGCGTCACGCACCTGACCGATATCGACAATGGCGAGGTCGAGACCGGCGACCTCTTGGCGGAGATCGCCTGATGCCGGAAAAGTTGGAACAATCCGCTGCCTCAGGACGCCGTTTCGATACGGTCCTCATCGCCAATCGCGGCGAGATCGCCGCCCGAGTTCAGCGCGCCTGCCGCGAACTCGGCCTGACGACGGTGGCCATCTGCTCCGAAGCGGACAGGCAAGCGCCATACATCAAGACGGCAGACCATTTTCTCTGCATCGGCCCGTCGGCTGCGGGCAGGAGCTATCTCAATCAGGATGCCATTCTTCTCGCCGCACGCCTGACCGGCGCCGGCGCCATCCATCCCGGTTACGGTTTTCTGTCGGAGAATGCCGCATTCGCCGACGCCGTCGAAAGGGCCGGACTGACCTTCATCGGTCCGACGGCATCATCGATCGCAACCATGGGCGACAAGATCGCGGCGAAGCGGGCGATGATGGTGGCCGGCGTCCCCTGCGTTCCCGGTCCCGATAGTGCACTGCCCGACGACCCTGAAGCAATCGAGCGCATCGCGCTGGAGATCGGCTATCCCGTCATCGTCAAGGCGTCCGGCGGTGGCGGCGGCCGCGGCATGCGCGTCGTCCCGAAAGCCGATCAGCTGCATGAAGCGATCGCGCTGACCCGGGAAGAGGCGCGCAAGGCCTTCGGCTCGCCCGCCCTCTACATGGAGAAATTCCTCGAGCATCCGCGCCATATCGAGATCCAGGTTCTTTGCGACGACCACGGCAATGCCGTGTGGCTGGGCCATCGGGATTGCTCGATGCAGCGCCGCCATCAGAAAGTGGTAGAGGAGGCGCCGGCGCCCGGGATCGCGCCTGAGATCATCCAGCCGGTCGGCATGGCTTGCGTGCAGGCCTGCCGCCAGATCGGCTACCGCGGCGTCGGCACCTTCGAATTCCTTTATGAGGACCGCGCTTTCTATTTCATCGAGATGAACACGCGGCTTCAGGTCGAACATCCCGTCACCGAACTGACGAGCGGAATCGATATCGTCCAGGCGCAGATAAAAGCGGCCCTGGGCGAGATTCTAGATCTTGCCCAGGGCGATGTCACCTGCGAGGGCCACTCTTTCGAATGCCGCATCAACGCCGAGGATCCCGACACCTTCCTGCCGTCGGCCGGCGTCGTCACTCATCTGACTTTGCCGCAGGGGCCGGGCATCCGGGTCGATACGCATATTCATCCCGGCTACAGGGTCTCGCCCTATTACGACTCGCTGATCGCCAAGCTGATCGTCCACGCACCGACGCGGGCCAAAGCAATGGCCAGAATGTGCGAAGCGCTTGCCGGCACCGAGATCGAGGGCATCGCCACCAATATCCCCTTCCTGCGCGCCCTGTTCGAGGACCACGCATTCGCGCGCGGTGAGACCGATATCCACTATCTCGAGCACTGGCTGAAGCTGCGGAGGGCGGCGGCATGAACGCCATCGACTTCAGCGATCCCACAACCATTGCATTTCTCACCGACGCGCTGACGGCCGCCGGCGTGGAGGGCCTCGAAATCTCCCGGCCGGACGGGCAGATTCGCATCGTCATTTCAGGGGAGGGCAGCGCCCGGATCGGTTCGAGCGAAGCCACACCCCGCGCTTCGGGTTCCGCACCTGAAGTCGTGAAGGCGCCGGTGGCGGGGCATTTCTGCGCCGAACATCCGGCCGCCGCCGTCACGCCGCAAGCTCTGCCACGCTCGGTATCCGATGCCGATATTCTCGGCTTCATCAGGGTAGGGCATGTGCTGCTTCCCCTTCGCGCCGGCCATTCCGGGGCCTTGACCAGGCTGCTCGCCGAGCCCGGCGCCCTGATCGGCTTCGGTGACCCTCTGTTCGAAATCGAGCTGCCATCATGATCGCCACGACGAACAGACATGCCTCGCAACGCGAAATCGTTCCGGCCACCCAAAGCCGGGCGCGGGTTTCCTCGATCGGGGCCAGATCCTTCCTGCTCGAGGCACCGGGCGATTTCGATCTCATCGCGCAGCGGCGAATCTGGGCCCTGTCTCAGACGGTCAGACGCTGGGCGGACCTTGCCGAAAATATTCCCGGGATGACCAACCTGCTGGTGATCTTCAAGGAGACGCCCGAGGATCCCGATGCGGTGGTCGTCCGGCTGCTGGAGGCATGGGAGCATGCGCAGAGCATCGATCTCGACGGCAAGACCATCGAGATTCCCGTCCATTACGGCGGCGAACATGCGACCGATCTCCCCGCCCTTTGCGATCTCTCGGGCTTAAGCGACCGCGAGGTCGTCCGCATCCATCATGAAGCGACCTACCGGGTCTTCGCCTTGGGCAGCGCGCCCGGCTTCGGCTATCTGCATGGCCTCGATCCGCGCATCTACATGCCGCGAAAGACCGTGCCATCGCTGAAGATGCCGAAGGGCTGCGTGACGATCGGCGGCATGCAGACCGGCGTCGCCATGCTGACCGGCCCCAATGGCTGGAACTCCATCGGTTTTGCGACGCTTGAGATGTTTGACCCAACCGCGCCGACCCCTGCCATGATGGCGCCCGGAGATACGGTGCGGTTCCTGCCGGCAAGGATCGAGCTATGATCGAAATCTTGGAAACCGGGCCCTTCAACACGGTGCAGGATCTCGGACGCCCCGGCTATCGTGATATCGGCGTGTCGGCGAGCGGCGCGATGGATCCGCTCGCGGTCAGGATCGGCAATATTCTCGTCGGCAATGACGAAAATGCGGCCGTGATCGAGGTGCAGACTTTCCCGTTCAGCCTGCGTTTCGAGCAGCGCACCGTCTTTGCTGTGACCGGCGCCGACGGTCATCCTCGTCTCGACGGATCGGAACTCATTTCCTGGTGCGCCTATACGGCAGAGCCGGGTCAGCTTCTCCAGTTGCAGCAGCCCCTACGGCTGGCGCGCGCCTATATTTCGGTCGGAGGCGGGCTGGATATTCCTGTCGTCATGGGGTCTCGAAGCACGTCGCTGCGCGGCGGCTTCGGGGGCAATGCCGGCCGGCCGCTGGCGAAGGGCGATCGGATCGCGGTCGGCGAGGACTCGGAGATTGACATGCTGCCGGCCACGGGCCTCGCCGTCATCGAGCCGGCTGTGGCACTGCACGAGGTCTTCCCGGCGCCCGTCGATGGCGTCCTGCCGATCCGCGCCCTGCCTGCCGGCGAGCATGGTCTTTTCGCCGGAGACGGCGAAGCCTTCTGGAGCCAGATCTGGCGAATTTCCTCGCGCAGCGACCGCACGGGCTATCGTCTGTCCGGCGAGCCGATCACGCCGACCGCCGCCCTCGAGATGCGCTCCCACGGCGTCGTGCCCGGCGTGATCCAGGTTCCGCCCGGCGGCGAACCGATCGTGCAGATGAGCGATGCGAACACCGCCGGCGGATATCCGAAGGTCGCCGGCGTGATCGAGTGCGACCTCTGGCGGCTCGGCCAGGCCCGCACCGGTGCTCGTCTGAAATTCATCCGCGCGACGCATGCGCAAGCGCGCGCGGTTGAACAGGCCGTCGCCCGCTATGTCGACGATGTCAGGCAGACATGCGGGATGGTCAAGCGCGCCCTGAAGGCAATGGCCTAAGGGAGGCGAAAGGAGGAACTGATGAAGATCGATCTGAATTCCGACATGGGCGAAGGATTTGGTCCCTACCGGCTGTGCGACGACGAAGCGATGATGAAAATCGTCTCCTCGGCCAATATCGCCTGCGGCTTCCACGGCGGCGACCCCGATACGATGGGGCGCATGGTGCGGCTGGCAAAGCAGAATGGCGTCGGCATCGGCGCCCATCCCGGCCTGCCCGACCGGCTGGGCTTCGGCCGGCGCGAAATACCCTTCCAGGCGGACGAGCTTCGCCAGCAGATGCTCTACCAGCTCGGTGCGTTGATGGCGATCGCCAGCGCCGAGCGCGTCGCCGTCTCCCATATCAGCTTCCATGCGGCGATGGGCAACATGGTCAACCGCGATCCTCTGCTGGCCGACCTGATGATGGATGCGATTGCCACCGTCGACGCCAATCTCGTCGTCTTCGTCACGTCAGGCAGCGAGATCGAGCAGGCGGCGAAACGTGCCCGCCTGAAGACACTGGCGCTTTTCCTTGCGGACCGGGCCTATGACGCCGGCGGCAGGCTTGTCGCGCGCGGGCTGCCCGGGGCCGTCATCAAGGACGAAGCCGCCGTGCGCGCCCGTGTGCGAAAATTCCTCGTCGACGGAAGTGTCGAGACGATCGACGGCGCCGTGATCGCCATGCCGGCGCGTTCCATTCTCGTCCACAGCGACACGCCCGGCGCCCTGGAGCTTGCCGGCATCGTGCGCAGCGAGATCGAAGCCACGGGCGCGACACTCGCTCCCGCCGCCGAACTCGCCGACTGATAGAATCCCGATCGCCCGCGGGCGGTCTCTCACCTCAATCCCTCATCGAAGGACCATGTCGATGTCCGTCATCGCAGATCGTCTGAAAAACGTCTCCATATCCGCCTCCGCCGCCATGACTCAACGCGCCCGGGAATTGGCCGCCAAGGGGATCAAGGTCGTCAGCCTCTCCTCCGGCGAACCGGATTTCCCGACTCCGGCACACGCAATCGAGGCGGCTCACGCCGCAGCGCTGGCGGGGGATACGAAATATCCGCCGATGGATGGTACGCCGGCGCTGAAGGCCGCCATCATCCGGAAATTCAAGCGCGACAACAATCTCGACTACGATGCCAGTCAGATCGTCGTCTCGGGCGGCGGCAAACAGGTGATCTTCAACGCCATGCTGGCGACCTGCAATCCGGGCGACGAGGTCGTCATCCCGACGCCTTCCTGGGTGAGCTATGCCGACATCGTCAAATTCGCCAGCGGCGTCCCGGTCGCCGTCCCCTGCCACGAACAGACCGGCTTCAAGCTGCGTCCGGAGGATCTGGAGGCGGCGATCACGCCGCGCACCAAATGGCTCTTCCTGAATTTTCCGAACAATCCGACCGGAGCAGCCTGCTCCCGGGCGGAGATGGCCGCCATTGCCGAGGTCATGCTGCGCCATCCCAATGTCTGGATCATGACCGACGACATCTACGAACACCTGGTCTATGACGACTTCCAGTTCTGCACGATGGCGGAAGTCGAGCCGAGACTGTACGACCGCGTCCTGACGATGAACGGTGTCTCGAAGGCCTATGCGATGACCGGCTGGCGGCTCGGTTTCTGCGCCGGCCCGAAAGAGCTGATCTCCGCCGTCAGCAACGTCAACGGCCAGAATGGCGGCGGCATCGCGACGCTGACCCAGGCCGCCGCGACCGCAGCGCTTGACGGGCCTCAGGACCTGCTGAAGGAGAGGGCGGCGATCTACAAGACGCGACGCGACTTCGTCCTCGACAAATTGTCTGATGTGGAAGGGCTGCGCTGCCATCGGCCCGAGGGCGCCTTCTACATCTATCCCAATATTTCTGGGCTGATCGGCAAAACCAGCAAGGGCGGGCGAAAGATCGAGACCGACGTCGACTTCGTCATGGGCCTGGTGGAGGAACATCACGTCGCGACGGTGCAAGGCGCGGCTTACGGAATGAGCCCCTTCTTCCGCATTTCCTACGCGACGAGCATGGAAAAACTCGGCGAAGGCTGCGCGCGCATCGCCCAGTTCTGCAAGGACATGCGTTGAGCGGCAACGCGCTTTGAGTCTGAATTCAGATCTAAAGCCAAGAAATGGAGCATGATGGCATCACGACACGAGAGAACATCCCACGCGATCGTTAGGTGCCGACTTCTCGACGCAATTCCTCAAGCTTACGCTTCTGCTGGCCGTCAGCGTAAAAATTCTCAGCCGCGAGCCATGCCTCGTATGCAGGTTTGAGGGCGACCCAATCCTTGTCGATCATGGCAAACCAAGCGGTATCGCGGTTCAATCCTTTGACTATCAAATGTTGGCGGAACAGGCCTTCGTATTGGAAGCCAAATCGCAGAGCCGCCCGTTTGGAAGGCAGGTTATCGTTGTTGCATTTCCATTCAAAGCGCCGATAGCCCAGGTCATCAAACAGATAGCGGGCGAACAAGTAGAGTGCTTCTGTCGCCGCCGGTTTGCGCGAGATCATCGGCCCCCAGTAGATGTTGCCAATCTCGGCCACTCCGTTCGGAGCATCAATGCGCATGAAGGTTTGGCGACCGGCGACCTTGCCTGATGCCTTGTCTATTACCGCATAGAACAACGGATCTTCACTCGCCGCCGATTTTTCCACCCATGTACGGAACACATCCCTGTCGGTCGGCGGCACATCGGGCAGCCAACGGAAACGTTCGTCACCATCAGGCTGGACAGAGGCGTCGAAAAGACCATGGGTGTGGGTTTCGGGGTCGAGCTTTTCCAGCCCAACGAAACGGCCCTCCAACGCCTGAACATCGGGTCGCGGACGCGGTGTCCATTGTAGCATATTTTCGGCCATTTCAGGCTCCTTTGTTTGGTGTTATCTTCTTGGATTGCTTAGGTTATGCTTCGGGGGTATCGACGTTTTCCAGTGTCTCGCCCTTTCCGACCCGAACGAAGATGTAGTGCACGTTGTCCCCACCTTCGAGAATTTGGCAACGATGGATCGCGCGGCGCGGGAAATAGGCATAGTCCCCTACGCCAAGTTCAAATGATTTCTTGCCGCCCACGCCGTAATCAACACGGATACGGCCCGACAGCATGTACATCACGCTGTCGAAATCCCTGTGGTGGTGCCACTGGCTAGGTTGATCAAGGGCGGTGACATGGCACTCGCCGATCCAAAGGTCCCCCGCCACCAGCGCCTTGCGACGGTTTTGACCCGGCGTGATCGGCCCCTCCTCAAGTTCGTCCGCCCGGACGATACCGATATCTCCAAACAGTCCGATGCTCATTTGTGTCTCCTTCCTGAGTACAGGCGCATTATGCACAGGACAGTAGAAACTAAACGGCCATCCTTTGTTGTGAAACGGTCAAACGTCGGGCGTTTCAGCGCTCGAGCTCGGGCGAAGATGCAAGGTGCGAGCTTGTCCGGGTGTGAAGCCGAACGTGCGCCGGAAGGCGACGCCGAACGCAGATTGGCTACTGAAGCCCACTGCATCCGCAACGAGGGGAATGTCCCCGTGCGTCATCAGCAGCACGAAGGCCGCGTTCAGTCTTGCCTGTAACCGCCATTGCCCAAAACTAATGCCGGTTTCGCGATGGAACAGCCGTGCCAATGTCCGACTGGAGGCGCCACAGGTTTCGGCCCAATCCTCAAGTGATCGTGGATCGCCGGGGTTTGCGATGATCACTTGCGCAACCCGTGACAATCGGTGATCGCGGGGCAAGGGCAAGCGCGTCAGCAAGGTCCTGGCACGGTTGATTTCGTCAAGGATGAGCGCGACGATATGAGGCGTACGCCCTCCCAGTTCCTAGTCGACCGGCTCATCGCAGATCGCAACGATCAATTCCCGAAGAAGCGGGCTGACGGCCATGACCCGAGCTTCGTTGGCAGCGGCCTGCGCGATGTCTTGGTCCATGAACAGTTCACGCATCGCCACTTTACCTTCCATGGCGATAGAATGCTGCTCGCCTGCGGGCAACAGCAGGGCTTTCGTTGGGGGAAGGACGAATAGGGCATCCTCGGTTTCTATCCGCATCACACCGGTTATGCCGTAGACGAGTTGCGCTCTTGGGTGACTGTGCATCCCGGATACGAACCCATCAGGATAATCCATGGCATAGCCAACAGCGATCCGCTCCGCCGCCTCATACTTTGCCATAAGCGCCTGTCGCTCTGGCGACAAGAATACATATCCCGACTGCATTGGGACAGCGTAGAGGCGATTATGGGCTGAAACAAGCTGCTGCCGTGTTACACCGGCGTCCAAATAGTCGACGCTGACAAAACAGGCTCACTCAGCACGGCTAATGGCTTTGCATTTGATATCTCGGCCCGTGCGTCCCGCGACGCGGTATCCGAGGCTCGCCTGGGAATCGCTGTTGGTTCGGGCGCGCTTACGCGACAAATAGTGCACAGGTGGCATGAGCGGCATCCTGGAGATCACTTCGAAGAACCCTCGGCCTGATATCCATAAGGTAGATTCATCCGCCGATGGCTTTGGTTGGCCATCCGATCCTGATGCATTCGACGAATTGCCGTATCCACTGCTAGGCAGGCATAGATTCCGCATCCGTCCTCAAAAGCCGGACAGATTCGCCACTTTCGTGCCGTGACGCCATGATGTCGTCCGAAAACCGCTCACACTTTTCGCCATCGTGCTCTAGCTTTTTAGCCGCGCCGTCAGCTCGAGAAGGATGTCGCGGACGGCAAGGGCCGGTTCCGACAGCGGGTTCTGGTCGGACACGCACAGCGACAGGGTTTCCTCGATCCGTGGCGAGACGAGCCGGCAGATCAGCGGCTCGCTCGATTCCGAGACGATGCGATCGGCAATCGCCTTCGGCATGATCGTCGCGCCGAGGCCGCTGCCGACTGCGCGGGCGAGCGTGCGCACGATTTCGACTTCCGCCACGACCTTCAAATTGGTGCGCGTGCGGGTGAAGGCAGTGTCGACCGCACGCCGGACGAAATTATAGGCGGGCGGCAGCAGCAGCGGTATTCCGTCGAGTGCGTTCACCGGAACGGGTTTTGCATCCGCTTCGATGGCAAAGTCGCGGTGGGCGACCAGGAAAAACTCTTCGCTGAGGATCGGTTCGAAGCGCACGCCCTTGATCGGCCCGGTTCCATGCAGAAGCGCCATCTCCAGCCTGCCGTTCATGATCATCTGGCTGTAGGTCTGGCCGACGCTTTCTGTCAGGTGCAACAGGATGCCGGGATGCCGTTTCCGCGTTTCCGCCAGGAGATCGACGGAGAGCGTCGCAGCACTGCTGAACGGCACGAGGCCGACCGAGACGCGCCCGGCAAGCGAATTGCCGGCGGCGGACGCATCGGCCTGCGCCTGCTCCATTTGCCGAAGGATAATCTGCGCATGACGATAAACCGCGTGTCCGGCATCGGTCATGCTGACGCCCTGCTGGCTGCGGATCAGCAGCTTGTGGCCGAAATGCTCTTCCAGCGCCGCAAGCTGCTGGCTCAGAGCCGGCTGGGCGATATGCAAAAGATCCGCCGCTCGCGTGATGCTGCCGCTGTCGACGATCACGATGAAAGATTTGAGGCGTCTGATGTCCATGGGGATCGGGGTACCATTCTGATCTGCGGATGGCATGTTTGCAGAGGCGCATTGCTTTTGCAACGCGACGCGGCCCGAAGCGAGGCCGCCAGAGAATACCGGCATCGCCGCTTTCTCTTCTTCGGCAGGCCGCACCGGCTCCATAACCGTTGCTTATTGCTCCAGAGATAATCGGTCTTAGGCAAGGGGTTAAAGCTTCGCTACTGTTTCAATCAACCACAAGGGAACGACAATGCCATTCTCCGACTACAAGACTGCATTGGTGACCGGCGCCTCCTCCGGGATCGGCGCAGCCGTGGTTGAGCGGCTCCGCCGGGAGAATATCGAGGTCCATGCCGTTGCGCGCAGCGCCCAGGCGCTGCAGCAGCTGGCCGAGCGCACGGGCTGTGTCGCCCACACCATCGATGTGACCGACCGCCAGGCGATCGCCGAGCTGGCGGGCCGGGTGGAATTCGACATTCTCGTCAACAATGCCGGCGTCGACCGGCCGAAGAAGTTCCTGGAAGCCGACGAGAGTGATATCGATCTGCTCGTCAACGTTAATCTCCGGGCAGTATTGCACATCTGCCGCCTGGTCGTGCCGGGCATGGTGGCGCGCGACCGCGGCCATGTCATCAACATCTCGTCGATCGCCGGCGCCTATAATTTCGGCGGCAACTCCTCCTATCACGCCACCAAGGCAGGCGTGAGCATGCTGTCGAACCAACTGCGCATCGACGCTTTCGGCAAACGGGTGCGGGTGACGGAAATCTGCCCCGGCCGGGTGGCCACCGATATCTTCAATCACGTGCACGGCGATGATCCCAGCATCCGTGAACGGTTCATCGACGGTTTCGAATTGCCTGAAGCGACCGATATCGCCGACGCGATCGCTTTCGCCATATCGGCTCCCGTTGCCGTCAACATCGGGCATATGGAGATCACACCGACACTGCAGGTCATGGGCGGCCTGCAGACGGCAAGGCCGCAGCCGAAGACGGATCCATCCGGGGAGCCAAATCCGTGAGTGGGTTCGACCTTTCGGCAATCCTGGGAAATCCCGAATATGCCGCCATGCTGCTGCATGGCATCGAGATGACCTTCATCATCTATGCCGGGTCCTGGTCGCTGGCGATGGCGCTCGCGCTTCTGCTGCTGGCTGTGCGCCTGTCGCCCTTTCGCTTCGGCGATCCGTTGGTCGCCGCTTACGTATCCTACCATCGCAACGTCCCCACCCTGGTGCAGTTGATGCTGTGGTATTTCGGGATTTTCACCTTGATGCCGAACGGGGTGGCGACCTGGCTCGCAAGCCACAATGCCGAGGCGATCTTCGCGGTGATCGGGCTCGGGCTCTGCCAGGCAGCCTATTTCAGCGAAGACCTTCGTTCGGGCGTGCGCTCGGTCGGACCCGGCCAGATGGAGGCAGCCCGGGCGCTGGGCCACGGTTACGTCTCGGCGATGCGGTTCGTCATCATGCCGCAGGGCGTGCGCAACGCGCTGCCGCCGCTCATCAATCACAGTGTCTCGCTGTTCAAGAACAGCAGCCTCGCCGTCGTCATCGGCGCGTCGGAACTGACGCATGCCGTCAAGGAAATCGAAAACCTCAGCTTCCGCACCTTCGAGATCTACCTGATCGGCACCGTTATCTACCTTTTCTTCTCGCTCGTGATCATGAGCATCGGCGCCTATCTGTCGATGCGCGCGGATCCTGCCAGGAGTGCGCGCGCATGATCCAGGACATGATCGCCATCGTCCGCGACTACTGGCTGCTGCTCCTGATCGGCCAATATCCGAACGGGCCGCTCGGCGGGCTCGCCAATACGCTGATCCTATCGGCGCTGAGCATCGCTCTCGCCTTTCCGGTCAGCATCCTGTTTGCAATGGCGCGGCTCTCGAAGTCGCCGCTGCTGCGCTGGCCGGTCACTGCCCTTGTCTATTTCACCCGCGGCGTGCCTCTGTTGATGCTCATCCTGTGGAGCTATTTCCTGGTTCCGCTACTGACCGGCGCCGACGTGCCGAGCTTCGTCACCATGCTGACGACACTCGTGGTGTATCAGAGCGCGTTTTTGAGCGAAGTCGTCCGAGCCGGCATCGTCGCGCTCGGACCGGGCCAGATGGATGCGGCCCGCGCGCTTGGCCACGGCTATATCGGCGCGATGCGCTTCATCATCCTGCCACAGGCGCTCTACAACATGATCCCGAGCATCCTTTCCACCTTCGTCTCGACGATCAAGGACACCACGCTCGGCTATGTGATCAACGTGCCGGACCTGACCTTTGCCGCAAGCCAGGTCAACAATCAGCTCCTGACGCAGCCCTTCCAGGTCTTCCTCATCCTGGCGATCGTCTACTTCGCCATCTGCTGGACGCTGACCTACTTCGCAAATCGCCTCGAGCGGCGCATCACGCGGCGGCGTGCGGGTCTTCTCAACATCCCCGCCGCCGTGGTCACGCCGTCGAAAATCGTATCGGAGCAGCTATGACCATGTCCGTTTCAACGCAGGACTCGCACACGATCCGGCTTTCACGGGTCTGCAAGAGCTACGGCGACTATCCGGTTCTGAAGGACATCGATGCGCAGGTGGCGCGCGGCGAAGTCGTGGTCATCTGCGGACCGTCCGGTTCGGGAAAATCGACGCTGATCCGTACGATCAACCGGCTTGAGGAGATCAACAGCGGATCGATCACGCTCGACGGGCAAGATATTCATGCCTCGATGCGGGCAAAGGCGCTCAACGCGATGCGCAGCCGGATCGGCTTCGTATTTCAGAACTTCAACCTGTTTCCGCATCTCTCGGTCGCCGAAAACGTATCGATGTCACCGATCCGGGTGAAGGGCGTGGCGCCCGATATCGCGCGTGAAAAGGCTCTCAAGCTCCTCGACCGGGTCGGCCTTGCCGACAAGGCCCGCGCCTATCCCGGTCAGTTGTCGGGCGGCCAGCAGCAGCGGGTGGCGATCGCCCGCGCGCTTGCCATGGAACCGCCGGTGATGCTGTTCGACGAGCCGACGAGCGCGCTCGATCCCGAGATGGTCGGCGAGGTGCTCGCCGTCATGAAGAGCCTGGCCTCCGAAGGCATGACCATGCTCTGCGTCACCCACGAAATGGGTTTCGCGCGCGATGTCGCCGACCGGATCTGGTTCATCGATGCCGGCCAGATCATCGAAACGGCGACCCCCGAGGAGTTCTTCAGCAATCCCACCCATCCCCGGGCTCAGCGTTTCCTCGCTGATCTCAGGCACTGATACCAATCACCAAAAACAAAGGAGAACAGCAATGAACTGGAAATACCTAAGCCTCACCGTCGCATTTGCCGGCATGACAGTCGCCTTGCCCGCAAAAGCCGATCAGCTCGACAACATCATGTCGGCCAAGACCTTGCGCTGCGCGACCTTCGCCGACGTTCCCCCTTTCGCCTCGCCCGATCCGAAGACCCGTGAAATGGCCGGTTTCGACGTCGATCTCTGCGGCGCCATCGCCAAGGAACTGGGCGTCAAGGCCGAGATCAAGCCGGTTTCGGTCGAGGCGCGTGTGCCCGAAGTCAAGCTCGGCCGCGTCGACATCACCGTTGCCAATCTTGCCTATACGCTGAGCCGTGCCGAGCAGATCCAGTTCAGCGATCCCTATTATCTCGCCAAGGAAATGCTGATCGTGCCGGCCGACGATGCCGGCAAGACGAAGGCGGATTATGCCGGCCAGCGCATCGCCTCGACCAAGGGTTCGACCTCGGAAATGTCGATCAAGCTCAACAAATCCGACCCGCTGACATTCCAGGATACCGCCTCGGCCTATCTCGCCGTTCAGCAGGGTAAGGCGCGCGGCATGGTCGCCAACACCATGACGACGACCAAGTTCGTCAATGAATCGAAGAGCAAGGGCAAGGAAATGCGGATGATCGAGGAGCCGATGCTCTACCAGCCGATCGGCATCGGCATGGCCAAGGATCAGCCGGCGCTGACCGCCAAGGTCAACGAAATCCTCCACAAGCTCGACGCCTCAGGTGAAATCAACAAGATCTGGGACAAGTGGCTCGGCCCGAACACCGAATACAAGATGACCCGCACCGACAAGGTCGTGCCGCTCTCCGAGCTGAAGTTCGAACCGATCCCGTAGACCGACAGGTCTCGGAACCTCCCGAAGACATTCAACCGAGATAAGACGGCGGGATTTGCCCGCCGTCTACCAACGATGTGAGGCACCCATGATTCATATAAAAGACATCGCTGAACGGCCCAGCAAAGCTGACATCGAGGCCGTTTCGAAATTTTCGCCGGCGACCATCCACGAAGCCCAGGGCCGCCGCGGCGCACTTTCCTCCCGCCTCAAGCCCGTCGACTACCGCATGAAACTCTGCGGTCCGGCCTTCACGGTCAAATGCGCGCCGCGCGACAACATCATGCTGCAGCTCGCCATCAACTATGCCAAGCCCGGCGATATCATCGTCGTCTCCGCCGGCGAATATGAAGAGGCCGGCTCCTTCGGCGACGTGCTTGCCAATGCCTGCCTTGCCAAGGGCATCGGCGGCCTGGTGACCGATACCGGCGTGCGCGACACACTGCAGCTCAGAGATCTCGGTTTCCCCGTCTTCTCGCTCAGCGTCTGCATCAAGGGCACGGTGAAGGAAACCATTGCCGCGGTGAACGACCCGATCATCGTCGGCGGCGAAACAATCAATCCCGGCGACATCATTGTCGGCGATGCCGACGGTCTGGTGGTCGTGCGCAGGCAGGAAGCCCAGGAAGCCGCTCGGCTGTCGCAGGCTCGCGAAGATGCCGAAGCCGGTTATATCGCCGCCTACAAGGCGGGCAAATCGGTCATCGAGGTCAGCAATCTGGCGCCGGTGCTGAAAGCCAAGGGCCTTGTCGTCGACATCTGAGACGATAGCGATCGCCTTATTCTCAATTCTCAGCCCGCGCCGGCTTTCCGGTCGCGGGCTCAGATATTCTCAGGCGTCACGATTTCGAAGGTAATGGTCCGCTGAATCGTGCCGCCCGACGCACCCTGCGTGATCGTTTCGATCATCGTCTCGACCAGCGCCGCGGACGTCTGTTCCAGCGGATGACAGAGAGCCGCGGTAATCATCCCCTCTGACAGGCCTTTTCGCGTCTCCGGGCCAATGTCCCGGCAAACGAGGCGGATGCTTCGACGCCGCTCCTGCGGCACTTCCCTCAGCGCCCGCAAGACCCCGGAGATGCCGCCGCCGACAATCAGGATGCCGGTGAGGTCATCCGTCGTCGCCAACAATTCCTTGACCATCCGGTAGGCCTCATTCGGCTCCTCGTGCGTGGGGCGGCTGTCCTCGATGGTCAGATGCGGCGCATGTTCGCGCACATAGGAGCGGAAGCTCGCATCGGAGACGTCCTGACATTGGTAACGATGGTTGCCGATGAAGACGGCAATGCGCCCCGGCCCATGGGTCATGTTCGAGATCAGCCATGCCGCCGTTCGCCCCATTTTCCAATTGTCGGCCCCGACGTAAGCCGCCCGTTCGCGGGCGGATTGGTCGGTAATATAGGCGATGACCGGCTTGCCCTTCTCGTGCAGCTCGCGGATGGCCTGGGCAATCACCGGGTGATCGGCGGCGACCACGGCGACGGCGTCGCAGTTTGCGCCGAGCGCCTTAAGCCGGCCGGCAATATTCTCCGGCGTCAGGAGATCGACGAAATCGACCACCGGGTCGATGACCTCATCGCGCCTGGCGCGGCATGCCTCGACGATTTTCTTGCCGAAGAGCTGATAGAGCTCGCGGCTGGATTGCTGCAGCAGAAAGCCAAGCCGGTATTTCGGCGCCGACTTGCGCAGCCGGTCCTCGATCGCGCCGGCGCCGTAAAAGCCGATCCGCTCCGCCGCGGCCTGGACGCGCTGCACCGTCGTGCCTTTGACGGAGGCGGTGCCGGCCAGAATCCGGTTGACGGTGGCAATGGAGACATCGGCCTCCTTGGCAAGATCGGAGATGGTCGGCCGCCGCATGATTATTCCCCTCCATTGTCAGAGCGATCGTATCATTATGATTGATACTCTGTGATACTTTATGCATGTTTAGTATGATTTCACATTTCGAGAATTTCAAGCAGTGATATGTTTCTCTTCACGGTCACGCCAGGGAGGCGGGCCAAGGGAGGAGATTGAGATGACTAAATTTCGCCGCTTCGCGGCAACCGTGTCGGCCGCCGCCGTCGTGACCTGCACTGCCACCGCCGTTATGGCCGCCAACATCTTCGTCGTGGGCGGCAAGCCGGACGATCCGTTCTGGTCGATCGTCAAGCGTGGCGCCGAGGATGCCGGCAAGGTCGCGGAAGCCCAGGGCGGCAAGGTCGTCTGGCTTGGCCCGCAGAACTACGACAATCTCGGCGTCGATGCGGCGGAACTGATACGTCAGGCCATCGACCAGGGCGCCGATGCGATCGTCGGCCCGGACTGGGTGCCGGAAGCGATGGACCCCGCTTTCAAAGCGGTGGTCGACAAGAAAATTCCGCTAGTCATCTATAATGCCGGCGGCATCGAAGCCGCCGATCGCCTCGGTGCGATGAATTATGTCGGCTCCAACGACTATCTCTCAGGCAAGGCCGCTGGCACCTACTTCGCCAAGCATGATCTGAAGAACGCCGTCTGCCTCAACACGCTGCCCGGTGCAGCCAACATCGAAGCGTTCTGCAAAGGCATGACCGATGGCGTGACGGAAGGCGGCGGCACCGGTTCGTCGCTGCCGCTGCCGGCAACCTCGTTCGGCTCGGCGACTGCGGTGGCGCAGGCCCTCAAGGCGCATCTTCTGCAGCATCCGGAGATCAAAGCGGTTTTCGCGATCGGCAACGTCGACACCAATTCCGCGGTCAACGGCGTGACGCAGGCCGGCAAGCAGGGACAGGTCAAGGTCTGCGGCATGAACATGGATGAAACCGTCCTGAACAACATCAAGAGCGGCAGCCAGCTTTGCGCGATCGACCAGCAGGGTTACCTGCAGGGCTACCTGGCGGTCTCGATCCTGAACGGCAATGCCAATTATGGCCTGACCGTGCCGACGCGGGAGATCCTGACCGGCCCCGGCGTTATCGACGCTTCCAACGTCGACACCACCCTGGCAGGCGTGAAGGCCGGCGCCCGGTAAGGGATCGGCCCAACGTGGTGAAGCTGCCTGCCCCTCACGCGGGCAGCTTCCACTCTTTCAGAAGCGCCGACCGTTACCGGTCACGCGGCTTTATTGGTGGTGTCAAATGAACGCGAGAAACGATGTCCTCGCCCCGTCGGCTGCTTCGGGCGGCCATGCCAAAGCGACTATCGGTCAGCTTTCGCGGCGCCCCGAAGCGGGGTCGCTGCTGGGCTTGATTGCGGTGTTCGTCTTCTTCGCCCTGCTGGGCGGAAAGGTCTTCCTGTCCGCTGCCGGCTATGCGAGCTGGCTGAATGTCGCGGCCGAGATCGGCATCGTCGCGCTGCCGATCGGGCTCCTGATGATCGCAGGCGAAATGGACCTCTCGATCGGCGCGGTGATCCCGGCATCATCGCTGACGGTGGCGATCGTTTCCGGCCATTACGGCCTTCCCGAAATCGTCGGGATTTCCGCCGGTCTCGGCGTCGGGCTCCTCGTCGGATTTTTCAACGGCTACCTCGTCAACCGCACGCGCGTCCCGTCCTTGATCGTCACCATCGGTTCGATGTTCGGCGTCATGGGGCTGACGCTGGGCTTCACCGTGCTGATCGCCGGCAGCACCGGCGTATCGCTGGTGCCAAGCGCGACCGTCAAGGCGATCCTCGGCGATTTCATCGGCGGCATGTTTCAGGTGACGATCTTCTGGTGGATGCTGTTTGCGGCAGCGTTCTTCTGCCTGCTGCACATCTCGCCCGTCGGCAACTGGATCTTCGCTCTCGGCGGCGACAAGGTCTCGGCCCGCAACGCCGGCATTCCGACGGAAAAGCTCACCATCGCGCTCTATATGCTGTCGGGCTTTTCCGCCGCCTTCGTCGGCGTCAGCCAGGTGCTCGTCTATCAAAGCGCGCAGGTGCTCGGCGGGCAATCCTTCATCTTCAATTCGATCATGTGCGTGGTCATCGGCGGCGTGCTGCTGACCGGAGGCGCCGGATCGGTGGTGGGCATCGTCTTCGGCACGCTCACCTTCGCGATCGTCAATCAGGGCATTTATTTCACCGGCATAGACCCGAACCTCGGCAGCGTCATCATCGGGGCGCTCCTGCTGCTCGCCGTGATGATGAACGACAAGTTCCGGCTGATGGCGATGTCCTATGCCACGAAAAAGAAGAAGTGAGGGCGGGGAGATGAACGGCTTTTCCATAGGACACTTTGTACGCCGGCCGGAATTCGGCGCCGTGTTGAGCTTCGTTGCGGTGATCGCCTTCTATGTCGCCTTCGGGGGCGTCAGCCTCGCTGCGCTGTTCGGTGCGGCAAGCTGGGTCAATTTCGCCGCCAATCTCGGTATCGTCGCCCTGCCTGTCGGCCTTCTGATGATATCAGGCGAACTCGATATCTCGATCGGCGCGATGATCCCGGCAGGCTCGATGACGATCGCCATTCTCTCGGGCTATTACGAACTGCCGATCGTCATCGGCATGCTCGGCGTGCTCGCCATCGGCATTGTCGTGGGGCTGATCAATGGTTTGCTGGCGGTGCGCACCAGCGTGCCCTCGCTGATCATCACACTCGGCACACTGGTTGCGGTGCAGGGGCTCGTGCTTGCCGGATCGGTCATCCTGACCGGTGCCGCTTCGGTTCCGCTCAATGCTCCGGCCTGGGCCAAGACGGTGTTCGGCGACCTCATCCAGGGCAAGTTCCAGGTGATCATCCTGTGGTGGCTGGCGCTGACGGTGGTCTTTGGCTTCGTGCTGCACGCAACGCGCTACGGCAACTGGATCGTCGCCATGGGCGGCGACGAGGTCAGCGCCCGCAATGCGGGCATCCCGACCGACCGGCTGAGGATCGTCCTCTTCATTCTCTCGAGCACATCAGCCTCTTTCGTCGGGATGTGCGGCGCCATCCTGTTCAATTCCGCGCAGGTCTCGGGCGGCATGAACTATATCTTCAATACGATCGTCTCGATCGTGGTGGGCGGCGTGCTGCTCACCGGCGGCTTCGGTTCGGTCGCCGGGATCTCTCTCGGCGCACTGACCTTCGCCGTCGTCAGCCAGGGCATCTACTTCACCGACATCGACCGCAACTGGTCCAACCTGATTATCGGCGTGATGCTGATGGCCGCCGTTCTGATGAACAACACGTTCCGGCAGATGGCCTTGAGCTTCGTGCCGAAGAAAAAGAAGTGAGCGTCAACCATGTCCGACAATATTCCGATCCTTGAACTGCAAAATGTCGACAAGAGCTTCGGCCCGATCGACGTGCTGCACGACATCTCGCTCAAGGTCCGCGCCGGCGAGGTGCTCTGCCTGCTCGGCGACAACGGCGCCGGCAAATCGACGCTGATCAAGACGCTCGCCGGGGTCCACAAACCGACGCGCGGCACCATCCTGATGGATGGCAATCCGGTCGAATTCAGCGGGCCGCGCGATGCGCAGGAGAAGGGCATCTCGGCGGTGCATCAGTTCGGCGGCACATTCCCGCTGATGTCGATCGGCCGATCCTTCTTCGTCGGCGTCGAACCGACCAAGGGCTGGGGTCCGTTCAAGGTCTATGACCGCAGGAAGGCCAACGAGATTGCCGTCAAGGCCGTCCAGGATTTCGGCATCACCCGGATCGACGATGGCGATCGTCTCGTCGGCGGGCTGTCGGGCGGCGAGCGCCAGTCGCTCGCCATTGCCCGGGCCGTGCATTTCGGCGCGCGCGTGCTGATCCTCGACGAACCGACGGCCGCTCTTGGCGTCAAGCAGGCCGCACACGTGCTGCGGATCGTCAACGAGGCGAAGCGGCGGGGCCTGGCGGTGGTCTTCATCACCCACCAGGTCATGCATGCGATGGCGGTGGGCGATCACTTTGCCGTTCTCATTCGCGGGGCGATCGCCGCCGATTTCCGCCGGGGCGAGAAGGCTCGCGAGGAGATTACCGACTTGATGGCCGGCGGGGAAACCATGGCGGGCCTCGAAGCTCAAATCGATACTTACATGGCAAGCCATGAGGGACACCCGCCGCCGGCCGAGTAACCGCTGACGGCACAGCAAACGACACAGCGCAAAGCACACAACATCCGGCAGCGGCAGAAAGACCGCCGCCGGGGAAGGAAAATCATGTCTGGAATCCGGAGGTCAAAATGAAAATCGCAATCGACCCCTTCATGCATCGGCATCTCTCGCTCGAGGAATTGCCTGGGAAGGTGAAGGAACTCGGCTACGACTGGATCGAACTCTCGCCGCGCGGAGATTTCCTCGAATGGTTCAAGGCGCCGCGCGTCTTTCCCGAGCGGATCAAATCATTGAAGCGCGCGCTGAAGCAGGCGGATGTCGGCATTGCCTCGCTGCTGCCGATGTACCGCTGGGCCTCCAACGACGAGACCGAGCGCCAGGCCGCCGTCAAGCACTGGAAGCGTGCCATCGAGATCGCGGTCGAGCTGGAAGTCGACACGATGAATTCCGAGTTCGGCCGTGGCCCGCACCCGGACAGGGGATCGTGCTATTGCTGCCACACCGGCTCGATGATCGAGGCCTGCGAGGATGCCTGGTGGCGGTCGATGGAGGAGCTGGTGCCGATCTTCGAGCGCGAGGGCATTCAGCTCAATGTCGAACCGCATCCGGAAGACTGGTGCGAAACACTGCAGCCGGCGCTCGACATCATCCGCACGGTCAATTCGAAGAGCGTCAAGTTCCTCTATTGCGCTCCGCACACCTTCTATTTCGGCGACGATACCAAGGCGATGCTGCGCGAAGCGAAGGACGTGCTGGCGCATGTCCATGTCGGCGACACGTTCAACCACAAGGCTTCGTCGGGCCTCAGATATATCCTCAACCCGCCCGGCACCAACGCCCGGGTGCACCAGCACCTCAATATCGGTCAAGGCGAGGTTCCCTGGGACGAGTTCTTCGGCACGCTGGCCGAGATCGGCTTCGACGGCATCATGACCGCCTGCGTCTTCGCCTGGGAGGACAAGGCGGATCAGAGCGGCACGTTCATGCGCGGGGAAATGCAGCGTTACATCGATAAGCACTGGGGGGCGAAATGACCCTTCAGGTTGGCGTCATCGGCACCGGCATGATCGGTCAGGATCATATCCGCCGCCTGACGAACGTCGTTTCCGGAGTCGAAATCGTCGGTGTGACCGATATCGACCAGGCCCGCGCTGCCGCGACCGCCCCCGCGGGTGCGGAGGTATTCGCCACCCCCTCGGCGCTGATCTCTTCGGAAAAGGTACAAGCCGTGATCATCTGCTCCTGGGGGCCGGCTCATGAGGAACAACTGCTCGCCTCTATCGCCGCCGGCAAGCCGGTCTTCTGCGAAAAGCCCCTGGTGACCTCGGAGGCGGCTGCACTCCGCGTGATGGAGGCCGAAGCGGCCTTCGGCCGGCGGCTCGTGCAGGTGGGCTTCATGCGTCGTTTCGATGCCGATTACCGCCGCCTGAAGGCGGTAATCGACGGCGGCAAGCTTGGCGCGCCCCTGCTCTTCCACTCCGTGCATCGCAATGCCTCGGTTCCCGCAGAGCTCTACACCTCCGAGATGCCGCTGAACGACACGCTGGTGCATGATGCGGATATCTCCCGCTGGCTCCTGTCGGATGAAGTCACCGGGGTGGAGGTGCGTGTGCCGCGCCGGTCCTCGCGCGGCGGCGCGTTGCGCGATCCGGTGTTCGTCCTCCTGCACATGGCCTCGGGCGCGCTTGTCGATGTCGAGATCTCGGTGAACATCGCCTATGGCTACGACATCCGCGGCGAGATCAGCTGCGAGGCGGGTGTCGCTGCACTTCCGAACCGCCCGGCAACCGTGATCTCGGATTCGAGCGGCATTCGTCAGGCGATCCCCGAGGATTGGCGCGAACGCTTTATCGAGGCTTACGACCAGGAATTCCGTGAATGGATCATCGCCGCCTCCAAGGGCACGGCCGGCGGCCCTTCCAGCTGGGATGGTTACGCGGCCGCGCTGGTGGCCGATGCCGCTCTCAGAGCCGTGTCCAGCGGCGGTCTCGAACCCGTCAACATGATACCGAAACCCAAGCTTTACGCAGCGCCGACCGCCATGGCGGCGGAATGACGCGGCAGGCCTTTTCAGGAGCAATGATCAGATGATCAACGGAGAAAGATCCATCGAGCGCCCCTTACGTTGGGGCATGGTCGGCGGCGGCCGCACCGGGCAGGTGGGCTACAAACATAGAACCGGCGCCCAGCGGGACGGCACCTACAGGCTCGTCTGCGGAGCCTTCGACCTCGACGCCGAGCGAGGACGCGACTTCGGCACGAAAATCGGCGTCGCAGCCGACCGCTGCTACGGCGACTACAAGGAGTTGATCGCCAAGGAAGCCGGACGCGAGGACGGCGTCGAGGTCGTCTCGATCGCCACGCCGAATTTCACCCATTACGAGATCACCAAGGCGTGCCTGGAAGCCGGCCTGCATGTGATCTGCGAAAAACCGCTGTTCTTCACCGTCGCCGAATGCGACGAGGTGGCGAAGCTCGCCGAAGAGAAGGGCCTGATCGTCGGCGTCACCTATGGCTTCACCGGCCATCCGCTGGTTCATCAGATGGCGGCGATGGTCAGGAAGGGCATGCTCGGCGAGATCCGCATCGTCGACATGCAATATACCCACGGCTTCAATGCGGGCGATGATGTCGGCGCCGGCGAAGCGGTGAAATGGCGCACCAATCCGAAGACGGCCGGCCCGACCTTCGTTCTCGGCGATATCGGCACCCACCTCTACTACCTCTCCGAAGTGGTGCTGCCGCATCTGAAGATCGAAAAGCTGCTCTGCGACCGCAAGGCCTTCATTCCGACCCGCGCGCCGCTTGAAGACCATGCAACCGTTCTCATGCATTACGACAACGGCGCCCGCGGCCGTCTCTGGGTGTCGTCGGTCAATGCCGGCAACATGGGTTCGCAGCGCTACCGTTTCGTCGGCTCCAAGGCCTCGATCGAATGGTCGGATGCCCATCCCGACCAGCTGATCTATGAAGTGCAGGGCGAACCGAACCGCACCCTGCATCACGGCATGCCCTATCTCGAAGAGGAAAGCCTGGCGGCCGACCGCATGGGCGCACTGCATACCGAGGGCCTCGGCGACAGCTGGGCGAACATCTACCTCTGGATTGCCCAGGCGATCGATGCAAAACGCCGCGGCGACGAGGCCTTCCTCAAGGGGCACCACTATCCCGGCATCGAGGCCGGCACCGAAGGCGTGCGCTGGCTGGAAAATTGCGTTCGCTCGGCCGATGCGGGCGCGGCCTGGGTCGCATTCGAGTGATCAGTCCCGGGGGCGCGCCGGATCTCCTCCATCCTCCTCCCAGACGCGCTCCCCACCCCCTCTTTTAGAAAGACAATGATATGAAACTTTCGATCTGCACCGACGTCATGGGCAACCTTTCTTTCACCGACATGCTCGACAAATGCGTCAAACTCGGCGTCGAGGGCATCGAGATGACCGGCGGCGGCTGGTCGCGTGCGCCGCATTTCCGAGCCGACGAGCTGCTGGAAGACAAGGGACTCCTGAAAACCAAGCTCAAGGAAATCGAAGCCCGCGGCCTGGAAATCGCGGCGCTGAATTGCTCGGCAAATCCGCTCGATCCGGGCGAAATGGGCAAGCGCCACCGCAAGGAAATGGAGCAGACGATCCGTCTTGCCGGCGAAATCGGCGTCAAGACGATCGTCACCATGTCCGGCCTGCCGGAAGCCGCCCCCGGAGACAGCGTGCCCAACTGGCTCGTCTACACCAAGAGCTGGCCGGACGAGATGCCGGAACGCGATCGCTACCAGTGGGAAGATCGCGCCTTCCCGCTCTGGCACGATCTGGTGAAGCTCGCCAGCGAAGTCGGTGTCGAGAGATATGCACTGGAAAACTTCTCGGCCATGCTCGTCTGGAATCCGGAAACCCTGTTCCGTCTGCGCAACGAGGTCGGTCCGTCCGTCGGCATGAACCTCGATCCGAGCCATCTCTTCTGGAAGGGCGCCGATCCGATTGCTTCGGCACGGGCGCTGGGAACCGCAATCCATCATTGCCACGGCAAGGACACGCGTATCGAGCGGGTTCTTGCCGACATCAATGGTCTTCTGGAATTGAAGGACGTGACCGACGTCGCCAACCGCACATGGAATTACGTCGCCGTTGGCGCCGGCCATGACCTGCAGTGGTGGAAGGAATTCTTCTCGGTCGTCAGGATGGTCGGCTACAACGGTTGGGTCAGCCTCGAAATGGAGGACTTCACCATGTCGACCGAGGCCGGCATCCAATCCTCCATCGAGGCGCTGCAAGCAACGATCAGCCGTTGACGGGGCAGGGCGGCTTTCGCGCCGCCCTCCGCGTTCAAAGATCAGCCTGGACACTATTATGGACACATGTTCTATAAAGCGGACAGACTTGAGCGGAGCGCGCCATGCACCTTTCCATGTGGACTTACCCCTGGGATATCCAGGACCAGGGGCTCGATGCGATTGCCGCCGAGCTTCGCAACCGGGCAGGCCTCAGCACGATCAGCATGGCCACTTCCTATCATGCCGGCCGCTTTCTCCAGCCGCGCAGCCCGCAGCAGAAGGCTTATTTCCCCGAAGACGGGACAATTTACTTTCAACCGGATGAAAGTCTGTGGCGGGACCAACTGATCCGGCCGCTGATGGCCGGAAATGTGACCGAGCGCGGCGATATGCTGGAAGCGCTCGTCAAACAGCGTGACACGACGGGCCTCAAGGTCTCCTGCTGGACGGTCTGCCTTCACAACACCCGTCTCGGCATGCTGCATCCCGATCACGTGACGCAGAACGCCTTCGGCAATCCCAACTATTACAATCTTTGCCCCTCCAGCCCGGCGGCCCGTGACTATGCCGTCACCCTGGTCCGCGACATCACGGTGAACTACCGGCCGGATATGGTCGAGCTCGAAAGCCCGAACTTCATGGGCTTCGCGCATGAATATCATCACGAGAAAGACGGCGTCGGACTCAATGCCGAAGACGATTTCCTGCTATCGCTCTGCTTCTGCGCGCATTGCACCGCCCGCGCCGGGAAGGCCGGCATACCGGTCGAAGGCGCGCGCCGATCGGCCGCGCGTTTCATCGCGGAACTCTGTGAAAGGGCCGTGCCCGAACGGCAGTTCCCGGATTTCCCGGCAGCCGGCATCGATGCCTTCCGCGATCATCCCGATCTGCATGCCTATCTCTCATGGCGAGCCGAGCCGGTGACCAGCCTGATCGGCGAGATCAAGGCCGCGGCCGATCCGGCGACACGCATCGTGCTCATCGACCTGAAGGACGGCTGGCTCGGCGGCGTCGATCTGACCGCCGTCGGCAAGCTCTGCGACGGGGCGATCCTCTGCTGCTACGACATGACGCCGGCTGCTGTGGGCGATGTCATCCGCGCCGGCCGGGCGGCGATCGGACCGGAGAAATTCCTCGGCGTCGGCCTGCGCGTCTTCTGTCCCGAGGTCGGTGAAGCCGCGGTGCTGGCGGCACGCGCCAAGGCCGCCGTCGATGCCGGCGCTGACGGCGTGAACTTTTACAATTACGGCCTCATCCCGGCAAAACGTCTCGACTGGGTCAAGGCGGCGGTCGATAGGCTTCGCTAACCGGCAATCGGTTCGGCGACCTGGATCAGGCAATCGCCGGCCTGACTGTCGCAATGCAGCCGGTGGGAAATCACGATGCCGCCCTCGGCAAAGGGCAGCTCTTCCTCCGGCTGCTCCAGCCGTTCCAGATCATGATACCATCCGGCCAGATCGCCGGCCGAAACGGTGGCGCCAAGGGCTACGGCCGGCTCGAACCAGCCTCGGCGATCGGCATAGATGCCCTGGCTATGGCGGGAGAGCGAAAGAAGCTGTAACGGCCCCGGCTCGGCGAGGGGCGCGCGGGAGAGGACCGGACGCGCGACAATACCGAGCGTCACCAGCAGCCGGTCGATCGCCGCCGCCGTGAAGGCCATCGTCGCGGGCATCACGGTTCCGCCGCCGCCGAATTCGCCGGAAAGACCGATGGTTCCCGCCCTTGCCGCAGCCCCCATCGATGTCGGCGCCGCCGGTCCGTTATCGGCGATGAAGGCATGCGAGGCGCCGATCGCCCGCATCAGCGCGACCGACCGCTCGAAGCGGGTGGCATCGGCCTGCCGCTCGATCAGCGTGCAGGGTAGGTGCGCCATCGACGTCCCGCCCGAATGCAGGTCGAGCACCGCGTCATGGCGCGGGAAGAGGTCGTGTTCGAGGAAATGCGCCAGGCGCGCCGTCGGCGACCCCATGGGATCCCCGGGAAAGGCCCGGTTGAGGTTGCCGCCGTCGAAGGGCGAGCAGCGCTTCGCCGCCATCACCGCCGGCAGGTTCGCCATCGGCAGGATGGTGACGGCGCCGCGGATTTCGGCGACATCCAGCAGGCGCATTAACCGGCCGAGTTGGAGTTCGCCCTCATATTCGTCGCCATGGTTGCCGGCCATCAGCAGCAAAGACGGCCCCTCGCCATTCCTGAGGCGAAGGATCGGAATGCGGATCTGATAATAGGGCGAACGGTCGATCGAATAGGGAATGGCGAGATGACCGGCCTGCCGGCCTTCGCGCGAAAAGTCGATCGGGTTGACGAGGCCGCTGTGCATGGTCCCTCCAGTGCCGGCGGTTACAACGCCGCGACCGCGGTCATTTCGACGCGCAGATCGGGATCGGCGAGCCGCGCTTCCGTGCAGGCGCGCGCCGGCGGGTTTTCGATGTCGATCCAGCTGTCGTAAACGCCGTTCATCGCCTCGAAATCGGCAATCGCCGGCAGGAAGACGTCGACGGCGAGCAGGCGCGAGCGGTCCGTGCCGGCTTCCTTCAAAAGGGCATCGATTTTAGCGAGCACGTCGCGGGTCTGCTCCTCGATGCCGGCCTTGCGGTTTTCCGCGACCTGGCCGGCAATATAGACGAGGCCGCCATAGCTGACGGCCTGGCTCATTCGTGAGCCCTTCTGGTAACGCTGGATCATGCAGCTTTTCCTTTTCTTAGCTGGAAGGAGAATTCAGCCGAAGCTTGTGAGATAGGCCGCCGTTACCGAATGATCCGGATCGAGGCCATAGAGGATTGCATGCCGGTCGAGGCAGGTGCAGGGATGCGAAATGCCGAACTCGACGACGTCGCCGACCGAGACGTCGCTATCCTCGGCAAGAGTCAGGAAGGCATGCTGATCGTTAAGGCGGGAAACCTCGGCGCTTTCGAAATTGCCGAGATATGCGCCATTGCGATAGAGCGCCAAAGGCCGCGGCAGGCCCTGGTCCATCGCCACGTCGCGCATGCCCATGCCTGAAATCGCAAGCTGTGGCTCCGGCCGCGAGAGGACCTCGGCCCAGACCCTGAGCGCCGGACGGAAACCCGCCGCCGCGGGAACCGTCTTGTCGCCAATGCGCAGACCGCCGCGTGCATCGAGGCCGGTAAGGCCGCGTTCGTAGATGCCGTGATCGTGAAAGAAGATCGCGCCGCTGCGCAGCACGAGCCGGCAGGCGGGATCGGCCGCGACGGCGGCTGAAAGCCGCGCCACCACTACATCGAAAAACACCGAGCCGCCTGATGTCAGAAGAAGCGGCCGTTCCTTGCCGATGCGGGCCCGTATCTTCGGCAGGAAATCGGATGTCATCGTCATCAGCGCGTCGATACGAAGCATCGTCTCTTCCGCATTGGCGGTCGCGGCCGCACCCTCATAGGCCGCGATACCGGTCAGCCGGAAGGCCGGCGTCTCCACCGCCAGGATCGCGTCGAGAACTGCCGCCGCGGCGTCGGTGCTGCGCAGACCGGCGCGGCCGGCGCCGAACTCCACCAGCAGGCCGAGAGGCGGCAGATCCGCGCGCTCCTGCCATGCGGACCGGAGTGCCGCGACAAGCGGCGTCGAATCCGCGAAAACATGCAATTCTGCATCGGGATAATGGCCGAGCAGGGCCGCAAGCCGGCGGGCGGCGGCGATCCCGCCGATCTCGTTGGCAAGGATCAGCCGTCGCTGTCCCGCCTTGAGCATGACGGCGGCCTGGCGGATATCGGCGACGGTCGTGCCCCAGGCGCCCGCGGCCAGAAGCGCCGCTGCCAGCGCCGTCGACATCGGCGTCTTGGCGTGCGGCGCGATTTCGGCGCCATGGCTTTTCACATAGGCCATCATCAGGTCGACATTACCGGCGAAGGCCTGCCGGTCGAGCGAGATCAGCGGCAGCGCCATCCTGCCGTCATAAGGTTTCCATCCCTGCGTTCCCACTGCCGCAAGCGGCAACTGCGGATGGCCCGGCGGAAAGCCGCGCACCCGCTCATCGAGCATCATATCGTCCGTCGCAGCATGAAGATCAGACATGGCGGCCTCTGCCGATCCCGGCCGGATCGTCCAAGCCGAGGCGATAGGTGTCGTTGGCTGTGGCAAAGAACAAGGCGCGCTGCTCGTCGAGAGAGAGCTCAGCGGCAACCGTGCGAAAAGTCTGATAGACCTCGTCGAAAGAAGCATGCAGACCCGCGACCGGGAAGTCGCTGGCAAACATCGACCGCGCCGGACCGAAACAATCGAGGCAATGTTCGATCACCGGTCGCAGGCTTTCGAGCGTCCACGCATGGTCATAGGCGACAAGGTCGGAAATCTTCACGCGCACGTTGGGCGCGCCGCCGAGCGCCCGCAGGCCGCGATGCCAGAGCACCATGCCGTCCTTCGTCCGGTCGGCAGGGCTGCCGCCGTGGTTGAGCACGAAAAGCGTGTCGGGAAAAGCCTGCACCAGATCGAGCGCCTCAGCCATCTGCCAGGGATAGAGCATCAGGTCGAAGACCAGCCCGAGCCGCGTGGCATGGGCAAGCCCCGCGCGCCAGGCGGGATCGCCCATGCGATCCGGACGCGGCGCAAAACGCTTCGCCGCATCGGGATGCCAGCTCAGAATATCGCGGATGCCGACGACGTTGGGGTTTTCCGCTTCGGCTTCGAGCAGGCGCCGGGCGTCCGGCCCGTCGAGGGGAACGCGGGCGACATAGCGGCGCGCCACGCCGGAGGTGCGGTCGAGGCCATCGAGCCAGCGGCTCTCTTCCAGCGGATAGGCGACGGACCAGCCGGCCTCCACATGCACGGTCGCAACCACGTTCTGGCGCACGGCGTCGTCACGATAATCGTCGATGCCGTAATCGCGAAGGATCGGCGCCAGGCTGCCGAACACCATCTCCTCGCCCGGTGCCCGCGCCTTCTGCAGCCAGGGATGGCGTTCCAGCGCAAGGTCCCAGAGATGGTGGTGCGGGTCGATCACCGGCCCGTCGTAGCGCTCGGTCATCTGCGCGCCTCGCGGCCGGAAACGAGCAGCAGGGCGAGGATAAGCGTCCCGAACATGATCGAGCGCCAGCCGGGCGAGGCGTTGACGACGGTGATCAGCGCCGTCGTGGTGACGAGCAGGATCGCCCCCGGAATGGTGCCGGCATAGGTGCCGCGGCCGCCGAGGATGGAGGTGCCGCCGAGCACGACGGCTGCGATCGACGTCAGCAGATAGGGATCGCCGATGCCGACATAACCCTGCCGGTTCATGCCGAGCACCAGAATGCCCGCCAGCCCGGCGAAGAAGCCGGACAGGGTGTGGGCGATCAGCGTGTTGCGGGTGATGCTGACGCCGGAAAGCCGGGCGGCGAGCGGGTTTGCCCCAAGCGCCAGGAACCGGGCGCCGATCGGCATGCGGTGGACGAGCAGCAGCACGACGATCGCAACGGCGAGCCACAGAATGATGCCCGAGGGAATGCCGAGCGGCCGCGCCTGCCCGAGCAGAATGACTGCCGGATTGCTGACGGTGACGGCACTGCCGCCGGCGATGATGACCAGCAGACCCTGCAGGAAGGTCGCCATGGCTAGCGTCATGATGATCGGCGGCACGCGCAGATAGGCAGCACCCGCACCGTTCATCAGGCCGATGCCGGTGGCGATGGCAAGCGCCGCCGCAATGCCGGCAAGGCCGGTCGGATCCCAGGCCGGCGAAATCAGCGGCAGCAGGATCGCCGTGACGGTGATGACGGCCCCGACCGAAAGATCGATGCCGCCCATCAGGATGACGAGCGTCTGCCCGGCAGCGACAATGCCGATGACGGCGGCGAGTTCGAGCAGGTAGCGCAGATGACCATAGGCGCCGAAACCGCGCAGCGAGAGGCTTGCGACGATCCAGACGAGCGCGACCAGAAGCAAGGTCAGCAGCGGCGGATTTCGGAACATGGACCGGATGATGTTCATCGCCTTGCCCTCCATACCCCAAGAAGCTCGGGAACGGCGACCGCCCCGACGATGATCAGGCCTTGCGCGACATATTGCGCGACCGGCGGGAAACCGAGAAAGAACATGACGTTGATCATCACCGAGAGCAGCAGGCTGCCGCAGATCGCCCCGCGCATCGTGCCTTTGCCGCCGAGGAAACCGACGCCCCCGAGCACGGCGGCGGCGATCGAATTCAGCGTGAAGGGCGTGCCGATCACCGGATCGCCGGAGCCGGTCTGCGCCGCGACGAAAAGGCCGGTCAGTGCCGCAAGCAGACCGGAGAGCGCGAAGGCTGCGACCTTCACCCGCTCGACCGGGACACCGGAACGGAACGCGCCGACCGGATTGTCGCCGGCCGCATAGATGCCGAGACCGAGCGGCGTTGCCAGAAAGGCTTTCCAGAGCATGAGGATCACGACGAGCAGCAGGAAGGCGACGGGCGTATGGCCGGCAAGCGCCGTCGACAGCCAATCGGGAATGAAGCCGCCCGGCCGCGGCAGCAGGATCAGCGCGACGCCGCTGATGATGAAGGAGCCGGCCAGCGTGACGATGATCGCCGGCAATCTCAGATGCGTCACGATGGCGCCGATGACGGCGCCGATCGAAAGGCCGGCGAGTGCGACCGCGACAATGCCGCCCGGCACGCCGAGTACCCCTTCCATCGTCGTCGCCGCGATCACCGCGCCAAGGCTCACCAGCGGGCCGATCGCCAGGGTGATGCCGCCGTTCAACATGAGCAGCGCCTGCGCCATGGTGACCAGCGCAAGCGGGAACCAGTTCTGCGTGAACTTCGAGAAGCCGCCGATCGAAAGGATGCCGGGAAAGAGCACCGCATAGAGGATGAGAAAGGCGGCGACCACCAGATAGAGCCCTGTCAGCCCGCGATTGCGGCGGAGCTGGATTGCGCCATAGAGCCTGGATGACGACATCGTGTTCATGCCGCCTCTCCCTGCGTCGCAGCCGCAATACCCATGGCCGCGCCGACGATCGCGCCTTCGCTGATCGCTTCCTGCGACAGCGTTGCGGCGATACGGCCTTCGCGCAGAACCACGACGCGGTCGCAGAGATGGACCAGCTCCGGCGTATCGGAGCTGACGAGAATGACGAGCCGCCCCTCGGCGGCGAAGGCGCGCAGCATCAGGTAGATTTCCCGCTTGGTCTCGATGTCGACGCCGCGGGTCGGATCGTTGAGCAGCAGAACGGAGGGATCGAGCGGCAGCCATTTGGCGAGCGCCACCTTCTGCTGGTTGCCGCCGGAAAGCGCCTGCACCGGGCGGGCCGTATCGCCCTTGATCGTCAGGCGGCGGGAGAGATCGGCGACCAGATCGGTTTCCGCCGGCCGGTCGCGCAGCCCTTTACGAGCGAGCCGTCCGAGCGAGGGCAGGGCGAGATTGGAAGCGATGGAATGGGGCAGCACCAATCCTTCATGTTTGCGGTCGGCCGGCACATAGACGATACCCGCCGCATTCGCCGCACCGACATTTGCGGGCAGGCCGGGTTTGCCGGAGACCTCCGCCCGGGCGGCGGACGCGGGAATCGCGCCGTAGAGCCCGAGCAGCAGGTCTTCCTGGCCCTGCCCGACGAGCCCGCCGATGCCGACGATCTCGCCGGCGCGAGCGGAAAAGCCGATATGGCGCACGATGCCGGCGGAAAAATCCTCGACGTCGATGCGCATCGCGCCGGGCTTGGCGGCGACACGCGGCGGGAACAGGTCGCCGGTGTCGCGGCCGACCATCAGGCGGACCAGCCCTTCGCCGTCGATGCCGGAGAGCGACTGATCGGCCGTGACGCCGCCGTCCTTCAGCACCGTGACATGCGAGCAGAGCGCCTGCACCTCGTTGAGGCGGTGGGAAATATAGAGAAGGGCGGTACCGCGGCCCTTGAGCGTTTCGATCAGCCGGGCCAGGATGCCGGCTTCATGGGCGGAGAGCGATGAGGTCGGCTCGTCCAGAATGAGCACGCGTGGCTTGCGGAACAGCGCCTTGGCGATCTCGACCATCTGACGGCGGCCGAGCGCGAGATCGGCGACCGGCATGTCAAGCGGTTCAGTGAGCCCGACCATATCGCAGACCTCTCGCACGCCGCGATGCAGCGCTGCGTAGTCGATCAGGCCGAACCGGCGCGGAAAGGCGCCGATCCCGATGTTTTCGGCAATCGACAGGCTGGCCGTCAGGCTCAACTCCTGCTGAACCACGGCGATGCCGGCCGCACGCGCCGCCGCCGGGCTGAAACGCCCGACGGGCCTGCCGTCAATGAGAATGGACCCGCTGTCCGGCTGGAGGGCGCCGGACAGGAGATTGATCAGTGTCGACTTGCCGGCGCCGTTTTCGCCGAGCAGGGCGTGAACCCTGCCCGGCAGAAGGGCGATGTCGACGCCCTTCAAAACGGGATTGCCGAAAAATCCCTTGAACACCTGCCGGGCTTCCAGCAGGGGCCGTTCTTCCGTCATGACGGTTTCCTCAGCTCAGGATTACTTGGCCAGCAGCTTGTCGAAGAGCGCCTGGTCGTAGTCCGAGTAGATATAGCCGTCAGCCGGGAATTTGTCGGCTCGGGCGAGGTAGCTGCCGATGGTGCTGTCGTCGATGACGGGCAGCGGCACCTTGACGAAGGAAGGCACGTCCTTGCCTTGCAGCGCCTGCACGGCGGTATAGACGGAGAGCGCGCCGAGCCAGTTCGGCTGCATGGTCGCCCAGCCCTTCAGGCCCTTTTCCTTCCAGAGTTCCAGGAACTGCCGGGCGTTTTCGCCTGTCGTCGGCACCTGGTCGCGGCCCTGGCGCTCGAAGGCGAGGACGGAGCCGGCCGACAGCGCGCCGCCGAGCGACAGCACGCCGTCGATCTCAGGATTGGCAAACAGCAGGCTGGTCATCGCTTCCTGTGCGGGCGCGACGTTATATTCGGTATTGGTCTCGGTGATCACCTGGAGGCCCGGATTGGCATCGAGAACCGGCTGGGCGCCCTTGCGGCGGTCGTCACTGACCGAGATGCCGGCCGGGCCGTTCATGATGATGATCTTGCCCTTGCCGCCGAGCTGGCTGACCATCCACTTGGCCGCAGTCGCGCCCCATTGGCTGGAATCGGTGTTGATCTTCGCCGTCACCTTGTCGGTATTGACAAGGCTGTCGAAGTTGACGACCGCGATGCCCTTGTCGCAGGCATCCGAAATAACGCGGTCGAGTGCGTTGGAGGAGCCGGCGATGACGACGATGGCGTCGACATTGGCGTCGATCATCGACTGGATATGCTGGATCTGCGTCTGGGCATTGCCCTGCGCATCGGTAATCATCAGGTCCTTCACGAGGCCGGCTTTCTTCAGCTCCTCCACTTCGGCGGTGATGGTGCCTTCGGTCTGCTTCATCCAGGTCGGCACCGAATAGATGTTCGCCCAGCCGATCGTATAGGGCGCTTTCCTATCGCCCTTGATGCAATTGGCGGCGGCCGAGGCCGTGCCCGTGGAAAGGACGAGGAGGGCCGCGGCAGCGGCAGCACCGGCGAGAAGACGGCGGCGCAGTGAAGCGGAAATGCTGTTTTCAAAATTCTTCATGTCGATCCCCTTTTTTTGTGCGGCAGCCTTGACGGCCTGCCATCAGTGTCCAATATACTGTACATATGATCCTTATACCGGACTAGTCGATCTTATGCCGATTTTTCTACCTCGCAAGAGGGGTGAAAAAAATTTTCGTCTGCTGTGAAATCACAGAGGTCGGTTGACAGATGCGGCGGAGGATTTGAAAAGCTTGGCCGAACAGAAATTGGGATCGACAGCAATGGATGCAGTTCAGGACGAAGCAGCCGGCAAACGCGCCCGCGGGCTCGACCGCGCCTTCGAAATCCTCGATTTCCTGCGCCAGAAACGGCAAGCGCTGAAGCCGAACGAAATCGCAGCACAGATCGGCGCGCCGCGCTCCTCGGTCTACGAGCTCGTCAACCTGCTGCTGAGCAACGGCATTTTGGAATTCACCGGCGGCGAGGGACGGGTCTATCTCGGCCGCAAACTTTATTTCCTCGGCGCCGCCTATGAAAATCATTTCGATTTCACCCGCGAATGCGAGGCGGCGCTGGAACAACTTGCCGACGAGACGCGGGAAACGGCGCAGTTCTGCATGCTGGATGGAAACAGGTACACGGTCGTGCGCATGCGCGAAGGTGCGCGACCCTTCCGCATTTCGACGGATGTCGGCCAGTCGGTGCCGATCCCGTGGACGGCGTCGGGCCGCCTGCTCGTTGCGCATCTGTCGGATCAGGAAATTCTCAACTTCATTCCGTCGCAGGATTTCCGCCTGCCGGGCGGCGAATGGCTCGAGCCGCAAACCTTCATCGCCGAGGCGCGCCAGGCCGAGCGTGAAGGTCTCTTCACCTTCAACAGCATCGTCGACAGCTTCACCCATTGTTTTGCCGTGCCGGTGCGCGGTGAGGAAGGTCATGCAGCCGCAACGCTCTGCCTTGTCACTCCACGCGATGACGGCATCGCCAACCGGGACCGCTACCTCGACTGTCTGAAGAAGGCGGCCGCCGGCCTGGAGCATGCCCCGGCCCGGCCAAAACGAGGCTGACGCCCGGCCAGGGACACATGATCGATCACCGGCGACACGGAAATCGTGCATAAACCGGTCACCAGGGGCATGCCCTTTTAAATCTTGTCACGCGCCCCAGGCTCTTCGCCGGGCATTCGCGGAATGCTGCGTATCGACCTATCCGGACCGAAGACGGAGAAGACCTCCCCGTTTAGCCCGATCGTTGATTTCCAGATTCAAGCCAATCCCGAAAATCTATTCACTCTTCTCCCGAAACTACGGAATGAAGTTTCTCTATAAAATCTATGGAGAACGTATTTTAGTACTCCGGCAGCCGACCTTTCATACCTTGGCCTTGGGAAAGGCCGGGCTACCGACGGCAAACGGAGAGGACACGAAATGACACGGAAAATCAGGCTTGGAGCATTTCTTCCCGGTGGCGGTCAGCACGTCGCCTCGTGGCGCCATCCCGACCAGCCGGCCGACGGCGCCACCAGTTTCGAGTTTCACAAGCAACTCGCCCTGACGGCTGAGCGCGGCCTCTTCGATGCCTACTTCCTGGCCGATGGGCTGGCTGTCGGTTTTGGCGGCGCACGCGAAGGCGGCAATGCCCGTGTCGCCGGCTTCGAGCCCGTCACCTTGTTTTCCGCACTCGCGCCTCTGACCACCCATCTCGGCTTTATCGCCACCTCCTCGACCACTTATGAGGAACCCTACACGACGGCCCGCAAGTTTGCTTCGCTGGACCTGATCTCGGAGGGCCGCGCCGGCTGGAATGTCGTGACGACCACCGGCGATCTCACCGCGCAGAATTTCAATCGCGACACCCAGCTTCCGCATGCCGAGCGCTATCGCCGCGCCGGCGAGCATGTCGACGTCGTCCGCAAACTCTGGGAAAGCTTCGAGGACGACGCCTTCATCCGCGACAAGGAAACGGGCCTGTTCTTCGATCCGGCGAAGCTGCACGACACCGACCACCGCGGCGAACATTTCAGCGTGCGCGGTCCGCTCAACGTCTCACGCTCGCCGCAGGGGCATCCCGTCATCGTCCAGGCCGGTCAGTCCGAGGATGGACGCGGACTGGCCGCAGCAACGGCCGAAGTCATCTTCACCGCCCATCAGCACATCGAAACCGCCCAGGAATTCTACCGGGATATCAAGGCCCGCGCCCGCGGCCTCGGCCGCAACCCCGATCATATCCTCGTCATGCCCGGCGTCTCCGCCTTTGTCGGCAGGACCGAGGCCGAAGCGCGCGAGAAATACGACCGCCTGACGTCGCTCATCCTTGAAGAAGACGGGATCGGACTGCTCAACGGCCTGACGGGCGGCACGCTCGACCTGCATGGCTACGATCTAGACGGCCCTCTTCCGCCGGCACCGCCGACCGAAGGCATGAAGAGCCGCCAGGCCCTGATCCGCCAGATCGCCGACGAAAACAACTTCACCATCCGCCAGCTCTATCAGTGGATTGCATCGGCCCGCGGCCACTACACCATCGTCGGCACGGCCGAGCAGATCGCCGACACGCTGCAGACATGGTTCGAGAACGAAGCCGCCGACGGCTTCAACATTCTGCCGCCCTGGCTGCCGACGGCGCTCGACGATTTCGTCGATCTGGTCATCCCGGAATTGCAACGCCGCGGCCTGTTCCGCACCGCCTATGAGGGCAGGACGCTCCGGGAAAATCTCGGCCTGCCTTTCCCCGCCAATCGATGGGCTACCGAACACGCAGCCCTCCAGGCAGCAGAGTGAGGAGCGACCCATGGCCTATGAAATCAACCAGACCCTGCCGAGAAGCTTCGGCCGCCTGAAAAGCGGCGAAAGAAGCACGATTTCGATCCTCGCATCTTATCTGCGCGGCGCGCTGGCATCGCTTTTGCCGCGCTACGGCCTGCTCCTCGCTTTCCTCGCGCTCTGGCAGGTATCGAGCACCGAAGGCTGGGTCAATCCCGCCGTCTTCCCGCCCTTGAATACAATCCTCTCGGCTCTGTGGACCAACCTTGCCAACGGCGCGCTGCTTGATGACATCGCCATCAGCCTGCAACGATCCGGAACCGCCTTCGCCTTTGCCGTCGTGATCGGCATTCCGCTCGGCCTGTTCATGGGCCAGGTTCGTGCGGTCGAGCACGCACTCGATCCCATCCTGCAGCTCTTCCGCCAGACCTCGGCGCTGGCGCTCTATCCGGTCTTCATCCTGCTGCTCGGCCTCGGCGAAACATCCAAGATCTTCGTGATCTTCTGGGCGACGCTGTTTCCGGTGCTGCTCGCCACGATCGGCGGCGTCAAGGAAGTGGACCAGAAACTCATCGAGATGGCGCGGACCTATGGCGCCGGATCGCTGACCATCTTCCGCCGCGTCATCCTGCCGGCCTCCGTCCCCGCAATCTTCGTCGGGCTGCGCCTCTCGGCGACGACGGCGCTGCTCCTGCTGATCGCCGCCGAAATGATCGGCGCCAACAAGGGCATCGGCTTCCAGGTCATGAACGCCCAGTACAATTTCCAGATCCCGCTGATGTTTGGGGCGATCCTGCTGCTCGCCTTTCTCGGCCTTGCCGCCAATGCCTTGCTGGTTCTCCTGCAGCGCCGCCTCTGCCGCTGGTCTCAGCCGAACGCCTGACCGCTTTCTCCGATTTTCCTCTTCCCAAAGGACACGTCATGACTTTCCATCCGCGCAATCTTCTCCTGCCGGCCGTGATCGCGCTCGGTCTCGCCACGCCGGCCGCCGCCACCGATACGGTCAAGCTGCGCTACCTCGCCAGCCAAGGCGGCCTTGCCGCCCATGAACTCGCCGACGCACTCGGCTATTTCAAAGACACCGGCATCACCTTCGAAAATGTCGGCTATGCCCAGGGCGGCCCGGCTTCGCTCATTGCCCTGGCATCCGGCGATGTCGAGATCGGCAGCGCCGCGACCTCCGCCGTGCTGAATTCGATCATCGGCGGCAACGACTTCGTCGCCGCCTATCCGTCGAACGGTATCAATGACGAGGTGCAATCGACCTTCTACGTGCTGGAAGACAGCCCGATCAAAACAATCAAAGACATTGCCGGCAAGAGCATTGCGGTCAACACGCTTGGCGCCCATCTCGACTATACGATCCGCGAGGCCCTGCATTCCGTCGGCCTGCCGAGCGACTCCGCCAACCAGATCGTCGTTCCCGGACCGCAGCTCGAGCAGGTGCTGCGCTCCAAGCAGGTCGATATTGCCGCCTTCGGCTATTGGCAGACGACGTTCGAGGGCGCGGCGCTCAAGAATGGCGGCCTGCGCGCGGTTTTCGACGATACCGACGTGCTCGGCGACATTGCCGGCGGCTTCGTGGTCCTGCGCCGCGATTTCATTCAAGAGCATCCCGAAGCCTCGAAGATCTTCGTCGAGCAGTCGGCCCGCGCCCTCGACTATGCCCGCGAACATCCCGAGGAGACCAAGAAGATCCTGGCCAAAGCGCTCAGTGAGCGCGGCGAGAACCCCGATATTGCGCAGTATTTCCGCGGCTACGGCGTGCGCGCCGGCGGCCTGCCGGTCGAACGCGACATCCAGTTCTGGATCGACGTCCTGGTTCGCGAAGGCAAACTGAAGCAAGGCCAGCTGGCGGCGAAGGACATCATCTTCGCGGCCGATGCCAAGCCGGCAAGCAACTGAGGAAGCGTGATGAGCCTCGCCCAAGACATTCGCCGCGGAGAGGTGACGATCCGTCACCTTTCCAAATCCTACAAGCTGAACGGCAGTCATCTGCAGGTTCTCAAGGATATCAATCTCCACATCCGCTCCGGCGAAAGCCTTGCAATCGTCGGCGCCAGCGGTTCGGGCAAGACGACCCTGCTCAGGGTGTTGGCCGGGCTCGAAGAGTCCGATACCGGCGAGGTGCTTGTCGACGGCAAGGCGATACGCGGCGTCGGCGCAGAACGCGCCGTCATCTTCCAGGAGCCGCGCCTTCTTCCCTGGCTTGATGTGCTCGACAATGTCGCCTTCGGGCTGGAAACCAGGGGCCTGTCCCGCGAGCAGGCGAGGGACCGGGCACGCCACTATGTCAAGCTTGTCGGCCTGCAGCAATTCGAGGCGGCCTATCCCCGGCAGCTCTCCGGCGGCATGGCGCAGCGCGTCGGCATCGCCCGGGCGCTTGCCGTCCAGCCCGAAATCCTGCTGCTCGACGAGCCGCTCGGCGCGCTCGACGCCATGACCAAGATCGGCATGCAGCAGGAACTCGCGCGGATCTGGCGCGATGAGGATGTGACGACCATTCTCGTCACCCATGATCTCGAGGAGGCGATTTATCTCGCCGACCGGATCCTCATCCTGCCGCGGGAAAAGGGAGCCGAACCGCGCCTGATCGACATCGATCTGCCGCGTCCGCGCGACCGCAGCGCACCGGAATTCGTCCGCCATCGCGAAGAGCTGCTGAACCTGTTCGGGCTGCATTGAAGGCTGCCGCTACAGCCTTCGCCAAAACTATACGATCCAGGGATCGATCAGTTTGATTCCAAAGCCCTCGAAATATCTGGTGTTGCGCGTGGCGAGGCTGAGATCGTGAGCAACCGCGGTCGCCGCGATCAGGCCGTCCATCGACGACAGACCGCGGCCGCTTCGCTTTGCATGGCCCATGAGGTCTCCCCAGGTGAACGCAACCGGTTCATCCACCGGAATGATGCGGCGCTCGAAGCGTTGGGTCAGGTCCTGGGCAAGCCATTCGGCCAGCGCATCGCGTTTCCGCCCCTTGTCCATCAGGGCAACGCCGCGCCGGATCTCGGCGACCGACACGATGCTGATGAAGCTGCGATCCTCGTCGAGCCTGTCCAACCATTCCAGGACGCGCGCATCAGGATTCGGCTTCGTCACCTCCGACAGGACATTGGTATCCAGCAGAAGCCTCACAGGTCAGGATCGCGCGGTTCGTCGCGCTGCCGCTCAAGGTCCAGATCGGCGCCGCGCAGCGGCGATTCCATCAGGAATTCGGCAAGCGTCCCCTTGCGCGCCGTCTTGCGCTGCCATTCCTCAGCAGAAACGACGACAACGCTCGGCCGGCCGTTTCGTGTGATGGTCTGCGGCGCGCATTGCGCGCGCTCGATCACCTCGGAAAGCTTTGCCTTTGCACCGGCGACAGTCCAGCTTTCATCGCCTTGCCGTGATGACTGCATTGCTCAACTCCTGACCAGAATGACTATCATGACTATACAACCGGAACTCAGCGGGTGGCAAGCCGCGCTATCTGGATCGAGGGGTCAATTTGCGGGGGCCGACAACGCTCGGCCCCGCATTGCGCCGAAGAAACCGGAGGCGGCTATCAAGGCTTTCCCTTCGCTCCGGCAGTCAGATAAGGCCGCCGATCCAGTTCCGCCGACCGGTAGGAGCTGCGCAGCCGCAGCAGGTCCTTGCGGGCGATCAGGCCGCAGAGTTTGCCGGAAGCCGGATCGACGATCGGAATGCGGCCATCGCCGGTCGACAGCATCAGGTCGGCGATGAAGGCGATGGTATCATCAGGGTGCCCGACAGGAACGGAGCCGTCCGCGACGTTTTCGCCGAGCGTCTGAACGACAAGATCCGCCTTCCCCTGCCAGAGCAGGGCATCCGCCCGCGAGACAATGCCGGCCAGCCGGCCTGAAGCATCGACCACCGGGTAGATCCGATGGGTTTTCTCTTGAGAGGCAAAGAAATCGCAGGCCTCTCCGACCGTCATGGTAGCGGGAAGCGTGTCGACATCGGTGATCATGATCTCGCTTGCCCGGGAGAGTTCGAACGGATCGACGCCATATTCGCGGGTGATATGCTGCCCGCGCCGCGCGATCTTCTCGGTGAGGATCGAGCGGCGCAGCAGAAGCACTGTGACGGCATAGGCCACGACCGTTGCGGCGAGCAGCGGAACGAGCGTGCCGATGTCGCCGGTGATCTCCATCGCGAAGAAGGTCCCCGTCAGCGGCGCCCGCATGGTTCCCCCCATCATCGCCGCCATTCCGAGCAACGCCCAGAAACCGGGATCGTTGCCCGGCATGACAAGCCCGACCAGCCATCCGAGAGCGCCGCCGAAGATGAGCAACGGCGCGAGCACGCCGCCCGAAGTGCCCGATGACAGGGCAAACAGCCAGATGACGGTCTTCACCAGCAGGATCGATAGTACCGCCGGCGCGAGCAGCCGGTTGTTGAGCAGGCCGTCGATAATGTCGTAGCCGACGCCCATCGCCCGCGGTTCGATCAGGCCGCCGAGACCGATAACGAGACCGCCGAGCGCGGGCCACCACATCCAGTGGATCGGCAAGGCTTCGAACAGATCCTCGATCCTGTAGAGCAGCGTCGTCAGCAGCCCCGATTGCAGGCCGGAGATAATGCCCATCGCTGCACAGGCGAAAATTCCCCACCAAGGCAAATCTACCTGGAAATGAGTCGGGAACAGCGGGCCGGTGCCGAACAGCAACGGACGCCAACAGATCGAAACACAGGCGGCAACGGCGACGGGAATGAAGCTGCGCGGCTTCCATTCGAACAACAGCAATTCGACGGCCAGCATGACCGCGGCGATCGGCGAACCGAAGATCGCCGTCATGCCGGCGGCGGCACCGGCGACGAGCAGCGTCTTCCGCTCCGCCGCACTCATGTGAAAGAATTGGGCAAAAAGCGAGCCGATCGCTCCGCCGGTCATGATGATCGGCCCCTCGGCGCCGAACGGCCCGCCGGTTCCGATCGAGATTGCCGATGACAATGGCTTGAGGACCGCCACCTTCGGCGACATCCGGCTGCCGCCGATCAGGATCGCCTCGATCGCCTCGGGAATGCCGTGGCCGCGGATTTTTTCCGACCCGAAGCGGGCCATCAGTCCGATGACCAGTCCGCCGAGCGGCGGCACCAGCACCACCCACAGCGAGCGCGGCACGGCAGCCAGAGAAGCCGGCTCGATGCCGATCTGCCTGAACCAGATGACATTGGTGACAAGCGCGATCAGGCTGACGAGACACCAGGCCGCAAAGGCGCCGGCCGAGCCGATGATGATGGACATGCCGATCAGGACGAGGACTCGCCTGTCGGTGGTGAAATCCCCCGCCTCGCGCCGGGAAAGACCGCCGGTGAAATCATGCGGCCGGTTGCTGGGTTGATGTTGCGCCATGGAAGCCTCTGCTACGCGGAAATGGGTATGCTTGAGGCGCGTCAATATATCGTGATACGATATAAATCAATGGACGAAAACACTGAGACGAAAATGTCGCGTGAAGATGCCTCACTTGACCGGTTGTCGGCTGCGCATCTATTCATTTTCGGAACAATTCGCGCGCTGCGGATCGCAAGCGGCAGAGGAGAATGAGTGTGAAGAGAATCCCGCCGCCGCTGAGACAGGAGGATTACGAGGCACTCGCAGACCTCCGCTTCGCGCTTCGCCAGTTCACAGATTTCAGCGCCTCTGCCGCCCAGTCGGAAGGACTGCCCGTGCAGCAGCATCAGGCGCTGCTGGCGATCAAGGGACAACGCGGCGGTGAAGCGATGACGATCGGCATGCTCGCCGAACGGCTGCTCATCGCGCCCCACACGGCGACCGAGCTCGTCGGACGGCTCTCGGATGCCGGACTGGTCGAACGCCATGCCGACCCAGCTGACAGGCGCCGGCAGACGCTCCTCCTGACCGCGAAGGCCGACGAGCTCCTGACGAGGCTGAGCGCCGTCCATCTTTCGGAAATCCGGGTCATGGCCCCGAAGCTGATCGAGCTTCTCGTCGAGCTGCAGAAGACGGCGCCGAAAGCGGAATGAACCGCGACGCAGCGGGACTTACAAATTCTCGGCGACCAGCGGCTGAATGACGGGCTGGCCGCGGCGGTCGCGCAACACCTCGACATCGACGCCGTAAGTCCGGGCGATGAGCGAGGGGGTGACGATCGACTGCGGATGACCGCATGCCTTCATCGTGCCGTCCGCAATCACCAGCAAATTGTCGGCATATTGGCAGGCGAGATTGAGATCGTGCAGCACGACCATCGTCACCCAGCCGTTGGCGCGGGTTTCCCGGCGCACGAGATCGAGCAGGGCGATCTGGTGCTTCAAGTCCAGGGCACTGACGGGCTCATCCAGCAGCATGACTTTCGGCGCGCGCATCAGCACCTGGGCAAACAGCGCCATCTGCCGTTGTCCGCCGCTGAGCGACGCGATGTCACGCCCGGCGAGATGAGCGATGCCGGCCTGCGACAGCCGCGTCATCGCCATGTCGAGCGTTTCGTCATCGATGTGCAGCGACAGCCGGCCAAGCCGCCCGAGAACCACGACCTCGAGAACGGTGAGCGCAATATCGGCGGCGGTGTCCTGCGGCATATAGGCGAAGCTCTCGCGCCACGACTTCAGCGCCCGCGCGCTCGTGCGTCCGGCGGCAAGGCTGTTGCCGCCGAGCGTGAGCCTGCCCTCGGCGAGCGGCAGGTCGCCGAAGAGCGCGCGCAGAAGCGTGGTCTTACCCGTGCCGTTGGGGCCGATGACGGCGTGGATCTTGCCGGTCTCCAGGCAGGTGTCGACGCCGGATACGATTCTCTGCCCACCGCGCTCGATGGCAATGCTTTCGAGACGGATCATGCGCCTGCTTTCCTCGGCGCAAAGATCAGCCACAGCAGGAACGGCACGCCGACGATGGCGGTGACGATACCAACAGGAAACAGCGCGCCCGGAATGATCGACTTCGACACGACGGAAGCGGCCGACAGCATCAGCGCGCCGCTGACCACCGACATCGGCAGAAAGAAGCGCTGATCCTCGCCCACCGTCATGCGGGCGATGTGCGGGGCGACGAGACCGATGAAGCCGATCACGCCGACGAAGCTGGTGGCGGTCGCCGTCATGATCGCAACGATGACAAGGACCTTCATGCGCAAGAGCCGGACATTGACGCCAAGGCTTGCGGCCCGCATCTCGCCCATGCGCAAGGCCGCCAGTTTCCAGGAATCCGCCATCAGCAGGGCGCAACAGACGAAGGTGACAGCGGCGGTGAGGCCAAGTGTCGGCCAGGTCGCTTTCGTCAGGCTGCCGAACAGCCAGAACAATATCTGCTGCGACAGCTCCGGCGAGGAGAGAAACTGGATGAGCGACAGAAGCGACTGGAACAGGAAGAGAAGGGCGATGCCGCCGAGAATGATCGTTTCCGCCGTCATCCGGCGCATCGATGCGAGCGTGAAGAGAAACAGCGCCGCCAGCATGGAGAAGATGAAAGCGCCGAGCGGCACGGCGATCATCGGATCGAGGCCGAAGCCGCCGAGCGCCAGAACGAGCGCCGCCCCGAACCCCGCCGCGGCCGCCATGCCGAGCGTATAGGGACTTGCCATCGGATTGTTGAGAAGCGTCTGCATCTGCGCGCCTCCGGCTCCGAGTGCCGCGCCGACGGCAAGCGCCATCAGCGCCATGGGCAGGCGCAGGCCGCGAACGATGGCGTCCGTCATCGCCGCCCGCTCGCCAAGCCCTGTGAGCGAGCGAACCACTTCTGCCGGCGACAGCAGCGAGGGACCCGTGGCGATATCGAGAACGAGGCATACCGCCATCAGAGCCACGAAAATCGAAAGGCTGCGCCAGCGCCTGCGCTCACGCAGCCGGTGCGCGCCGATCGCTTCGGCATTGCGCGCGGTCACTGTCATGGGAAAACTCGCGATTGGAACCAAGCGCCATCCGAGATGGCGCTCGCAGAGGCGGGCGGGCTGAGGTCAACCCTTGGCTTCGATGGCGAAGGTGCCTTCGGGAATCACCGGCAGATATTTCTTGTAATAGCCGAGGTAATCGGCAACGGGATCGAGGTCTTTGAACTGCTCGGGATAGAGCTGCTTGGCGATATACTGCACCATCGCAAAATCGGAGATGGTGCGGGACGCGCCCTGATAGACGCCGAAGAGCTGGCCGTTCTTGACGGCGGGCAGTTCGCTCCAGCCCTGGCGGCTCTCGAAAGCCTTGAGCTTTGCACGGGCTTCGTCGGCCTTCACGCCTTCGCCCATCGGCAGGGCGGTCTCACTCTTGTTATTCTCGCGGCCGGAAATGAAGATGGCATCGGGCTTCGACGCCAGAACCTGCTCCGGATTGATCGCTCCCCACCATTCCACGAAAGGCGCCGCAATGTTGTCGCCGCCGGCGGCGGTGGACATGGCGCCCCACATGTTCTTGCCGTAGGTGAACGAATATTCCGCCGGTCCCTTGTTGCCGAATTCGACATAGACCTTCGGCTTCGGCTTGCCCGATGCGGCGACGCGGGCGGCGATGTCCTTCAGCGCACCGGCATAGAAATCGGCGATCTCCTTGCCGCGCGCGTCCTGGCCGGTCAGTTCACCGAAAAGCACGGTCGAGGCGACATGGCGCTCGACCGTCTGGGCGTTGTAATCGACAACCACCACCGGAATGCCTTGCTCTTCCAAACGGTGCGCGTCCTGGCCGAGCGCCTGGTACTGCCAGTCCGCGAGGATGACCAGATCGGGATTGAGGCTCAACACCTTCTCGATGGAAAAGGTCTGCGCTTCCACTTCGCCGACATCGGCGATGTCGCCGAGCGAGGGGCGGTGGGCAAGGTGCATCTTCCAGTTCGCGGGAACCCAGCCTTCCCATGCCTCACGGGAAATGCCGACGACGGAATCGTAGGCCTTCTCGCCGCCGACAGCCATGTAATCCTCGAAATAGAAGCCGAGGACCACGCGCTTGGCCGGAAGGTCGACCTTCACCGCGCGGCCGATCACATCGGTGATCGTCTTCTGCTCTGCCATGGCAGACGGGGCAAAGAAAACAGCGGAAACAGAAATAAGCGAGGCAACCAGCCAGGCGGCGCCGGATCTAAAATTCATGACGACCTTCCATCAGTTAAATACGAGGCCGAGTTATAAAAGGTGATGAAATAAATCAAGTTATTTATCGACCGGCTCCCTCATCCGGAAAGCTTAGCTTTCGGCCCTGGGAATTGCGGCGCGCACCATCCCGATCGATAGGTGCAGCGGCGGCTGACGACCGCCGCCGCCCTGCGGCTTCACCGCAAAAGCGTCTTGCCGAGGCGATGGATATGAGCAGCACCGATGCCGCAGCAGCCGCCGATGATCGTGGCGCCGGCCTCAGCCCAGGAGCAGGCAAAGCGCGAATAGGCGTCGTCGTTCAGATCGTCGCGGGTATCGTGCAGGCCTTCATTGGCGGCCGAGTCGCCCTGTTCTCCCTCAAAGGCGTTGGCATAGACGCCGATTTCGATCTGGGCGTCCGCCTTGCGGAACACGCCCGCCGCCGTCTCGACGGCCGCGCGCATGACTTCAGGCTTGCTGCAGTTGAACAGGAAGGCTTCGGCGCCTGACGAAACCGCCCAGGACGCGGCTGCTTCGACGCTTTCGCCGGAACGAAGCCTCGGTTCGCCGCTTTCGATATCAGCCGCGTCATCCGCCAGTGTGAAGGAAATCCAGAACGGCTTGCCGGATGCCGCCACCGCCTGGCGGACAGCCTCGCCCTCAGCGATCAGGCTTAACGTCTCCCCGAGCCATACATCGACGAAGGGTGCGAGGTTTTCGACCAGCACTTTGAGATAGTCCTGCACCCGTGCAGGCTGAAAATTCTGCGGCTCGTAGGAGCCGAAGATCGGCGGCAGCGAGCCGGCGACCAGCACCTTGCGATCGGTGACGGCATCGGCCGCTTCGCGCGCCAGGCGGCCGGCAAGGCGGATCAGCGCCGCGCCCTCTTTCTGGAACCGGTCCTCACCGATATGGAAGGGCACCAGCGCATAGCTGTTCGTCGTAATGACCTCAGAACCGGCGGCGATGAATTCCTTGTGCACCTCGCGGACGATATCCGGCGAATTGATCAACGCCAGCGCCGACCATTCCGGCTGTTTCAATTCGGCGCCGAGCCGCAGCAGCTCGCGGCTCATGCCGCCATCGAGGATTCGTGTTGTGCTCATGAAGGGTCTCCATTCAGGCTGTCGCGCCGTCACCGGCGGCGGGCTTTAAAAACAATGTGGGGAACGTCCTCCGCCTAGCGCCGGACCGGCACTTGCGCTTCGAGACCTCGAAAGACGCGGGCAATGACTGCGGTCAGGGCGAGATAGAAGAGAGTGACGACCAGCAGAGGTTCGTAGACCAGCAGCGTATCCTGACGGACCTTGTTGGCCACGGCGTAGAGATCCATCACCGTCACCGTGAAGGCGAGCGGCGTCGCTTTCAGCTGCATGACGATCTCGCCGGCAATCGTCGGCAGGGCGATGCGGATGGCGCGCGGCAGCCAGATGCGGCGGGTCAGCTTCCAGGGCGACAGGCCGAAGGCCCGCCCGGCTTCGAGCTCGCCCTTGGGCACGGCAAGCAGGGCGCCGCGCAAGACCTCGGCCTCATAGGCGGCGTAGTTCAGCGTAAAGCTGACGGCTGCGAAGAAGAAGCCTTCGCGCAGGATCGGCCAGAACAGGCTCTGGCGGATGCCGGGGATCATGGGCAGCAGCGAGCCGACGCCATAGTAGAGCAGCCAGAGCTGGATCAGCAGCGGCGTGCCGCGGAAGAAGGTGCAATAGCCGCGGGCCAGCAGCCGCGTCAGCCTGCCGCCGCTGACCTGCGCGAAAGCGAGTCCGATGGCGATGAGGAAACCGAACACGACTGAAATGATCAGCAGCGCCACCGTCTGCCAGGCGCCGGTCAGAAGCAGCGGCCAATAGGAGGAGATCCAGGTGAAATTCATGATCGCGGCTCCTCAGGCGAGACGCGGCTGTCCCCGCCGCACCCGTCCCTCGATCAGCTTGAAAGCGACGTTGGAAACGAGCGTGATGGCGAGGTAGAGAAGGGCGGAAGCGAGGAAAAACACGAAGTAGTGTTTGGTGCTTGCCCCGGCAAGCCGGGTGGCGAGCGCCAGTTCCTGGTAGCCGACGACCGCGACGAGCGCGCTGTCCTTGGTGACCGACATCCACAGATTGGCAAGCCCCGGCAGCGCGTTCGGCAAAAGTGCCGGCAACAGGACACGGCGAAACCGCAGCGCCGGCCCCATGCCGAAAGCCTTGGCCGCCTCGATCTGACCGGTGGGAATGGCGAGGATCGCGCCACGCAGCACCTCGGTCATATAGGCGCCCTGCACGAAGCCGAGAACCGCGACGGCGGCGACGAAGCCGTTCACATCGATCGGCGGCAGCTCCATTGCCGCAAGCAGCCGGTTGAGGCCGTCGGTGCCGGCATAATAAAGACCGACGATCAGGATCAGCTCGGGAACGGCCCGGATGAGCGTCGTATAGAGATCGAGCACCAAGCGCAGCGCGCGGTTGCCCGAAAGCTTTCCGAGCGCACCGCCGGTGCCGAGCAGCAGGCCGATGGCGAAAGCGCAAGCAGAGATGGCGACCGTGGAGACTGCACCTGTCAAGAGAACGCCGCCCCATCCCGGAGGATAGGGAGACAGCAGGTCCAGAATACCTTGTTGCGTGGTCGCCATCGGGATCGCTTACTTCGCGCCGTAGATGTCGAAGTCGAAGTATTTCTTGGTGATGGCGTCATACTGGCCGTTGCTGCGAACGGCAGCGATCGCCGCATTCAGCTTGGCCTTCAGCTCCGTGTCTTCCTTGCGCAACCCACCCGATACGCCGGCGCCGAGAATTTCCTTGTCGTCGGCGACATCTCCCATCTTGGCGCAGCAATCCTTGCCGCCATCGCTTTTCAGGAACGCGTCGAGCGCCAACGAATCGCCGAAGACGTAGTCGATACGGCCGGAGGCCAGATCCTGGAAAGCCTCGTCGAGCGTCTGGTAGGTCTTCTCCTCGGCAGCATCGGCAAAATACTTCTTGTAATATTCAGACTGGATCGTCGACACCTGGATGCCGATGGTCTTGCCCTTCACGTCGTCGGCCGTGGCGCCCGGCTTCTGGTCTTTGGGACCGATCAAGGTGCTCGGCGTGTTGTAATACTTATCGGTGAAATCGATCACCTTCGAGCGTTCGGCGGTGTTCGACATCGACGACCAAATCACGTCGAACTTCTTGCTCTGGAGAGCCGGAATGAGACCATCCCAGGAGATGTCGACGATCGAGCATTTCTCCTTCATCTCTGTGCAGACGGCGTTCATGAGGTCGATTTCCCATCCGTGCCACTCACCGGAGGCGTCCTTGGCGAAGAAGGGCGGATAGGATTCGTTCATGACGCCGAAGCGGACTTCGGCCTGCGCGGTGACGGCGGAAAGCGCAAGGGCCGCGCCGGCGAAAAACATGGGAAGCAGTTTCATTCGCAGGATTCTCCTGGTTCGTGTGTTATCGATGATGGATGCGCATCAGTGGGCGCTGAGACGGGTGAAGTCCCGGCAGCGGGCGCTGACGGGCGAGCCGAATATCTGCTCGGGCGGGCCTTCCTCCTCAATCCGTCCCTGATGCAGGAAGAGGACACGGCTCGAAACATCCCGGGCGAAGCGCATTTCATGGGTGACGATCAGCATGGTCCGGCCTTCTTCCGCGAGATCGCGGATGACCTTGAGGACTTCGCCGACCAGCTCCGGATCGAGCGCCGATGTCGGCTCGTCGAACAGCATGACGGCGGGATCGACGCAGAGCGCCCTCGCAATCGCCGCCCGCTGCTGCTGACCGCCGGAGAGGAAGGCGGGATAGACGTCACGCTTGTCGAACAGCCCGACCTTGTGGAGCAGGGCTTCCGCCTTTTCGATCGCCTCACGCCTCGACATGCCCATGACATGCACCGGCGCCTCGATGACGTTTTCCAGCACGGTACGATGGGCCCAGAGATTGAAACTCTGAAACACCATGCCGAGCCCCGTCCGCAGCCGTTCGATCTGCCGCCAGCTCTGCGGCTGCAGCCGCCCGCCGCGGCCGGCCTTCATCGCGACTTCCTCGCCGTTCACGGCAATACGGCCGCGATCCGGCGTTTCCAGGAAATTGATGCATCGGAGAAAAGTGCTCTTGCCGGAGCCCGACGAGCCGATGATAGAGATCACATCCGACTTGTGGGCCTCGGTCGAGATACCCTTGAGAACCTGTTGCGAGCCGAAGCTTTTATGAAGATCTTCGACGCGAAGAGCAGGAAAGGGTTGATCCGACATGCATGGGTCCGGCTGAACTGAATTTGGGAAGGATAATGATAAAATTACGCGGTTTTTTCGCGCAATTATCACCTCTTTTGCATATTTTGTGCAAAATAATCTTCCTCGCGCATCGAATGCGGCAGAAAGTCTGATGTGCCGCAGCTGAAATGGGACTGGACAATGGAACAGCTAGATCGTTTTGACCGTGACATCCTCGATATCGTTCAGCGCGACTGCCAGCTGAAGGCCGAAACCATTGCCGAACGGGTCGGCCTGTCGGTCTCGGCCGTGCAGCGGCGGTTGAAACGGCTGCGCGAGGAGGGGATCATCAAGGCCGAGGTCGCCGTCGTCGATCGCAAGGCGACGGGAACATCGATGGTGTTCATCGTCGGCATGGAGATCGAGCGGGACAATTACGACGCGCTAGCGAAATTCCGCATCTGGGCGGAGAAACAGGATCATATCCAGCAGGTCTATTACGTCACCGGCGCGGTCGATCTGATCGCGATCGTTACCGCCCGCGACGTCGAGCATTATGACGACATCGCCGCCCTGATCATGGCTGAGAACCCGCAGATCCGCCGCATGCACACGAATGTGGTGCTGCGCGACGTCAAGCTCGGCCTGTTCGTGCCCCCGGAATAGCGATCATCCGCTCTCACCGGCAACCGACTGGACTCATGTAGGACAAAGGGCATAATTCCGGACGCAATTCTCGGGAGGAACGATCCTTGACGTTACGACACCAGATCATCGCATTGGCGATCGTCCCGCTCATCATCTCGATCCTTGCGATCACCACCTTCATCACCTGGCAATCGGCAAACCTCGCCAAGAACAGCATCGACACGTTCGAGCAGAACATGCTGAAGACCAAGGAGGCCGAGATCCTCAATCTGACCAATCTTGCGCTGTCGGCTATCCAGACGATCTACGACAAGGCGGGCGCCGACGACGAGGCCGCCAAGCAGCAGGTGGCGGCGATCCTCACCTCGCTCGACTACGGCAAGGATGGATACTTCTTCGTCTACGATTACGACGGCAACAATATCGTCCATCCGCGCCAGAGTTTCCGGCATGGGCACAATTGGCTCGATCTCACCGATCCGGATGGCGACAAGGTCATCGCCGAACTGATCGCCACGGCAAGAGCGGGCGGCGGCCTGCATCAGTACAAATGGCAGAAACCGTCGACCGGGCAGATCGCCGACAAGCTTTCCTTTGTCGTCAGCCTCGACAAATGGCACTGGGTGGTGGGCACCGGCGTCTATCTGGATGACGTCTTTGCCCAGAGTGCCGCCGCCAACAAGGTGATGCGCGCCAACATCAGACGGACCTTCGTCATCGTCGCGCTGATTGCCGTGCCCGCGGTGCTCGTCGTGTTCACCACCTGCATGCTGCTGACCTTCCATGAGCGCCGCATGGCCGACGGCCGGCTGAAGGAGCTGACGCAGCGGGTCATCGACACCCAGGAAGAGGAGCGCACCCGGCTGGCGCGCGAACTGCATGACGGCATCTCCCAGACCCTTCTCGGCGTGCGTTATGCGATGGATCTTGCCGGCCGCAAGGTCAGGACCAATGTCGACGAGGCCGCGCTGACCATCGAGCGCAGCGTCGCGGCGCTGAACGGCGCCATCAAGGAAATACGGCTGCTCTCGCACGATCTGCGCCCCCGCGTGCTCGACGATCTCGGCCTGACGGCGGCGCTGGAGGCGCTCTGTCATCACTTTGCCGAACGGACAGGGATCGAGACGGACATCGACGCCTCGGGCTTCACCGGCATGCTCAAGGCGGAAGCCAGTACCGCCCTTTATCGCGTCGCCCAGGAGGCCTTCAACAATGTCGAGCGCCACGCGGGTGCCTCGAAGCTCTCGGTCAAGCTCTGGAGCGACGGCGGCCGTGCCCGCATGACCATTTCCGACAACGGCACCGGCTTCGACGGTGCGAGGGATGGCGCATCCGGCAGCTCGGGTCTCGGCCTGCGCAACATGCAGGAGCGGATGGCGCACTTCCGGGGCCTGCTGCTCATAGACAGCAGCGAGGCCGGCACGACGCTGACGGCGATGATGCCGAGATCGGCCAATCTGCCCACCGGCAAGCAGGCGGAAGCCGCATGACGGAACGCCCAAAAATCAGGGTGCTCCTGATCGACAACCATCCGCTGGTATTGGACGGGCTGAAAGCCGTGCTCGAAACCTTCGATCATATCGAGGTTGCCGGCACCGCGGGCTTGGCGCAGACCGGGCTCGACATCGCCCGGCAGATCCAGCCGCAGGTGGTGCTGATGGACATCAACATGCCGAAGCTCAGCGGCATCGATGCGATCGAACTGTTCCGGAGCGAGCTTCCGCAGACCCGCGTCGTGATGCTCTCCATGCATGACAGCCGCGAGTATATTTCCTCGTCGGTCATGCACGGCGCCGCCGGCTACGTCCTGAAAGACGTCTCGACGGACGAGATCGTCGCGGCCATCGAGACCGTCGCCGATGGCGGCACCTATTTTTCCTCCGGCGTCTTCGACGCGCTGATGGGCGACCGCGCGGAGGAGGGGAGCGGCCCCTTGACGCCGCGCGAGCGCGACACACTCGGGCTGATCGTTGCCGGCAGGAGCAACCGAGAGATCGCCGAAATGCTGGGGATAAGCGCCGCCACGGCCGAAACCCATCGCAAGAACCTCAAGAAAAAGCTTGGTATCGCCACCACCGCCGGGCTCATCCGCTATGCGCTCGACCACGGCATCGTCTCGAAAATCGAAGGAAATCCGCGCCTACCCACTTCTGGGTAGAGCCCGGTATTTCGGCTCCGCGCCCATCTTGTGAGGATAAAACCAACGCCCTAGGACTCCATTCGCGGCTGGCCAAGTGCCAAGCCGTTGGGAGGACTTCACATGCGTTACATCAGCTTCCGAACGTCCGGAAAAGCTCGAGCGACCCGAACCGGGCCTGCTGCCGCCGCCGGCTGACAGACTGCCTTCCACGCCGACAACTGGAACATGGCGACCGCCGCCCGCGGCGCCTGAAAGGTATTCCGACATGGAAAAACCACGTAGCAAGGCAGCGCTCTGGCTGCTGATCATCCCGTATATAGGTCTGCTCTGGCCATCATTTTACAATGTCCGCGAGCCGTCGCTTTTCGGCTTTCCCTTCTTCTACTGGTATCAGCTTCTCTGGGTGCCGATCACGGCGACATTGACCTGGATCGCTTATCGGAGCGTTCGCCATGACGACTGACATCAACGGCACGGCGCTTGCCGTCTTCATCTTCTTTTTCGTCCTCGTCACCGTCATGGGCTTCGTCGCCAGCCGCTGGCGCAAGCCCGAGACGCTCGCCCATATCGATGAATGGGGCCTCGGCGGCCGCAACTTCGGCACCTGGATCACCTGGTTCCTCGTCGGCGGCGATTTTTATACCGCCTATACCGTGATCGCCGTTCCGGCGCTGGTCTATACGGTCGGCGCCTACGGCTTCTTCGCGCTGCCGTATACGATCGTCGTCTATCCCTTCGTCTTCATGGTGATGCCGGTCCTGTGGAAGCGCGCCAAGGATTTCGGCTATGTGACGGCGGCCGACGTCGTGCATGGCCAATACGGATCGCGCGGTCTCGAACTCGCCGTCGCGGCCACGGGCGTCATCGCCACCATGCCTTACATCGCCCTCCAACTCGTCGGCATGACGGCGGTCTTGAAGGCGCTCGGGCTGCATGGCGAACTGCCGCTGGCAATCGCCTTCATCGTGCTGGCGCTCTACACCTATTCGGCGGGCCTGCGCGCTCCGGCGCTGATCGCCTTCGTCAAGGACATCATGATCTATATCGTGGTGATTGCGGCGGTCGCGCTGATCCCGTCGAAGCTCGGCGGTTATGCCAATGTCTTCGCCTCGGCCGATGCGGCCTTCCAGGCCAAGGGCTCCGGCAACCTGCTGCTCGGCGGCAATCAATATGTCGCCTATGCCACGCTCGCTTTCGGCTCGGCGCTTGCCGCCTTCATGTATCCGCATACGCTGACCGGCATCTTTGCCTCCAACAGCGGCAAGACGATCCGCAAGAATGCGATCATGCTGCCCGCCTATACGCTGCTGCTCGGACTTCTGGCGCTGCTCGGCTATATGGGCCATGCCGCCAACCTGAAACTCGACAGCGCCAATGACGTCGTTCCCACGCTGTTCAAGACGCTGTTTTCGGGCTGGTTCTCCGGCTTCGCCTTTGCGGCGATCGCGATCGGCGCGCTGGTGCCGGCGGCGGTGATGAGCATTGGCGCCGCCAATCTCTTCACCCGCAATTTCTGGAAAGCCTATGTCGATCCCAAGGTCAGCGATGCGGGCGAGGCCAAGGTCGCGAAGGTGACGTCGCTGGTGGTGAAGGTCGGGGCGCTTCTCGTCATCATCTTCCTGCCGACGCAGTTCGCGCTCGATCTGCAGCTGCTCGGCGGCATATGGATCCTGCAGACGCTCCCGGCCCTGGTCTTCGGTCTCTACACCGGCTGGTTCCGTGCACCCGCTCTGCTTGCCGGCTGGTTCGTCGGCTTCTGCGGCGGCACCTTCCTGGTCTGGGATGCCGGCTGGAAGCCGCTGCACCTGATCAGCCTCGGCGGCGAGCCCTTCACCGTCTACACCGGACTGTTGGCGCTTGCGGCAAACATCGGCGTTGCCGTCGTGGTCAACGCCCTTCTTCCGGCCAAGGCTCCGGTTCGGGCATAAGACAAAAAGCGAAGGGCAGCAAACGCTGCCCTTCGCCATTGCCGTCCGGAGGAAGCCGGAGAAAAATCAGTGCGATTTAGAACTCTTCCCAATCGCCGGCCAAGGCCGCATTGCCATTCGACTGGAACGACTTGCCCACTTTGGCAATCATCTGGCGGGCGGGCGAGGAAACCGGCTGAGCATGTTGTGCCGCGGCAGCGGGCTGCGATATGCGCCTGGGTGCTGCCACGCCGCCGCCGATGCTGAACTGACCCAGGAGCTGGAACAGTGCGTCGGCTTCCTTGGCGAGATTATGGGCGGCGGCGGTCGCTTCTTCCACCATCGCGGCGTTCTGCTGCGTGCCCTGATCCATCCTGTTGACGGCGGTGTTGATCTCCTTCAGCCCGGTTGCCTGCTCTTGCGAAGCGCCGACGATAGCGCCGACATTGCCGTCGACCTGTTGCACCTGTGCGACAATCTCTTCCAAGGCTTTTCCGGTCTCGCCAACCAAGGCGACGCCGTTTTTCACGTGGCCGTTCGAAGCGTTGATCAGCTCCTTGATTTCCTTCGCCGCCTTGGCGGAACGTTGCGCCAATTCGCGCACCTCCTGGGCAACGACCGCAAAACCCTTGCCTGCTTCACCGGCTCGGGCGGCTTCGACACCGGCATTCAGCGCCAGCAGGTTGGTCTGGAAGGCGATCTCATCGATGACGCCGATGATGCTGCCGATTTCGGTGGCGGAGGATTCGATCTTGCCCATGGCGTCGACCGCGCCTCGGACGACGCTCCCCGAACGTTCCGCGCTGTCCTTCGTCTTGCGAACGAGCTGTCCTGCTTCCTGTGCCTTGTTGCTCGAGTCGGCGACGGTGGTGGTGATTTCCTCGAGCGCCGCGGCGGTTTCCTCAACGGATGCGGCCTGCTGTTCGGTGCGCTTGGCGAGATCGTCCGAGGAAGATCGGATCTCCTGTGCGCCGGCGGCGATGGCGCTGGCGTTCTGGGCAACTTTCTGCATGGCGCCCCGCAGCTTTTCGACCGCGGTATTGAAGTCGGCTCTGAGCTTTTCCAGAGACGGGATGAACGGCGTGTCGATCTGCTGTGTGAGGTCGCCGTCGGCCAATGCCTGCAGTGCAGTGCCGAGCTGACCGACAGCCCGGTCGGTCTGTTCGGCAAGAGTGCGGCGTTCATCGGCATCCTGTTCGAGCCGATGCCGTTCCGCCACAGCCCGCTTGGCTTCCGTGTCGGCTTCTCGCTCGGCCTTTGCCGAAATGGCATCGCGCAGGCCGGCCACGGCCCGCGCAAGCTTGCCGATCTCATCGCCCCGCGCTTCGAGGCGACGATCGCCGTCGAGATTGCCTTCGGCCATCGCCTTCAGCGACAGCTGCAGTTTTGCCAGCGGGCCGACGATCGTGCGCGATGTAATGGCAGCGGCAACGATCGAAAGAAGAGCCGCGATGCCGAGCGCCGTCAGGACGATCGGTTTGAAGCCGCTTGCCGTACTGCGAACCTCGCCGCCAATCGATTTGTTCAGTGCTTCCTGATAGTCGATGAATTTGTTGATGGCGCCGAGCCAGGCAACGAAGGCCGGCCGCGCCTGTTCGAGCAGGATTTTGCGGGCCGCGTCGCCATCGCCCTTCTCCTGCAGCGCAATGATCTGGGCGACCAGGGGATTGGTTTTCGCCTGTATGTCGGCGATCTCGCTCAGAATGGTCTTTTCCTGGTCCGTCGCACCCGCCGGCGATGCAACCATCTCGGCCATGCGTTTTTCGTTCTCGGCGTAGGAGGCGGCCAGCTTTTCGATCAATGCCTCGGCCGCCTTGCGTTCATCGGCGGAGGTCACCAGGGTCACGTCGCGAATGGCGATCGCCCGATCATGCACGCTGCCGCGGTAGTTGATGGCAAATCGCTGCTTGACGCTGTTGACGTCGTTGATCGTCCCGAGATTGTTGTTGATCTCCGCGACCTGCACGGCCGAGTAGATGCTCAGGCCGGCCATCAGCAGGATCAGAAAGCTGAAACCAAGGGCGAGACGCATCGCGATCCCGAAACTCTTAATACTGTTCATTCGCGCTCTCCATCGTGTCGGCGAGGTTTAAAGGTGTCTGTGACCAGGATCTTTCCCGAATGCCTCCGCCCGCCGCCACTGCGCGCGTCGCGTCTAAAGCGAGACGGCGTCAAGGTAACAACGTCGATTTCATGCGGGATTTCGGGATACCTGGCCGGCCATCATGGCGTAGGTGACGATCCTCAGAACGTCGCTCCGATATGCTTAAAAATAGGAGGAGATATTTTAGAGAGTGTAAACGAAGCCGGTGAGGCGTCATTATGCTGCGCTTTTTGTATAATTTGACGCATTTTACGTCACAAATGGCCCGAAGTCTGCGCCGGAAAGAGTACATCAAGTTGCCGATTTGAATTGACACACATCTCCTGTTGCAAAACGGACCATTTGAATCCGCTTGCCCGCATCGATGTTCAGCGATGAAGTTCGCCGTTAAGCGCAACTCTTTGAGAATTGTTAGAAGTTCTCGCAGACTATGCGGTGCGGAAAGAATGGGGCAGAGGTGGCACGACGGGCGTCTTCCAAGTCAAGGCACGATCAGAACCTGGCAGCGAGCTGGCAGGAACTGCTCGACAGTGCCGTGCGCCTGGACTGGGAATGCCGCACCGCCGAAGCGCTCGAGATGGCGGAAACCGCCTATGAGGCAGCACTCGAAGCGGGTGATATTGCCGGAGCCCTGCGTGTTTCACATCGACTGGCGCTCATCCATTTCAACAAGGAGAACCTGGCGGAAGGCTTGAAGATCTGCCTGCGCGCTGAAACTTGGCTCCGATATTGCCAGGATCAGGCGGCCATCATTTCCCTGCAGTCGATCCATGGTGGCCTTCTGGTCGCGCTTGGCGACCTGGAAACCGGCTTCGGCCTGCTGATCGATTGCCAGAAGCGCACCAAGTCCTGCATGGATCCCCTGGCCAACTGGCGGGCGCGCACGGCCTATGCCGTGGCGTTGTTCGATTCGAAGGATTTCGATCGCGCGGCGGAGGCCGCGGCCGAAAGTCTGGACTATGCGGAGACAAGCAGTCTGGCAAAAGGCTCCGTGCTGATCGCTCGCTCGATCGCCAGCCGTATGGCGGCGCGCGCGCTCGGCGAGCATCGCCTGGCAGCACGGGACATCGACACCACCCTGCTTGATCGCACGGAAGAACAGCTGCGGTCTATTCTGACCGAGGCTCAGGCGGAAAACCTGCCTTATGAGATCGCCGAGTGCCATTGCTATCTCGGACTTCTCGCCTGGACGCGCTGCGAAGACGCCGCGGCCGCCGCCCATTATATCGCCGCCATCGCCGCCTGCCGCATCGCAGAGGACGACGTGCTGATGGCGGAAACCTCCTATTGGTACGCCTATCTTCTGGCAGGGCAGGGCGTTTTCGACGAAGCCGTGTTGCTGCTTGCAGCCATCGAGGCAACGGAAGCCGCCCTGGCTACCCCACGCATGAAACTGCGCCATTTCGACATGCGATACCGGATTGCCGAAATGGCCGGCGACTGGCGGGCAGCCTTCGACCATCACAGGGTCTATCACGAACTGGTGGTCGAGGATTACCGGCGGCTTGCCTCGGCACGCGCCTATACGATGAAGCTGGCACTCGATCTGGAGACGATGCGCCGCAAGGAAGACAGCGCCCGTCTGGAGCGCGAGCGCCTGCTGGAAGAAAATCTGCGGCTTGCCGCCGAACAGCGCGAGGCGGTGCTGGCCTCGCGCACCGATCCGCTGACCGGTCTCGGCAATCGCCGCGAATTGCAGCTCAAATGCCGGGAGTGGGCCCAATCCAGCGTCACCCATGCAGCGCTGATGCTGGTCGACATCGACCATTTCAAACGCATCAACGATGTCTTTTCCCATTCGATCGGCGATATCGTCCTCTCCCGCCTTGCCGCCTTGCTGGGCGATGCCGGAGCGAAAGGCGGCTTGGCGATCCGCATGGGCGGCGAGGAATTCCTGCTTCTGCTTCCCGATACGCGGGCCGTGGACGCCTTTGCCGCTGCCGAGCGGCTACGCCTGCGGGTGCAGGACCACGAATGGTCTGAGGTCGATCCGAAGCTCGACGTCACCTGTTCCATCGGCCTGGCGGATTGGTCTCTGGCCGACAATATCGAGATCGCGCTGCAGGCGGCCGACGCCAACCTCTACACCGCCAAGAATGCCGGCCGCAACCGATGCGTGGCGCCGGCGAGCTGACGCTTCTGCACATCCGTCGCCGCCCCCGGCTTCAGCCACGCAGCAGCGGCAGCAGCTGATCGCCCTGCCGCTTGATCTCCGAGAGATAGGGCGTGTCGGACAGCACGAATTGCGTGATCCCCAGATCCTGATATTTGCGCAGTGATCGGGCGACATCCGCCGCCGAGCCGACCAGCCAGGTGGTGCCGGCACCGCCGCCGCCGAACTTGCCCGGCGCGGTATAGAGATTGTCGTCGAGGACGTCGCCGCGCTCGTGCAAAGAGAGCAGCCGTTGCTGACCGACAGCGAGCACGCGCTGGTGATCGTGCCAGCCGGCGCCGTTGCTCCTCGCCATCTCGGCGACCTTCGCCTCGGCATCGGCCCAGGCCTCATCCGTCGTGTCGCGGACCAGCGTCGTGATCCGCAGCCCGAATTCCAGTGGGGGAAGGTCGCGGTCGAGGTCCCGGCTCAAGCCCTTGAGCCGGTCGATCCGTTCCCGGACGCCGTCGAGCGGCTCACCCCAGAAAAGCTGGACATCGGCCTCGGCGGCCGCCACCCGCTCGGCCGCCTCCGAGGCTCCGCCGAAATAAAATGTGGGGTGACGGCGGTCGCCGCGGGCCGCGATGCGCGGCACCACGGTGGAGCCGGCGACCCGGAAATGATCGCCTCCCGCCGTGACATTTTCCTCCGTCCACAACCGGCGAACCAGCCGCATAAATTCCTTGGTCCTGGCATAGCGATGCGCCTGGTCGCCTTCGCTGTCGCCATAGGCGGCGAGATTGTCCTTGCCCGAGACGATGTTGATCCGCACCCGGCCGCCGGTCAGGTGATCCAGCGTCGCCGCCGCGGAAGCGAAGTTCGCCGGCCGCCAATAGCCCGGCCGGATCGCAATCAGCGGCTCGAAGCTGGTGGTGCGCGCAGCAAGCGAGGCCGCGACGGTGAACGTGTCGGGCCGGCCCCAGCCGGTGCCGATCAGCGCGCCCTTCCAACCATGCTCCTCCAGCGCCCGCGCATGGCTGGTCAGCGTATCCAGGCTGTTGTGGTTGTCGACAGCGGAATCGCCGCGATGACCGGCTCTGACGTCGTTCGGAATATACCAGAGAAATTCGGAATGCTTGCTCATGCGATGCCGCGGTTCTGCCTGGCTAGAAAGGATATCAAAGGAAATCCTGCTGGGAGATCACGGAAGGACGCCTGCACCTTCTGTCCCGGGCTGCAGCCGGATTGTGAACCGCGCCGAAGCCAGGTGGGCTGAAGGACGCGATGTTGAATCTCTTTGCCAATGTCATCGTCAATCTTCCCGGACTGCTTGTTGCGAGAATGATGCACGGGAGAATGAAGTATAGAGCACCAATTATATAGATTATTTAGTTTAATAATGACGCAGCGGATAAAAAATTGTCCCAAAGCGCCTACGGTCGGAACTGTGGGGCCACGGGATTACCGATGCTTAGATATAAAAAAGCGCCCGAGACATTTGTCCCAGGCACTGTGTGATGTGGCAGGTCGGTCGCTACGGTCGCCGGATATCAGGCAATGGCCGGCGGGTATTCGTTGGCCTGGAAGACGTGATGATGCACCTTGCCGGTGAAGAGCCGCAACAGTTCGCCGGTGACCTCGCGGCTCTCGAAGCGCACATCGGAGCGAAGCGCTGCGTTGACCGCATCCATATCGGGATAACGTATGGCGAGAGCCATGGCGTAGACCGGAGCGCCTTCGTCGCGGTCCATTCCATCAAGCACCCGAACTTCCTCGGCGCCCGGAAATTTTGTCCAGAGAGGGACGAGCCGCTGCCTGACAAAGGCGCGGAATTCCTCTTCTCGGCCGGGATGGATTTCGCCTTCAAACAAAGCATAACGAATAATCATGGGTTCTCTTTTCCAAAACTCGCCGGAGCTGGATCGATATTGGCGTGGTGTCAGCGGGGATAAGGGCGTATCCGTCGATACGCCCTTGGGAAGGCTTATTTGCCCCAGATTTTCTTGTATTGATCGCGATAGCCGTTGTCGGGATCGAAGCTGTTCTTCGGCCCGCCGTCGAACTCGACGTTCGCGCTGGTCACCACGTGCAGCGGCGACACATAGCCAGACCACGGGGCGCCGGCGAAAGCGCGGTTCAGCTCGTCGACGAGCTGCCAGCCCTGAAGGTTGAGCGGTTCGGCGACGGTGACGGCCTGGAACTGCTTGGCGCGGATACGCTGATAGGCGCTCTCCGAACCGTCGCCGGCTGCGACGTTCACCGGCTTTCCGTCGCCGGCAATGCCAGCCGAGGCGAGCGACGGGCCCATGAAATCGTAATAGAGGTCGTTGATCGCCAGCGAATGCGTCCACTTGGCGCCGTACTTTTGCAACAGCGAGGTGGTCAGCTGCGGCATGCGCTGAGAGGTTTCGGCGATCGGCGTGTCGACATATTCGAGCACGGTGCCGCCGAGATCCTCGATCTCCTTCTTCATGCGGTCGGCCTTGGCAATGGCGATCGCATAGGTCGAGTCGGTGAAGATGATGACTCCAGGCTTGCCGCCGGCATCGGCGAAGGCCCAATCCGCCGCAGACTTCGAGACTTCCATCGCATCGGTGGTCACGTTAGCGAAAACGCCGACGTCCGGAACCGGGCCAACGGCCGAGGCGGCGTGCCACGACACCATCGGAATGCCGGCCGCCTTGGCCGCTTCCATCGCCGGCTTCTGCTCGACGGCGTCGAAGCCGTTGATGATGATGCCATCGGGCTTCAATGCCATGGCCTGGCCGAAGGCCGCCGTCCGTCCGCCGATCGAACCGGCGCCGTCAAGCGCCTTGACCGTCCAGCCCAAAGCGCCTGCCGCTTCCTGAACGCCGTTGACGACGCCGAGAATGCCGCCGTTCTTCATATCGGCGGCGAGAATGACAATGTTCTTGCCGCTCGCGCCCTTGGGGCCGCTCGTCGGACCATCCCAGGCGCTCACCTTGGACGCGTATTTGTCGACCACGGCCTTGGCGTCAGCCATCGAATCGGCCATCGCCGGCACGCTGAGCATAACGGCGACGGTTGCGACCGTTGCCTGCAATAAAGTCCTGCGTTTCATGTTCACTCCTCCATTTTGTTTGTTATGAAATGCCGGGTGAGCCGGCATCCTCATTTGGATGCGGGTGTGATCCTCCTCACAGCTCCGCGCTTGCGCTGGGCGTAACCTGCAATGCCGATGGCAATCAGCAGGGTCACACCGTTGAACAGCGGTTCGACGAAGAACGACCCGCCGAATTGCTGAATTCCTGATATGCCGACCGCCAAGATGATGACGCCGATCAGCGTGCCCCAGACGTTCACCCGCCCCGGCTTGATCGTCGTCGATCCCAAGAATGCACCGACAAGCGCCGGCAGCAGATATTCGAGGCCGACGCTCGCCTGGCCGATGCGCAGCTTCGAGGCGAGCAGGACCCCGGTCAGAGCCGCCAGCAGGCCTGAGGTGACGAAGGCGCCGATCACGAATTTGCGGACAGGAATGCCGTTGAGGGCTGCCGCCTTGGGATTGGCGCCGATGGCATAGAGATAGCGGCCGATCGGCAGGTATTCGAGCACGATCCACATGCAGATTGCGATCAGCAACACGTAGAAGCCGGTGATCGGCAGGCCGAACAGCATGGTGCCGTTCAGCGCATAGAAGCCCTCAGGCAGGACACCGACCACCTGCCGGCCGCCGGTGTGCCAAAGGGCAAGCGCGTAGAGAACGGTTCCCGTGCCGAGCGTGGCGATAAAACTGTCGATCTTGGCGACCTCGACCAGCAGGCCGTTGATGAAGCCGGTGAGGACGCCGAGCGCGAGGACGATGATCACAGCCACCGGCCAGGGCAGGCCGTAAGCCGTCTGCAGGCTGATGGCGAGAATGTGCCAGAGCACGATGCCATAGCCGACAGTCAGGTCGATGCGGCCCGATGCCATCGGGATCATCGCGGCGAGCGACAGAAGCGCGATGATCGCCTTGTCCGAGACGATCGAACGGACGTTCAGCACGGTCGGGAACGTATCCGGCAGAAGGATCGAGAAGATCACGATCAGACCGAGAGTGAGGATCACCAGCCCGTAAACCGGGATGAGACGGCCGATCTTCTGGCCTGTGGACAGGCCGGCCATTTCGCTCTTGGTCGGCTCCAGCGCGGTGGATTCAATGGATTGCATGGCTGTTCTCCCGATGGCTCAAGCCGCTTCCGACGCCGAGGCGGCCGTGATGACCGCCTCCGTGGTCAGAGCGCTTCCACTCAGTTCGCTGACGATTTTTCCGCGCGAGAAAACCAGCGCGCGGTGGCAGATATGGGCGATTTCCTCGAAATCCGTCGAGACCACGACGACCGCGAGACCGGCTTCCAGCGCCTGGGTGATCAGGCGGTAGATTTCGGCGCGCGCGCCGATGTCGACGCCGGCGGTCGGGTCTTCCGCGACCAGCAGCTTTCGCCCGGTCGCCAGCCAGCGGCCGACGACCACCTTCTGCTGGTTGCCGCCCGACAGCGCCTCCACCGGCAGATCCGGATCGTTCGGCCTGAGGCCGACGGAATGGCCGATCGCATGGGCAAGATCGGCTTCGCCGCGCGGCGACAGGAAGGAGAAAATCCCGCGGCCGACGGCGCCCGGATTGAGATAGGTATTTTCGCGAATGGACAGCGACAGCGCGACGGATTCCTCCGTCCGGTCACGGGCAATCAGACCGATGCCCGACGCCATGGCCTGCCGCGGGCTGGAAAGATCCGGCGCCTGGCCATGCAGCAGAACCGAGCCGTTGAAGGGCTCGCAGCCGAACAGCGCCCGGCCGATCCGTTCTTGGCCGGCGCCGCGCAACCCAACCAGCCCGAGCAGCTCGCCCTCGCGGATATCGAAGGAGATCGGGCTGGTGCCGGCACAGACGAGGTCGCGAACCTCGACGATCGCCTTGCCGGGCTTGATCTCGGCCTTGGAAAAGAGACTGTCACTGCTGCGGCCGATGATCATCGTCACCAGTTCGTCGGGGGTGGTCTCGCTGACCGGCTTCTGCCCGACCATGCATCCGTCACGCAGCACGGCGACGCGATCGGCGATGCGGAAAATCTCGTCGAGCCGGTGGGAGACATAGATCATGCCGACGCCGCGCTCCTTCAGGGGACGGATCGCATTGAACAGCCGATCGACTTCGTCGGCGGGCAGGCTCGCCGTCGGCTCGTCGAGCACCAGAACATCGGCTTCGACGGCAAGCGCGCGGGCGATGGCGACAAGCGATTTTTCGGTGCGCGACAGGGCCGAGACCCGCGTCGTCGGGTCGAAGTCGCAGCCGACGAGCTTCAGCGCTTCCTTGGCCCGCGCCTGCGTCCTGTTCCAATCGATGAGACCGCTTCGCATCGAGAAGCCTTGCGACAGACCCATATTCTCGCCGACCGTCATCCACTCGATCAGACCGAGATCCTGATGGATGAAGGCGACCGGCTGCCGCTCGTTCGGTTTCGGCGGGCGATGATGGTAGCTGTGGCCGCGGAAAAGGATGTCGCCGTGATCCGGCTTGTAGATGCCGGCAAGCGTCTTGATCAGCGTCGATTTGCCGGCGCCGTTTTCGCCCAGCAGCGCCAGGATTTCGCCCTCGCGCAGATCGATCGATACGTCACGCAGCGCCTGCGTACCGCCGAAGCTTTTGGTGATCGATTGGAACTCCAGCAGTCTCTTGGCTTCCACTGTGGCTCCTCCCAAAGCTGCAGCTCTTATAAAAGTATGTTATCGATAACATTCATCGATAGTCAAGCGGAAAATGACGATCCCCAACCCCGCGAAATGACATCAGCCGGGACGAAATCCGTCGAGAAGACGCATCATCTCGACAGAGTCCTTCGGCCCAAGGCCGGCGACGCACAACAGGCGGTGAATCTCCACCACCGCACCCGTCATCGGCAGCGGCGTCTTGGTCTTCAGCGCAAAGGCCTGGAGCGAATCCAGGTCCTTCAGCATATTGTCGATCCGCCCTGTCGGCGAGAAATCCCGGGCGGCGAATTTCGCCATGAATTCCTGCAATATCCGGCTATCCGCCCGCCCGCCGGCAAGCGCTGCCGGAATGGCTGCGGGATCGACGCCGCCGGCTTCGGCGAGCTTGACGGCTTCCGCCACCGCCTGGAACAGCACGGCGCAGAACAACTGATTGATCAGCTTGGTGGTCTGCCCAGCGCCGGAGGCGCCCATCAGCGTATAATTGGCGGCAAGATGCCGCATCACCAACCGCGCGCGCTCGAAATCCTCAGCGCGGCCGCCCGCCATGATCGTCAATTTGCCGCCGAGCGCGCCGGGCACGCCGCCGGACAGCGGGCAATCCACCCATGCCATGCCCGTTTCCGCACGCAGCCGCTTCGCCATGTCGGCCGTCTCGGCGGGATCGATGGAGGACATGTCGATCAGCAGCTTGTCGGCGCTGGCCGCCGCCGCAACGCCCTTCTCGCCGAAGATGACGGCGCGCACGATGCTGGCGTGATTGAGGCTGAGCACGCAGAATTCCGACGCCGCGACCGCATCCTGCACGGAACTCGCCGCATCCGCGCCCTTGGCCGCCAATGCCGCGACCTTCTCGGCATCGAGATCGAAGACCGATACTTTGTGGCCGGTTTCGATCAGTCGCGTGACGATCGCCGTTCCCATGATGCCGGCGCCGATGACGGCGACATCTGCTCTATTATCATCCTGCATGAAACCCTCCCTTGACGGCCGCGCTTCTCAGCCCCTCACAAGCCAGCGCCACCATATCATCCAAAGCCATATCGATCGCCACCGTGACCACCCCAGCTTCACCGGTCGGCGGCTCCAGCGTCTGCAACTGGCTGTCGAGCAGCGACGCCGGCATGAAGTGGCCCTGACGGGCCTGCATCCGCGACAGCAGCAGATCGCGCGTCCCCTCCAGGAAAACGAAGGCCAGGCGCCCGCCTGCCGCCTGTCTCAACCTCTCCCGATAACTGCGCTTCAGCGCCGAGCACGAAATCACCAATCCCTGCGATGCGTCTTGCGCGGTCTTTATTTCCGCGCCGATCCGGTCGAGCCAGGGTAGCCGGTCGTCGTCGGTGAGCGGTATGCCCTTCGCCATCTTCTCGACATTGCGAGCCGGGTGAAGCTGGTCGCCCTCCAGGAACCGCATGCCGTTTCGAGCGGCGATGCCCTCGCCGACCGAGGATTTGCCGCAGCCGCTGACGCCCATGACGACGACGGCCGGAGGCGGTGTTTCTTTCTTGAGCTCCATCGTCGCGTCCCTGTCAGAGGCAGGTGGTGATGCCGCCGTCGACGTAAAGCGTGTGGCCGTTGATGAAGGACGAGCCACGGCCGGAGAGGAAGACGGCGGCGCCGACCAGTTCCTCGACGTTACCCCAGCGTCCGGCCGGCGTCCGCTTCTCCAGCCAGGACGAGAATTCCGGATTGTCGACAAGCGCCTGGTTGAGCGGCGTCTTGAAATAGCCGGGCGCGATCGCGTTGATCTGCAGTCCATGCTTGGCCCAGTCGGCGCACATGCCGCGCGTCAGATTGCGCACCGCGCCCTTAGTCGCGGTATAGGGGGCGATGCCCGGGCGCGCCAGTTCGCTCTGCACGGAAGCGATGTTGATGATCTTGCCCTGGCCGCGGGCGATCATGGCTTTGGCGGCCGCCTGACCGACGTAAAATACGCTCGAAATATTGGTGGTCAGCAGCAGCTCCCATTTGTCCGCCGGAAAGTCTTCCAGCGGCGTGCGAAACTGCATGCCGGCATTGTTGATCAGGATGTCGAGCGGCCCGATATCGGCCTCGATCGCATCGATGCCCGCTTTGGCGGCGTCCTTGCTGGTCACGTCGAAGATGGCGGCATGGGCAGACAGTCCCTGGACCTTGAGGCTTTCGACGGCGCGTTTGACGCTTTCGGGCGTGCGGCCGTTGATGACCACCTCGGCGCCATGCTGCGCCAGGCCCTCGGCCAGCGCATAACCGATCCCCTGGCTCGAGCCGGTGATCAGGGCCAACTGCCCGGTCAGATCAAACAGGTTCTTCATGCAAATAAGTCCTCCGGTGTCGCTGCGAATGACGGCTTATACCGCCACTTCAGGTGAAACTCACTTGACATCGCTTTTCCGAATTATATGTTATCGATAACATAATCAACTGTCAAAATGCGGGACGGAGACGGAATGCCTGAGGTAGAGATCTTGATGGCCGGAGCCTATCCGGAATGGGATATGGTCGATCTGGAGGCGAAGTATCGCGTTCACCGCCTGTGGGAAGCGGCCGATAAGCCGGAACTGATCGCAAGGGTCGGCAAGGATATTCGCGCCATTGCGACACGTGGCGAACTCGGCGCTTCCGCCGAGCTGATGAAGCAATTGCCGAAGCTGGAGATCGTCTCCTGTTATGGCGTCGGCACCGATGCCATCGACCTCTCCTATGCCCGCGCCAACGGCATTCGCGTCACCAATACACCTGATGTGCTGACCGAGGATGTCGCCGATATCGCCATCGGACTGCTGCTTGCCACGGCGCGGCAGATTCCGCAGGCCGATGTTTTCGTCCGCACCGGCCAGTGGGGCAATGTCGCCATGCCGCTGGTGACCCGCGTCGCCGGCAAGAAGGTGGGGCTTGCCGGCATGGGCCGGATCGGCAAGGCGATCGCCAGGCGTGCCGCCGCTTTCGGCTGCGACATCTCCTACTTCGCCCGCAATGAGCACACGGATGTTGCCTATGCCTATCAGCCGGACCTGGTCGCACTTGCCGATTGGTCCGATTTTCTGATCGTCATCGTTCCGGGTGGGCAGGCGACCATGAAGATCATCAACGCCGAGGTGCTGAAAGCGCTCGGCCCCAACGGCATGTTGATCAATGTTTCGCGCGGGACGACCGTCGACGAAGAGGCGTTGATCGCAGCCCTTCAAAACGGCACCATCCAGGCCGCCGGCCTCGACGTCTTCCTGAACGAACCCAAGATCGATGCGCGTTTCCTGACGCTTCAAAACGTCGTGTTGCAGCCCCATCACGGCTCCGGTACCGTCGAGACCCGCAAGGCCATGGGCCAGCTGGTCAGAGACAATCTCGCTGCGCATTTTGCCGGCAGCGTGCTTCCAACTCCCGTCGTGTGAGGGTTTTGATATGAAAGCCATCGTCATTCATGCCGCCAAGGATCTCAGGATCGAGGAGCGCGAGCCGGAGGTTGCGGGAGAGGGGCAGGTGGAGATCGCCATCGAAGCCGGCGGCATTTGCGGCTCCGACCTGCATTATTACAATCATGGCGGCTTCGGCACCGTTCGCCTGCGCGAGCCGATGATCCTCGGCCACGAGATCGCCGGCACGGTCAAGGCACTCGGCGCCGGCGTGAGCGATCTTGCCGTCGGCGACCGCGTTGCGGTATCTCCGAGCCGGCCGTGCAATCATTGCCAATATTGCCTGAAGGGACAGCAGAACCACTGCCTCAACATGCGGTTTTACGGCAGCGCCATGCCGATGCCGCATATACAAGGCGGCTTTCGCCAGCGGCTGGTGGCGGAGCGCTGGCAATGCCACAAGGTTGCCGACGGCATCTCCATTCACGAGGCGGCCTTCGCCGAACCCTTTGCCGTGACGCTGCATGCCGCCAGCCGCGCCGGATCGCTGCTGGGCAAACGCGTGCTCGTCACCGGCTGCGGCCCGATCGGCATGCTGGCGATCGTTGCGGCCCGCGTGCTTGGCGCCCGCGAAATCGTCGCGACCGATGTGACCGACAGCGTTCTGGCGATCGCCCGCACCAGCGGCGCAGATCGAACGATCAATGTTGCCACCCATGCCGCCGACCTGGCCGCCTACGGCGCCGACAAGGGATATTTCGATGTCATGTTCGAGGCGTCAGGCAATGAGCGGGCGGTGCGCGCCGGTCTTGAGGCGCTGAAGCCCCGTGCCGTTCTCGTGCAGCTCGGCCTTGGCGGCGATGTCTCCATCCCGCAGAACATGATCGTCGCCAAGGAAATCGAGATGCGCGGGACATTCCGCTTTCACGAGGAGTTTGCGCTCGCGGTCGAACTGATCAATGCGCGCCGCGTCGATCTGAAACCGCTGCTGACAGGTGTCTTTAAGATCGACGAAGCCGTCGCCGCCTTCGAACTGGCCGGCGACCGAAGCAAGTCGATGAAGGTGCAGATCGCCTTCTGATATCGGGGCCAATTACGGGACGCTTCGATCCGTGCTTTCGCGCAGCACGACCCTATAGCTGGTCAATGTAATCTCGTCGCCGGTCGCCTCGCCGCTGCCCTGCAGGGCATCGAGCAGGCGGACGGCGGCTTGGCGGCCGATGCCGTAACAGTCGACATTGATCGTGGTGATACTGGGATGACAGATCGACGAGATTTCGTAATCGCCGAAACCGGCAATGGCGATATCCTCAGGCACGCGCATTCCCCTGCGCTTGCATTCCATGATCGCACCGAAGGCGGACAGGTCGGAAACGCAGAGAACGACTTCCGTGTCCGGCCAGCGCTCCAGGAGACTCACCACTGCTTGGCCGCCCTGTTCCATGGTAATCGGCGGCACACCGAAAGAAATCGCCCGGCCCGGTCCCAAGCCCAGTTCGTCGACGGCCTTCAGGAAACCGCTTCGCCGCTGGCTGCCGCGCGTATCGCGCGCCGTCGTACCGCCGATATAGCCGAACCTGCGATAGCCCTGGCTGGCAAGCGCCCGCACCAGCAGGGCCATCGCCTCGCTGTTGGAAAAGCCGACGACATGATTGATCGGCTCTTCTGGAAGCTCCCAGGTTTCAACCACCGGAATTCCGGCCTTATCAAGCATGCGCCGCGCCCGGTCGGTGTGCGAACCGCCCGTCAGGATGATGCCTTCGGGGCGCCGGCGCAGCATCGCCTCGATCAGCTTTTCCTCTTTCTCGGCGGAATAGTCGGTATAGCCGAGCAGCAGCTGAAGACCGGTATTCTCAAGCGCATCGGTAATCCCGCGCGCCGTGTCGGAGAAATTCGAATTGTTGATGGAGGGCACCAGCGCCGCGATGAAGCCGCTGCGCCGCGAGGAAAGGCTGCCGGCGGAGAGATCGAGCACGTAACCGAGCGCATCGACCGCTTCCATGATGCGCTTGCGCGTCTCTTCGGAAACGCTCGCATCCTGGCGAAAGGCGCGCGAAACGGTCATCGCCGATACGCCGACATATTTGGCGACTTCAGCCATCGTCAGCTTTTGGGCGTCTCCTCCCTTGAGACGTTTGTCTTTCGGCTCATCCTCGTTTTTCACTGGTCTCCGCCCCTAAAACAGCTTCCGAGTTGGCAACTCAGGATACGATAAAGTTATCGCTATCATCGCACAATCAATATTATTACAGGAATGCTGCGTTCCCCAGTCCATCGATCTCTGTACGAAGGCCGCGAAACAAGGCAGAATGGTATCGATAACAATTTGAGACGAGGAGGCGCCATGTTCGGGGAAATCGAGGGTACGGGGTTCGAGGTTCTCGACCCGCGCTTTGAAAGCTGCTTCGTCGGCCATGCCCGCGTCGAGCGGCTTTGGACGGGCGGCCGCTGGCTGGAGGGACCGGCCTGGTTTGCCGCCGGCCGTTATCTGGTCTTTTCCGATATCCCGAACAACCGCATGATGCGCTACGACGACACCAGCGGGCAGACATCGGTCTTCCGCTCGCCCTGCAACAATTCCAACGGCAACACCGTCGACAATCAGGGCCGGCTGGTCACCTGCGAGCATCTGACGCGCCGCGTCACGCGGACGGATTTCGATGGTGGAATTACCGTGCTGGCCGATCGGATCGCGGGCAAACGGCTCAATTCGCCCAACGACGTCACGGTGAAGTCCGACGGCACCGTCTGGTTTACCGACCCGAGTTACGGCATCCTCCACGACTATGAGGGCGACTACGGCGAGGAAGAAATCGGCGGATGCCACGTCTACCGGCACGACCCGGCGACAGGCGCAACCGACCGGGTAGCGTCCGATTTCGTCAAGCCGAATGGGCTGGCTTTCGCCCCTGACGAAACGATGCTCTATATCGCCGATACCGGGGCATCGCACCTGTCCGGCGGTCCGCGTCATATGAGAAAGCTCGCTGTATCCGCGGATGGAAAGCTCACCGATCTCGGCATTTTTGCCGAATGCACCGCGGGCTTTTTCGACGGTTTTCGCGTCGACCGAAAGGGAAGGATCTGGACGAGCGCCGGCGACGGCGTGCACGCTTACGATCCGGATGGCACGCTGCTCGGCAAGATCCACATTCCCGAGATCGTCTCCAACGTCGCGTTCGGAGGAGAGAAGCTGAACCGTCTCTTCATCACCGCAACAACCTCGCTCTACGCTGTCTATCTCACGGCCAACGGCTCAAGCCTGGGATAGAGCGCCCTATCTTGCACCAACAATAAATCAGCCCGCGACCTGTATTAATGGGTTTCCGTTTCATACTGTGGGCTGATTTAACCATATCGATTATCAGTCCACAGACTGAACAGGGAAGTCCTCGTTCCAAACGCTCAGAAGCAGAGGCCGCCTTCCCAGGCGGTCTCTGCTCTGTGGTGCTTCTCTCTTCACCGTTGGCTGAGTCCGTCAGCCAACCTGACGAGACCGAGGAAATCCGACCTGTAGCCGAAGCTATCCGTTCCCCGCGATGCCGCAGCGAGATCGGCAATCGCCTGATAGGAATAGGCATCGAGGGCGCTGGTGCCGCTCAGCTTCTGGCCGAAAGCAGCGACGGCCACCGAGAAGCGGACATCCCCAGGCGCAGCGTCGACGGTGGCGACCGCGTTGCCGTCACCGACAGGGGTGGTGATCAGCGCGCTCTTGTCTTCCCCCGGCCGCTTGTAGCGCATCTTGACGAAGGCAAGCTCGCCCTGATGCGTGCCGTCCGATGCAACGGCCGGCGCCTTGTCGGCTGCGCCATACCGCAGGTCGTCATTCATGACCGCGGGACTTCCCTTGGGGGTGATCTCGTAGATCGCCGTGACGCTGTGGCCGGAACCGATATCGCCGGCATCGACGCGGTCATTGTTGAAATCCTCGCGTTTGAGGGCGCGCGTCTCGTAGCCGATCAACCGGTATTCGGCGATCCGTTGCGGGTTGAACTCGACCTGGAACTTGACGTCCTTCGCAATCGGAAACAGCGTTGATCCCGCTTCTTCGACCAAAGTCTTCTGCGCTTCCGCCAGCGTGTCGATATAGGCGGCGTTGCCATTACCGTTCTGCGCCAGCGTCTGCATCAGGGAATCGTTGAGATTGCCGCGGCCGAAACCGAGAACGGTCAGGAAGATGCCGTCCTTGCGTTTCTCCTCGATGATGCGTTTCAGATCCTCGTCGCTCGACGGGCCGACATTGAAGTCGCCGTCCGTCGCCAGCATCACCCGGTTGACGCCGTCCTTGACGAAGGCCTGTTTGGCAAGATCGTAGGCCGCCTCGATGCCTTCGGCGCCGCCGGTCGAGCCGCCTGCCTCCAGCCTGTCGATCGCCGAGAGTATCTTAGCTTTCTCCGCCACCCGCGTCGGCTCGAGCACCGTGCCGGCATTGCCGGCGTAGGTGACGATCGAGACAGTGTCGTCGACCTTCAGCCTGTTGACCAGAAGGCGGAAGGCGCTTTTCAGCAGCGGCAGCTTGTCCGGCTCGTCCATCGAGCCGGAGACGTCGATCAGGAAAACCAGATTGGCATGCGGCGCGGTTGCCGGCGCGATGTCGTAGCCCTTGATCGCCACATGCATCAGTTCCGTGTCGTGGTTCCACGGCGTCGGCATCACCGTCACGGTCGCCTTGAAGGGCTGGTCGGCATTTTCAGGCCTCGGCCAGTCATAGGGGAAATAGTTGATCATCTCCTCGACGCGAACCGATTGCGGATCGGGCATTGCCCCGCCCGTCAGTGACTTGCGGACGAAGGAATAGGAGGCGCTGTCGACATCGGCGGAGAAGGTCGAGACCGGATCGGTCGCGACACTCTTGATCGGATTTGCCGCCGCATTGGCGAAGCGTTCGCGGCCGGGATCGACTTGAACCTGCAAACGGCTTTCCGTCGGCGGAGCAGGCGAGGGGGCGACGGCCAAAGGCTCGGCCAGCGGCTGCTGAGAAGCAGCGGCGCCTGATGCAACAGAGCGCTTGGCCGCTTCGGACATCGTACCCCGCCTATTTAAGAGGCCGGAGACGTCGTCGGAATTGAGATCAGACTTCCGCGCCGCGACCGCCTGCTCCTTGTCCTGCAAGGCCAGAGCGCTGTCAGCCGCCGCCGATTGGGCCTGCCGGTTTTCCTCGGTCACGGCTTCGGGAAGCTGAGGCGCGGCAGTGACCGCTTCGGCCGGTTTGGGCGCGGTTTTTTGCGGAACATTGCCGGCAATCTCGGTCTGGTCGACGATCGGTTGGTTGCGGGTCAGCTCGACGGTGAGATAACCGGCGGCGGGAATGACAAGCAGCGTCGCAAGCGCTGAACCGGCGAGAAATTTCTTGTTCACGGCAGGGCTCCATATCCAGTTGATGATGGAGCTTGGACGCCAGCCTTTGGCATTTCCTTGGGCTGCCGCTGCATTATTTTCCGCGCTGTCGAAGGCCTGCATCGCCGCAGCAAGGGCACGCGCACGCGCCTGCGGATCGGCGGCCGGCGGGGTGAGGCGGGAGAGCTTTTCGAGTTCCTTGTCCATCATACCTCTTCCTTGCCGAGCATGGCCTTCAGCCGCTTGCGCGCCTCGTGAACCTGCCAGGAGACGGTCGCCTCCGAGCAGCCCATGATATCGGCGGCGGCGGAATGGCTGAGGCCTTCGCCATAGACGAGCAGCACGGCGTCGCATTGCCGCTCCGGCAAAGCGCGCACGGCCGCCCATAATTGGCTCGATACCTCGTCGTCGTTTCCATCAGGCGCATCCTGCGAGGGTTCAGCGGCGTAAGCGCGGAATGTCTGCTCGTCCCGCGCAAGCTTGCGCCTGTGGTCGCGGGCGGCGTTGAGCGTCAGCGTATAAAGCCATGTCCTGAAGCGGCTGGCGCCGCGAAAGCCGCGAATGGCCGCGCCGAGTTTGACGCAGACCTCCTGGGCGATGTCGTCGGCGTCGGCGGAACTACCCGACCACCGCCACGCCGTCGCGTGGACGAAATCATAATGGCGCGAGACCAGTTGCCCGAAGGCCTCCCGGTCGCCCCCCTGCGCTCGTTCTATGAGCTTCGCATCCAATGCGCACCTACCCCCAAGCTATCAAGCAAGATGCTATTTCGGGATTGAGACGTTTCTCCGATGGCTTTCCTTGGGTCGGCGGCGAAAATTTTTTGAAAAAGACGGCAAAGCTCTGGAAATGCAGGATCAAAATAAGAAAGCATCGCGACATCCACGGGTCGCGACCAGACAGATCGCCTCCGCCGCAAAGGCGCATGATGGACGCAGAGTCGGCCAAGGGCATGATCCGCATGTCCAAAATCGAAAGGACCCTCAATGTCCGCTCCATCGCCTGTCCCCACCGAAAGGGGCATCCTGCAGTTTCTCGAAATCTGCGATAGCTTCTATCCCGCCGACGCCGTCGAAGCGCCGGTCGAGCAGCAGCGGCATTGGTACGACGCTCTGTGCGCGCGCTTCGACCGCCCGCTGCCGCCCGATATGATCTTTGCGGACGGCATGGTCCAGCGCATACCGATCCGGCGCTATCGTCCGCGGAAAATCGTCACGCGGACCATTCTGCTTTATCTCCATGGCGGCGGCTTCGTCGTCGGTTCGCTCGAGAGCCATCATGCCATCTGCGCCGAGATCGCCGATTTTGCCGGTGCCGAACTCGTTTCCGTCGATTACCGGCTGGCGCCTGAATATCGCTGGCCGGCACAGACGGATGACGGCTTCGCCGTGTTGAAACACCTGCTTGCCGCCAACAATAAAGTCGTGTTGATCGGCGACAGCGCCGGCGGCAACCTTGCGGCGGGGCTTGCCTTGCGGGCGCGCGACGAGGGACTATCAGGCATCGTCGGCCAGGTTCTGATCTACCCCGCGCTCGGCGGGGACCTTGCTGCTGGCTCCCATGTCGAAATGGCCGCAGCCCCGGGTCTGACGACGGCGGATGTCAGCTATTATCGCGAGATCCTGCAGGCGCCTGAAGGACATGAGATCGCCGAGCCGCTGCAGGCATTCTCCCTAGCCGGGCTGCCGCCGGCCTTCATCACGGTGGCGCATTTCGACCCCTTGCGAGACGACGGCCGGCATTATGCCGCCCGGCTCACAGAAGCGGGCGGCGAAGTCTGGTTCCGGGAGGAGCCGCAAATGGTGCATGCCTGGCTGCGCGCCCGCCACATGAGCAACGGCGCAAAGGACGGCTTCCATGCTGTCTGCGAGGCCGTCAAGCATTTCGCCACGGCGTGACGATCACATCAGGTCGCGCGCAATCTTCTTTTCGGCAAAGATTTTTTCGAAGATCTGCACGTCGTCCTCGAAAGCGGTGACGACGGCGCTGACGATCCAATCCGTCGCAGTGCAGGCAATTCGCGCGGTTGCGACGGTCCGCACGAACCAGCCGGGGCGGCGCATGTCGCAGGTCCAGGTCGATGTGCCGGTCATCGACAGTGGATCATCCGGCGAAATCGACCAGATCTCCTCGCGCAATTGCCGGGTCGACAGGCCCGTCTCAGGATGTTCGGAGAGCCCGGTATCCTCATGGATGCGATAGTCCGTCCGATTGGCAGAGAGGTTGCGAACGACCTGCCGCTCCGTCGCCGCCGCCACGTGTTCGATATATCTCGGCAAAGGATCGGGATTGGCCGGCTCCTTGATTTCGATCCGGCGATGGTCGCCGAGCACCGGCAGCGCCAGGCCGAGCGACGCCATGTCGACCTCGATGCCTTCATCCTCCGGCGGCGGAAGGATCATCGGCCAATAGGCGGTGGACAGCGAAAGACGGATGCGATGCCCCTTGCGGAAGCGATAGCCGCAGGCATCAAGCACGAGTCGGATCGGCACCGTCCCGCCCGGGATCAGCGGCCTGGGGTCGGCATTGCCGCCGCGGTGGGTGAGATTGACGACGCCGAAGGCGACCCGCGTCGCGGTGCCGTCCGGATGGACGTCGACAAGCCGGGCGCAGAGGTTCCCATGCGCCGCCCGGGGACGCAGCTTAAGCGTCAGCACGGGCCGGCCGAGATAGTCGCAATCATGGTCAAGCGGCATGGTATCGAAGACCAGCGAGCCCGCATCGTCCGAGCGCTGATCGATCGCCATTTCGGCGTCGGGCTTTAGCGTGAAATATTCACCGGATGCCGTGCCGGTATCGAGGGGAGACCTCACATAGACGGGATGTTCGGGCGCATGCGGGATCGGCATGCCTTCGGTCAGCCTGCCGAATTGCTCGACGTAAAAACACTGCATGCGCGGCGGCGACCAGAGGTCCTTAGCCACCCAGAAACCCGGATCGCTGTCGCGCCGCGGAGCGGGACGGACAGCATCGAGAATATAGGCGCGAGTCTGCGGCAGCCTGTCGATGCCATTGTCCTCGCCACGCAGCCATTTGTTCCACCAGGCGATCGCTTCGCCATGGAAATCGGCGCGCGGTTTCGGCCAGGCGAAGTGCGGATATTTGTGCACCCAGGGGCCGATCAGTGCCTTCGCTTTCTCGCCCAGGCCCTCGACCGCCATCAGCGGCGTATTGCGGTAACCATCGGCCCAGCCGGCGATGACAAGCGTCGGGATCTCGACGCTGGAAAAATCCTCCGAGATCGAGCCGTGACGCCAGAAATCGTCGCGCCGCTGGCGGCTCAGCCACTCTTCCATGAAAAAGGGTTCACCCGCCAGGCGCTCCAGCCACATCGCCTTCCAGCGCTCGCCCACAAGTGCCGGATCGGGCGGACGCGACTGGTAGCCGAGCATCGTCGCCGCCCATGAAAGCTGGGCGGAGAGATGGCAACCGTTCTTGTAGTGGATGTCGTCATTGTAGCGGTCGACGGTCGAGGCTATCGAGATGACGGCCTTCAGCGCTGGCGGGCGCAGGGCTGCGACCTGCAGGCTGTTGAAGCCGCCCCAGGAGATGCCCATCATGCCGACCGCGCCGTTCGACCATGGCTGCGCGGCAATCCAGGCGATCAGCTCGCAGGCGTCGGCGAGCTCCCGCTCGGTATATTCGCCGTCGATGACGCCGTCCGATTCCCCCGATCCGCGGATATCGACCCGAACGCCGGCAATGCCGGCGGCAGCGAATACCGGATAGGTGGATTCGTCCCTTGGGCTCGTTCCATCGCGCTTGCGATAGGGCAGGAATTCGAAGACGGCGGGAACGGGATCCTGCTCCGCGCCGTCCGGCATCCAGATGCGGGCGGCAAGCCGCGTTCCGTCTTTCAGCGTGATCCATTCATTCTCGATGGTGGTGAAGCCGCGCGACGTCATTCCCTGTTCCTTTTCAGTGACCGGCACTTTCCATGCGCCGGGTGGCGAGTACCCGTTCCAGCCAGCCGATTTCCATCTCCGGTACCGATTTCAGAAGCAGATCGGTGTAATCGTCGAAGGGCGGCGACAGCGCCGTCGATTTCGGCCCGAACCGCACCAGCCTGCCGCGATGCATCACCGCCACGCTGTCGGCGATCGCCCGGACGATCGCGATGTCGTGGGTGATGAAGATATAGGACAGCTGCTCTTCCTCCTGAAGGCGCAGCAGCAGTTTGAGGATGCCTTCCGCCACCAGCGGGTCGAGCGCCGAGGTCGGCTCGTCGCAGAGGATGAGTTCGGGCTTGGCGGCAAGGGCTCTGGCGATCGCTACGCGCTGCTTCTGGCCGCCGGAGAGTTCGGCCGGGTAGCGGTCGATGAAGCCGTTGCCCATTTCGATCTGGTCGAGCAGTTCCTTCACCCGGGCGGTTTTCCCTGCACCCCTCAGGCCATAATAGAAGGTCAGCGGCCGGCCGATGATGTCGCGCACCGTCTGCCGCGGGTTCATCGCCGTATCGGCCATCTGGTAGATCAGCTGGATGCGCCTGAGGTCGTCGTTCGGCCGGTTCTTGAGCCCAGGCAGCAGCGGCTTGCCGTCAAAGACGATGCGGCCGCTGCTCGGCGGCAGGAGGCCGGTAATGACGCGCGCCAGGGTCGACTTACCGGAACCGGATTCACCGACGACGGCAAGCGTCTGCCCCTTCGGCACATGCAGCGAGACATCGTGCAGCACCTTGAAGCCGTTGGAATATTCGGCGCTGACATTTTCCACCTTGAGAAGGGCCGCGGACTGGTCGGCGGCCTCCTCGCGATAGGCCTGCCTGACATTGACCAGCGCCCGGGTATAATCCTCCCGCGGCGCTTCGATGATCTGCCGGACGCTGCCATATTCCACCTGTTTGCCGTGGCGCAGAACCATGATGTCGTCGGAGATCTGGGCGACGACGGCAAGGTCGTGGGTGATGTAGAGGGCAGCCGTATGGGTCTCCTCGATGGCATGTTTGATCGCCGCCAGCACGTCGATCTGGGTGGTGACGTCAAGGGCCGTGGTCGGCTCGTCGAAGACGATGAGTTCAGGGTTGGAGCAGAGCGCCATCGCCGTCATCGCGCGCTGCAGCTGGCCGCCGGAGACCTGATGGGCGAAACGCTCGCCGAAGGTCTCGGGATTGGGCAGGCCGAGCACGCGGAACAGATAAAGCGCCCGTTTGCGCGCCTCCTCCCTCGTCATCAGCCCATGCTTGACCGACGCTTCGATCACCTGATCGCCGAGCCTGTGCGCCGGATTGAAGGCCGCCGCCGCCGACTGTGCGACATAGCAGACCCGGGCGCCGCGGATCTTCCGGATGCCGTTCTTGCCGAGCGTCAGGATATCGGCGCCGTCGAGTCGCACCTCGCCGCCGGTGATTTCGGCGCCGCCCCGGCCGTAAGCGAGCGCGGAAAGGCCGATCGTCGACTTGCCGGCACCCGATTCGCCGATCAGGCCGAGAACCTTGCCCTTCTGCAAGTCGAAGGAGACGCCGTCGACGATCGTCACCCGCTTGGGCGCTTCGCCGGGGGGATAGCTGGTTGCTTCGATCTTCAGATTGCGGACGGAAAGAAGCTCAGGCATCGCCACGCCCTCCCTTGAGGCTGGATGTGCGTTTCAGCAGCCAGTCGACGACGAGATTGACGCAGACGGCCAGCACGGCGATCGCCGTGCCCGGCACCAGCGCGGCTGAAATGCCGAAGATGATGCCGTCCTTGTTGTCCTTGACCATGCCGCCCCAGTCGGCCGCCGGCGGCTGGATGCCGAGGCCAAGGAAGGACAGTGTCGAGAGGAACAGGATCGAGAAGGCGAAGCGCAGCCCGAACTCGGCCAGCAGCGGCGACAGCGTGTTCGGCAGAATTTCGCGGAAGATGATCCAGAGCTTGCCTTCGCCGCGCAGCTTCGCCGCCTCGACGAATTCCATCACCGCGACATCGAGCGCCACGGCGCGGCCGAGGCGGTAGACGCGGGTGGAATCGAGGATTGCCATGACAAGGATCAGGACGACGATATTCTGCGGCAGGACCGCCAGCACCACCAGGGCGAAGATCAGCGTCGGGATCGACATCATCAGATCGTTGAAGCGCGACAAGACAGTGTCGACGACACCGCGCGAGACGGCGGCGGTGAAGCTGAGGATAATGCCGAGCGAGAAGGAGATGATGGTGGCGGCTGATGAGACCAGCAGCGTCGTGCGCGCGCCGTAGATCAGGCGCGAGAGGATGTCGCGGCCGAGATTGTCGAGACCGAAGAGATAGTGATCGTCGGGCAACTGCCAGACATCGCCGACGACCTGCGTCTCCCCATAAGGGGCGATCCAGGGCGCGAAGAGCGCGAAGATGAAGGCGATGGCGATACCTGTCATGCCGATCCAGGCGGTGATGGGGATGTCTCTTGCTCTCATCGCGGATGCCTCAGCCGGGGATTGGCGACGATCGCGAGGATATCGGCCGTCATATTGAGGAAGATGTAGACGGCCGCGAAGATCAGGCCGCAGGCCTGCACCACAGGCATGTCGCGCACGGTGACTGCATCGACCATATATTGCCCCATGCCGGGATAGACGAAGACAACTTCGACGACGACGACGCCGACCACGAGATAGGCGAGGTTCAATGCGACGACATTGATGATCGGCGCCAGCGCATTGGGAGCGGCGTGTTTGACGATCGAGCGGAAGGCGCCGAGGCCCTTCAGCTCGGCGGTCTCCATATAGGCCGACGACATGACCGAGAGGATCGCCGCCCGCGTCATGCGCATCATGTGCGCGAGAACGACGAGCACGAGGGTCGCGGTCGGCAGCGCGATCGCCTTCAACCGCTCGACCAGACCCATGCTGTCATAGACCGTCGCCGGAAAGGTCGCCATGCCGAGCTTCACCGCGAAGAAGAGGATCAGCAGGTAGCCGATGAAGAATTCCGGCAGGGAGATCGCCGCAAGCGAAATCACGTTGATGATCTTATCCGGCATGCGGTTGCGGAAATGCACCGAGAGCATACCGAGACCGACGGCGAGCGGCACTGAGATCAAAGCTGCGAAACCCGCCAGAAAAAGCGAATTTCCCAAGCGCCTGCCGATCTGCTCGCTCACCGAATTCTTGCTGGCCCAGGAGGTGCCGAAGTCACCCTGGACAGCGTTGCCGAGCCATTCGACGTAACGTGTCGTCACCGGCCGGTTCAGCCCGAGATCCTGACGGATATTGGCAACGGCCTGCGGTGTGGCCGACTGACCGAGATAGGTGGTGGCGAAATCGCCGGGCAAGGCTTCCAGGCCGCCGAAGATCAGGATCGAGACGGCGAAAAGCAGGACGATGCTGAGCACGAAGCGCTCGAGGATGAGGGCAAGCAGCGGAAAACGCTGCCGCAACCTCAAGCCCGGCAAGATATTGCTCGGGACAGGATTGGTCATGGCGAAGGCCTCTCGTAAAACGTCAGGAGGGACCGCAGGTTTCATCCCGCGGTCCCGGCTTCGTCGGAGATCGAAGGGCGTTGCGCCCCTCAGGCGTCCAGCCAGACGCGCGTTGCGACATAGCCGTTCGACATGTCGTTGCCGATGTCGTGGACATAACCCTTCACCTGTTTGGTGGAGGCGTTCACGAAGTCGTTGAACATCGGCAGGATCACGCCGCCCTCGTCGCGCACCATCATCGCCATGGCGCGGTACAGGTCCTTACGCTTGGCTTCATCCAGTTCGGAGCGGGCCTGCAGCAGCAGCTTGTCGAAATCGGGCCGCTTGAACTTGGTGTCGTTCCAATCCGCCGTCGAGAGATAGGCGGTGGAATACATCTGGTCCTGCGTCGGACGGCCGCCCCAGTAAGAGGTCGAGAAGGGCTGGACGTTCCAGACGTTGGTCCAGTAGCCATCGCCCGGCTCGCGCTTGACCTCGATCTCGATGCCGGCCTTCTTGCAGCTTTCCTGATAGAGCACGGCCGCGTCGACGCCGCCGGGGAAGGCGACTTCTGAGGTGCGCAGCAGCACCGAACCGCTATGGCCCGATTTCTTGTAGTGGAAAGCGGCCTTGTCGGGATCGTAGACACGCTGCTCGATGCCTTCGGGGAACAGCGCATAGGTGCTGTTGATCGGGAAGTCGTTGCCGACCTTGCCGTAACCGCCGAGGATCTTCTGCACCATGGTCTCGCGGTCCATGGCGTATTTGAGCGCCAGGCGCAGGTCGTTATTGTCGAACGGCGCCTTGTCGCAATGCATGATGAAGACGTAATGGCCGCGGCCGGCAGTCGAGAGGATCTCGACATTGGGCGCGCGCTTCAGGAGGTTGACGGTCTTCGGATCGACGCGATTGATGTAATGCACCTGGCCGGATGAGAGTGCGGCGATGCGGGCAGTCGCATCGTTCATGCCGATGACCTCGATCGAATCGACATAACCCCGGTCGCTGCGCCAGTCGTCCTTGTTCTTTTCGAAGGTGGCGCGAACGCCGGCTTCGAAGCTCGTCAGCTTATAGGGACCGGTGCCGATCGAAGCGAGCGGATCGTCGACGCCGCCATTTGGCTGGATAACCAGATGATAGTCGGAGAGCAGCAGCGGCATGTCGGCATTGCCTTCGCTGAGCGTCAGTACCAGATTGCCGCCGTCGGCCTTGATTTCCTTGATCGAGCCGAGGACACCGAGCGCGCCGGATTCCGACTTTTTATCGGTGTGGCGTTTCAGCGTGGCGACGACGTCGTCGATCGTCAGTTCCTTGCCGTCGTGGAACTTGACGCCCTTGCGGATCTTGAAGGTCCAGGTGACCGCATCTTTCGAGGGCTCCCAGGATTCGGCAAGCGCCGGTACGGCCGCACCCGTCAGCGGGTCGGATTCAACCAGCATGTCGCCCCAGCAGCGGCCGACGCAGAACATGAACTGCGACAGGAATTTCGCCGGGTCCTTGGAATCGGTGGCGGCACCGCCTTCAAGGCCGAGCTTGAGGTGGCCACCGCGCTTCGGTTCGGCCGCTTCTGCACTTTCGGTGAAGAGCTTGTCGGCAACGGCAAGTGTGATGCCCGCCGCCATGGCGCGTCCCATGAATTCGCGGCGGCTGAGGCCGCCCGCGGTGACGCGACTTGCGAGATATTTGGTATAATCGTTCATTCCCCAGTTCCTTCTTTATGGTGCGTTGACAGAGAACTTCCGGGCAGGATCGCAGGCGGTTTCCTCTCCACCTCCGATGCCCGCATCATGCGGGAAACATTGCGGTTGCAGCCGCCTGCTTATTGTCCTTTCCAAATAGGGTTGCGCTTCTCGGCGAAGGCGCGGGCGCCTTCCAATTGGTCACCGCTCGAATAGAGCTTGTCGACCGTCGCAAACTGCCGCTTGGTGATCTTGTTCATGGCAGTCTGAAACGTCGAACCCTCCGCTTCGCGCACGATTTCCTTGATGGCCGCATAGACGAGCGGCGGCCCGCCTGCGAGCAGGCGGGCAAGCTCCCAGGCTCTCTCCATCAGCCGCTCGGCCGGCAGGACCTCGTTGACGAAGCCCCAGCGATGCGCCTCGTGAACGTCGAGCCAGCGCCCTGTTAAAAGCATGTCCATGGCAATGTGATAGGGGATGCGCTTCGGCAGCTTGATCGAGGCGGCATCGGCGACCGTGCCCGAACGGATTTCCGGCAATGCAAAACTCGCATGCTCGGCGGCGATGATCAGGTCGGCCGAAAGCGCGATCTCCAGTCCGCCGCCGCAACAGATGCCGTTGACCGCACAAATGACCGGCTTGTTGAGATCGCGCAGCTCCTGCAGCCCGCCGAAGCCGCCGACACCGTAATCGCCGTCGACCGCATCGCCTGATGCAGCCGCCTTGAGATCCCATCCGGCGCAGAAGAACTTCTCGCCCGCGCCCGAGACGATGGCGACACGCAATTCAGGATCGTCGCGGAAATCCCGGAAGATCAATCCCATGGCACGGCTGGTCGCAAGGTCGATGGCGTTCGCCTTCGGCCGGTCGATGACGACTTCAAATACGCCGCCGTCACGTCGTGTGCGAATATGGTCGCTCAAACCTGCGTTACCTCCTTCGCCGTATGAGAGCATCAACCGCGGCCACACCGCGCCCTTCGGGAAGAACCATCAAGGGATTAAGGTCCAGTTCCTCCAGGCGCACCGCATTCGTTACGACATATTCTGCCGTAGCTGCGACAGCATCGACGGCGGCTTCGAGATCGCCCCTCGGCCGGCCGCGATAGCCATGAATCAATTTTGCAATCTTGAGACGCGAAATCGCTGCGTTGATCTCGGCTTTCGTCGCCGGCAGCGGGAGGATGACCGAATCCTCGAGCAATTCCACGAAAATACCGCCCGCTCCCAAGGTGAGCGACAACCCGAAGACGGGATCGCGGGTGGCGCCGACGATGAGTTCTGCGACCGGAGGATCGACCATCTTCTCGACGAGATAACCGGCATCGCAGGCCATGGCCGCTGCCGCATCCGATACCGCCTGCGAATTCCTAAGATTGAGCACAACAGCCCCTGCTTCGGTCTTGTGTGCAATGCCAAGCCCCTTCAGCACGACGGGGAAACCGAGCCGCTCCGCCTGCTCAGCGGCTTCACGCGGAGAAAAAGCCTGCAGCCCCCAGGGAACAGGGAGGCCGCAGGCAGCAAGCTCCGTCTTCGCATCGGCTTCCGTCAGCGTCTCGATCTCGCCGTCCAAGGGCGGCACGTCGAGCAGCGGCGGGGGAGGCGGGGCTTGCCAAGCTTGGCCGATGCCGGCTGCGACCTCGGCCGCAATGACGGCTTCATCGATGCCCGAGAAGGCGACGATGCCATTGGCCATCAGCCGGTCGGCGACAGGTTCGGGCATATTCTCCGGAAGCGTCGCGAGAAGACCGGCCAGCGCACCGGTCGCAGAGGCGGCAGTGATGACCGCATCTGCCGTCGTCGCCCATTCGGATGGATCGCAGCGGTCGCCCCGCGGGAAGTCGAGGACGACGAGATTGAGGGCACAGCCCCCTTTGAACATGGCGCTGAAGGCTTCGGTCTGGCGGTCGACATCACCCCAGACGAAGGTGTGGTAGTCGAGCGGATTGGAGAGCGTCACCATCTCGCCCAGCACCCGCCGCAGACGCGGCAATTGTTGCGGCTGCAGGGGCGGGAATTCGACATTGCGGCCGACGGCGGCGTCCGCCATCAGCGAAGCCTCGCCACCGGAGCAACTCATGGATGAGATCGAACGGCTTGGGAGAGGGCCAGCGACATGCAGCAGCTTCAGGGTTTCCAGCAACGCCGGCAGGCTTTGGACACGGCCGATGCCGAGGCGGGCAAGCACGGCATCCGCAACCGCATCGCTGCCGGCAAGCGAGGCGGTGTGCGACACCGCCGCCTGTTTTGCCTGCTCGGACCTGCCGACCTTCAGGGCGACCACAGGCTTCTTCGACCGGCGGGCAATGGCGGCGAGGCGTTCGAGGCCGGAGAGATCGCCGAAACCTTCGACATGCAGTCCGACCGCCGTGACGCGCGGATCGTCGATCAATGCGCAGGCGACATCGGCAAGCGATGTCTGCGCCTGGTTGCCTGCCGTGACCATATAGGCGATCGGCAGCCCGCGGTTCTGCATGGTCAGGTTGATGGCGATATTGGAAGATTGCGTGAGGATCGCCACACCGTATTCGATGCGCTTCATGCCGTGCTGGTCGGGCCAGAGCAGCGCGCCGTCGAGACCGTTGATCAGCCCGTAGCAATTCGGGCCGAGGATCGGCATGCCGCCGGCTGCGGCCAGCAGGGCCTGCTGCAGCTCGGTGCCATCGGCAAGTTCCGCCGTCGCCTCGCTGAAGCCCGATGCATAACAGACCGCGCCGCCGGCACCGGCCGCGGCAAGGCTGCGCACGATCTCGACGGTGAGCGTCCTGTTGACACCGACGAAGGCGGCGTCCGGCGCCTGGGGAAGATCGGATACGGAGCGATAGCAAGGCCGCCCCAGCACCTCGTCGAGTTTGGGATGGACGGGCCAGATCTCGCCTGAAAAGCCCATGCGGTCGCACTGCTCGATCACCCGGCGCGCCTCGCGGCCGCCGAAGACGGCCATCGTTTGCGGTCTGAGCAGGCGGTCGAGCGGGCTGGATGTCATCTGGTCATGCTCCCAGGGGCCGAAGCAGGTCGCGGCTGATGATATGTCGCTGGATTTCGGAGGTGCCGTCCCAGATGCGCTCGACACGCGCATCCCGCCAGAAGCGGGCAAGCGGCAGGTCGTCCATCAGCCCCATGCCGCCATAGATCTGGATCGCCTCATCGGTCACCCGCGCCAGCATTTCAGAGGCATAGAGCTTGGCAGAAGCAATCTGCCGGTCGGCCGGGAGGCCGGCATCGAGCCGCCAGGCGGCTGAAAGCGTCAGCCAGTCGGCCGCGTCGATCTCGGTGATCATATCGGCGAGCTTGAACGACACGCCCTGATTGGCGCCGATCGGCCGGCCGAACTGCTTGCGCTCGGCGGCATAGGGCAGGGCCATCTCGAAGACGCGACGCGCCCGGCCGACACAGGTGGCGGCGACCGTCAGCCGCGTGCCGTAAAGCCATTGATTGGCGATATCGAATCCGCGATGCACCTCGCCCAGCACCTGCGCCTGGGGAATGCGGCAATCTTCGAAGCTGAGCGTCGAGTTGTGATAGCCGCGATGCGAAACGGAATCGTAGCCTTTGAGGATTTGAAAGCCCGGCGTGCCGCGATCCACCAGAAAGGCGGTGATCTTCTTCTTGATGCCCTTCGGCGTTTCCTCCTCGCCCGTCGCGGCAAAGACGATGACGAAATCCGCGACATCGGCATGCGAGATGAAGTGTTTCGTACCGTTCAGCACGAAGTCGCCGCCGTCGCGGCGGGCGGCGCACTTCATGCCGCGCATATCGGAACCGGCATCTGGCTCGGTGATGGCGAGCGCATCGATCTTCTCGCCGCGCACCGCCGGCAGGAGGTAACGCTCCCGCTGCTCGCCCTCACAGGCCATCAAGATGCCGGAGGGCCGGCCAAAGAAAACCGTCAGCCCGAGCGAACCGCGCCCGAGCTCCCGTTCGACCAGCGTGAAGGTGACATGATCGAGGCCGGCGCCGCCGATCTCTTCGGGAAAATTGCAGGCATAGAAGCCGAGATCGATGCATTTGCGCTGGATCTCGCGCCCGAGCTCCGGCGGGACGATGCCGGTGCGCTCGACCTCGTTCTCGTGCGGATAGATTTCGGTTTTGACGAAGGCGCGAACCGTCTCGACGATCATGTCCTGTTCCTGGCTGAGACCGAAATCCATCCCGATCCTCCTAACGCTTCTGACCGACGTGACGGCCGGCGCCATCAGGCAGCGCCAATTCCGCATGGGCCGCAGCAATCGCTCTCACCTTTCCGAGCACGGCGGCGGGCGCCGGGGTGGCCTTGCCGGCCTCGCTGTCGACATGCAGCAGCATCTGCTCGGCGGTTGCGAGAGCTTCGCCGGTCGCCGTATCGTGCAGGGTGTGGAACACATGTAGCCGCTTCTCATCGATCGACAGGATCTGGCAGGTGGCGTGGATCGCCTGGCCAAGTTTCGCCTCGCCGAGATGTCGGATATGGCTTTCCACCGTGTAATAGCTGTGCCCTGCCTCGACATAGGCAAGGTCGACGCCGACGAGGCGCAACAGCGCGTCAGACGTATCGCCGAAGATCTGAAGATAGCGGTGCTCGGTCATATGGCCGTTATAGTCGACCCAGGCAGGGCTGACCTTGGTTTCGACGAGCCGCAGCGGCTTCGACGGGTCGAAAGACGCGTCAGCGCCGCCTTCGGCCCGGAGCGACTGCTCGAAATCCTTCAGCAGCTTGCCGGCGCCCCAGCCCTTGCCGCCGTCGCCGCCCTTCAGCGCCTGGAGGATGCCGACGAGGTTTTCGTCGCGGATGCGTTCAAGCGCGCGGATCGAGAGATCCCCCGCCTGCCCGTCGGATTGCCGGCCGATCTTTTCGATCAGGGCATCGTCGAGATCGACGACATCGGTGAGCTTGGTCCAGGGCCAGGCCAGGCAGGGACCGAACTGGGCGAGGAAGTGGCGCATGCCGGCCTCGCCGCCGGCGATGCGGTAGGTCTGGAACAGGCCCATCTGCGCCCAGCGCAGGCCGAAGGAATAGCGGATGACGTCGTCGAGCGTTTCGACGGTGCAGATATCGTCGTGGATGAGCCACAGGGCCTCGCGCCAGAGCGCTTCGAGCAGGCGGTCGCCGACGAAGGCCTCGATCTCCTTGGCGATGTGGACGCCCTTCATGCCGATCGGCGGCAGCCTTTCCATCGCCGCCCGGATGGTCGCCGCCGAGGTCTTTGCGCCGCCGACGATTTCGACGAGCGGCAGCAGGTAGACGGGATTATAGGGATGGGCGACGAAGAGGCGTTCGGGATGCGTCATGTCGCGCTGCAGATCGGTCGGCAGCAGCCCTGAGGTGGACGAACCGATCAGAGCGTCCGGGCGGGCCGCGGCGTCGATCTCGGTCAGCACGCGGCGCTTGAGATCGAGCCTTTCCGGCACGCTTTCCTGGATCCAGTCGGCGTCCGTGACGGCTTCGGCAAGCGTCGGGCAGAAACGCAGCCTTCCGCGCGGCGGCAGCGGCGCGCCGGTCAGCATGGCATAAGCTCGTTCGGCATTGGCGATCACCTCGCCGACGATGCGGTCCGCTTCCGGATGGGGGTCGAAGACGTCGACGTCGATGCCGGCCAGCAGGAAACGGGCGATCCATCCGCCGCCGATGACGCCGCCGCCGATACAGGCCGCCTTGCTGATCTTGGTCATGATATCCTCAGCGCTTCGTCAGCTTCAGCTTCTTGCGCACATCTTCCGGTCCGATGATCCGTGCGCCCATGCCCTCGACCACCTGCACCGCCTTTTCGACAAGCTGCGCATTGGTGGCGAGCTGACCCTTACCGACGAAGAGGTTGTCTTCCAGGCCGACGCGCACGTTGCCGCCGGCCAGAACCGCCGCCGCCGGATAGGCCATGGCGTTGCGGCCGATCGAAAAGGCCGAGAAGGTCCAGCTGTCAGGCAAGTTGTTGACCATCGCCATGAAGGTGTTGAGATCGTCGGGCGCGCCCCACGGAATGCCCATGCAGAGCTGAATCAGCACCGGATCTTCGATCAGACCTTCTTCGGCGAGCTGCTTGGCGAACCAGAGATGGCCGGTGTCAAAGGCTTCGATCTCAGGCCGAACGCCGAGATCCGTCATCTTTTTCGCCATGGCCCGCAGCATGGCCGGCGTGTTGGTCATGACATAGTCGCCGAGATTGAAGTTCATCGTGCCGCAGTCGAGCGTGCAGATCTCCGGCAGGCATTCGGCGACATGGCTGACCCGCTCGCTGGCGCCGGCCATATCCGTGCCTCTCCGATTGAGGGGAAGGGGGCTTTCGACGTCTCCAAAGATCAGATCGCCGCCCATGCCGGCGGTGAGATTGAGGACGACGTCGATATCCGCCGAGCGGATGCGGTCGGTGACTTCCCTGTAGAGATCGTTGCGGCGGCTGGCGGCCCCCGTTTCCGGATCGCGGACATGGCAGTGAACAACGGCCGCCCCAGCCTTGGCGGCGTCGATCGCGGAATCCGCGATCTGCTTGGGAGTAATGGGAACGTGGCTGGATTTGGAGACCGTATCGCCGGCGCCGGTGACGGCACAGGTGATGAAGACATCGCGGTTCATCGCAAGAGGCATGTTTTTGTTCTCCCCGTCTTGTCAGGCATTACGCGGCAGGATTGGCGGAGATGCTTTGCATTTTCGGACGTCATTGATACATTATCAGAACCAGAGGGAGGCGAGCTTGCTGCAACGATCGACGGAACGGCTCGATATCGATCTCCTCGTCCTGCCGGATACGAACCTGATCCTGATCGCGTCGGTCATCGAGCCGCTGCGCGGCGCCAACCGCATCGCCGGCAGCGAACTCTATCGCTGGCGGCTGCTGACGCCGGACGGAGCGCCGGTCCCGACCACCAGCGCTATCGCCATCCCGGCTGAGGGAAGCTTCAAGGCGACGGCAGAGGAGACGCCGCTTTTCGTGCTGGCCAGTTATAACTGGCGTTGCAGCGCGACGCCGGCGCTGAAGATGCAGCTTTCGCAGGCGGCCCGCCACCGCCCGATCATTGCCGGCATCGAGTCCGGCACATGGCTGCTGGCCGAAGCAAGCCTGCTCGATGGGCTGCGGGCGACGGTCCACTGGGAGGATTACGAGGATTTTGCCCTGGCCTATCCGGAGGTCGGGGCCGTCAAGGACCGTTTCGTCATCGACGGCAAGCGGCTGACGACATCAGGATCGCTGCCGACCGTCGACCTGATGCTGGAGGTGATCCGGCAGCGGCAGGGTTATTCGCTGGCGCTCGAAGTCAGCCGGCTGTTCCGTTACGAGCAGCCTTCCTTCCATGTGGACGAACCGCTGTCCGCGGCCTCGGCGGGCCTGCGCATGCATGATCCCCGGGTGACGCAGGCGGTGCGACTGATGGAAGAGCATATCGAGCAGCCTCTGGTTTTGGCCCGGCTTGCCCGCAGAGTGGGCATCAGCGCCCGGCATCTGCAGGATCTTTTCCAGCAGAGCATCGGCGCGCCGCCGCATGTGCATTATCTCGCGCTGCGTCTGAACGCGGCGCGGCGCAAGGTGATCGAGACGACAGCCTCCTTCGCCGACATCGCGGCGGCGACCGGCTTCAATTCGGCCTCGGCCTTTGCAAGAAGCTACCGGGCGAGTTTTTCCGAGAGCCCGTCCGAGACGAGGCGCCGCCTGCGTCGCCGCATCACGCCGACGTAGGCTGGAAGGCGTCTCGTAACATATCTGCGAGTTCGCGAACTGCTTCGCTGGATCGGTAGGGATTGCGCCGGAGCACGACCTTCGAGGAATCGACCGGCGGGAAGCCGTCTTCGGCAGTCAGTTCCCGGCAGCCGGGCGGGATGCTGCTGCGGGAAAGCGTGGTGACGGCAAGGCCTGCGGTGACGGCATTCTTCAGCCCTGAGCCGGTATCGGCGATGAAGGCGATGCGGTAGTTGCGGCCGATCTGCTCCAGCGACCGCAGCGCAAAGTCGCGTGACCAGGTGGAGTTGCGATAGGTCGCAATGGGCAGCGGATCGATGTCGTGCAGCCGATGGACCATCGATGTGACCCAGACCGTCGGATCGATGCAGAGAACCTCGCCCTTGTTCTGATCGCTCCAGTCGAAAACGACAGCCAGATCGAGTTCGTCCCGTTCCAGGGCGGAAAGGTTGCGAACCGTGTAGTCACAGGAAACGGTGACCTCGACCGCCGGATGGCGCACCGCGAAAGCCGCAAGGGCTGCCGGCAGCACCGTCTGGCTATACTCCTCGGGAATTCCGATACGCACCGGCCCGTCGAGCGGCTTGCTGCGGATCGTCACGGCGGCTTCGTTCAAGAGATCGATCACCCTGCGGGCATAGGGGACGAGCTGCACGCCCTGGCGGGTGAGCAGCACGCCGCGGGCACCGCGCTCGAAAAGGATCTCGCCGATCGCCTCCTCGAGCCTCTTGATCTGGGTGCTGACGGCCGATTGCGTCCGCCCGATGCGCTGGGCAGCCGCCGAGAAGTTCAAGGCCTCGGCGACGACCAGAAAGGTTCTCAGCAGGTCGCTCTCGATTGGTTCGCGCATGGACAGCCATAGAAAAAATCGATGGCAGCCATCTCTACTATTCGTTTGTCTAATGTCAATTCCCGGCGCACAAAAGAACCGCGTTCGACTTCCTTCTTTGAGACCATCTGCGTGACCATAGAAAATCCGACCACGCGCCTCGCGGGCAGCGAGCACGAGAAGGGTGTGCTTCTCATCGTTGCCGCGACGCTCGCCTGGAGTGCGAGCGGCGTTTATTCGCGGCTCTTGACCACCGACGTATGGACGGCGATCGCCTGGCGGTCGTTGTTCGGCGGCCTGTTCCTGCTGATCCCCTGCCTTTTCCTCGAAGGGGGCATCTCGCGGCGGCAATGGCGTTCCGTCTTCCATCCCTCCGGTCTTGCGATGATCGCATGCCAGACCTTCAGTCAGGGCTGCTTCATCGGGGCGCTCTATATGACCACCGTCGCCAATGTGACGATGATCTATGCGACGACGCCGTTCATCGCGGCCTTGTTCGGCTGGCTCATCCTCAAGGAGAGGGTCGCCAGGCGCACGCTGATCGCCGGCGGCGTCTCGCTCCTCGGCGTCGCCGTCATCGTCGCCTCATCGATCGACGGCGGGACCGGCTGGGGCGATCTGCTGGCGCTCGGCATGACCGCCTCCTTCGCGCTCGTCATCATCATTCCGCGCATCAGCCCCGGCGTGCCGAGCCTGCCGCCGACCGTCGTCAGCGCTTTCCTGACCCTCGTCATCTTCGCGCCCTTCGGTTCGGTCGGCTCGCTCGACCTGCACAACTGGATCGTCCTCGCCGCCTTCGGCGCCACCAATTTTTCCCTCGCACTGGTGCTCTTCCTCGCAGGGGCGAAGCGGATGCCGCCGGCCGAGGCGGCGCTGATCGGCACGATGGAAATCGTGCTGACACCCCTCTGGGTCTGGCTGCTGTTTTCAGAGCAGCCGCCCGTCGCCACCTATTTCGGCGGCGCGATCATCCTCGGCGCGGTGTTCTGGCACACGGCGGTCGACGTCAACCGGGGCCGGCGGACTTACGACGGCTAAGCACGTCGCCGATTGCCGTGGCGGCCGTTTCATGTGGCCTTGGCCTCAATTAGCCAAAGAACGCACGGAGCTGAGCAAAAAAACCGCTTGGTTTGGGATCTGCCATCTTTCGCACCCGGCGAGCGATCGTTGCCGCGCTGACACGTTCACCAAAATGACAGAAGCAGACAAGCTCGTGCAATTCCCCGTCGCTGAGCTCGAAGAACCGCCTGGCCTCTCCATAGCTATCATTTTCCATTCCTGCCGCCCGCAGAATGGGATCAGCGAATGCGACAGAGATCGGAGTGTCATCATCCCGCATGGCAATCCGATCTTCGATCGGTTGATATTCCGTTTCGTGAAGCGTCCTAAGAAACGGTCTGGGGCTGCGTTCGAGACTTTCCGCCCACCGTTCAATCCGTTCGCGCCGCGTTAATTCAAGGCGCTTGCAGGTCGTGCTGACCTTCGCAATCGTTTTCAACTGCTCCAGTGCATACTGTTCCATTTCGGCCTCCTATCCTTGAGAAAAATAGATGGTCCGCTCCCAAAAACAGCGTGGCTCAGGTCGCAGCCGATGTCCAATCACGATTGGAAACGGCGCCTGCCGCTGTCGAGCGGATGCGATCACAGCGCGAAGCGGCGGAGGAACCCTGCATTGCTCGAACGATTTGATCGGAGACTTGCAATCAAATCTTCTGAACCGATCCGGAAAACCGCCCTATTCCGGGGATCAACTCATACCTGTCGGCGGCATGCTATCCACAGTTTTCCGACTGTCGTCTTTGAGTTGCACCCATGTCGTTTTTTCGGGCGCTGTTTTCCGCCGGGCATGGTTTTCTTGTGGTGTTCAAGGCGCTCGTTACTGGCGACAGAACCGTTGGAAGGCCGACCGAAGATTCCAAGATGAATCAAAAGGAGGTTCTGGAGCCCGGAAACCAGCTCTTTGCGCAGCAAATCGGCGGATTGCGGCGGTGATGACGAGCGGAACGACAGGCCACACCTATCGTCTTCACTCTTCCCCTCCATCAAATCTGTCCCGTCTATTTGCGAAATTCGAATATCGCCGATGCGGCGTTATGATTACCGGCCTGCAGAGGAGGCAGACCGGAGGAAAGTTGCCATCGATTGCATCGGTTGCAGATCGAGGCATTCAACGAATGGGAGGAATCCATGAGCAAGAATAGAGGCGTCGTTTATTTGAGGCCGGGCAAGGTCGAAGTTCGCGACATCGACGACCCGAAGCTGGAAGCGCCCGACGGCCGCCGCATCGAGCACGGCGTCATCCTGAAGGTAATCTCGACCAATATCTGCGGCTCCGATCAGCATATGGTCCGCGGCCGCACGACGGCAATGCCGGGTCTGGTCCTCGGCCATGAAATCACCGGCGAGGTCATCGAGAAGGGCGTCGACGTCGAGATGCTCGACATCGGCGATATCGTCTCGGTGCCGTTCAATGTTGCCTGCGGCCGTTGCCGCTGCTGCAAGTCACAGGATACCGGTGTCTGCCTGACGGTGAACCCGGCCCGCGCCGGCGGCGCTTACGGCTATGTCGACATGGGTGGCTGGATCGGCGGACAGGCGCGCTACGTCACCATCCCTTATGCCGATTTCAACCTGCTTAAAATCCCGGATCGGGACAAGGCGATGGCGAAGATCCGCGATCTCACCATGCTCTCCGACATTCTGCCCACCGGCTTCCACGGCGCGGTGCGCGCAGGCGTCGGGGTCGGATCGACCGTCTACGTCGCAGGCGCCGGTCCTGTCGGCCTTGCGGCTGCGGCTTCGGCGCGCATCCTCGGCGCCGCCGTCGTCATGATCGGTGACTTCAATAAGGACCGCCTGGCGCATGCGGCGAGAGTCGGTTTCGAACCGATCGATCTCTCCAAGAGCGACCGTCTCGGCGACATGATCGCACAGGTCGTCGGCAGCAATGAAGTGGACAGCGCCATCGACGCTGTCGGCTTCGAAGCACGTGGCCATTCGGGCGGTGAACAGCCGGCGATCGTACTCAATCAGATGATGGAGATCACCCGCGCCGCAGGTTCGATCGGCATTCCCGGTCTCTACGTCACCGAGGATCCGGGGGCCGTCGACAATGCCGCCAAACAGGGCAATCTGTCGCTCCGCTTCGGCCTCGGCTGGGCCAAGGCGCAGTCTTTCCACACCGGCCAGACGCCGGTGCTCAAGTATAATCGGCAGCTCATGCAGGCGATCCTGCACGACCGGTTGCCGATTGCCGATATCGTCAATGCCAAGGTCATTCCGCTCGACGAGGCCGCCGCCGGCTATGAGAGCTTCGACCACGGAGCGGCGACGAAATTCGTCCTCGATCCGCATGGCGAGGTGGCAAAAGCCGCCTAAAGCCAAGGACTGAAGACCAAATTTGCAGCGCCGCACTTCTTTTCAGACGCGCGGCGCTGCAACATTTTGAATCTCTCAATCGTAAGAACCTGTCGGCAAAACTACTCGATGCTGAACGGGAAATATTTTGCGTTGATCATGTCATAGGTCCCGTCCGCCTTGATTGTCTTCAACGCTTCGTTCAAGCGCGTAAGGCGTTCCTTGTCATCCAGGCGCAGCGCGATACCGGCACCTTCACCGAAATATGTGACGTCGACCAGATCCGGTCCTTTGAACTCGCAGCAGGTTCCCGCCTTCGTATTGGCGATCCAGTCGTAAATGGCGAGTTTGTCCTCCAGGATGATATCGACGCTGCCGTCCGACAATCCCTTGTACAATTCAGGCGAAGACCGGAAGACCTTCTTTTTCATCTCCGGATAAAGATGGTTGGCGTAGGATTCCTGCGCCGTCGACGACGTTACCCCAAGGATTTTACCGTTGAGAGCGGCGGGGCTGACATCGCTGATCGGCGAATCTTTCCGGGCGATGAACACCGACGGGCTGTTGTAATATTTCTCCGTGAAGGCAACCTTTTGCCGCCGCTCGAGGCTCATCGACATGGACGAGATGATCGCGTCGTATTTATCGGCAACGAGATTGGGGATGATATCGTCCCATTTCTCCATGATGAACTGGCATTCGAACTTGCCGACCTCGCAAAGCGCATTGGCGATATCGATGTCGAAGCCCTGAAGCTTGTTGTTGGCATCGAGATAGTTGAAGGGCGGAAATGCGCCTTCGACGGCAATCCGCATCGGCATCGGATCTTGCGCGGCCGCCTGGAATGGCAAGGCTGCGGCCAAGAAGATACCCAGCCCGCCCGCCATCAGCGCTCCGCGCACCATAGTCTGAAGGGATATGCGCAGCATCGTCGGGAGCTCCTTAGGGCGTAATCGATCTCGCCCATACTGCGCCGTAGCTTTTAATTCTACGTGAACGCTTCTTTGTTAGCGTCGACGCATGCGCCCGCGTGGTGGTGTTCAGGGGTTTTGGCTTGCACATCGTTGTTCCTTCCAGCTCCAATACGTTTCAGCAATCCTGGATCGCCTCGGGAAGAATTCTCTTTCTGATCGCCGTCAGCGGGCTTGGAGCGATTGGTCTCGTCGTTTTGTCGGCGCTGTGGGCAGGAACCGAAAGCGATGCTGCCGCCCTTGATCGCCAGCGCCAGCTTGTGAATGCGCGCCTGCGGGAGCAGGTCGATCAGGTCGCACATGTTATCGGCCAGTTCGGCAACGGTTATCTCACGCGCGTTTATCCTGCCGCCCGTTCAACCGGAGGCTCCTCCAGTCTCGATGCCGTCCTGACGGCAGCGGCCGGCAGTGCAATCAGTCAGACCGCAATGTCCGCCTTCGGCTACGACCAGGCTTTCGTCGTCGACGAGAAGGCCCAGCTGCTCATGCTGGCGGACGCCCAGACGGAAAAGCGTTATCGCTGGATGAAGCCTCTGTTTTTGCCTCTCCTTCAGGATGCCCGCCTGGGGGTCAGACAAGGGACGGCGCCCGAACGAACACCGGCCTCGATGGAAAGCCGCCTTGCGAGCGCGGCCCGCTCCAACCGTGCGTTGGCCAATCTGATGCGGCTGGAAGGTCGCCCGACGATCGTCGGCGTCGTCGCCATCAACGACGCCGATCAGGGACGGCAGCAGAGGATGCGGCAATTCCTGATCGTCGTTCGGTTTATCGATGGTGCGGCGCTCGACGAATTGAGCCGGCAACAGGGGCTCAACGGCGCGCGCTTTGCGCGCACCGCCGATGCCGACGAAAACGAGGTCGCGTTTCAGATCGACGCGACGGCAAACGGCGAACCGATCGGCTTCATCGTCTGGCGGCCCGATCTTCCAGGGTCGAGGGTCATCGGCCGCCTGATGCCGGCACTGTCGATTGCCGCCCTGGTGATCGCGGTGCTGTTTTCGGTTCTGCTGGTGCGCCTGCGAAGCAGTCTCGGCGAATTGAAGAAAAGCGAGCTGCATGCACGCCAGCTTGCCTTGCATGATGTGCTGACCGACCTTCCCAATCGCGCCTTGTTCGCGATGCGGTTCGACGAGTGCCTGGCCGAGACCCGGAATTCGACCGAGCGGTCGGCCGTTGCGCTTCTCGACCTCGACCGCTTTAAAGCCGTGAACGACACGTTCGGCCATGCCGCCGGCGATGAACTCATCAGGATGGCTGCGGAGCGGATCCGCTCCATACTGCGCCCAGGCGACACGCTTGCCCGGCTCGGAGGCGACGAATTTGCCCTGCTTCTCAGGGACATCAAAGATTATGATCAAGTTTTGCCGGCAATATGCGAGGCGATCGTAGCCGAACTTGGCAAGCCCTTCCCGCTTTTGCGCGGCGAGGCGGTCGCCCGCGTCGGCGGCTCGATCGGCGTGACCGTCGTACCGGATGCCGGCCGGAATGCCGACGACATCATGCGCTATGCCGACGTCGCGCTCTACGAGGCAAAAATGGGCGGGAGAGGCCAATGGCGCTTCTATTCGCCGTCCATGGACGGCGGCAGAAACGCGCGCGACATTCTCAAGAACGAATTGCGCGAAGTTCTGGCCAAGGGCACGGCCTCATCAGGTGGTCCACACCCGGATCTCGTTGCAAACAGGCCGGACTTCGGATCGCTGGAGGTCTATTACCAGACGGTGCACCGCGCCGAGGGCGGATATTCGGCCTCGGGTGCGGAGGCCCTGGTGCGCTGGCGTCACAGCCAGCGCGGGTTGTTGACACCCGCCAGCTTCATCCCTGTCGCCGAGGAGGGCGGCCTCATCGACGCTCTCGGGTTCTGGGTGTTACGCGAAGCCTGCCGAGCCGCCTGCAAATGGCCTAACGATACGTTTGTTGCCGTCAATGTGTCTCCCGCCCAGTTGCGACGGCCGAATTTTGCCGAGGAAGTCTTCGCCGTGCTTCAGGAGAGCGGGTTGCCGCCATCGCGGCTTGAGCTCGAACTCACCGAATCCTCGCTGATCGAGGATAATTCCGACGTCTATTCGGTGCTGAAGTCGCTGCGTAGCCGGGGTATTCAGATTTCGCTCGATGATTTCGGAACCGGCTTTTCATGCCTCAGCCACCTGATGCGCTTCGACATCGACCGCATCAAGATCGATCGATCGTTCGTTTCGCTGCTTGGCACAAAGGCCAACGGGGCAGCGATCATCGGCGCCATCGTCGCGCTCAGCCGCAACCTCGGCATCTCGACGACGGCGGAAGGGGTTGAAACCGAATACCAACGCGACTTTCTGGCCGCCCTCGGCTGCACCGACCTCCAGGGCTATTTCTTCTCCAAACCGGTTCCTCTGCGCGAACTCGACTGTTTCCGGGAAACTGCGAGCGCCGCCGGATCGCTGACAAACGCTCCAGACGCGGTCGCCTGAAAGGCTTCCGAGCATCCGCCAGCTAGGGGAACTTTCGCCGCAGGCGGCGGTTGACGCCCGGAGAACGGAGGATGTGATGGGCGAGATCGGCGAGTGGCGGCACCTTTGCGTCGACATGCAGCGGATGTTTGCCGAAGACACGCCGTGGCATGTTCCCTGGATGGCGCGGGTCTCGCCGCAGATCGAGGAGCTCGCCGGACGGCACCCGTCCCGAACGATCTTTACCCGCTTCCTGCCGCCCGATCATGCCGACGAGATGCCGGGAAAATGGCGGGATTATTACCGGAAATGGTGGATGATGACCGGCGAGCACCTTCCGCGCGACCTCGTCGATCTGGCCGCATCGCTGGCATCTCTGGTTCCGCCGGCAAGGCACTTCGACAAACGCACCTATTCCCCCTGGATCGACGGCCGCCTCCATCCGATCCTGCAGTCGGAGCGGGTCGATACGCTGGTGATAACAGGCGGTGAAACCGATGTCTGCGTGCTTGCCACGACACTTGGCGCCATCGATCTCGGCTATCGTGTGATCGTACTGAAGGACGCCGTCTGCAGCAGCGCCGACGACACCTATGATGCGTCGCTGGAACTCCTGCACGATCGGTTTTCCGTGCAGCTCGAACTGATGGAAACCGAGGAATTTTTGCGGCGTGTTGGCTGAAGCAACTCCCGTCAGCGCACTCCCAGTTCGCGATGCGACCGGCTGAGTTTTGCGGAAGTGACGTGATGGGTGCGCCTGAACCAGTTCACCAGATTGGCGCAATCGGTAAAGCTGCATTTATAAGCAATCTGCAGCAAGGCACTGCCGAGGCGGGGAACGGCATCATGCGATTTCCTCTTCGAGGATCTTCACCGGCCGGTCCCAATGGATGAGCACGACACAGCCGGTATCGCTCCAGACCGAATGCTCGCTGCCCGGTGCATTGACGATATAACTGCCGCTGGCGTAATCGCCCGTCTCGTCGGATTGAATACCATCGAGCACCAGGATGGTCTCAAGCCCCTCGTGGCGATGGCGAGGAACGGAGGCGCCGGGCTTATATTTCAACAGCGCCACACCGGGCTGATCACCCTCGAACGGACGGATCCAGTGAATGGTGACATTTTCGCGGAAAGGGCCGAATTCCAACTCCTTCCAGCCGCCTGATGTCAGCAGTTCGCGGGTCGTTTCAGGCATTGGCAACGCTTTCCAGAATATCGTCGACATGGGCGGTCCAGCCGACGATAGCGCCCTGGGCGCGGATCATGGCGATGGCTGCGGCTTTGAATTCTGGGAAATAGCTTTCTGTCGCCTCCTCGGCGAGCAGGCATTCATAGCCGCGGTCGTTTGCTTCGCGCATCGTCGTCTGCACGCAGACTTCGGTGGTGACGCCGGCAATGACGAGCTGACTGATGCCCTTCTGCTGCAAAATGGCACCAAGCTCGGTCGCGTAGAAGGCGCCCTTGCCGGGTTTTTCGATGATGATTTCCCCCTTCAAAGGAGCAAGCTCCGGAAGAATTGCCGTGCCGGGTTCGCCCGAGATCAGGATGCGGCCCATCGGGCCTTCGTCGCCGATCCTGAGCGAAGGATTGCCGCGGTCGCGTTTCGTCGGCGGCAGATCGGACAGATCAGGCCGATGGCATTCCATCGTATGGATCACAGGCAGGCCGGCATTGCGGAAGCCCTGGATGAGGCGTTTGACATCCGGCACGATCCTGGTGATGCGGCTGACATCGTTGCCAAGGCTTGCGCCGAAGCCGCCGGGCTCGGCAAAATCGCGCTGCATGTCGATGACGATAAGGGCGAGCTCATCGAGCCTGACCGGAAAGGCGAAAGGTTCGGCCCTGATCCCTACCATCAGTGATGCCCCGCCATGTGGGCGCCGATCACGCCGATATCGGCCGAACGCGCCGGCGTCTCGTAAACCAGCCTGCCTTCCGAAATGACCATGATGCGATCGGACATCTCGAGCAGTTCGTCGAGGTCTTCGGAGAGCAGGAGCACGGCAGCACCTGAATTGCGCGCCTTCATGATGCGGGCGCGGATTTCGGCAACGGCCGAAAAATCGAGGCCGAAACAAGGGTTGGAGACGATGAGCAGATCGACATCGCCGGTCAGCTCGCGGGCGAGCACCGCCCGCTGCACGTTGCCGCCTGAAAGCGCAGCGATCGGCGAGGAGGAAGAGGCGGTCCTGACCTTGAAGTCGGAGATCAGCGCCGACGCACGCTTCTTCATGCTGCCCCTGTTCAGCCAGATCGCGTCCTTGCCGTCCGGCTTCAAGTCGAAGGTGCGGAACGCAAGGTTCTCGCTCACAGTCATCTTCGGCGCGCAGGCATTCTGCAACGGCTCTTCGGGGATGAAACGCACCTTGTTCTTGCGGGTCTCGCCGCGGGTCGCGCCGTAAGCCTCGCCATTGACCATGATCCGGCCGGTATTCGTCGGGCGCTGGCCGGCGAGAATTTCCGTCAGCTCCTTCTGGCCGTTGCCCGATATGCCGGCGATGCCGACGATCTCGCCGGAGCGCACCATGAGCTCGTCGATTTCGATCGTTTTCAGGCCGGAACGATCCGGCGTTGTCACCCGGCTTACGGACAGCACCGACCTTGCAGATTCCGCCACCGGCAGGCGGCTGTCGAGTTCGGCGAGCTTGACGTCGCCGATCATCATCGCCGCCATATCGGATTTGGAGAGCTCGCCAACCTTGCCGGTGCCGACCAGTTTGCCGCGCCGAAGGATCGAGACGGCGTCGGCGAATTTCGTCACTTCGTGGAATTTGTGAGAAATCATCAGCACGGTGAGTTCGCCGCGCTCGGTCATCCCGCGCACGATGCCGAGCATCTCGTCTGCCTCCGCCGGCGTCAGCACCGAGGTCGGCTCGTCGAGGACGAGGAAGGAGCGGCCGAGATAAAGCTGCTTGACGATTTCGAGCTTCTGCTTTTCGCCGGCGGCAAGCTGGCTCACCGGCCTGTCCAGCGGGATCTTGAATGGCATGCGCTCCATGAAACCCGCCAGATCCTTGCGTTCCCCGGCCCAGTTGATCACCGCGGGTACTTCGGCGCGGCTGATCACCAGGTTTTCCGCGCCGGTCAGAGAGGGTACCAGTGTGAAATGCTGGTAGACCATGCCGAGCCCGTAGGTCGCGGCATCCCTGGGTGAGCCGATCGCCACCTCGCGGCCGTCGACCGACAGCGAGCCCGATGTGGCGTGGTAGAAGCCCATGATGCATTTAACAAGCGTCGACTTGCCGGCGCCGTTTTCGCCGAGAAGCGCGTGAAAAGAGCCGGCCGGAACGGCGATCGAGACGTCGTCGAGCGCGGTAAAGCTGCCGAAGCGCATGGTCATCCCCAGCGTATCGATACCGATCGCCTTGCCGGCCTTGGGAAGGGGCGTGTCGCGAACGGTGCTCATGGCAGTTGGCTCGCAAAGGCTTCGGAATTGGAAACCGAGCCGAAGACGCCGCCCTGCATCTTCACCATCTTGATGGCGGCGAGGTGGTTTCCATAGTCGGTCGCTCCACAGCAGTCCTCCAGCAGCAGGCATTCGTAGCCGCGGTCGTTCGCCTCGCGCATCGTCGTCGAGACGCAGACATCGGTGGTGATTCCCGTGAGGATGATGTTCTCGATGCGCTTCTGGTTGAGGATGAGCTCAAGATCGGTGGCGCAGAACGAGCCCTTGCCTGGTTTGTCGATGATCGTCTCGCCCTCGATCGGGTAGAGTTCGGGGATGATGTCCCAGCCGGGTTCGCCACGCGTCAGGATGCGGCCGCAGGGGCCGGGATCCCCTATGCCGGCGCCGATCCGCTGCGAGCGCCAGCGTTTGTTGGCCGGCAGATCGGCGAGGTCGGGGCGATGGCCCTCGCGCGTATGGATGATGTGGTAACCCTTGGCCCGCATGGCGGCAAGCACGCGCTTAATGGGTTCGATCGGCGCCTGCACCAGCGACAGGTCGTAGCCCATATGGTCGACATAGCCGCCTTTGCCACAGAAATCCGTCTGCATGTCGATGATGATGAGGGCGGTGTTATCAGGCCTCAGAGCGCCGTTATAGGGCCACGGATAAGGATCGGCGTCGATAAAATGCCCTTTGGTTTCGACCATCGCGTCCATCATTTTCTCTCCTCTTCCGCGGCAGATTTGTTGAGGCCGACAATTCCGTTCATTACAGGGCTCCGTTATTTCGTCAGCGACAGCGCGCCCGGCGCACCGGCGAGCGAGCGGGTGGGCGAGGAAGTGGCAATCAGGATGATCAGGGTGAGCACGTAAGGGGCAGCGTAGAACAGGTAGTAGCCTTGTGTGACACCGACCGATTGTAGCGCCGGGCCGAGCGCGCCGGCACCGCCGAACAGCAGGGCGGCGAGGAAGCAGCCGATCGGGTTCCAGCGCGCGAAGATCACGAGGGCCACGGCCATCAGGCCCTGGCCCGACGAGATGCCTTCGTTCCATGAGCCCGGATAATAGAGCGAGAGATAGGCGCCGCCGATCGCCGCCAGCGAGCCGCCCGCGGCCGTCGCCAGCAGGCGAACCCGATCCGGGTCGATGCCCATGGCCCGGGCCGCGTCGGTGCTGTCGCCGACGACGCGCAGAATCAGGCCGATGCGGGTGTTCTTGAAGGCCCAGAACAGGAAGAGAGCAAGTGCTGCGCCGATAAAGAACAACACGTTGATATTGAGCGCCGCCTGTACCTGCGGCATGCTCGACCAGCCTCCGAGCGCGATCGAGGGTAGTTTCGGCGCCACCGGCTGGATGAAGGATTTGCCGAGGAAGAACGCCATGCCGAGACCGAACTGCATCATGGCGATGCCGATGGCGATGTCATTGACCTTGGGGAATTTGCAGATCCAGCCGTGAATGACGCCGAAGATCGCGCCTGCCATCATGGCGGCCAGCACGCCGAGGGTCGGCGAGCCAGTCATGACGGCCACCGCATAGGCCGTCATGGCGCCGAAGACCAGCGTGCCTTCCAGGCCGAGATTGATGCGGCCGGAGCGTTCGGTGATCGTCTCGCCGAGGCTGACGAAGATGAACGGGGTGGAAACGCGGATGGCGCCCGCGAAGATCGCCAGCGGCACGCCCCAGATGCCGATGCCTGTCTCTTCCATCAGAGGCTCCTTTTCCAGAGATCGGGATTGAAGATCTTGAAGCGGCCGTAGAAGGTCTCGCAGAAAAGAATGACGATGAAGAGCGTTCCCTGCAGCACCAGAACGGTCGCATCCGGCAGGCCCATGCGCCGCTGGATGAGGCCGCCCGAGGCATCGATGCCGCCGAGCAGGATCGCCACTGGAATGATCGCCAGCGGATTGTGCCTGGCGAGGAAAGCGACGAGGATGCCGGTATAACCGTAGCCTGCAGCAAGCGAAGCATTGGCACTTCCCTGCACCGCCGCCACTTCGATCATGCCCGCCAGACCGGCAAAGCTGCCGGCAAGTGCGGTAAATCCCGCGATCAGTTTGCCGACCGGCAGCCCCTGGATCTGCGCGGCGCGCACGTTGCCGCCGGCGATGCGGGCGGCAAAACCGTAGCTCGTCGCCTCGATCACGATCCAGGAGACCATGCAGGCGAGGATGCCGATGACGAGACCCCAATGCACGTCCATGCCGGGAATATTGCCGAGCATGTATTCCGCCGGCAGCGGCCTGGTCGATGGCTTGTTGAGGCTTGCCGGATCGCGGAGCAGCCCTTCGACGAACTGGTTCATCAGGGCAATGGCGATATAGGAGAGCAGCAGCGACGATATGGTTTCGTTGACGCCGCGGTAGTGGCGCAGGAAACCGGCAAGACCGATCCAGATGCCGCCGACCACCATGGCCGCCATCGCCATCAGAACGAGGGTGAGGAAGACCGGCGCGCTGCCGGCGAGCGGCAGAGCCATGCCTGCCGCAGCAACGCCGCCCAGCACGACCGCTCCTTCCCCGCCGATGATGACGAGGCCGAGACGGGCGGGCAGGGCGACGCAGAGTGCCGTCAGGAGAAGGGGTGCGGCACGGCTGAGACTGTTCTGCACCGAAAACCAGCTGCCGAAGCCGCCGGTGTACATCAGTTGGAAGAGGGTGGCCGGTGACTTGCCGACCGCCAGGATGAAGAGGGAGAAGATCGCAAGACCGATGAGGATGGCCGTAAGCCCGATGACGATCGGCTCGGCTCGCCGCGCGGTCCATTCGAGGACCGGGCGCAGCGAAGCCGGTTTTCCCACGATCGATAGTACAGGATCATTGGCCTCGATGGTCATGGCGCTTCTCCCCTCGCGGTTTACGCTGTGGACCCGACGACGCCCTCGACCAGATAATTCATGCTTTCGAGCTCGATCGCGTCTTCAGCGTAGCTCTTGTCGGCAGTCACGACGATGTCGCCCTTGTTGTCCTTCAACGGTCCCTTGAAAACCGAGAAGCCGCCCTTCATCATGTCCGCCTGCGTGGCTTCGAAGGCCTTGCGGCCCTCCGCCGACACGCCAGGGCCGAGCGCGCTCATCTTGACGAAGCCGTCCTTCAGGCCGCCGCGCACGAAGTTGCCGAGCTTTTCGCCGGCCTGCGCCTTTTTGACGAAGTCGCTGTAGACGTTGCCCCAGGCCCATTCGGCGCCGGTGAGGTATTTTTCAGGAGCAAGCGGGCTCTGGTTGGCGTGATAGCCGCAGACGAAGGCGCCGCGGCCCGCGGCCGTCTCGACGACCACTTTCGGGCTGTCGACATGGCAGGTGATGACGTCGGCGCCCTGGTCGACCAAGGCGTTGGTGGCTTCGGCCTCCTTGACGGCGAGCGACCACTCGCCGGTAAAGATCACCTGGCAGGTGATCGTAGGATCGACTGTGCGCGCGCCGAGCAGGAAGGCGTTGATATTCTGCAGAACCTGCGGGATCGGCTTGGCGGCGACGAAGCCGATCTTCTTGCTCTTCGTCGCATGGCCGGCGGCGATGCCGTTCAGATACTGGCCCTGGAATATATAGCCGAAATAGGAGCCCGTATTGGCCGGATGCTTGCCTTCCTGCCAAAGGCCGCCGCAATGGCGGAACTGAACGTCGGGATGCTTGGCGGCCATGGCCAGCATATGTGGGTCGAAATAGCCGAAGGAGGTCGGAAAGAGCAGGGTCGCACCGTCGAGATTGATCATCGACTCCATGGTCTTCTGGACATCGACGGTCTCAGGCACATTCTCTTCTTCGACCAGCGTCACGCCCGGCAGGGCCTTGACCACGGCCGCGCCCTCCGCATGTGCCTGGTTGTAGCCGTAGTCGTCCTTGGGGCCGACATAGATGAAGCCGATCGTCAGCGCGGTTTGGGCCGCTGCGGGGGAGCCGATCAGGCCCGGCATGGCGCCGGCGAGCGCTCCGGCAGCGGAAGCCTGCAGGAAATTGCGGCGATTCATGGAAAGGAGTTTGGTCATTGGAATGCTCCTTGCGGCGTTGGGCCGGTTGCGAAACAGGATAGTAAAGTGCATGCAATGCACATGCCAAAAGGCAAATTATTGTTTTCTATATATTATTCTTGAAGCGACAATCTGTTGCGTTTAAAGTGTATGCAGATCCATCGCAGTAACGCACAAAAAGTAATCACGATACTTTTTATGCCTAATTTAACTGCGGAGTCAGCGTGTCGCCAGCCGCGGTAGACTGCGCCTTCCATCAGAAAGTGAAAACCTAACAATATCTTCCGCACGTAGTTTGACTTATCGAGTGCCGAGCGGCATCTGTATGCAGAGTGTTGACGTGAGCAGATTCGTATCGTGAAGCAGGCCAGACGCAGAGAAGTCATCCGCACCGGAACCACCGTTGAACAGATGGTGAGGGCGATTTCCGACATGATCGTTGCAGGCGAAATCCTACCGGGTGGAAAGCTGGACGAGGTGTCGCTTGCTGTTCGTTTCGACGTTTCGCGCACGCCGGTCAGAGAAGCCCTGCGTGAACTCAGCGCCATGGGATTGGTTGCGCGCGAACCAAACCGCAGTGCCGTCGTTACCAATGTCACCGAGGCTTATCTGCATTCGATGTTCGAGGCGATGGCGGAACTCGAAGCTATCTGCGCCAGGCTCTCGGCCGAGCGTATGACGGTCGATGAGCGCCGGGCTCTGGAACTGGATCATCGGGGATCGGTGAAGCTCGTACATGCCGGCGCGGAAGAGGAATATTCGGCTCACAACACCGAATTTCACACCCGGCTTTATCGCGGCGCGCATAACGATCATATCTTCGAGATGGTGACTCAGACGCGGGCGCGGCTCGCGGCTTTTCGGCGGGCGCAGTTCCGCCTGCCTGGGCGTCTGGCGAAATCCTATGAAGAGCACAGCCGGATCGTGACCGCAATCATGCGCGCGGACGCAGCCGCCGCGGGGCAGGCGGCATATTCCCACGTGGAAATTGTCAGCGATGCCAGCGCGGTATTTGCAACGGCCGAGGAGTAGGCAGACCGCGACCGGTCAAATCACCCCGTTCCCGGTCTATTCCGCGGCTTCAATGAAGCGGTGGCGTTCGTAAAGGAACTTCAGCACGGCCTCCCGGCATTTGAGATATGTCCTGCTGGAGGCGAGTTCGATGCGATTGCGGGGACGAGACATGGTCACATCGAGCACTTCGCCGATGCCGGCCGCCGGGCCGTTGGTCATCATCACGATGCGGTCGGAGAGCAGCACCGCCTCATCGACGTCATGAGTGATCATCACCATCGTGTTGCCGAGCCGGGCGTGGATTTCCATCACGGCGTCCTGAAGATGCGCGCGGGTCAGCGCATCCAGCGCGCCGAAAGGCTCGTCGAGCAGCAGGATCTTCGGCTCCATTGAAAGCGCGCGGGCAATGCCGACGCGCTGTTTCATGCCGCCGGAAATTTCCGAAGGCCGCTTATCCCTGGCATGCGCCATCTGCACAAGGTCGAGGTTGGCCATGACCCAGTCATGCCGCTCGGCCTTGGTCTTTGTTCGGTTGAAGAGTTTGGAAACGGCGAGATTGACGTTCTCGTAAACGGTCAGCCAGGGCAGCAGCGAGTGGTTCTGGAAAACGACGGCGCGTTCGGGACCGGGTCCGTTGACCTCACGGTTTTCGAGGAGCACGGCGCCTGCGGAAACCGGGGTCAGGCCGGCAATCAGGTTGAGCAGGGTGGATTTGCCACAGCCCGAATGGCCGATGATCGAGACGAATTCGCCCTCTGATATCGTCAGGTTGATGTCCTTCAGGACTTCGGCGCGCACGCCGCCGCGATCGAAATATTTGTCGATATGATCGAGCTTCAGATAGGCATTCATCGGGACGTTCCTTCAGTTGGCGGTGGCGCCGCGCGTGATGAGTTTGCCGAGCGCAGCCACCAGCTTGTCGAGGGCGAAGCCGACGATGCCGATATAGGCGAGCGCGACGATGATATCGGGCAGGCGCGACGAGTTCCACGCGTCCCAGATGAAGAAGCCGATACCGACGCCGCCCGTCAGCATTTCGGCTGCGACGATGGCGAGCCAGGAGAGGCCGACGCCGATCCTGAGGCCGGTGAAGATGTAGGGGGCAGCCGAAGGCAGCATGATCTTCCAGAAAAACTCGAACTGGTTGAGCCGCAGCACTTCGGCGACGTTGCGGTAGTCCTGCGGGATATTACGGACGCCGACGGCGGTGTTGATAATCACCGGCCAGATCGAGGTGATGAAGATCACGAAGATGGCGGAAGGGTTGGAATCCTGGAAGGCTGCGAGCGATAGCGGCAGCCAGGCGAGCGGCGGAACCGTTCGCAGCACCTGGAAGATCGGATCGAGACCGCGCATTGCCCAGACCGATTGGCCGATGATCGCCCCGATGATAACCCCGGTGACGGCGGCAAGGCCAAAGCCATACAGCACGCGCTGCAGCGAAACGAGCACGCGCCAGCCAAGCCCGATATCCTGAGAGCCGTTGTTGAAGAACGGATAGGCGATCAGGTCGTAGCTCTCTTGCCAGACCCGATGCGGCGAGGGCAGAGAGGCATCCGGCGATGAACAGAGCACCTGCCAGACAAGCAGGACGAGTACCAGCACGACGACGGGCGGAACGACGTTGCGAAACGCGGCGCTTGCCGCACGACCAAAATCGATCCGTGATCCGTGCTTGCCGGAAAATGGCAGAACCTTTGCCGCCGGCTTGGCAGCGGCGGCAGCGGAGAGATTTTCTTTACTTGCCAGGGCGGGCATCGACGCGCTCCTCACGGGAATGAAAGGCCGGCGCGCCCGTGGCGCGCCGGAGGCGAGATCAGGAGACGGCCTTGATCGAAAGGCTGTCGAGATAGGCGGAGGGATTTTCAGGATCGAAAACCTTGCCGTCGAAGAAGGTCTCCTTGCCGCGGGAAGACGATGCCGGGATGTCGGCTGCAGCAACGCCGAGATCCTTGGCGGCCTCGCGCCAGACGTCCTCGCGGTTCACCTGGTTGACCAGCGCCTTGACGTCGGTCGTACCAGGCAGATTTCCCCAGCGGATGTTTTCCGTCATGAACCAGGTGTCGTGGCTCTTGAACGGATAGGATGCGCCGTCTTTCCAGAACTTCATGTAGAGGTCGGTGGCCTTGGCCTCGCGACCGTTGCCATAGTTGATGTCGCCCTTGAGGCGGCCGAGCACGTCCTTGGTCGGAACGTTGAACCATTGGCGCTTGCCGAGGATATCGGCCATCTCTGCCTTGTTATCCATGCTCTCGCACCACTGCTGAGCCTCCATCACAGCCATCAGCAGGGCCTTGGCCGCATTGGGATTCTTTTCGATCCATTCGGCGCGCAGCCCCAGTGCCTTTTCGGGATGACCCTTCCAGAGCTCGCCGGTGGTCGCCGCGGTGAAGCCGATGCCCTGGTTGACGAGCTGCTCGTTCCACGGCTCGCCGACGCAGAAGACGTCCATGTTGCCGACCTTCATGTTGGCGACCATCTGCGGCGGCGGCACGACGATGGTGGAAACATCCTTGTTCGGGTCGATGCCGCCGGCGGCGAGCCAGTAACGGATCCAGAGGTCATGGGTGCCGCCGGGGAAGGTCATGGCGGCCTTGATCTCCTTGCCCTCAGCCTTCTTCTTCTCGAAGGCGGCCTTCAGCTTGGAGGCATCGAGTTGCACGCCGGTTTCGGCATATTCCTTGGCGACGGAAATGCCCTGACTGTCGAGGTTGAGCCGGGCGAGGATTGCCATCGGCACCGGCTTGTTGTTCTGGGTCACCTTGCCGGTATGCATGAGATAGGGCAGCGGCGAGAGGATATGGGCACCGTCGATGCCGTTTGCTGCGCCGCCCAGCACGAGATTGTCGCGGGTCGCACCCCAGGAGGCCTGTTTGGCCACATCCGTTTCCGGAAGGCCATGCTTGTCGAAAAAGCCCTTTTCTTTAGCGATGATCAGCGGCGCGGAATCCGTGAGAGCGATAAAGCCGAGCTTGACGCCTTTCACTTCAGGGCCGGTCCCGGCGGCGAAGGCGCCGGACGGAAAGGCAGTCTTGACGGCGCCGATGAGGGCAGCCGTCGCGGTCGTCTTGAGCATGCTTCGGCGGGTAATGCCGGTTGTCGAAATCCCAGTCGTCGAAATCTTTTTCATCTGCAGGTTCCCCTCTGCTGGCTGAATTCGAACGCAAAAAAACGCCGCCGGAATTTACGTCCAGGGATGGGAGTATCCTGGAGTGCAAAGACCTTGCGACGTCGGTGTCTGTGTAGGCGCTTATGCCGCGCCTATCCGCGCCGGTCGCCGTTGACCGATGCGCCTTAGAACCTGCAATCAGCGTGCCAATCCTGAAAGCGGCCGATAACCGCCTGAATCAACAGGAGATATTGCGCAAATCCGCGCTTGATTATATTTTAGGCATTTATTCTATGTGATGATGATTTGAGCGATTGCTGCTATGCTCGCAGTCGTGAATGCGCCTATTTGTGCAGTGCACACGCGCCGTTTCGGTCGCCTGGCTGGTACCATCAAGCCGAAATCATCGCTCCGATCATAGATCTTGCCGAAAAGGGCGGAGAGGCTTTGGCAAAAAATGCCGACGGCCACGCCCGCTGCCAGATGGTTCGCTGGGACGATCCGCGCCGGCGAGAGATCACGGCTTGTCTCGTCAAGCCGGAACGAGGTGGCCGCGTGAAATTTGCTCGATCGTCGTCACGCCGAGCAGGGCCATATTGCTATGGAGTTCAGATTTTAGGATGTCTGCCGCCCTCAATACGCCAGGCAGACCGGCAACGGCCGCCGCATAAAGGAACGGCCGCCCGACAAACACGAAACGTGCCCCCAGCGCCAAAGCCTTGATAATATCGGTTCCGCGGCGAAAGCCGCCGTCGATCATGATTGGGATCCTGTCGCCCAGACGTTCCACGATCTCGGGAAGCGCCGCCAGCGGAGAGATGGCGCCATCGAGCTGACGGCCACCGTGATTGGAGACGATCACCCCGTCAGCCCCTGTCTCGGCGGCACGCACCGCATCGTCCGGATGAAGAATGCCCTTGACGATCAGCTTGCCGCTCCAGCGGTTGCGGATGCGCTCGAGATGGCTCCAGTTCAGATGGTCTCTTCGGCCAAAGTCCCGCGTGACGTTCGAGGCGATGATGGGCGCGCCTCTGGTTGCGTAGGAGTTTTCAAAATGCGGGATGCCGTGGCGGGCGATCGTGCGCAAAAATGTCCCGATGGTCCATTGCGCGTGCGAAACACCCTGCCAGGCCAAAGCGAGGCTGGGCCGCAGAGGCGTCGAGAAGCCCGCCCGGATATTGTTTTCCCGGTTCGGGAGCGTGGCCGTATCGACGGTCAGCAACAAGGTGCCAAAGCCTGCCGCAGCAACGCGGTCCACCAGCGCATCGATGCGCTCGGGTTCACCGGGAAGGTAGGCCTGGAACCAGGTCGCGGGCGCGGCGGCAACAACCTCTTCGAGCCGGATGAGCGAGGATCCGCTCATGATCATCGGAATCCCGACCTTCGCTGCGCCGGCGGCAAGAACAATGTCGCCGCGATAGGCCATGAGCGCGCTGATCCCCATTGGGGCGATACCGAAAGGTGCGGCATAGGTTTGACCGAATAAGGTCGTTGCCGTGCTTCGCGTTGATACGTCCTGGAGAACACGCGGTCGAAACGCATAAGCCTGAAAGGCTTCGACATTCTTTCGCAGCGATGCGTTGGTTTCGCTTCCACCGGAAATATAGCCGTAGAGCGGCTTTGGCAGATGCCGTTTTGCCTTTGGCTCGAAGTCATCGAGGCAGAGCATAGCCTGCGCCAGCCGGGTCGACCGACGGGTGTCAAGGCTGCTTACTTTCATGGGCTTGCTCCACTGGATTACAGACGAATTTGTTTCCTTGGAGAAGGCGGTGAATGCCATTTGCATCCACCGCTGCCGACTGTCAGCCTCCCCGCAGCTTCAATCTTCGCTTGCCTCGAATGCTTCCTCGCGACCCTTCCGAATGGACGGAAATATCAAGGTAACCAGCATACCGGCGGTAATCAACAGACCGCGCGATGCGCTATCGCTCGAATGGTTCGCCGAGCGAAGCGACACCGTTCAGCTTCAGCAGGCGACGATCGGCGGAGATGATGCCGAGCACGATGATCGTGACGAGATAGGGCAGGCTCGACAGCAGCTGCGAGGGAACATCCAGTCCGGTTGCCTGGGCCGCAAGCCCCATCAACGAGACTGCGCCGAAGAGGCAGGCGCCGAGGAAGATGCGGCCGGTGAGCCAGGTCCCGAAGACGACGAGGGCGATGGCGATCCAGCCGCGTCCGGCGATCATTCCATCGGCCCAGAGCGGGGTGTAGACCACCGCCGCATAGGCGCCGGCGAAACCGGCCATCGCGCCGCCGAAGGCGATGGCAAGGACGCGGACCGATATCACCGAATAGCCGATGGCATGGGCAGCCTTCGGGTTCTCGCCGACGGCACGGATGATGAGACCGAGCTTGCTGTAGGCAAACATCGCCCAGAGAGCGAGGGTCGCGGCGAGCGAAATCCACACGACGATATCCTGAACGAACAGGCCGCCGATAACAGGCAATTCCGAAAACCAGGGAAGGGCGAGTTTCGGCAGTCCTTTGACCGTCAGGCTTTCATAGGTCTTGCCGAAAAGGGCCGAGAGACCCTGGCCGAAAATGCCGATGGCAAGGCCCGCCGCCACCTGGTTTGCCCGGAATCCCAGCGTAACGAAGGCAAAGAGCAGGGACAGGGCTGCACTGCCCAGCCCCGCGACGACGAAACCCAGCAGATGTCCGCCGCCCTGGTAGACGACGATGAAGGCAAGCACGGCGCCGAGGGCCATCAATCCCTCGACCCCGAGGTTGAGGACGCCGGCGCGCTCTGCCACCAGTTCGCCGAGTGCTGCGAGAAGAAAGGGGGTCGCCGCCGCGAGCATGCCGGCCAGAATGAATTCGATGGCGTTCATGAGGGGCTCCGACGGGCGGGGCGGGGCCATTCGAGACGGTAGCGCACGAAGGCGATGGCGACGAGATAGGCGAGCAGCAGGCTGCCCTGGAAAACCCGGACGGCGGCGATCGGCAGGTTGGCCGCGACCATGGCATTGTCGCCGCCGATATAGATCACCGCCATAACAAGCGCCGAGACGATGATGCCGAGCGGGTGCAGGCCGCCGAGATAGGCAACGATGATCGCCGCATAGCCATAGCCACTCGAAATCGAACGCTGCAGCTGACCGAGCGGACCGGCGACTTCGGCTGCTCCCGCAAGACCGGCGGCAAAGCCGCCGATCAGCAGCGACAGCCAGATCGCCCAACCCTCCCTGAAGCCGGCATAACCGGCAGCCCGCGGCGCCAGGCCGCCGACCTGCAGCTTGTAGCCGATGAAGCTCTTCTGCATGAAGATCCAGGCCGCAAAGGACAAAACAAGCGTGATGAGGAACGAGACGTTGAGGCGGGTGCCGGAAATCAGGGTCGGGATCATCGCATCATATTGGAACATCACCGATTGCGGGAAGTTGAAGCCGTTCGGATCCTTCCAGGGGCCGAGTAGCAGGTAGTTCAGCAGTTGCACCGCAACGAGGCTTAACATCAGCGAGACGAGAATTTCGTTGGCATTGAGACGCACGCGCCAGAAGGCGGTGAACGACGCCCAGAAGGCGCCGCCGAGCGCGCCGAGCAGCAGCATCGCCGGCCAGATCCACTGGCCCGTCGCCTGTGGAAACCAGACGGGAATGGCAGAGGCGAAGATCGCGCCGAGAATGAACTGGCCCTCGGCGCCGATATTGAAGACCTTGGCGCGAAAGCCGATCGCCAGCCCCTGGGCGATCAGGAGAAGCGGGCCGGTCTTCAAAAGCACCTCCGAAAATGACGCCCAGGAAAGGAAGGGCTCGAGAAGCATCGCATGGACGACCGCGACGGGATCACGGCCCATCAAGATATAAAGACCAAGGTTGAGAGCGATCGCACCCCCGAGCGCGATAACCGGCGCAAGGAAGGCCGCGGCGAGCGAAGCGCGCTCCCGGCGGACGAGTGTGGGGAGGAAAGCAGGAGACCAGGCGCTCATGGATGGACTTTCTCGGGCGAGGCTTGTGCCCCGATCATGTATCGGCCGATCTCCTCAGGCTTCGTGTCCCGGGTGGCGAGCGGCGGGCTGAGCCGGCCGTGATACAGCACCTGGATGGAATCGCAGAGTTCGAACAGCTCTTCGAGCTCCTCGGAAATGACGAGGATCGCCATGCCCTGATTGCGCAATGCGATCAGGCGGCTGCGGATGGCGGTTGCGGCGCCGATATCGACACCCCAGGTCGGCTGCGCCGCAAACAGCAATTTGGGAGAGAGCATGATTTCGCGGCCGACGATGAACTTCTGCAGATTGCCGCCGGACAGAGTGCCGGCTTCCGCATCCGGGCCGGGCGTGCGGACATCATATTGGCGAATGCAATCGCTGGTGAAGGCCATCGACTTCGCCCTGTCGACGAGGCCGCGGCGCAGGAGCTTGAGCGGATGGGCCGTCAGCAGGCTGTTGAGGACGAGCGACATTTCGGGCACGGCGCCGCGGCCGAGCCGATCTTCCGGAACGAAGGCAAATCCGAGTTTCCGCCGGGCGGCGGCGTCGAGCGCGCCGACCTCCGTTCCCATCATGAAGATCCGGTCGCGCTGTTCGCGCCCCAGCATGGTCTCGCCTGAAATCAGCGCGGCAAGCTCACTTTGGCCGTTGCCCGAAATACCGGCGATGCCGAGGATTTCGCCGGCACGCACTTCGAGGCTGATGCCGGAGAGCGGCACCGCAAAAGGATCGTCTGACCGATAGTCCAGACCGATGATCTCCAGCCGCTTTTCCCCACCCGACAGCGGCAGCGCCGAGATGGGCGTTGGCATATCGCGGCCGATCATCATGGCGGCAAGGTCATGGGCATCATGGTCACGCGGATCGACATCCCCGGTCACGCGCCCGCCGCGCAGGATCGTCGCCCGGTCGCAGATCGCCCGGATTTCCTCGAGCTTGTGCGAAATCAGCAGGATGGAAACGCCGCCGTCACGCAGACGACGCAGGGTGTCGAACAGCTTTTCCACCAGTTGCGGCGGCAGGACGGAGGTGGGTTCGTCGAGGATCAGCAGCTTCGGATTGGTCATCAGGCTTCGGATGATCTCGACCCGTTGCCGCTCACCGACGGACAGCGAATGCACGTCGGCAAGCGGATCGACCTCGAGGCCGAATTCTCGGCCGAGCGTGCGGATGCGTTCTTTAAGCTCGGCCTTCCCACCTGGCACGACCAGCCGGATATTCTCCAGGACGGTCAGGGTCTCGAACAGCGAAAAGTGCTGGAAGACCATGCCGATGCCGTTGCGCCTCGCCTCCGCGGGGGAGGCGAGGCGCAAGGGTTTTCCTTGCCAAATGACGTCCCCGTCATCCGGTTGTTCGACGCCGTAGATCAGCTTCATCAGCGTCGATTTCCCCGCACCGTTTTCGCCGAGGATCGCATGGATCGATTGCGGAGCCACGTCCAGATCGATCGCCTGATTGGCGTGGATCTGGCCGTAGCTTTTCGAAATGCCGCGCAGCGACAGGAGGGGAGCGGTCATGCGTTATTTCGGCAGCGGCGTCGACACGCCCTTGACGTGCCAATTCATGGCGATGATCTCGGGGTCGGCCATGGTGGCACCCGATGCGACACCTTCGCTGCCGTCAGCTTTGGCGATCGGCCCGGTGAAGGGCGAGAAGCTGCCGTCGGCAATCTTTGCCTCGATCGCCTTGATCTTGGCCATCACGTCGGCCGGAATATCGGCGCTCCAGTCGACCACCTCGACAACCTTGTCGGCTACGCCGAGGAACGCATTGGCCCCCTTGAACGTCCCGGCGAGATGGGCATCGACCGAAGCCTTGAAGAAGGGCGACCAATCCGTCGAGATGCAGCCGAGATAGGTTTTCGGCGCATACTTCTTCATCGACGAGTTGAGGTTGAAGGCATAGACGCCGGCATCTTCACAGGCCGAGATGACGGATGGCGTGTCCTGGGCGTTGGAAAAGATCACGTCGCATTTCTGTGCGATCAGCGCCTTGGCTGCCTCCTGCTCCTTGGCCGGGTCGAACCAGGAATTGACCCAGACGACGGAGACTTCGATATCCGGCTTTACCGCCTGGGCGCCGAGCGTAAAGGCGTTGATCGAGGTAATGAGTTCGGGAATGGCAAAGGCCGAAACGGAGCCGAGCTTGCCGGTCTTGGAAAGCGCTGCCGCGGCCATGCCGAGCAGATAGGTGCCCTGGAAATATTTGGCGGCGAACGGCGAGAAATTGGGAGCCACCTGGAAGCCGGAGGCATGCAGGACCGTCACGCTCGGATCACGGCGGGCGATCTGCAGGGCGCCGTTCTGATAGCCGAAGGAGCCGGCGATCAGGAATTTGTTTCCGTCGGCGACGGTCTTGGTCATGATGCGGTCGGCGTCCGGGCCTTCGGCGATATTCTCAAGCACGGTGACCTTCACCTTGTCGCCGTAGGCGGCCTTGATCGGCTCCAGGCCGGCGGCAAGGGCGTGCCCCCAGCCGACATCGCCAATCGGCGAAGGGACGACGAGCGTGATGCCGAGCGGCTGGTCGGCGGCGAAAGCAAGGCGGCTGCCGAGCGCGCCGGCAAGGCCGGTGGCGGCAGCGGCCGTCATCAGGTTTCTGCGGGTCAGTTTGGTCATGTTCTCAGTTCCCTCTTTTGGCTTTTTAAAATTCTACGGCGGATAGTGCGGCCTCGGCGTCGGCTGACAGTTTGGCCTCGTCGAGACCGGGGAATTCCCCGTTCTGCCAGACGATGCGGCCATTGATCATCGTCATATCGGTCGCCATGCCGATGCCGACGCGGGCAATCAGGCTCAACGGATCGTGCCGCGTACCGACATAATCCATGCGGCGCGTGTCAATCGCAAACAGGTCGGCTGCCATGCCCGGCGCCAGCCGGCCGATGTCGCGCCTGCCGAGCAGGCTCGCACCGCCTGTCGTGCCGTAACCGAGGAAATCGACGGGCGGCGGCACGGGATGGGCGCGGCTCGAAGACACCAGGCACTGCAGCATATAGGCGGAGTGCAGGCAGTGCATCAGATTGGAATTGTCGTTGGAGGCAGCCCCGTCGCAGCCAAGGCCGATGCGCAGGCCGAAGGCAGCCATGGCGGGAATGTCGGTGACCTCGGCGCCGACAAGATAAACCGGTTCAGGGCAGTGCGCCACGCCGGTGCGGCTCGCCGCCATCGTCCTGAGTTCGTCGTGGGTCAACTCCCAGCAATGGGCATAGAATGCGTCGGGGCCGGCAAAGCCGAGTTCTTCCAGATAGTCGACCGTGCGCATGCCATGGCGAGCGTGAATGACCGGGCTTTCGCCCTCGCCGACATGGGTGTGCATCATGACGCCGCGATCACGCGCCAGCGCCACCGATTCCGCAAAGGTCTCGCGATAGCAATTCACCGGCTGGCAGGGCGCCACCACGACCTGGCGCATACTGAACGGCTTGGCATCGTGGTAAGTGTCGATCAGCCGGGCGCAGTCGGCGATAAATTCGTCGGTCGTTTCCAGCATCTCGTCGGGAATGGTCGAGCCCTCCGACTTCGGCAGGGTGTTGCCGCCGCGGCCGGCATGGAAACGCATGCCGAACAGCTCGGCGGCCTCGAACTGGCGGTCGATCAGCCGCTTCCCGGCGTGGCGGGGGAAATTGTACTGGTGGTCGAAAGCAGTGGTGCAGCCATGTTTGATCATCTCGGCCATCGCCGTGACGGAGGAGTGGTAAAAACACTCCTCGTTGAGCTGCGAAAAGATCGGATAGATCCGATCCAGCCACTCAATGACCGAAAGCTTCGTCCAGTCGAGATCGGCGCGATTGCGCACGAAGCATTGGAAAAAATGATGGTGGGTGTTGACGAGGCCGGGATAGACGAACCAGCCGGCGGCATCCTGAACGGTCGTGCCGGCGGGAAGCGCGTCCGCCGCCAGATTTTCACCGATCGCCACAATCGCCGAACCGTCGGTCAGGAGATCGACATTGCGACGGACGACCGGCCCCTTACCCTCGTCGACGATCACGGCCGCGCAGTTCTTTAGGAGATAGCCGGCCATGTCACGCCTCGCCCGGTTCTTCGATATGGGGTTCGGGCCTCAATTCGTGCAGCCGGTGAATACCCGGCATTTCGATAAACCTGTCGAGGGCGCGCAGTGCGCGGGACCAGAGCCGGATCGCAGGATAGGGATCCAGCGTCACGCCCCCATCGGGCGCCAGCGCCACATAAGGAAAGCAGGCGATGTCGGCAATTGTCGGCCGGTCGGCGGCAAGAAAGCGCATGCCGCGAAGACCCTGCTCGACGAGCCCGGCTTCGAGTTCGCGAAGCGCGGCGATGCTCTGGGCCTGCAGCCCGCCGATATCGCCAGGCCGCAGCAGCATTTCATGAAGCCGCGCGCCGCCCAGGCTTGCCGTCAGCCGGCCCGAGAACGACAGCCATTGCTGCACCCGGGCCGCTTCCTCGGCCTTGCCGCTGCCAAGCCATTCGGGTGCTGCCCTGGCGGCGAGATAGACGAGGATCGCCGACGACTCGGTCAGGATCAGATCGCCATCCTCCAGGATCGGAATGGATCCCGCCGGATTGAGCGCCAGGAGTTCCGGGCCGCGATGCTCGGCGCCGGGATGGAAATCCACCGGGCGCAGCTCCAGCTTCACGCCGGTCAGCGCCGCCATCAGGCGCACCTTGTAGCAACTGGGGGAGAGAATGTAGTCGTAGAGCTTCATTGCGCCACCAGCTGCGCGCCGTAGGTATAATTGTGCCGCTTCAGCCAGCGCCGGTAGGCGATCGATGTCAGATCGGCCCGTGTGGGAATTTCCATGCCGGGGTCGAGCGGCAGGAGCCGCGGGATCTGGTTTTCGAGGATCGACCGGTCCTGCAGGAAGATCGTCTGCTGAAAATGGATGAGATCGGTCATCGCGGTCTCGTCATCGAAAAGCGCCATCCACGGCCAGACGTCGCACAGATCCTCGGCCAGCGGCTGCACGAAGAGCGTGATGACATCCCATTCATTCGGGCGTGGCGGACAGGTCTTGTAGAGCACGGAGCAGGTCGGTGCCGGCACGCGGTACATATACTCCGTCGTGATCCCGCCGCTTGCCGATTTGGCGGCCTGTGGCTGGTAGAATTTTACCTGCGTTGCCCAGACCTCGTCTTCTTCCTCGCGGATCTCGACCTTGTAATTCTGAACCTCGGTGTGCGGCTCAGCGCCGAGGATGTCGGTGTGGACGAAGGGGAAATGGGCGATGTCGAGGAAGTTCTCGACGGCGCGCAGGGGCGAGCAGCGCACCCGCACCACGCCGACATCGACGAAACGGCGGCCGGGCTGGTCGGCCTCGGGGATCGGGAAAACTTCCTTCTTCGGCTCGCCGAGCGAAGACCAGACATGGCCGTAGCGTACGCGCACCGGCAGAACGCGGCCGTCGCCGCCCGTGACCCGCGCATTGCCATCGGCGTCGCGCGCCACGTCGATCGGCTCTCCCATCAGCGCCGTCTTGCGACCGGCGCTGTCGAGCTGACTGAAGAGCCCGACCGGATACCATTCGTCAATCATCGCCTGCTTGGTCATTGCGCGATCTCCTTTTTCTGAAGATCCTCGGCCCGGCGGCGCAGACTTTCGGCAGCCCGCGAAGCGCCGATGGCCGCGGCAGGGCCGACATTATCCTTTAGCAGCACATGGATCAGCGTCTGCCCCTCTTCCTGGACAGATAACAGCAGCCAGAGAGTGCCGGTGGATGCGTCGATCTCGACAAGACCGTCAGGGTTCGCCTTCGCGCCGGCTGCCGCCTCGATCGCGGCAGTGCCTGCAAACGCCGTCAGCGAGCGCAGGGGAATGAGGCCGTCGAGCCTTGGCGGCTTCGAAGCGGGCGTGCCGACGGCCACCCAGATCACGCTGCCCGCTTCCTCGACTTCATGGGTGGCGACACGGATGGTCTCCGGCGGCGCCAGCCCCGGATGGGCGGGAATGCGCAGACAGTTTCCGGCCTGGCCATAGCTCCAGCCGTGATAGATGCACGAAAGTGCCTCGCCGCGCACGAAACCATGAGATAAACGCATGCCGCGGTGCGGACAGCGATCCGCCGATGCCGATATACGCCCCGAAGCGCTGCGCCACAGAGCAATCGATCCAGATGCCGTCCGGGCGGGGATGACGGTTGCGGCTGGCAGATCCCGGGAAAGGGCGACTGGCGTCCAAAAGCCGGTCGGATCGGATGGCATGACTAGACTTCCTGAACCATACTACGTTTTGTAGAACGATACGCTCAAGGCCTCACGTTTGCATAGTTTTTTCGCATTGGCAACAATGGTTAAATAATATGCACATCGCAAAAACCGCATTGGGTGTCAGGCGGTTTTGCCGATCATCGCAGTGCGTTCTATGCTCTCGACCCATACGTCAATCGGCCCCAGTGAGCACCCCACCTCCATCATGTCGATCAAATCCTCCGGTCCTGAAAGCTCGAGTTCTATCCGCATTGCACTCGCATGAGATATGGTGTGCGCGAGCCCGAGCTTGGCGGCATGACGCCGGATCCAGGGGATAAAGGACGCAGCCTTGAGATCACCGACAATCGTCATCCGCTCCTGAAGGTGGCTTGTATCTTGTCCCATGCTCGCCCTTGTTTTTCCAACACCATAGCGCCTGAATGAACTTGCGAAAGGGGTATCGTCGAAGCGAAGGTACGCCGTCGGCGTTTGCTCTGCAAAAGACCGGCGACCGCCCACAATGCTCATAGGCTTTGTCGGTCGATCGAGAGGCTGGGCTTGTGATTGGTCGTTGCTGTGTTAACTAGCTGTCTTGCGATTTTCCGCGGCAGCTCAAGGTCGCGAAAAGCCGGTATTCAATTCACTGCACGATCGGACCCCGATGAAGAATGGACAGCAGGAAAAACGAGAGATGCCGTCATTGCCGGGTTCATCGCAAGAGCGCCCGCGGTCGCTCGCGATCGGGCTTCTGCGTGCGCGCGAAGCGGTGATGAGCCATTTCCGGCCGATCCTGGCGGCGCACGACGTCACCGAGCAGCAGTGGCGGGTGATCCGTGTTCTGTCCGAAGCGGGAACGCTCGATGCAAGCGAAGTGGCGGACAAGGCCTCGATCCTGGCGCCGAGCCTGACGCGCATGATCCGCTCACTTGAGGAGCGCGGCTTCATCACCAAACATAAGGACAAGGCGGACGGTCGGCGGGTGCTGCTGCGGATTACGCCCACGGGGCGAGCAATGGTCGACGAAGTCATGCCGGAGAGCCTGAAGGTCTATGCCGATATCGGCACACGCTTCGGGGCGCAGCGAGTTGAGCAACTGTTGGACATGCTCGACGAGCTGGCGGCGCTGAGGCTCGAAGGCGCGACCAGCGGTGAGGAGTGATGGCTTTCCGTCCTTGTGCGAAGCCGCTTGATTAATGTGTTAAATACATGATTGACGGACGACCCGACCTGTAGCAGTCTTCAGCGGTGTGGACACTGTTGGGAGGCAGAGTTGGACCTGTTGCAGAACCGCAGCCTCGTCGATCGCGCCTGGCCGCCGACCCCTTACGATCAATGGGCGGACGATCTTCATAACATCTGCGGAAATTTCAACGCACACACGATGCAACGCGGCGACAAGGTGATCGGCACGGCAAGCCGCATCGACGTCTGCGGCATGGAATTCGCTCAGGTCTCCAACGATCTCGATTACGTCCACCGCGACTGGGATGATATCCGCCGGGATGCCCACGAACATCTGTTCCTGATCCTGCAACTCGAGGGTGCCTGCGGGGTTGAGCATTCCGGCCAGCAGAACATCCTCGACGTCGGCGAATGCATTCTGGTCGATTCGACGCGGCCGACCACCTTCTATTTCCGCGGCCATTTCTCCAATCACCTGTCCCTGCATTTGCCGCGACAATTGATGTATTCGGGCAGCAAGGTGGATTTCGACGTGGCCCGCAAGCTTGTCGCGAGCGATCCGATGGCGATGATGCTGCGTGCGCTGATCACCAAGATGATGACGACGCCGGAAAGCGAGTCAGCCTCGCCGCATCTGCGCCAGCTGATGTTCGACACGACGCGCCAGGCGTTTCTGTCGACCGACATCCAGACGGCAAGCCTGAATTCGTTGCATGACAGTGCGGGCCGGCGCATGCAGATGGTCGACATTCTGATCGACAAGCACCTGACCGAGAGCGATCTCAGCGCCAAATGGCTGGCGACGAGGCTCGGCGTATCGATCCGCACGCTGCAGCAGGATTTCCAGGGATTGGGCATGACCTGCACCACCGTCATCCGCGACAAGCGCCTGCGCTTCGCACGCGAAAAGATCGAGCAGCTCAAGGAGCAGCGCAACGCCGGAACGATCGCCGAAGTCGCCTATTCCGCCGGCTTCAACGATATTTCCTATTTCAACCGCAGCTTCAAGGAGCTGTTCGATTGCGCGCCGAGCGAGCTGCTTCGCGCCGGCGAACCGGTGCCAAAGATGGTCTGAAGCGCAATTTGCGCTTCCGTCCAAGGCGAGGCGCGTTTCTCCCCAAGACGCTTTTTCCAGCGAAAGTCATAGTCTCCCTACCGCATCGGCCCGAAAATCGGAATCGATTTTCGGAAAGCACGATGCGTAGATTCAAGATGTTAGAGCGTCCTTTGTGCGTCCGAAAGGACACACGGCGCTCTAATGTCACGGGAGGAGAATATCGTGAAGCAGTCTACCCTGCTCATCGGTGGCGAAACCGTCGCCACGAGCCAACATGCGCCGGTCACAAATCCGTCGAACGGCGAAATCGTCGGTTACATGCCGCTCGCCGGGGAAGCCGATCTCGACCAGGCCGTCGCCGCCGCAGCAGCAGCTTTCAAAAGCTGGTCGCGGACGTCGAATGAGGAGCGAGCAGCGTCCTGCCGGGCCATAGCGGAAAAGATCAGCGAGCACGCCGAAGAACTGGCGCAGATCCTGACCCGGGAGCAGGGAAAACCGCTCAACGGCCTCGGCTCACGCTTCGAAATCGGCGGCGCGCTCGCCTGGACGCGGCATACGGCCGAACTCGACCTGCCGGTCGAAATCCTGCAGGACGACAATGAGGGCCGCGTCGAGCTGCACCGCAAGCCGATCGGCGTCGTCGGCTCGATCACGCCGTGGAACTGGCCCGTGATGATCGCCTGCTGGCACATCATGCCGGCGGTGCGGGCCGGCAACACCGTCGTCATCAAGCCGTCGCCCCTGACGCCGCTTTCGACCATCCGCCTGGTCGAGATCATCAATGATGTGCTGCCGGCCGGCGTCGTCAACGTGATCACCGGGGAAAACAGCATTGGTGCGGCGCTTTCCGCCCATCCCGGTATCGCCAAGATGACCTTCACCGGCTCGACCGAGACCGGCAAGAAGATCATGGCCTCGGCGGTGGCCACCCTGAAGCGGCTGACGCTGGAGCTCGGCGGCAACGATGCCGGCATCGTGCTGCCCGACGTCGATCCGAAAAGCATCGTCGAGGGCCTGTTCTGGGGCGCCTTCATCAACAACGGCCAGACCTGCGCGGCGCTGAAACGCCTCTATGTGCATGACAGCATCTATGAGGAGGTCTGCGCCGCCCTTGCCGATTATACCGGCAAGATCGCCGTCGGCGACGGCCTGGATGAGGCAAGCATCCTCGGCCCAGTGCAGAACGAATTGCAGTTCAACAAGGTGCGCGATCTCGTCGACGATGCGCGCGCCCAGGGCGGCCGCATCCTGACCGGCGGCGCGCCGCTGGACCGGCCCGGCTATTTCTACCCGATCACGCTCGTCGCCGATGTCGACCACGGCGTCCGGCTGGTCGACGAGGAGCAATTCGGCCCGGCTTTGCCGATCATCCGCTACAGCGATCTCGACGAGGTGATCGCCCGCGCCAACCAGAATCCGGCCGGCCTCGGCGGCTCGGTCTGGTCTGCCGATGTCGAGAAGGCGAAGCGCTATGCGATGCAGCTCGAATGCGGTTCCGTCTGGATCAACAAGCACGGCGCGATCCAGCCCAACGCGCCCTTCGGCGGCGTCAAACAATCCGGCATCGGCGTCGAATTCGGCGCCGAAGGGCTGAAGGAATTCACGACGATCCAGACGGTATTGAGCTGAGCCATGACGACTTACGATTACATCATCGTCGGAGGCGGATCCTCGGGCTGCGTGCTGGCGAACCGATTGTCGGAAAACCCGGCGCACAAGGTGCTCCTGATCGAGTCCGGCCGCCGCGACGCCGATCCGTGGATCCATATCCCCGCCACCTTCTTCAAGGTGCTGGGCAAGGGGATCGATATCCATCCCTATGCATCGAACCCCGACAAGGGGCTGAACGGCCGGCCGAGCATCGTGCCGCAGGGCAATGTGCTTGGCGGCGGCAGCTCGGTCAATGCGATGATCTATATTCGCGGCCATCGCAACGACTACGACACCTGGTCGCAGATGGGCTGCCAGGGCTGGTCCTATGACGACGTGCTTCCGGCCTTCCGCTCGCTGGAAAGCAACGAGCGGCTGAACGGCCAGTTCCATGGCAGAAAGGGCGACCTGCACGTCTCCGATCCGCGCCACCGGCATCCGCTGAGCGAGGCCTTCGTCAAGGCGGCGACCGAAATCGGCATTCCCCACAATGACGATTTCAACGGCGCCGATCAGGCGGGTGTCGGCTTCTATCAGAGCACCACCCATGGCGGCCGGCGCTGGAGTTCGGCCCAGGCTTTCCTGCGCGAAGCGGAGAAGCGACCGAACCTCACCGTGCTGACGGAGCGCAAGGTGGCGCGCGTCCTGTTCGAGGGGCAGAGGGCGGCCGGCGTCGAACTGCTCGACGGCACGACCTTCAAGGCGTCGCGCGAAATCGCGCTCACATCGGGCGCCATCGCCACACCGAAGATCCTGCAATTGTCCGGTATCGGCGACGGCGCGCATCTTGCTTCGCTCGGCATCAAGGTCGTCGCCGACCTGCCTGGTGTCGGCGCCAACTATCAGGATCATCTCGAGGTGCCGGTGCAGGGCGAAACGCACGAGCCGATCTCGATCCTCGGCCATGACAAGGGCCTGCGCGCTGCCGGCCACATGCTGCGGTACCTCACATCGCATCGCGGGCTGCTGTCGTCCAATGTCGTCGAATGCGGCGGCTTCGTCGATACTTCGGGCACCGGTCAGCCGGATGTGCAGTTCCATGTGCTGCCCGTGCTGATCGGCTTCGTCGATCGCGAACCTGAACCAGGTCACGGCCTCAGCATCGGGCCTTGTTACCTCAGGCCGCGGTCGCGCGGCTGGATCAGGCTGAAGAGCGCCGACCCCAGGGAGCAGACGGATTTCAACGCCAACCTGCTCTCCGATCCCGCCGATATCGAAACCCTGGCGCGCGGCGTCGAGACGGCGATCCGCATCCTCGATGCGCCGGCGCTTGCCAAACTGGTCAAGCGCCGCGTGCTGCCGAAGCCCGGCATCGAAAAGGATCCGGAGGCGCTCCGCGATTACATCAGGCAGTCGGCCAAAACCGTGTTTCATCCGGCGGGAACGGCCCGCATGGGCCGCGCCGACGATCGCATGGCCGTCGTCGGACCCGACCTCAAGGTGCGCGGCGTCGAGGGGCTGCGTATCTGCGACGCCTCGGTGATGCCGACGCTGGTCTCGGGCAACACCAACGCGCCGACGATGATGATCGCGGCAAAGGCCGCAGCATTCATGACAGGAAAGGCGATTTCCGGCTGAGCCCGGCATCGCGATCGCACTACCCCGTGGGGAGCGGGGCAACAACTGGAGGAGACAATGCCTATCAATCCAAAAGGGCTGGCAATCGGCCTGTTGCTGACGCTCGTTTCGGCGTTCAGCGCCCATGCCGCCGCATCCTGCGGCGACAATAGCGGCAAGCCGGCGACCGGCGAACCGATCGTGATCGGCGCCATCACCGGCAAAACCGGGCCGGACGATTTCTCGAATTCGACCCGGGCCGCCAAGGCCTATTTCGACTGCCTGAACGCCAATGGCGGCATCAAGGGGCGCCCGGTCGAATATCTGGTCGAGGACGACCAGTGGAACCCCGAGACCGCAGCACAGCTCGCGGCCAAACTCGTCAATGACGAGAAGGCCGTGCTGATGGTCGGCAATTCGAGCTTCGTCGAATGCGGCGCCAATGCCGATTTCTACAAGAAGTCAGGCATTCTCGTCGTCGCCGGCGTCGGCGTTCCTCGCGAATGCTTCTTCGCGGCAAATTACGCGCCCACCAATGCCGGTCCGCGCGTCTCGATGCTCGGCGCCATGGGTTATGCACTCGATCATCTGAACGCGAAGTCGGTGGTCTGCATCGGCCCGAACATCCCGAACGTCGGCACCTGGTCCTGCGACGGGATCATCCAGCTCGCCAAGGAAAAGGGCCTGAAGGCCGAGACGATCCTGATGGATCCCGGCACCGCCGATTCCACGTCGACCATCCTGCAGGCGGCGGCTTCCAAGCCCGACGTTGTCATCCTCGGCCTGCCCAAGGGCGTAACGGTGCCGCTGCTGACCGCCGCCGAGGAGCAGGGGCTGAACCAGAGCATCAAGTTCCTGAGCGCCGCCTCTGCCTATGATCTCTCCGTGCCCGGCACGATCGGCGCCGGCTGGGACGGCAATTTCATCGTCAACATGGAGTTCAACGATCTCGAGGCGACGACGCCGGATAATCAGAACTGGCTCGCCGTCATGGATCAGTACGGCCAGAAATCCGATCCGCGCGATACCTTCGCCCAGGCCGGCTATCTCGCAGCACGGATCGCCGAAACGGCGCTGATGACGCTCGATCCCGCCAATATCAACCGCGAAACCGCATCGGCCGCTGTGCGGGGGATCAAGAGCTTCAAGAGCGATATCTTCTGCGCCCCCTGGTACTTCGGCGACGGCCAGGCCCGCCACAACGCCAATTCGACGACGCGCATGGCGGTCAGCGAGGGCGGCAAGTGGAAAGTCGTCTCCGATTGCGCGCCGTCACCGGATCCCGAGCTGAAGGACGTCCGCGCCTTCGAAAAATCCGCTGGTCTCAACTGAGCCTGCGACTGCCATCGGCTCCGCGGCCGTTACGCTGCGGAGCCGGGCAAGTTCTAGAGGATCGGCTTATGAACATTCTTCCTTTCGTCATATCGGGGCTTGGAATCGGCGCCGTCTATGCCTTGTCGGGCGTCGGCCTCGTCGTGCTGTTTCGGGCAACCGGCGTTCTCAATTTCGCTTTCGGCGCCTTCGGCGCGATCGGCGCGCATTGCGCCTGGCAGCTGCTCGAGTGGAAAATGCCGCTCGCCGTCGCCATTCTTGCCGCCGTTGCCGTCTCGACGGCGATCAGTTTTCTCTATGGCCGGATCTTCGCGCCGATGCTGTCGCATCGCGATACCGTCGTGCGCGCCGTCGGCACACTGGCGCCGGCGCTCGTGCTGATCGCCGTCATGGGTGTCGTCTGGGGCGAGCTTCCGCGCCGCCTGCAGTTTCCGACCGACCAGATGTTCGTGTCGCTCTTTGCCGTGCGCCTGACCTATACCCGCATCATCGCCCTTCTTCTCGCCGTCGCCATGGTCGTCGCGATCACCTTGCTGCTTTCCCGCACGCGGCTTGGCCTCGACATGCGCGCGCTGGCCAATGACCGCGATCTCAGCGCCGTGCTCGGCGTGCGCGTCCTCCATACCGAGACAGCGGCCTGGATCATCACAGGCATCTTCTCCGGCCTTGCCGGGCTGCTGCTTGCCGATCTCGTGCGGCTGCAGGGCACCTTCCTGACGCTGCTGGTCATCCCGGCCATTGCCGCGGCGATCCTCGGCCAGTTGCGCTCGCTCTGGGAAACGGCCGCCGCCGGCATCCTGATCGGCATTGCCGAGGCGGCGCTGACGCCCCTTGCCTGGATATCGCCCTATCGCGCGGCCGCACCCTTCATCATCGCGCTCGCCGCCGTCACGATCCTGGGAGGCACGGCGAAAGCCGCGTTGAAAGACCGATGAGCCTTCAGCCGCAAACGATCGCCTCCAACGCCGAAGGCCCGCCGATGATGCGCCTGCCGAAGCAGCTCTTGCATGTGCCCGCCGCGATGGCGATCTTCGCAGCCGCCGTCGCCTTTTTCGCCAACTCCTTCTGGCTTTCGGCGGCAACCTCGGCGGTCGCGCTGTCATTGTCGGTGGCCGGCCTTGCCATTCTCTACGGCCAGCTCGGCCTGGTTTCGCTCTGCCAGTTCGCCCTCGTCGGCGTCGGCGGCTGGGTGACGCTGCGCATCGGCCATGCCTTCCATCCGCCCTTCGAAGTGAGCCTGCTTGCCGGCGGCATCGTCGCCTCCGCGGTCGGGCTCGCCTTCGGCGTGCCGGCGCTCAGGCTGCGCGGTCTTTACCTCGCGCTCGTCACCCTCATGCTTGCGGGCGCCTTCCAGATCGTCATCAGCGCCTGGGGTTTTCCCGATGGCGGCCCCGGTTTTCTCGGCCGGGCCGACGGTTCGGGCCGCGAGATGCTGGCAAGACCTGTGGTGGCCGACGGCGAGGTTGCCTATTTCCTCTATGTCTGCGTGGCGGCAGCAATCGGCCTTTCGATCGCGCAATGGCATAAGCTCGCGCGTCCCGGCAGGGCCTGGGCGCTGATCCGCAAGGGCGAGACCGTCGCGGTCGCGAGCGGCGTCAACGTGCTGGTCTACAAGGCCTGGGCCTTTGCCCTCAGTGGGCTGCTCGCCGGCCTTGCCGGCGGGCTGCTGGCCGGCAATGTCGGCCAGCTCGACGGGCGCGCCTTCGGTGCATTCGAGAGCCTCAACCTCTTCGCGCTCGCCATCGTCGGCGGTGTCTTCAACTGGTACGGCGCGCTGATCGCCGGCCTGCTGCTGCGGGCGGTGCCGGCGCTGCTCACCGATCTCGGCATCGACGGCTACGTCACGATCGGCATTTTCGGCATCGCGCTGTTCCATGCGCTGGCGACAGCGCCAGCCGGCATCGCCGGCCAGATCGCGGCGTTGATCGCCCGTCTGAACGGCAGCCTATCGAAGGGGAAGGGACGATGATTACCATCGACAATCTCGTCGTCCAGTTCGGCGGCGTCAGGCCGATCAACGAACTCAGCGCCGTCCTGACGGCGCCGGTCGCAGGGCTGATAGGCCCGAACGGCGCCGGCAAGACGACGCTGCTCAACGTGCTTTCCGGCTTCGTCAGGCCGGTTCAGGGGCGGGTATCGCTCGGCGCTGAGGCGCTGTTGCCGATGTCGCCGCTGCAGCGCGTGCGCGCCGGCCTGCGCCGCTCGTTCCAGACCGAGCAGGTGGTCGAAGACCTGACCGTTGCCGGCAATATCGCGGCGATCGCCGATCACGTCGTCGGCGCGGCGGATCGCTCCGAAGCGGTTGAGGCGGCGCTTTCCTTCGTCGGTCTCAGTGCGGCCGCCGACCGGCTGGGGCAATCGCTCAATCTCTTTCAGCGCCGCCTGGTCGAGCTGGCGAAATGCGTCGTCGGCAAGCCGAAACTGATCCTGCTGGACGAACCGGCCGCCGGCCTGACCGAGGAGGAGGGAAAGGCGTTCCGCGAGCTGGTGCTGCGCATCCCGGCCGAATTCCGCGCGCAGGTTCTGGTCATCGATCACGACGTCGAGCTCATTCGCTCCATGTGCAGCGAAACCATGGTGCTCGACTACGGCAAGCTGCTGGCGCTCGGCCCGACGCAGACCGTGCTTGCCGATCCGAACGTGCGGCGCGCCTATCTGGGAGAGTTCTGAAATGAGCGGGATTTCCGAGGTCAGCGTCGAAAACCTCGTCGTCGAACGCGGCGGCAAACGCGTCATTCACGATATCTCCTTTTCAGTCGCGGCCGGCAAGGTGACGACCCTGCTCGGTGCCAACGGGGCCGGCAAGTCGAGCACGGTCATGGCCATGGCGGGCGTTCTGCCGCGCGGCGGGGCGGTGCGCCTGGGAGACATCGCGCTCGAAGGATTTGCGCCCGACCGCATCCGCCGCGCGGGCCTTGCGCTCGTTCCGGAAGGGCATCGCGTGCTGGGGCAACTGTCCGTGGAGGACAATATCCTCGTCGCCGCGCTCGATCCGTCGCAGGCTGCGCGCCGGCAAGGGCTGGAGCGCGCCTATGAGATATTCCCCGAGCTTGCCGAGCGCCGGCGCCAACCGGCATCGGATCTCTCGGGCGGCCAGAAGCAGATGGTGGCGATGGCGCAGGCTTTCGTCGCAAAGCCGCGCTTCATGATCGTCGACGAGCTTTCGCTCGGCCTTGCGCCTGCGGTGGTCAAGCGTCTGGCCGAGGCGCTGAAGATCGCCGCCGCCGGCGGCATCGGTGTGCTGTTGATCGAGCAATTCGCCAATCTCGCGCTTGACCTTGCCGACAAGGCTCTCGTGCTGGAGCGCGGCCGCCTCGTCTTCGACGGCCCCGCCGCCACGCTGAAAGCGCAGCCGGACATTCTTCATGGCGCCTATCTGGCGAGCTGAGGCGAGGAGACCGTCATGCGTTTTGCCGCCGATCACCGCCATGTCGAGACGGCTCGAGGCCGGGAGTTCGCAGGGCTTGCCCGCACGCTGTTCGGCAATGTCAGGCTGGATTTCGGTACCGCCGACGAGGAAAGGAGCGCAATGCTCTCGGCTATGCTTGGAGCATGCCGGCTGACGCGGCTGGAAGCCGACCGGCATGTCGTCTTCGGCGAGCGGGTGACGGCGGGGCCTGAGGATCCCGATGCGATCAAGCTGATCCTGCAGACCGAGGGCAGCGCCTCGATCGGACAGAGCGGGATGGAGGCGCCGGTTTCCGCCAATGCCCTCGTCATCTACGACCCACGCCGGCCCTATGTCCTGACCAACAGCACGCCGGTCCGCCAGTTGCTGCTGCAACTGCCGCGGCAGGCGCTGCCGCAGGCCGCGATCGAGCGGCTGACAGCACCCTTCACGGCGCATGCCGGGCAGGACGGCATGTGCGGCATTCTGCTGTCGCTGATGGAATCGACCATGCAGGAGATCGGCCATCTCGACCAGGCGCGGCGCTCGAGCGTCGGCCAGACGATGATCGATCTCGTTCGCACCATGATCGGCGAGGGGCGGCCGCGGCGGCTGATCGCCGATCCCCTCGATCTCCTGCTGGCGCGCATCAAGGCGTTCATCGCCGGCAATATCGCGCGGCCGGATCTTACCGTCGCCATGATCGCGCGGCGCATGGGCTGTTCGGTGCGCTACGTCTATCGCGCATTCGAGGCCGAGCGGCTGACGCCGTCGGATTATATCTGGGACCTGCGGCTGCAGCTGGCTGCGGCGAGGCTGCGCGAGGCCGGCGGCCACAGCGGCGAAATATCCGGTATCGCCTTTGCGCTCGGCTTTTCCTCCAGCGCGCATTTTTCGCGGGCTTTCCGCTCTCGCTACGCTGTTTCGCCCTCGCAATGGCGCAAGGCTGCGCTTTCCTGAGGTGGCCCAGCTTTCCGCCGGGCCACCTGGATTTTATCGCATCGATTCCGCGACGCGCAGCGTATCGGTGAACTGCTCGAAGCGCCGGATCTTGCCGTCCGCCACACGCCAGGCATGGACGACGCGGGCCTTGAAGGATTTGCCGGTCTGACGGTGGGTGCCGCTGTAATCGCCGATGGCGATGACGTCGTCGCCGGCATCGAGGAGGCGCTCCAGCGTGAAGGTATAGCCGTCGAATGTCTCGCCAAGCGCCTGGAAAACATTCCTGAAGATCTCCTGCGGGCCGACATAGGTGCCGGCGCAGGGAAAGCCGTCCATCTCGGTCCAGCGGCAGTCGTCTGCGATGTCGGCCAGCATTCCGTTTAAATCGCGGCGATCGTTGGCGTCGTAATGCGCCTTCACGATGTCGAAAGCTCTTTTCATGGATTTGTCCTTCACACCGGTTCCTGGCCCGGCAGGTAATAGGTCATCGAAGCCTTGCGGATGAAGGCGCCGGCCGAGCTGTTCTGGATGCGCCCGTCGCCGGTGATGCCGAGGAATTTGCCGGTCGAGCGCATGTCGCCGAAATTGTAGAAGAAGGTGGAGGCGACCGGAATTTTGAACTCCCGGAAGGTGAAGACATATTGGTTTTCGTCGAACTTGTAGGTGGTCGTCAGATCGACGTCGCCATGGCCGCGCTGGACGCCGACGAGGCACTGCCAGGCATAACGCTGCGAGGAGAGGTAGGTGTGCTCATAGACATGGTTGGGGCTGTAGGTGAAATGCGCCCTGAGCCCGATGAGATCGCGGCTTTCCGCCGGCTCCGGTCCGCTCGCAGTGCCGCCCTCGACGATACCAGGCCGGAAGATCTGCGCCACCTGAGGTTCTCCGGCGGCATCTTTCGCATCTCGGACGATCGAATAGATCGAAAGCGCTCGGCGACTGGCGACGTTGACGATCAGCGTTTCGGCCTCTCTCGGCCGGCCGGCAAAAACGATCTCGATGAAATAGGTGTTCGGCGCGACCTCGATCACCTCAACCTTGTCGGTGGCGCTTTCCTTGCCGTCCGACCATTCGGCCTCACCTTTGCCGATGGCTAGGTCGAGCATACGGCCGTCATCGAAGCCGATCCTGTAGGAAGAACCGGCCAGCGCATCGCTCGCCGGCAGGCGGTTGGTGTCGATGCCATAGGCGAATTCGTCGTAGGTTTTCCAATCCTTCGGATTTTCGTTCATCGTGCTCTCCTCCTGTCATTCTGCGAAAGCAAGCGTCGGCAGGTCGACCGTGCCGGCGCCGCCGTCCACGGTCAGGATCGCGCCGTTGATCATCGAAGCCTCCGGCGAGGCCAGGAAGCAGACGGCGTTGGCGACATCTTCGGCGCTCGCCGGGCGGCCAAGCGGTACGTCCTTGGTGACGAGCGCATAGGCTTCTTCGACGCTCTTCAGCTGGAACTTCTCGACGATCACCTGCATCTGCTCATCGGCCATGTCAGTCGTCACCCATCCCGGGCAGACCGTGTTGGTGCGCACGCCCTTGCGGCCGTAGTCGCGCGCCAATGACTTCGCAAGGCCGATGCAGCCATGTTTCATGGTGACGTAACCCGCTGCATCCGGCCCGGCGAACAGCCCGGCGATCGAGGCGAGCACGACGATATTGCCCTTGCTGCGGATCAGGTGCGGCAGGGATTCGCGGGCGCTGACGAAGGCGGTGTTGAGGTTGAGCCGGGTGGCGAGATTCCAGGTTTCATCGGACATGCTGATCGTCGGCCCGACACCATGGCCGCCGGCATTGGCAATCAGCACATCGAGCCCGCCGAAGGTCTCGACGACAATTTCGAGCGCGGCCCGCATCGCAGCGCCATCGGCCGCATCGGCGGCAATGACGGTGGCGCCGATCTCATCGGCAACAGTGCGAAGCGGCTCGGGGCGTCGCCCGACGAGCACGACATTGCCGCCTTCCCTACGGATGCGCCGGGCGACGGCAGCGCCGATGCCCGTGCCGCCGCCGGTGATCAGCGCCGTCTTGTTGCTGAAACGCATATCTCTTCCTCCTGAGCCTTTCGATCATCATGGTCGAAAGGCGGGGAGGCGTCCTGTCCAGCTGTGCAGTTCGTTTTGACTGAGCGTGCAAACACTGCGGGATGCGGGAGGTCAGTAAACCTTCACGTCGCCCGCCGGTCTGGCCGGTTCGGCCTTGTGGAAGTCCTCGAGCAGCTTGGCCGTGGCATTGGCCAGCAGCATGACGTCGTTGCCGATCGCGACGAAGGTGGCGCCGAGTTCGAGGTAGCGCTTGGAGAGGGCGAGATCGCCGATCAGGATGCCGGCGGCCTTGCCGTGCGACTGGATCCTGGCAAGCGCCTTTTCGACTTCCGCCTGCACCTCAGGCGCACCCGGCCTGCCGAGATAGCCCATGTCGGCGGCAAGATCGGACGGGCCGATGAAGACGCCGTCGACGCCCTCGGTCGTCGCGATCGCATCGAGCGCGGCTAGCCCCGCCCGGCTTTCCACCTGCAGGAGCAGGCAGATCTCGTCATTGGCGGTCTGGAGATAGTCGGGAATGCGGTTGAAATCGGAAGCGCGGGCTAGGGCGGCGCCGACACCGCGCACGCCCTGCGGGGGATAACGCACGGCGCGGACCATGGCTTCGGCCATCTCCTTGCTGTCGACCATCGGAATGAGCAGCGTCTGCGCGCCGATATCGAGCATCTGCTTGATGATCCAGGTCTCGCCGACCGGCGGGCGGATCACCGCATGGCTTGCCGATCCCTTCATCGCCTGCAGCTGCGAGGCGAGCAGCGGCACGTCGTTCGGCGCATGCTCGGCATCGAGCAGCAGCCAGTCGTAACCGGCGCCGGCTGAGATTTCGACCGTATAGGGGCTGGCGAGCGCCTGCCAGAGGCCGATCTGGGCCCGCCCCTCTTTCAGGGCTTGCTTGAAGAGGTTCCTGGGCGCCGGCATGTTTCACTCCTTCATGCAAAATAGAGGCTGACCGAGCCGTAAGGGCCGAAATCGGCATGGATGGTGTCGCCGTGCCGCGCCTCGATCGGACGGATGAATGAACCAGCCAGCACGATCTGTCCAGCCTCGATGCCATCGCCATATTGCGCCAGCCGGTTGGCGAGCCAGGCGACGCCGCGGGCAGGCTGGTTGAGGACACCGGCCCCAAGCCCCGTCTCTTCGACTTCCGCATTGCGGCTGACGATCGCGCCCATCCAGCGCATGTCGATCTCACCCGGCTGCACGGCGCGGCCGCCGGTGACGATACCGGCATTGGCGGCATTGTCGGAGATGGTGTCGACGATCGTGCGCGGCTTCTTCGTCTCCGGATCGACGCGCAGGATGCGGGTATCGAGGATTTCGAGCGCCGGGGTGACGTAGTCGGTGGCGTTTAGCACGTCGAAGATCGAGATGCCTGGCCCGCGCAGCGGCGCCTTCATGACGAAGGCGATTTCGGCCTCGATGCGCGGCTGGATGAAACGGTCGGCAGGCACGGTAGCGCCGTCTTCGAACACCATGTCATCGAACAGCACGCCGGAATCGGGGATATCGATATTGAGCGCATATTGCATCGCCTTCGACGTCAGCCCGATCTTCCAGCCGATCGGCTTGCGGCCGCCGGCGATCTTCTTCTTCACCCAGGCGCTCTGGACGGCATAGGCGTCGTCCATCGTCATTTCAGGATGCTTCAGCGATAGAAGCCCGGTCTGGACACGCGTCCGCTCGGCCTCGTCAAGTTTGTGCGCGGCCTGCTCGATCTCATTTGACGTCAGCATCAGAACACCTCGTCGGCGATCGTGTTCTTCAGGATGCCGAGACCATCGGCCTCGACCTCGACAACGTCGCCGGGTTTCAGCCAGATCGGCGGATCGAAGCGGGCGCCGGCGCCCGTCGGCGTGCCGGTGACGATGACGTCCCCGGGAACCAGCGTGGTGAAGGTGGAGATATAATTGATGATCTTGCGGAAGGAGAAGATCATCCGGCTGGTGCGGTCGCTCTGGCGCACCTCGCCGTTGACGCGGGTTTCGAGCTTGATGTCCTCGAGCTGGGCGTCGTCGGTGAAGGGGATCAGCCAGGGGCCGATCGCGCCGGTGCGATCGAAATTTTTGCCCTGGGTGACGTTGAATTTCGCATGACGCACCCAGTCGCGGATCGTGCCTTCATTGCAGAGCGACAGGGCGGCGATGTGGGAGAGGGCATCCGCCTCGGCGATCCGTCGGCCGCCCTTGCCGATGACGATGACGATCTCGCCCTCATAATCGAGCTGCGGGCTTTCCGGCGGCCGGATCAGCGCTTCGCCGTGGCCGGTGAAGGAGCGGGGAAAACGGATGAAGAGCGAGGGGTTGGAGGGTGCTGCCTGGCCGTCCTTATATTCCTCGTTGCGGTCGGGGAAATTGACCCCGACGCAGATGATCTTTTCCGGTGACGGAATGGGAATCTCGAAGCGGATATCGTCGAGCGCGAAATCCGGCTGCAATGATCTGCTCTCCTCGGCGAGCTGAACGAGGCGGCCCGCCTCGATCAGCTCGCGAAGGCTCGCCCAGCTTGCGCCGTGGCGAGCCGACAGGTCGATGACGCCGCCCTCGACGGCAAGCCCATAGCCATGACGGCCGCTTCTGGAAAAGGACAGGAATCGTGGATGGGTCATGCTTGTCTCGGGCCTTCTCTTGGCCTCAGGCAATACCGCCGAGGCAGACATATTTGATTTCGGTGAATTCCTCGATGCCGTATTTCGAGCCTTCGCGGCCGAGACCGGAGAGCTTGACGCCGCCGAAGGGGGCTTCGGCCGTCGAGATCAGCCCGGTATTGACGCCGACCATGCCGTATTCCAGCGCTTCGGCGACCCGGAAGACCCGGGCAAGATCCTTGGCGTAGAAATAGGAGGCAAGGCCGAACTCGGTGTCGTTGGCCTGGGCGATCACATCTGTTTCGTCCTTGAAGCGGAAGAGTGGCGCCACGGGTCCAAACGTCTCTTCCTTCGCCACAGCCATGGCAGGGGTGACGTCGGCGAGCACTGTCGCCTCATAAAAGCGTCCGCCGAGTGGGTGGCGGTGGCCGCCGGCAACGACCCGGCCGCCCTTGGACAGCGCATCGGCGACATGCTCCTCGACCTTGGCAAGGGCAGACTCGTCGATCAGCGGGCCGAGATTGATGCCTTCGTCGAAGCCGTTGCCGGTCTTCAGCGCGCCGACCGCCTTCGACAGCTTCTCGGCAAAGGCATCATAGACGCCTTCCTGCACATAGAGGCGGTTGGCGCAGACGCAGGTCTGGCCGTTGTTGCGGAATTTGGCGATCAGCGCGCCTTCGACCGCCGCATCGAGGTCGGCGTCGTCGAAGACGATGAAGGGTGCATTGCCGCCAAGCTCCAGTCCGAGCTTCTTGATGGTCGGGGCGCTCTGCTTGTAAAGCTCGGCGCCGACTTCAGTGGAGCCGGTGAAAGTCAGCTTGCGCACGACGGGGCTTGCGGTCATCTCGCCGCCGATGGCGCGCGCCGAACCTGTGAGCACGCTGAACAGACCCTTGGGGAAGCCGGCGCGCTCGGCGAGGATAGCGATGGCGATCGCCGAAAACGGCGTCTGCGAGGCTGGCTTCAACACCATGGCGCAGCCGGCGGCAAAGGCCGGTCCGGCCTTGCGAGTGATCATCGCATTGGGGAAATTCCACGGGGTGATGGCGGCAACGACGCCGATCGGCTGCTTCATCACCAGAATACGCTTATCCTTCTGATGGCCGGGAACGATGTCGCCGTAGACGCGCCGCGCCTCCTCGGCAAACCATTCGATGAAGCTCGCGCCATAGGCAATTTCGCCCTTGGCTTCAGCTAGCGGCTTGCCCTGCTCAGCCGTCAGGATGCGGCCGAGATCGTCCTGGTTCGCCATCATCAGCTCGAACCAGCGCCGCAGGATGACCGAGCGCTCCTTGGCGGTGCGGGCGGCCCATTCCTTCTGGGCAACCTCGGCCGCGGCAATCGCCGCCTTCGTCTCGGCTGCTCCCAGATTGGGAACGCGGCCGATAGTCGCGCCGGTCGCCGGATTATCCACCGCGATCGCATTGTCCCCGGCCTCGATCCACTCGCCGCCGACCAATGCGGCCTGCCGGAACAATGCTGCGTCCTTCAATTCCATGACTCTATCCTCGCCAACGTTGAAAAGCGGGCGATTTCGCCCGCTCTCGGGGTAAACGTTCAAGGCGCGATGATCGGCTGTGCCTTCAAATCAGGCTCGACCACATCGGCGCCGGCAAACAGGCTACCATGTTCGAACCAGGATTTGGGAGCCGGTGCGCCCCAAAGTGTCTGGCGCTGCGGATCCTTGAGGTCCCACTTGATCGGCTCCAGATCGGGATCGACCGTCTGATAGTCCGAGCAGTAGATTTCGATGCGGTGGCCGTCGGGATCGAGGATATAGAGGAAGAAGGCGTTGGAGATGCCGTGGCGCCCCGGGCCGCGCTCGATGTTGGCGACCCAGCCGGTGGTCGCCATCAGGTCGAGCAGGTCGATGATGTTGAGCGGCGTCGGCACCCAGAAGGCGGTGTGGTGCAGGCGCGGGCCGCGGCCGTTGGTGAAGGCGATGTCGTGCACGCCGCCCTTGCGGTGCGTCCAGGCGGCCCAGAGACGGCCGGTCTCGGCATCCTCGGTATATTCGGTGACGCGGAAACCGAGCTCGTTATAGAAGGCGACGCTCTCGTCGACATTCGGCGAGAAGCAGTTGAAGTGGTCGATGCGCAGCGGCTTGACGCCCTTGTAGAGCGCATACTTCTGATGAATCGGCGGCAGGCGGTCCATCTTCGAATAAAATTCGAGCGGAATGCCGTGGGGATCGCGGGTGCGGAAGGTACGCGCCTGGTAGGGGCGCTCGACCCATTCCACAGGCAGGTCCTTGCCCTTGAAGAAATGGGCAGCCTTGTCGAGATCCTCCTCGACGAAGACCTTGAAGCCGAGGTCGCGGGCTTCGGCTTTGGCGGATTTCTTGAGCACGATGCAATGATGGCCGCGCTCTTCGAGCGCTCGGAGATAGATCGTATCGGCGGTTTCATCCGTCACCTGCAGGCCGAGCGTGTCGACGTAAAAGGCGCGGGACTTGGCGAGATCGGCGACGCCGAGTTCGACATGGCTGAGGCGCACGATGTTGAACGGCGGATAGAGATTGGGTGTCGGCAGGGGCATGGGTTCCTCCTCTAAATGCGTACTTATGTGTAGTGGCGGCTCAGCCGCCGAGTTTCTGAATGGCGTGCGGCTTGGTGGCGAAGGCGACGTTCTTGGTTTCCATGTAGAAATCGAAGGACCAGTCGCCGCCGTCGCGGCCGATGCCGGAATTCTTGACGCCGCCGAAAGGCGTCGGTAGATGGCGGACGTTTTCCGAGTTCACCCAGATCATCCCGGCATCGAGATGGTCGGTGAAACGGAAGGCGCGGGTGACGTCGGAGGTCCAGAGATAGCCGGTCAGCCCGTACTGGACGTCGTTGGCGAGCGCCAGCGCATCGGCTTCGTCCTTGAAGGGAATGGCTGTCAGCACCGGCCCGAAAATTTCCTCCTGAGCGATGCGCATCCCGTTGTTGGCGCCGGTAAAGAGGGTGGGGGAGACGTAGCAGCCGCCGCCCGGGCCATCGAACTTCTCGCCGCCGGCGGCAAGCGTCGCGCCCTCCGAGCGGCCGATCGCGATATATTCCAGCACCTTCTTTTCGTGCACGGGATGGATAAGCGGTCCGATCACCGTCTCCGGGTCGAGGGGGTGGCCGACCTTGATGCGCCTTGCCTTTTCGGCGACGAGCGCGGTGAACCTGTCATAGACGCTGTCTTCGACCAGCAGGCGCGAGGACGAGGTGCAGCGCTCGCCGTTCAACGAATAGATCATGAAGACGGCAGCGTCGGCGGCGCGCTCGAGATCGGCATCGGCAAAGACGACGACCGGGTTCTTGCCGCCGAGTTCGAAATGCACGCGCTTCAGCGTGTCGGCGCCCTGTTTCATGATCATCGAGCCGGTACGGCTCTCGCCGACGAAGCCGATCGCCTTGATCAGCGGATGTTCGGTCAGCGCCTTGCCGGCGTCCTCGCCGAAGCCGTTGACGAGGTTCCACACACCCTTGGGCAGGCCGGCCTCTTCGGCGATCTCGACGAGCAGGCGGGCCGTCAGCGGCGAGAATTCGGCCGGCTTGTGGACGATGGTGCAGCCGGCGGCAAGGGCCGGCGCGATCTTCCAGGTCGACAGCATGAAGGGCGTATTCCACGGCGTGATGATGCCGACCGGGCCGATCGGCACGCGCGTCGTCACGTTCACCTGGCCGTCGGTGCGCAGAGCCTTGCCGTCACGGGCCTCAGGCGCGCGATCGGCGAAGAAGCGGAAATTCTCCGCCCCCCGCAAGGCGGCCTTGGCCATGAATTTCAGCGACTGCCCGGTATCCATGCATTCGACGAAGGCGATCTCTTCGGCGCGCGCAACGATCGCGTCGGCGATTTTATGCAGCAGCTTCTTACGCGCATCGCCCGGCATGGCGGCCCATTCGCCAAAGGCTGATTTGGCGGCCCTGGCGGCGCGGTCGATATCGGCGGCGTTGCCGCGGGCGACGGTGGCGAGCGGCTTCAGATCGACCGGCGAGAGGGTCTCGAAGGTCGCGCCGTCACCACCCGTCGCATCCTCGCCGCCGATGCGGTTGAGGACGCCGCGCTCCTTGAACTTCGCAAGGTAGGTTTCGGCCTTTGCGATGTTTTCCTGCAGTGTGGACATCGTCTGTTTCCCTGATGTTGTCTCGTCCCGCGGTGCGGGGTGTTGTCACTTGCCGCGAAGCCGCGGATGGATGGCGTTTTTCTTCCAGCTCAGCTCCGCATCGATCTCGCGGATCTCCAGCGACAGTGCGAAATGCGGCGTCTCGAAGAGGGGGCCGAGGCTGTCGGCCGCGGCCGCAAGGATCGCTTCGCCGGTGCGCTTCTTCTCCTCGGCCGTGCGGCCCTTGCCGATGCGGAAGTTCAGGTCGACGAAGGCATTTTCCGCGAGCCGGTCGGCGATCGCGTAGTGATCAGCGCGAAGGGCGCGGACGCGCACCGCACCGATCTCGAAAAGCCCTGTCTCGAGCACGGTCTTCAGCAATGTCTCACAGAGCGCGCCGATGTCGGCGCGGCCATCGAGATTGGCCGAATATTCGATGGTGAGATGTGGCATCCGTCCTCCCACGGCTTATTTACTTAACACGTTAATCAATTTGCGAGGGATGTCAAGCGGCGATATCGAGCTTTCTTGCAAGCTCCAGACTTTCGGCGACATAACGCGACAGCCGCTCGGGAGCGTTCGGGATCTCGGGCCGCTCGGCAAGCCAACCGATATAGGTGAGGCTCCTCAGCACCATGAACAGCGGCAGGCTTTGCAGCGCCGCATCGGAAAGCGCGCGCCGGCTGCGATAGCCTGTGACCAAGGCATTCTCGATGGCAGGGTAAGCCGGTTCTTGACGGTTCTTCAGCAGGGCCGTGGCGAGATCGAACAGGCGGAAGCCATATCCCGCATCGTCGAAGTCGATGAAGGCGATATCGTCTTTGCTTCCCGCCAGGAAGATGTTCTCGCGCACAAGATCGGCATGGATCAGGCCATAGTCGAGGCCGTGTCGTTGCGCATTGGCAAGACGGTCCCGCAAGTCGTCGCGCAATGCAGAAAGCGACGAGGTCTCGTCGCCGGAAAGCCCCGGGCAATCCCAGAACCGGCCCCAGAGAGGCCTTTCTCCGAGGAGGCCCTCGGCATCCCACGCCGAGCGGCGGAAATGTTCCGGCGGGTCCCAGGCATCGGCCAGATCATGCATCGTCGCCATCGCCTGGCCGGTGCGGAAAAAGATTTCAGCCTGCGTCTCGGCTGATTGCGGTAGCGGCGTGCCGGTCTGCCCGAGGGCCGTGCCGTCGATCCAGCTGACGACATCGGCATATTGCTCGGGAAACCTTCGGTTGGCCGGAAGAAAGACGAGATTCTCGCCGTCGCTCGTCGCTACGGGGGCAGGCACGTCGAGACCTCCACGCCGCAGTACTGCCATGAGGTCCAGTTCCGAGTGCAGGCTCGTCTCGTCATGATAGCCCGGCCGATGCAGCCGCAGGGCGGCCAACGAGCCATCAGCAAGAGTGATGCGGAAGACGGCGTTTTCCCGGTATTTCAGCAGGATCGGTTCCTGCGGCTGGACCGCCCAATGGCTGAGCGCTTCGCGCGCCCGGTCCTGCAGGTCATCCCGGATGGTCTGTGGCAATTGATCGGCCATCTCGGTCTCACAGGCCCGACAGGACGTCGTCGAAGACCGACAACATCAGATCGGCATTTTCCCGCGAGAAGGGCATCGGCGGTCGGATCTTGGTGGCGCATTGGTGGATGCCGATCTTGCCCATCAGCACGCCGCGTTCGCGCATCTCGTTGACGATCCGGCTCGCAAGAGCGACGGCCGGCTCCTTCGTCGCCTTATCCAGCACGAATTCCATGCCCATGAACAGGCCGCCGCCGCGCACGTCGCCGATGATCGCATGTTTCTGCGCCAGCCGCTTGAAGGCATCGCGGGTATATTCGCCGACAGCGCGGGCGTTCTCGACGAGATTCTCATGCTCGATCACGTCGAGCACCGCCATGGCGGCGGCGCACGAGACCGGATTGCCGCCGAACGTATTGAAATAGCGGAAGGCCTTGCGGAAGGCGTTCAGCACCTCGGCATTGGCAACGACGCCGCCGACAGGGTGGCCGTTCGCCATCGGCTTGCCGAGCGTCACGATATCGGGAACGATGCCGGCGCGCTGATGGCCCCACATATCAGAGCCGGTGCGGCCGAAACCCGGTTGCACTTCGTCGGTGATGACGAGGCCGCCGGCCTTGCGCACTGAAGCCACCGTTTTGTCGAGGAAGCCCTGCGGCAGATCCGGAAAGCCTTCATTGGCGAAAAACGGATCGATGATCAGTGCGGAAAAACCATGCGGGCTCTCCTGCAGCGAAGCGATCGCCGCCTCGACTTCGGCTGCGAAGGCTGCGGCAAAGGCCTCGCCACCTTCGCCGCCGAGCGGGCGGTAGCTGTCAGGCGCCGGCACGTGACGGACATGGCCGCCGAAACCGCCGACCGGCGGCATGCGGGTCGAGAGTTGCGACACGGCCGCGGTATTGCCGTGATAGGTGTGGTTGGTGGCGATGACGCCGGTCCTGCCGGTCACCGCCTGGGCCATGCGCAGCGCCACGTCGTTCGCCTCGCTGCCGGTGCAGGTGAGGATTGCGGCGTCGAGGCTGCTGTCGAAGGTTGCGGTCAGGCGTTCGACATAGTCGAGGATGCCTTCGTGCAGGTAACGCGTGTGGGTGTTCAGCGTCGAAGCCTGCCGGGTGATCGCTTCGACCACACGCGGATGGCAATGGCCGACATGCGGCACATTGTTGTAGCAATCGAGATAGCGCCGGCCCTCGGCATCCCAGAGCCAGACGCCTTCGCCGCGCACCAGATGCACGGGATCGTCATAGAAAAACGACATGTTGTGGCCGAGAAGCCGCTCGCGGCGCGCGATAAGGGCAGCGTTGTCGGACATGATCAGGCTCCCGCTGCGGCAAGGCCGGCGTCGAGCGCCGACAGGATCGTCTGCACGTCCGCTGCCGTGACGATCAGCGGCGGCGACATGATGACATTGGCGCCGGAGGTGCGCACCAGCGCGCCGGCCTCATAGGCGACATCCTGTACCTTCTGCATCACATCCTTCGATGCGGCGCTTTTCTTCTCTCGGTTGCTGACGAGTTCGAGCGCGCACATCAGGCCCTTGCCGCGCACGTCGCCGATCAGTTCATACCTGTCCTGCAGCTTCCTGAGGCCGGCAATGAGTTCCTCTCCGCGGACGGCGGCATTGGCGGCGACGTTCAGCCGCTTCGTCTCCCTCAAGGTCGCAAGCGCGGCCGCCGCACCCGTCGGATGGCCGGAATAGGTATAGCCGTGGCCAATGCTGCCGAACGCGCCCTTGCTGCCTTCGAAGACCTCCGCCACCTTGTCGGAGATCATGACGGCGCCGAAGGGGAAATAGCCGTTGGTGATCGCCTTGGCGGTCGACATCAGATCCGGCTTGACGCCCCAGAGGCGCGATCCCGTCCAGGCGCCGGTACGCCCGAAAGCGGTGATGACCTCGTCGGCGATCAGCAGGATGCCGTGGCGGTCGCAGATCTCGCGCATGAGCGGCAGGAAGGTCTCGTGCGGGACGATGACACCGCCGGCGCCCAGCACCGGTTCGACGATCAGGGCGGCGATGGTATCGGCACCCTGGAAGGCGATCTCGTCCTCGAAGAGCCGGCCGATCGCGGCCGCGATCGCGGCATCATCGGTGGTGCCGAACGGGTTGCGATAGGCAAGGGGCGCCGGCAGATGGAAGACGCCGGGAAGCAGCGGCTCGTAATTGCGGCGGAAGTTCTGGTTGCCGTTGACGGAGGCGCCGCCGAAATGCGTGCCGTGATAGCCTTTCTTCAGCGCGACGAATTTGGTGCGCTCCGGCTGCCCGTTGATCTTGTGATATTGCCGGGCAAGCCGCAGGCAGGTCTCGACCGAATCCGAGCCGCCCGAGGTGAAGAAGGAACGGCTCAATCCATCAGGCCTGAACCATTCGGCAAGCTCGTAAGAGAGCTCGATCAGCGGCGAATTGGTCGTACCGCGGAAAGTCGAATAATAGGGCAGCTCGTCGAGCTGGTCGCGGATCGCCTTTTTCACCGGCTCGCAGGAATAGCCGAGATTGACGTTCCACAGGCCGCCCACGGCATCCAGCACCTTCTTGCCCTGGATGTCGACGATTTCGACGCCCTCGCCTGAATTGATGATGCGCGGCGGCTGGGCCTGCATTTCGGCCGGATGGGCCATCGGGTGCCACATGTGGCGGGCGTTGTTTTCGATTATGAAGTTGGTTTCACGCATCTCAATTCCTCTCGTTCAGAGGCCCAGCATCGCAAGGGCGCGGGCATAACTTTCGGTAGGGCGGGTGACGTCGAAATGCACATGCGGCAATCCGACGGCTTCGGCGCCTTCGATGTTCTTCTTCTGGTCGTCGACGAAAACGCAGGCCTCGCGCGGCAGGCCGAGTTCGGACAGCACCTGCTCATAGGCGCGCGGATCGGGCTTGAGAATCCTGGTGTAGGTGGCGTCGACGATGACGTCGAAGAGGTCGATCAGCGGGAAGCGCTGGCGGAATTCGACACCGTAGAAGAGATCGAGCTCGTTCGAGAGGATCGCGAGCTTCAATCCCGCCTCCTTCGCCCGCAGGATGGCGTCGCGGGCTTCCGGCCGCAGCACCAGCTCGGGCTCGGCGCCGCGGGCGCGGCGCACGAATGTCTGCATATCGGTCCAGCTTTCGCCGACCATCCGGCCGATTTCGCCGGCGCGCGTCAGCCAGTAATCCCGTTCGGTGATCTCGCGGTTCTGCATTTTCACCCAGAGCGGGTCGGTCGCCGTGTCGAACGGCCCAAGCCAGGTGAGCGAGCCTTGGGGAAGGCCGAGCGTCCGCTCGGTGATGTCATGCGTCTCGAACAGCGTGCGGGTGACGACACCGCCGAAATCGAGGATGAGGGCGCGTTCGCTCATCATGGCCGTCCTTCCGGAATGATGCCCTCGGCCACCCATCTGTCGAAAACGGCAAGGGCTGCTGCGGAAAAGGAGGGAGAATTGATGTGGGCTTCGACTTCCTGGAAGGTGACGGAGGGCGGGACCGTGCGGCGCATCTCGTCGAGGAAAGCGGCGAGGCCTTCCGGATCGTGCAGCGGCTCGTCCGGCTTGTCCCATTCCTGCAGCCCTTCGGTCGGCAGCAGGAAGGCGACCTTGGCGTCGGCCCGTTCCAGCTTTTGTCCGATCAGCCGAGCCACTTCCCGCCGGCCTTCCGGCGAGGTCGTCACCGACCCGATCAGCCGGTTGTGGGCATGGTAGGGGCGGTCGGCGAAAATGCCAGGCAGCGCCTGCCAGGCCTGAAGATCGACCATGTCGACGGCGCCGGGGGCGACGATCTGCGGAATGCCGGCGCGGCCGGCATTTTCGAGCCTGTCCGGCCCCGATGTCACCACCGTGCCGTAATGATGATTGCTGACCTCCTGGATGCAGAAGTCGAAGACGGCGGCAAAGCCTGACTGCGCGGCGATGGCTTCGAAGGCGCGGCCGCCCATGCCGGTGGAATGAAAGACGGCAACGTCATAGCCGCGCTTTTCCAGTTCGGGCCGCAGATACTTCATATATTTCAGGCAGGAGGAACCGAGCGAGGTCATGCCGATCAGCGGACGGGCGTGATCGGGTCTGGTGCCGTGCCGGGCGGCGCCGACGACCGCGCCGCAGGCCTGGGACAAGACCGAACGGCAGATATTGTTGAGGCCGTAAAGGCCGCCGGCCCACAGGATCATCATCAGGTCGGGTGCGATGCGCTCGGGCGGGATCAGGTGCGAATAGGCGATGGTCGAGACCACGAATTTCGGCACGCCGAGCGGCAGGACGGCGGCGACGTCGAGAGCGAGGTCCGTGCCCATCGAACCGCCGAGCACGATGATCCCGTCGACCAGCCCGTCCTTGTAAAGCCGGCTGGTCAGCGCTGCCGCACCCCTGGCCATGGCGGCCATGGCACTGTTTTCATCGCCGCTTTCGGTAATCGCCGCAATCGAGGTCGCAGCCGCCTTGGCGATATCGTGCTTGGAATAATCAGGAACATAGGGCGGATCGCCGAGAATGCTGACATCGACCATAACAGGCCGGCCGCCGGCTTCCTCGATGACGGAGGCCATGAATTGCAGTTCGTCGCATTTGGTGTCACCGGTTCCGATGACAAGGATCTTTGGCGAGGGAGCCGCAGGGCTCATCACTCTCTCCTCCTGTTTTTTGCAATGGTTCCCGTGAGCCTTTCCGACCCGTAGTATTTTTCTGAAATTCCGTCGGCAGCGGCGATCGCCTGCGCGCCGAATTCGTGAATGGCGGTCTTGGTGGTGCGCGAAAGCGGGGCGGCGATCGCCACGCAGCCAATCGGCCGGCCGTCGGGCGCACGCACGGGTGCGGCGGCACTGATGACGCCGGCTTCGAGGCCCTGATGGCTGATGGAAAAGCCGCGCGCGGCCGTCTCGTCGAGCAGGCCGCGGACCAACTTCGGGTCGACGACGGTGTGGTCGGTGAATTTTTCCAGCGGCTTTCGCAGCGCCGCGTCGATCTCCGTCGACGGGCAGAAGGCGAGGAAGGCGAGGCCGGATGCGGTGGCGTGAAAGGGCAGGATGCTGCCGACATCGACGATGATGCGGTGTGCCCGCGGCGGATCTTCCACATGGATGGTCGACAGCCGGCCGCCGGAGAATTCCGAAAGATGCACTGTCTCCGTCGAGGATTCGGCGAGCGTCCTGATGAAGGGCACGGCGACCCGCAGGAAGGGATAGCGGGCCTCGCGGATGCGGGCGAGCCGAACCGGCGCCGAGCCGATCCGGTAGCGGCGGCTGTCGGGATCCTGCTCGACAAAGCCGTGTTTTTCCAGTTCCACCAGAAAGCGTCGTGCCGTCGCCTTGTCGAGCGAACACAGGCGGGCGATGTCGGTCAGACCCACCTCCTTGTCCAGCCGTGACAGGGTATCCAGCAATGAAAGCGCCTTTCCGATCGTGCTCATCATTCTTCCTCTTGGGGCGGGTTCATGTCCCGGCTTGTCGCATCCGGCTTTACGCCAGCCGCCAAATCAGCCCGCAAACCCGGTATCGCGGCACGATAGCAGCGACCCAAGATACTTAACATGCGAATTAACTTGACAGAGGCCGGCATTGTTTGCAAGTCTATATTTGAAGCTGTGGTTCAAATAGTGAACCATAAGCGCTGACGGCGGCAAAATCAACAAAAGCCATAAACGCCCCTCGTCAGTCCGGTTCTGGTGGAGGTCGCCTGCGTGCAATCGCAGCGATGATCGGATGTTCTTAAACAAGGGGAACGAAGGCAGATGAATACGCAAAATTCGCAAAGTGCCGTTGAGAACCAGCTGCGCAAAAACAGTCTCGGCGTCGGCGCCGTGACCTTCCTGGTGGTTTCGGCCGCCGCACCGCTGACGGCGGTTGCCGGCGGTGTGCCGCTGTCGATGATGCTCGGCAACGGAGCGGGCATTCCGCTGACCTTCCTGCTGGTCACCGCCATCCTGCTGCTGTTTGCGGTCGGCTATGTCGCCATGGCGCGCCATATCCGCAATGCCGGCGCCTTCTATGCCTATACCGCCCAGGGCCTCGGCGGCCTGATGGGCGGGGCGGCGGCGCTGATCGCGATCCTCGCCTACAACGCCATGCAGGTCGGCGTTCTCGGCCTCTTCGGCGCAGCGACCAAGGGCTTTTTCGCCGAGCAGCTCGGCCTCGACCTTCCCTGGTGGGTCTGGAGTTATATCGGCATCGCCTTTGTCGCCGTGTTCGGTTACCGCAGGGTCGATCTTTCGGCCAAGGTGCTGATGGTTCTCGTCATTCTCGAATATCTCGTCGTCCTGGTCATCGACGCTTCGATCTTGGCCAAAGGCGGCGACAGCGGCCTGTCCGCCACCCCCTTCACGCCCACCGCCTTCTGGAGTGGAACGCCGGCGATCGGCATCCTGTTCTGCTTCGCCGCCTTCATCGGCTTCGAGGCAACGACCATCTACAGCGAGGAAGCCCGCGAACCGCACAAGACCGTACCGCGCGCCACCTATATTTCCGTGCTGATCATCGGTCTTTTCTACATGCTGACATCATGGCTGATGGTGAATGGCGCCGGTGCCGACAAGCTCGTGCCCGAGCTGCAGGGCCTCGCTGATCCCACGACTTTCCTCTTCGGCCTTGCCGAGCGTTATGTCGGCCGCTGGATCACCGTCGTGATGAGCGTTCTCTTCATCACCAGCCTGTTTGCCGGCGTCCTTGCCTTCCACAATGGTGTCGCCCGCTACATGTATGTCGCCGGCCGCGAGGGTCTGCTGCCGAAGTCGGTCGGCGTTACGCATCCGGTCTTCCAGAGCCCGCATGTCGGCTCGATCATCCAGACCGTCGTTGCCGTGCTCGTCGTCGCGCTCTTTGCAGCGACAGGTCAGGATCCGGTGCTGGCGCTCTTCTCCTGGCTCACCAATGTCGCGACGCTGGCCATCATTCTGCTGATGGCGTTCACCGCCTTCTCGATTGTCGTCTTCTTCAGCCGCAATCCGGGGCTCGAGCGTAATGTGCTGGCCGTCAAGGTACTGCCCATCGTCACGGGACTGATCTTGCTGGCGCTGGTCTATTACATCTCGGCGAATTTCGGCGCCATCGCCGGCGCCAACGGTGCGCTCGGCGTGTTCCTGCCGGGTCTCGTGCTGATCGCCGGGGTCGTCGGATTGCTTGCCGCGGCGCGTCTGAAGTCGGCAGACGCCGTCGGATTTGCCCGGCTTGGCGCCGGGCAGGAAGCCTGACAAAACCGATCAACGGTGGCGGATCATCTCCGCCACCTTTTTTGATGAGGCATGAGATGCAGGACAAGATCGATCAGCTCCGGACATTGTCCGTTCCCTCCCAATCGCTGTTCATCGACGGCGCCTGGCGCCCCGCCGTCAGCGGCGCCGCGATGGACGTCATCTCGCCGATTGACGGCGTGAGGTTGACGACAATCGCCGATGCCGGCGCCGAAGACGTCGACCAGGCGGTCAAGGCGGCGCGGCGGGCCTTCGAAAAGGGCGGCTGGTCGCGGGCAGCGCCTGCCGAGCGCAAGAAGGTGCTGCTGAAGATCGCCGAGCTGATTGACAAGAACGCGCTCGAACTCGCCGTGCTCGGCGTGCGCGACAACGGCACGGAAGTCTCCATGGCGCTGAAGGCCGAGCCGGGCAGTGCCGCCGGCACCTTCCGCTATTATGCCGAGGCGATCGACAAGGTCTATGGCGAGATCGCCCCGACCGCCGACAACATTCTCGGCCTCATTCATCGCGAGCCCATAGGCGTCGTCGCCGCCATCGTGCCGTGGAATTTCCCTATGATGATCGGCGCCTGGAAGATTGCGCCGGCCCTTGCGGCCGGCAATTCCGTGGTACTGAAACCCGCCGAGGGCGCATCGCTGACCCTGCTGCGGCTCGCCGAACTTTGCTCCGAGGCGGGATTGCCCGATGGCGTGCTCAACGTCGTCACCGGCCTCGGCGCCGTCAGCGGCGAAGCCCTCGGGCTGCACATGGATATCGATGTGCTCGCCTTTACCGGCTCCGGCCCGGTCGGCCGCCGGCTGCTGGAATATTCGGCGCGTTCGAACCTGAAGCGCGTCTATCTGGAACTCGGCGGCAAATCGCCGAACATCGTCTTTGCCGACGCGCCGGATCTCGATCAGGCCGCCAAGATTTCCGCCTACGGCATCTTCCGCAATTCCGGCCAGGTCTGCGTTGCCGGCTCCCGCCTGCTTGTGGAAAAATCGATCCATCAGGAATTTTCGGAAAAAGTCGCCGGCATCGCCGCGGCCTTGAAGGTCGGAGATCCCCTGCAGCTCTCCACCGAAGCGGGCGCGATCTCGAGCGAGATCCAGCTGCGGAAAGACCTTGGCCATGTCGCCGACGCCCTGTCGGAAGGTGCTTTGCTGCGCACCGGCGGCGCGCGCATCCTGCAGGAGACGGGCGGTTATTATATGCGGCCGGCGGTCTTCGACGTGACGCCATCCATGGCGCTCGCCCGCGAGGAGGTCTTCGGGCCGATCCTGTCGGTTATTCCGTTCGAGACGGAGGCGGAAGCCCTGCAGATCGCCAACGCCACGGAATATGGCCTGGCGTCCGCCGTCTGGACATCGAACCTGTCGCGCGCCCATCGGATGGTGCGCGGCATTCGCGCCGGCGTCGTGCACGTCAACACCTATGGCGGCGCCGACAACAGCGTGCCGCTCGGCGGCGTCAAACAATCGGGCAACGGTCACGACAAATCGCTGCATGCGCTGGATAAATATGTCGATCTGAAAACCGCGTGGTTCCAGCTCTGAAACAGGAACTCGGCCAGCAGGAGGAGGCTGCCCATGACTTTCCCCGAAACCATCACAGTCGAGGATCTCGAAGCCGACCCTTATCCGATCTATGCCAATTGCGGCGGGACATGCCGGTCGCCTATATCCCCGCCGTCAATCTCTGGTTCGTGACGCGTTTCAAGGATGTCGAATACCTGTCGAAGACGCCGGAAATCTTTACTGCCGCAGTCGAAAGCTCGCCGCTCGACCGGAGCTGGGGCAAACCGACCATCCTAACCGCTGAACGGTCCGGTGCACAAAAATCTTCGCAGCGGCGTCGATCCAAAATATCATCCGAAGCGTGTTGCCGCCTATATGGACGATCTGGTCCTTAGCCTCCGAAACTGCCCACCTGCGTCGGCACGTTGATATAGTTGCGGTCGAAGTAAAGCAGTGCATTGCCATCCGCCCGCGAGCGAATGCCAATGACCTGGCCGATGAAGATATGATGCGTGCCGACCAGGCGCGCCTCGGTGAGCCGGCAGTCGAAGGAGACCATGGCGCCGGCCAGCGCCTGGCTTCCCGACGGCATGTCGACCCATTTTGCCGCGGCATAGCGTGCCGCCATATCCGCCTGGCGGCCGGCGAAATAGCCGGCGAGTTCCTGGTGGTCATCGGCGAGGACGTTGACGCAAAAGCGGTGGTTTTCGAGAAAGACGCCGCATTGGGCCGAGCGACCGTTCATGCAAACCAGCAATGTCGGCGGTTCGTCGGTGACGCTGCACATGGCCGTGGCGGTGAACCCGCCGCGCCCGGCGGGTCCGTTGGTGGTGATGACGTTGACCGGGGCACAGACCCTGGCCATCGCGTCGCGGAATTCGGTTTTCGAGACTTGCTCCTCCATGGCCATCTCCTCATTCGGCCGCGTTGCGCATGGAGGATGCCTGCTCGAGTGGCGGCAGCCAGGTGTCGCCGGTCCAGCCGGTTTCATCGTAGTCGCTCATGCAGCGATCGACGAGCGCTTCCATCTCCTTCAGCCGTCCGCCGCGCTCGGCGCCCTTCAGCACCTGCAGCCGGACCTCCTCAGGGGCGCCGGCATAGTTGAGTTCATAGAGCGCGTGGCGCCCGCCGAATTCGGTGCCGGTCGCATCCCACAGCAGCTTCATGATCTTGATGCGCTCGATATGGCCCATGTCGTTGGAGCCGCGCACATATTGGGCGAGATAGCGGTCGATTTCCGGATTGCCGAAATCCTTGGCGGAGGAGGGAAGATAGATCAGCCCCGAGGCAACGACCTTGCGCACCGTCTCGATAACGCGCGGATAGGCCTCCGACATGAAGGTGCGGTAGGAAAGTGCCGCTTCCATGTTGGGCAGCACGGCGCCGTTCGCCCATGGCTGCGGATTGTGGGCCATGGCGTTGGAGAAGGACCAGAACATGTGGCGCAGAGCGATGACCTCGCCGAGTGCGGCCTGATTGCCGCGGAAGGCGTCGCCGCCGGTGGCCCGCAGCGCCTTGGCGAGCAGTCCCGCCATAAAGTCGAGCTTGACGGCAAAGCGCGTGCAGCCCTGGAAGCAATAGCCGTGCATGAAGCCGGAGGCCGGGTGGAAAGACAGGATCTTGGCCGCATCACGCAACACCAGCACGTCCTCCCAGGGAACGAAGACGTTGTCGAGCACCAGGATCGCATCGTTCTCGTCGAAGCGCGACGACAGCGGATAGTCGAAGGGCTGACCGACCGTGTTGGCGGTCTGCTCGTAGGAGACGCGGCAGAACATCTTAATGCCCGGCGCATTCATCGGCACGATGAACATGACCGAGAGCGAGGGATCTTCCGTCACCGTCGCCGAGCTCTGGGCGAGGAAGTTGTAATGCGTCAGCGCCGAGGAGGTCGCCACCACCTTGGCGCCTGAGACGTAGATGCCGGCATCGGTTTCCTTGGTGATGTGGACGAAGACATCCTTGACGGCATCGGCCGGCTTGTGCCGGTCGATCGGCGGATTGACGATCGCGTGGTTCATGAACAGTGCTGCTTCCTGGGCGCGTTTGTGCCAGGCGAGCGCATTGTCCTTGAACGGCCCATACCAGTCGGCATTGGCGCCGAGCGTATTCATCAGCGCCGCCTTGTAGTCAGCGGTGCGGCCCATCCAGCCATAGGACATGCGAGCCCAATCGGCGATGGCGCCCTGCTGAGCGACGAGCTCGGTCGAGGATTTCGCCACCCGGAAATATTTATGGGTATAGCCGCCATTGCCGGTATCGGTCGGCGATGTCAGGCTGTCTTTGGTCTTCTCGTCATGCAGCGCATCGTACATCCGCGCGATCGAGCGGGCGGAATTGCGCATCGACGGATGGCTGGTGACGTCGGCGATGCGCTCGCCGTTGATATAGACCTCGCGCCCATCGCGCAGGCTGGCGAGATATTCGGCGCCGGTAAACGGACGGGTCTTGTCGCCGCGGTGGTCTTCAGCTCGCATGTCAGGTTCCTCCCTTGGAATATTGACAGAAGCTAAATCGGCAGCGGCGGACAGACCATGGACAAAGAAGGGAATTCGCTGGTACTTTTTCCGGTATGGCGACACGAAGCGAGGTTCCGAATTTTTTCGTCTATGGCGAGCCGAGCCGCTCGCTCGATGTGGGATTCCTGCATGTCGAAACGGTGATGGAGCGAAAAACCCTGCATTTCGGTCATGTTTCGCCGCACAAACATCCGCTGATGGGACAGATCACCTACTGGTTTCAGGGAAGCGGAACCTATCGGATCGAAGAGGAGACTTGGAATTTTTCCGCTCCCGCCGTGAGCTTCGTGCCGAGCAACGTGGTGCATGGTTTCGATGTCGACGAGCAGTCCGACGCGATCGTCGTGTCGGTCTCGGACGACATGCTGAAGGCGATCGTGCCGCAGGTCGCGCTCAATCTCGATCTCCCCACTTTCCTGACCGGCCAGCCCGCGGATCCGGTATGGGCCAAGCTCGCAACACTGCTCGACATGGTCGCCGAGGACTATCGCGATCGGGGTGCGGACGGCGAACAGGTGCTCTGCGGCCTGATTTCGGTCGTGCTGTCGCTGATGGGCCGCATCGGCGGCCGCGTGGCCTTGCCGTCGACCTCGGCGACTGTCTCGCTCGGCCTGGCGCTGCGCCGTCTCATCGATCTTCACTACAGGAAAGATTGGCCGGTCGGGGCCTACGTCAATCTGCTTGCGACCACGCCGCATCTCCTCGACAAGGCCGCCCGCGACGTCTTCGGATTGTCGGTCAAGGAATTGCTGTTGGAGCGGCGGACGCTGGAAGCCAAACGTCTGCTGATGTTCACCGTTCGCTCGGTCGAAGATATTGCCGGCGAGATCGGCTTCGAGGACCCCGCCTATTTTTCCCGCTTCTTCCGCAAACGCACCGGCGAGGCGCCGGCTGCCTGGCGCCGGCGGCATTCGCAGGCGGTATCGTGACGCGCGACGGACTTCGTCGGCTCTCGGATCACCGAAGAAAGATCAAAGCCATCCCGACGACCACGAGAGCGGCGCCGGCCCAGGCGCCGCCGGCCGGGCGTTCGCCGGTTTTCAACCACAGCAGCGGTAGAATAATCGCGGGCGACGTTGCCGACAGCGTCGAAACGATACCGACCTTACCGCCGGCGAGCGCAAAGAGCAGGAGTGTCATGCCCATGCCGAGGGCTATGATCCCGGTCAGGGCGGTCTGTGCCGCGACCCTGAAGGTGAGCGGTCCCTTCGGTTTGACCGACTGGACAGGCAACTGGATCAGGATGCTCAGACAAAGAGCCGCCATGCCGACACGAAGCAGCGACGCGACGAAAGGATCGATACCGCTGACCATGATTGGCCGGGCGATGATGGAACCGACCGCCTGGCCCGTCGCGGCGCCAAGCCCAAGCAGGACGCCGATCCAAAGCGGTCCCTTGATCGTCTCCCATTGATGGATCTGTGATCGGCTCTTGCCGAAAACGATGGCGAGAAAAACGCCTGTGGCCGTCAACGCGATCCCCGCCACCGCAGACGACGACAGCGCCTCCCCCAGCACCAGCCAGCCGAGCAGCGAGGCAATCGGAGCATTGAGCGCGAACAGGATGCCGGCGCGACGCGGGCCAAGCCGGTTCAGCGTGGCAAAAAGCAGCGTATCGCCGATGAAGATGCCGATCAGTCCGGACAATAGCAGCGGACCGACGCTTGCCTCATCGAGTTGGCGCCAAGATCCGGTGACGATCACATAAAGAGCCAGAAGACCGGTGACGAAAACCTGGCGGACCCTGTTGAAAGCGGGTGCGCCGAGATGGCCGGATGGGCCCGCCGAGATCAGACCCGTAAAGGCCCAGCACGTTGCCGCTCCGAGCGCGGCAAGTTCATGAATTGGCATCTGACTTCGATCCTTAATGCATGTGGCCCGGCGTGTGCAGTGGTTCCGGGGGGTAACGACATGCATAAAACAAAGGACCAAAGCGCGGGCGCTTGGATCAGGTTTGATGCAACGCGCTTTGGAATCCGGGCGCGGAGCGTTTAAACGTGATCGAAGAGCGACTGTCTAGCTCACAGCATGGCCGGCCAAGCCATAAACCGCCGGTTCGCCATTCTTCCTGTTCAGGAAGCGTTGCCCCTTGGACATGGTCGTCACGGTTTCCGAGACGGCCAGCCGGCTTTGTTGAAGGAACTCGGCGAACAGGCCTTTTTCCCGCGTATCGACGCGCGCGAACCGACCGGCCAGATCCTTGAGATGCACGGCAGCAAGATGGATCGCGTCCTCATCATTGCTTGCCACGATCGGACCGAGGACATGGCCGCGTCCGAACTCGCGACACATGGAATAGCCGACGATTTCGTCGCCCCGCCGGAGGGTGCAAATGGAAGCACCCTCGGCAAGCAAAGCCAGCAGCTTGCCGCGATCGGTGCCGAAAGCGCGCGTATCGAGAGCGCTGATCTCCTCGACATTGTCATTTGACAATTCGCTCAACTGCCCGCTCAGCTCCGGCAGGGGAGGGAGCTTGGGCGCGACATCGCCCTGGTATTGGTAGACAATCGCTTCCTTGGTGAAGCCGAGCGAAACATAAAGCCTGTAAGCGGCATGGGTCGAATTCAGGCTCAGATTGCGGTCGCCGCACTGCTCGAACACTTGCTCCATGAGCCATCGGCCGGTCCCTTGCGCCTGCGTGCGGGGCGAGGTGATCACCAGCCCGATCGTGGCGAAATCATCGCCATGCGGAAACCACATCGCGCTTCCGAACACGCGTCCGATCCCATCGACGGCAACAATGCCCCGGCCCGCGCGCCGCAGCAGATCCCAGTCTTTGGGCCGGTGCGGCCAGCCGACGCCGATCGACAGGGCGTGAAGCAGGCTGACATCGACACTGTTGATATCCTGCGCAATCAATTCGAACGATTTCAGCCGCACTGATTTTTGCATTTTCGGGTATCCGCTCCGTTCGCCAGATCACCAGACTCCCCTGGAGGTAGACAGCGTCCTTGATCCTGCGCCGATTGCAACCAAGTCACAATATCGCACATCAAGGCCGGCAGGATCGGCTTGTTCGCCGCAACAATTCGAAATCTTCAGCTGAACCGGGGCCTCACTCAGCAGGCAAAACTCCTGCCTTTGCTTAGGCTGGTTAGCATCTGGACCACTTCAAAGGCAACTTGGTCACCCATGAACGTCATAGATATTCTCGCAAGGCTGATCGCGTTCCCCTCCGTTGTCGGAACGCCGAACGGCGCGATCGCCGACTGGATCGGCGACTATTGCCGAAAGGCGGGAGCCGAGGTCACGGTCCATCCTGGTCCGGAAGGTGACCGATACAACCTTTTCGCGACTATCGGACCGCGCGAAGGCCGAGGTTACATTCTGTCCGGGCACATGGATGTCGTGCCGGCCGGCGAACCGGAATGGAGTTCCGATCCATTCGTCCTGCGCGCTGAAGGAGACAGGCTTTACGGGCGCGGCTCTACCGATATGAAAGGTTTTCTCGCCTGCACCCTGGCCGCATTGCCGAAGCTTGCCGTCATGAACCTACGGCGGCCGATCCACCTTGCCTTCTCCTATGACGAGGAGGCCGGCAGCCGCGGCGTGCCGCATCTGATCGCCGCGCTGCCGAAGCTGTGCAACGCCCCGCTGGGGGCGATCATCGGCGAGCCGAGCCGGATGCAGGCGGTGCGGGGGCATAAGGGCAAGGCAGCCGTCCGGCTCGAGGCGATCGGGCGGTCGGGTCACTCCTCCCGTCCTGATCTTGGGCTGAACGCCATTCATGCCATGGCCCATCTGATCACCGAGGTCGCCGCATACGGCAAGTCCCTGACGAGCGGCCCCTTCCACCATGATTTCGCGCCTCCCTACTCGTCATTGCAGGTTGGCGTCATTGCCGGCGGCCAGTCGGTCAACATCATTCCGGATCGCTGCACCTGTGATGTCGAGGTCCGCGCCGTGCCGGGCATCTCGCCGTCTGTTCTGCTCGAGCCGGTACGAGCCAGGCTCGCCGCTCTCAAAGACCAGGGCTTCGAGGTCGGCTGGCACGAGCTCAGCGCTTACCCCGGGCTTGCGCTCCCCGAAGGCAGCGAACTCGCAAGCCTGCTGACCGAATTAACGGGACAGGAGCCGCTCGCCGCCGTGAGCTACGGCACGGAGGCCGGACTCTATCAGCAGGCCGGCATCGATTCCATCATTTGCGGCCCCGGGGATATCGGCCGTGCGCACCGTCCCGACGAATACATCGAGGTCGGCGAACTCGCGGCATGCCAGACGATAATCGAGGAACTCGGCACCCATCTTGCCGAAGGCTGAAAGAAGGCGATCTCCATGGCGTTTCTCTTCAACTCCGATGCCGCCCGCGGGGCGATTTTCCAGGAGGCTTTTGCCCGCGCGCTTCCGGATCTGGAATTCGCAGGGCAGGGCCAACCGGTGGATCCGGACAAGGTGCGCTATCTCCTGACCTGGACGGTCCCCGGCGACATCTCGCGCTACCGCAATCTGGAAGTTTTGTTTTGTATCGGCGCCGGCGTCGATCAGCTCAAACAGGAGAGCGTGCCGGAGCATATAGCCGTCGTCCGCATGGTCGAGGACGGCATTATCCGGATGATGCAGGAATATGTCACTCTTGGCGTCCTGACGCTCCATCGGGAGATGCTCGCTTATCGGGAGCTGCAGAAACAGTCTGTCTGGAAGACGCTCGCCGCCCCGCAGGCCACTGCGCGCAGAATAGGCTTCCTCGGCCTCGGCATCCTGGCGCAGGCGGCGATCGAGCGCTTGAAGCCGTTCCAATTTCCGCTCGCCGGATGGAGCCGCAGCAAAAAGCAAATCGACGGCGTCACCTGCCATCATGGCACGGATGGGCTTGCCGACTTTCTGGCCGAGACGGACATTCTGGTCTGCCTGTTGCCGCTGACCGACGAGACGCGCGGCATTCTCAATGCCGGGCTCTTCTCCCAGCTGCCGGCCGGCGCCAGGCTGCTGCATGTGGGCCGCGGGCCGCATCTCGACCAGGCGGCGCTGATCGAAGCCCTCGATAGCGGCCGCCTTGCCGCCGCAATGCTCGACGTCACCGATCCCGAGCCACTGCCGGCAGACCATCCGCTCTGGCAACATCCAAAAGTAACGATCACGCCGCACATCGCCTCGGTCACCCAGCCGGAGACGGCGGCGCACTCGGTCATTGAAAATATTCGGCGCCACCGCGCTGGAAAGGACCTGATCGGCTTGGTCGATCGGACACGCGGTTATTAAACGAGGAAAATCACATGTCGCTTCTGCTGACCATCGATACCGATCCGAATTTTGCGCCAAAGCAATCCGTGCCGGACGCAGACCGGCTGATTTCGGGCAGCCCGGCCTACAAGACCTGGGCTCAGGATGCCTCAAAAGGCGAGAAGGTGCTGACCGGCATTTGGGAAGCGACCCCTGGCGAACACCATTCGATTAAGGGCGCGATCTACGAATTCTGCCACATCATTTCCGGCGTCGTGGAAATCGACGAAAAAGACGGCGAGACGAAGACCTACCGCGCCGGCGACAGCTTCGTGATGAAGCCCGGTTTTGTCGGCGTCTGGCGCACGATCGAAACCGTGCGCAAGATCTATGTCTGCGTTTACGATTGAGAGGCCGCCGACGGGCGCGCCCGAAGAACGGCGCGCCTCTTAATTAGCCTTCGGCGATGACAAAGATCTTCTTGAGGTTGCCGTGAATTGAAAGGCGATTGATCGTCCCGCGGCCGACGAAGATCGCGTCTCCCGGCCCGACCGATGTTTGCGTCCCGTCGCCATCGGTCACATCAGCCTGCCCCTCCAGGATATACATCAATTCATGGACGGGATGGGGGCGCGACAGCCGGGTGTGCGGCGTCGTCGCCCAGACACCGGCCCGAAAGCCGGCCCCTTCGTCGGAAAATGCCCTGAAGAGACGGCACTGAGGCGTGTCGCCCTCCACGAACTGCGCCGGAGGCGGCGGGGAGGGGGCAAGCGTCACATCCCTGTCGATCGCCACGACGCCCTGCGTGCTCGATGTCGCCGCGGTCGTTGCGCAGTAGATCCACTGCGTGCCTTCGTCCGCTTCCGCCGTGAAGTCCTGGCCGCGGCCGATGGCCACGCTGTCGCCGCAGGCGAGATCAAACGTCAGGCCGTCCGAATACAGGACGAGACGCCCTGCCACGACGACCAAGCATTCCGTATGGGGAAAGCTGGCGATCGCGGCCTTTCCGCTCCAGTAGACTGATCCGGTAAAAACCCTGCCCGCGGCGCTCCAGACGATATCGCGGCCGGCCGCGAATATGTCGTCTGCCCCCAAGGCATTTCGTTTGCCTTCCGGGGCAGATCCGCTTTTCGCCTCAAAGAGCAGAATGGTTTTACCGGTCATCACGTCACTCCCATTTTTGGTCAGGTATTCATAGGTTTGGGGCTGGTGCCGATGGGCCGCGGGCCAACTTGGGCATGGGGCCTAATCCTGGAAGAGCCGCGGGATCGAATTCTGCAGAGATCCTAGTTCATGGCTTCAAGGGGCGCGCTGCGGAGTTGGCGCATAAACAGAATATCCTTTGGTTTGCTGCCCCCAACACAGGCAATTGTTGCGAAACAAGGCCACCTGCGCCGCACCTCTCCAGCGCCAGCAGGCATATACTTCATGCATCGGATCAGACGAGCATAAGGGCTTGCGCCAATGAAATTTGCTTCCTACTGGCATGATACCTCGATCCCCTTCGCCGGCGGCATCGCCGACCCCGTCTCGGGAGATTTCGAGGTTGCGGTGATCGGCGCCGGCTTCACCGGGCTCAACGCCGCGCGCACGCTGGCGCAATCCGGTGTGAAGGTCGCTCTGCTGGAAGCCGAGCATGTTGGGTATGGTGCGTCCGGCCGCAATGGCGGGCACCTCAACAGCGGTCATTTCGCAAGCTTCGGCGCCGCCAGGCAGCATCTCGGGGAAGACCGGGCGCGCCGCCTGTGGCGGGCCTATGACGACTCGATCGACATGATCGAACGCATCATCGAGGAGGAAAAGATCGCCTGCGACTTCCGCAGGGGCGGCAAGCTCAAGCTTGCCTCGAAGCCCTCTCATGTCGGCAAGCTGCAGGCAATGTCCGAAGAAATCCGCCGCGAGGTTGACCCTTCAGCCGAATGGCTGACGCGCGAGGACCTCCGCAAGGAGGTGGTTTCGGATGCCTTCCATGGCGGGATCCTCTATCCGAAATCCGCCATGATGCACATGGGCCGCTACGCCAACGGCGTGGCGCAGGCGGCCCAGCGCCACGGCGCGGCGATCTGGGAGCGCAACCCGGTCACCGCCCGCGAGCCCGTGCCGAATGGATGGCGGCTGACCACGCCGACCGGCTCGCTCTCCGCCCGTCAGGTCATCCTGGCGACCGATGCCTATACGCCAAGCGTCTTTAACTATTTCCGCCGAAGGCTGATGCCGATCGCTTCGTTCATCATTGTGACACGCCCGCTCACCCCGCAGGAAGTCACTGCGACGGTTCCGGGCAACCGCAATTTCACCAACTCTCTCAACATCGCCAATTATTTCCGCCTGACGCCCGACAACCGCATGCTGTTCGGGGGGAGGGCGAGATTTTCGGCGGTATCCAACCAGAAAACCGACGTCAACTCCGGCCAGTTTCTGCGCCAGCAGATGGTCGGCATGTTTCCGCAGCTTGCAGACGTCGGGATCGACTATTGCTGGGGCGGCCTCGTCGGCTGCACGCAAGACCGTTATCCCCGCGCGGGCAGCGCCGAGGGCGTGATTTACAGCATGGGCTATTCCGGCCACGGCGCCCAGCTGTCGACCTTCATGGGCAGTGCGCTGGCCAATATGGCGATGGGGCGCAAGGACGCCAATCCGCTCGACGGTTTCGCGTGGCCCGCCGTTCCCATGCATACCGGAAACCCGTGGTTCCTGCCCATCGTCGGCACCTATTACCGCATGAAGGACCTGCTGCCCTGACAGATCCCGGCGCCGCGCCCCTCGCGGCTTCGACAGCCCCGCGCAGGACGGCCGCCCCCGTTCCCTGCCGATCCTCCGTGCCTTTTGCCGCATAAGGACTTTGCAATGATCACACCTCTCGAACACCTGTCCCGCAACGGTCGTCTGGACACGTTCTTCATCGACGGTCAATGGCTTGAACCCAGGGGCAGCGCCAAGGGCGACGTGATCAATCCTGCCACGGAAGAGACGGTCGCCCATTTCGCGCTCGGAAACGGCGAGGATGTCGATGCCGCGGTTTTCGCCGCCCGGCGGGCCTTCACCACCTGGAGCCGGACCACGCCCGAATACCGCGCGGCTCTGCTCGACCGCCTGCAGACGCTGCTCGAAGCGCGCAGCGAACTGTTCGCGCAGTGCCTGAGCCTCGAAATGGGCGCGGCGATCGGATATGCGCGCAGCGCGCAGGTGCCGCTGGCGATCGCCCATGTCACGGTCGCCCGCGATGTGCTCGAAACCTTCCCCTTCGTCAAGCAGCGCGGCCACACCGCCGTCGCCCACGAACCGATCGGTGTCTGCGCACTGATCACCCCATGGAACTGGCCGCTCTACCAGATCACCGCCAAAGTCTCGCCGGCGCTCGCCGCAGGCTGCACGGTCGTGCTGAAGCCCAGTGAGCTTTCGCCTCTCGACGCGCTGCTGTTTGCCGAGACGATCGAGGAAGCCGGCTTCCCCAACGGCGTCTTCAACCTCGTCAACGGCGACGGCCCGTGCGTCGGTTCGGCGCTCGCGTCCCATCCGGATGTCGACATGATTTCCATTACCGGCTCCACCCGTGCCGGTGTCGCGGTGGCCCAGGCAGCCGCGCCGACCGTCAAGCGCGTTGCGCAGGAGCTTGGCGGCAAGTCGCCGAACGTGATCCTGCCGGACGCCGATCTCAATCGCGCCGTTTCCATGGGCATAGCGGCTGCCTTCCGCAATCTCGGCCAATCATGCAGTGCGCCGACGCGTATGATCGTGCCGCGCGCGATGCTCTCCGAGGTCGAGTCCATCGCCAGGAGAGCCGCAGATGAGATTACGGTCGGCGATCCCCTCTCAAAAGCCAGCACGCATGGTGCGATCGCCAACCGCGCCCAGTTCGACCGGATCCAAACCATGATCGGCGTCGGGATTGCGGAAGGCGCGATGCTCGTCAGCGGCGGCGAGGGTCGCCCAGCCGGGCTGCATGCCGGGTTCTACGTCAAACCGACGATTTTCTCTGAGGTGCGCACGGATATGCGCATCGCCCAGGAGGAAATCTTCGGCCCGGTTCTCTGCCTCATTCCCTACGACACGGTGGAGGAAGCGATCGCCATCGCCAACCATACCGTCTACGGCCTGGGTGCGCATGTGCAGGGCAAGAACATAGACGTCGTCAAGGACGTCGCGTCACGGATCCGCTGCGGTCAAGTGCATCTCAACTATCCGGCCTGGGATCCGCACGCGCCTTTTGGCGGCTTCAAGCAATCTGGGAACGGACGCGAATTCGGCATTGAGGGCATGCTGGAATACCTCGAGGTCAAATCCATCCTCGGCTACTTCTAGAGCACGATGCCGAAAGGGCGTGAGGAGGTGCTGACATTCCTATCCGGCACCCTCTCGCCGATGGATGCCGGGTTTCACCGGTTCATCAGCGCCTGCGGCACCTGCTAAAACTCTCGCCGACAGCTGCGGCGGCCTTCAGGCAACAGCCGAAGATGTCTGTCGCGTCGCCCAAAAACGTTATTTTCCACCGCTCTGCGACCCGCAGTCGACGCATGCTGCTTCCCCTGTTTCGCTAAGCTCAGCTCAGGATCACGTCGAGGGCTGCGATCGCGGCGCGGGACGAAATTCATCATCACGGTGGCTCTTGCAGCCGACGACCAATGGTCAGAGAGGAAAACGATATGCTTGAGTTGAAAGACAAAGACCTTTTCCAGCAGGCCGGCCTGATCGACGGGATCTGGTCGCGTGCATCCTCGGGCAAGACGGTGAGCGTCGTCAATCCGGCCACCCAGGCGAACCTTGGCATTGTTCCCGATATGGGAACCACCGAGACCCGCGCGGCGATCGACGCAGCCCAGGCCGCTTTCACCTTGTGGAAGAAGAGGACGCATGCCCAGCGTGCGCTTCTACTCGAGCGCTGGCATGCCCTGATGATCGAAAATTGCGAGGATCTCGCGCTGCTCATCACGCTTGAACAGGGCAAGCCTCTCGATGAAGCGCGTGCCGAGGTCCGTTACGGCGCTTCCTTCGTCAAATGGTTTGCCGAAGAGGCCCGCCGCATCGGCGGCCACACCATTCCCTCGCCGACGCCGGATCGCCGCATCATCGTGCTCAAGGAAGCGGTCGGCGTCTGCGCCATCGTGACACCCTGGAATTTCCCGATCGCGATGATCACCCGAAAGGTGGCGCCCGCCCTGGCGGCCGGCTGCACGGTTGTCGTCAAGCCTTCGGAGTTCACCCCCTATTCGGCGCTCGCCATGGGTGTCCTTGCCGAGCGCGCCGGCATTCCGGCAGGCGTGATCAATATCGTTACCGGTATGCCGACGGAGATCGGCAACGAGTTCATGGAAAACGCGACGGTGCGCAAGATCTCCTTCACCGGCTCGACCCGGATCGGCTCGCTGCTGATGCGCGGCGCCGCCGACAGCGTCAAGCGGCTCTCGCTCGAACTCGGCGGCAATGCGCCGTTCATCGTTTTTGATGACGCCGATCTCGATCTCGCGGTCGAAGGCGCAATCCTGTCCAAGTTCCGCAACGGCGGCCAGACCTGCGTCTGCGCCAACCGCATCCTGGTGCAGGCCGGGGTCTATGATGCCTTCGCCGAAAAGCTCGGCGCCCGCGTCAGCGCCATGAAGGTCGGTCCGGGAACGGAACCCGGCAATGTCATCGGCCCGATGATCAACACGGCGGCGATCGAGAAGATCACCCGCCATGTCGACGACGCCGTGGCCAAAGGCGCCAAGATCGCCGCACGGGGCGGCTCCGTGGCGGCGGGCTCGCAATACGCCGCGCCGATGGTGCTGACCGGCGCGACGACCGATATGCTGCTTGCCAGCGAAGAAACCTTCGGCCCGGTTGCCCCGCTCTTCCGCTTCGAGACGGAAGACGAGGCGATCGCAATCGCCAACGGCACGCCCTTCGGCCTGGCTGCCTATTTCTACACCGAAAGCCTGAAGCGCTCCTGGCGTGTCGGCGAAGCCCTCGAGTTCGGCATGATCGGCCTCAACACCGGCGCGATCTCCACCGAAGTCGCCCCCTTCGGCGGCGTCAAGCAGTCCGGCCTCGGGCGCGAGGGGGCGCAGGCTGGCATCGAGGAATATCTCGAGATGAAGAGCTTCCACATCGGCGGGCTGAGCTGAGCCTGAAGCGATTACAGCAATGTGGCGCACGCGGTGCGCCATTTTTTTGCAGCCATCGCGACACACGGGCGTTGGCAATCCCTCGGCTTCGGTCGGCGAGCAAGGACAAAAAAGCGCGGGCGAAAACGCCCGCGCTTTTGCTCGTTCGGTTCAGAGACCGAAAACGCCCGGCAGGCCGGAAATGTCGGCGATCTCGACATAACCATAGAACGGGTTGGCGGGCTCATGACGGCGGTTGACCCACACCTTGTTCTTGATGCCGATATCGTTGGCCGACATATGGTCATAGCGGAATGACGAGGAGCAGTGCACGACATCCTCGGGGGCGCAGCCGAGCATATCGAACATATATTCGAAGGCCTGCAGGCGCGGCTTGTAGGCCTTCGCCTGTTCGGCCGTGTAGACCGCATGGAAGGGCGCGCCGAGCTTTTCGACATTCGACATGATCTGCGAATTCATGGCGTTCGACAGGATCACCAGCGGAATCTCCTTGGCGACCTTCGCAAGGCCGGCCGGCACATCCGCATGCGGACCCCAGGTCGGCACGCGCTCATAGACCGTGCGGGCGTCTTCCTCCCTGAACTTGATGCCGTTGCGTTTGCAGCTGCGCTCGATCGAATTGTGAACGACCTCGGCATAGGGCTTCCAGTCGCCCAGAACCTCGTCGAGGCGATAGGCGGCGAAGTTGCGGACGAACTCCGCCATGCGCGGCTCGTCGAGCTGATCGCTGTAAAGGTCGCGCGCCGCTTCCGCCATCTGGAAGTTGGTCAGCGTGCCGTAGCAGTCGAAGGTGATGTATTTCGGACGCGAGAGGGTCATGGACATATCCTTTGGAGGGTGGATCGGGGCATTTGAAGTCATGATAGACGCGGCCCGCCCCCCGGCTCGCCTGAATGTGGCGGCGATCGAAGCAGATTATTGCGTATCGAAAGGCGGCTTTGGCAGATGGTTGTGGATGTCCCGCCCGCTTGCGGCGGCCGAACGACGGGGAGGATGGCCATATCGTCCTCTCTTGTACCTGTTCATTTGATCGGCCCGCGCACTCACTCGCCCGGCTTGCCGGCGTGCAGCGGATGTTGTTCGCGATCCGCCCGGGGACGCCCGCATGCCAGCATAAGATGCGGCGGGCGACAAAGGGAAAACGATAAGATACCGCTCAGGGTGCAGCCTTCAGACGATTAGCCAACCCGCACTCCTTCACACTTCCACTCAGGAGAATAAGGGAAGTGTCATGCAGACAAGCCAGATCGACTTTGCCGCTTTCGGCAGCGAACACCTGGGTGCCGCCCTCAACCTGTCGCGGCAGGCGGGCTGGCCCCATCGGCCCGAGGACTGGGAGATGGCGCTTGCCTTGAGCGAGGGCGTCGTCGCCATCGAGGACGATACGGTGGTGGGCACCGTGCTCGTCACCCCCTACAAGCAGGACTGCGCCACGATCAACATGGTCATCGTCGATGAAGCCATGCGCGGCCGCGGTCTTGGCCGCAGGCTCATGCATGCCGCAATGGAGCTTGCCGGCGATCGCCCGCTCCGGCTTGTAGCGACCGCCGACGGCCTTCCCCTCTACGAGAAGCTCGGCTTCCGCCAGACCGGCCGTATTCTGCAGCACCAGGGCATCGCCGGCGAGGTCGTGGCGCCAAAGGCCACCTCGGCGGCCGCCATGACCGATTTCTCCGCGATCACCGAACTCGATCGACAGGCCTTCGGCGCCGATCGCGCCGATCTGATCGCCTATCTCGCAAAGGTCGGCGAACTCGCTGTGGTCCGCCGCAACGGACGGGTCACCGGTTTTGCCGTCCTTCGCAGCTTCGGTCGCGGCGAGGTCATCGGCCCCGTCATTGCCGGCAACCCGGAGGACGCCAAAGCGCTCGTTACGCATTTCATCGCGCTGCGGTCCGGCGCCTTTCTGAGGGTCGACACCACGGCTACCGCCGGCCTGTCCGACTGGTTGGCCGAACTGGGCTTGGCCCATGTCGGCGGCGGCATCGCCATGATGAGGCCATCGATTCCAGACGCCGATGCCGTCGCCACCATCTTCGCCCTCGCCAACCAGGCGCTCGGCTGATCCGGAGAATATCATGTACAGCAATTCCCTTGTCGAACTCGACCGCGCCCATCTCGTCCATCCTGTCGCCTCCTACCGCAATCACGAAAAGCTCGGGGTTCGCGTGCTCGCTTCGGCCAAAGGCGCGACGGTGACCGATGCTTCCGGCAAACAGCTGGTCGATGGTTTTGCCGGCCTGTGGTGCGTCAATGCCGGTTACGGCCATGAATCGATCGTCGAGGCGGCGGCGCGGCAGATGCGCGAACTGCCCTATGCGACGACCTATTTCGGTCTCGGCTCGGAACCGGCGATCCGGCTTGCCGCGGCATTGGCCGAACGGGCCCCGGGCGATCTCAATCATGTTTACTTCACCCTGGGCGGATCCGATGCCGTCGACAGCACCATCCGGTTCATCCGCTATTACTGGATCGCCCGCGGCCAGCCGCAGCGCGACCAGTTCATCTCCATCGAGCAAGGCTATCACGGTTCATCGACTGTCGGGGCCGGACTGACGGCGCTTCCGTTGTTCCACGCCGGCTTCGGCATTCCCTTCGACTGGCAGCACAAGATCCCCTCCCACTACGCCTACCGCAATCCGGTCGGCCAGGATCCGCAGGCGATTATCAACGCGTCCCTCGCGGCACTGCGCCGCAAGGTCGAAGAGATCGGCCCCGAGCGCGTCGCCGCCTTTTATGCCGAACCCATCCAGGGTTCGGGCGGCGTGCTGGTGCCGCCGAAGGGCTGGATGAAGGCGATGCGCGCGCTCTGCAGCGAGCTCGGCATCCTCTTTGTCGCCGACGAAGTGATCACCGCTTTCGGCCGCACCGGCCCGCTCTTCGCCTGCGAAGAGGACGAGATCGTTCCTGATTTCATCACCACCGCAAAGGGTCTGACGTCGGCCTATGTGCCGATGGGCGCGGTCTTCATGGCCGACCATGTCTACCAGGCCATCGCGGATGGCGCCGGCGGCGCAGCCGTCGGCCACGGCTATACCTATTCGGCCCATCCCGTCAGCGCCGCTGTCGGCCTCGAAGTGCTGAACCTCTATGAAACCAGCCTGCTGGAGAACGGCCGGAAGGCCGGTGCACGGCTGATGCACGGGCTTGAGGGCCTCAGGGACCATCCGCTCGTCGGCGACGTGCGCGGCCGCGGCATGCTGGCCGCCGTCGAGCTGGTGGTCGACAAGGAAAAGAAGACGCCGCTGCCGGCCGCCGCCGATCCGGCGCGCCGGGTCTTCGACCGCGCCTGGGAAAACGGCCTGGTCATCCGTGCCTTCGCCAATGGCGTGCTCGGCTATGCGCCGCCGCTCTGCTGCACCGACGCCGACATCGACGCCATCATCGAGCGCACGCGCAAAACGCTGGACGATACTCTGGCCGACCCCGATGTACGCGCGGCCCTGAAGGGCTGAGCGCGACCGGCCGCGGCTTCATCTGCATTGTCATCTGCATTGTGATAAGTTGTGCCGCACCACCTCCTGAAGCTGGTGCGGCCCCATCCGGCCCCTGCCGCGGCAACCTGCCCGACAGGGCCGACCACCAAACCTAAAGCGGAAACAGGCTCGTCAATGGCATATGCGATTTGACGATAGGCGACTTCAGGACGACAAAGCTGAAATATTTGTCGATGCCGATCTCCATGTCGGAGAGCCGCTCCATGATCGTCTGGTATTCGCCGATCCCAGCCGTCACGAATTTCAGGAGATAGTCGTAGCCGCCGGAGACGAGATGGCATTCGATCACCTGGTCGATCTTTTCGACCGTCGTCAAAAACCGGGCAAAATCGATCTGCCGGTGGTTCTTGAGAGTGATCTCCGTGAAAACGGTCAGCGTCTGGCCGAGTTTGGCGACGTTGATCTGTGCGGAATAGCCCTCGATATAACCTTCCGACTGCAGCTTCTTCACCCGCATCAGACAGGGGCTCGGCGACAGGTTGACGAGCTCGGCGAGTTCGACATTGGTGACACGGCCATTCTTCTGCAATTCATGCAGAATTTTAATATCGATCCGGTCGAGTTTCATTGCTCCACTCCGCCTGTCGAATCGGCCAACGCCGCAGCATATTGTGCCGCTACCTTCCCAACACTACCACATCGAAGACGCGAGTCGATCGCGTTTCGCGGGGTTTTTGAGGGAGGAACGGCATGCGGCTCGTCCTCCAACAGCATTTTATGCCGTCCGCCGGCGACTAGACATTGGAGGAATGGATCGCGTCGCAGACCGCCTCCGTGACCTCTTTGGTCGTGGCGGTGCCGCCGACGTCGGGCGTGAGGATGCCCGCGCCGGTGACCGATTCGACGGCGCGCATGAGACGAGCCGAGGCCTCCTGCTCGCCGAGATGGTCGAGCATCTGCGCGGCGGTCCAGAAGGTCGCGACAGGGTTGGCGATACCCTTGCCGGCGATGTCGAAGGCCGAGCCATGGATAGGTTCGAACATCGAGGGAAAACGGCGCTGCGGATCGATATTCGCCGTGGGCGCAACCCCGATGCTGCCGGCGAGCGCGCCGGCAAGGTCGGAGAGGATATCGGCATGCAGGTTGGTCGCGACGATCGTGTCGAGGCTCTGCGGTTTCAGCGTCATCCGCACCGTCATGGCGTCGACCAGCATCTTATCCCAGGTGACGTCAGGAAAGTCTTGAGCCACCTCGGCGGCGATCTCGTCCCACATGACCATGCCGTGGCGCTGGGCATTCGATTTGGTCACGACCGTCAGCAATTTGCGCGGCCGCGCCTGCGCCAGTTCGAAGGCGTAGCGCATGATGCGGGTGACGCCGACGCGCGTGAAGATCGCAACCTCGGTCCCGACTTCCTCGGGCAGGCCGCGATGGGCGCGGCCGCCATGGCCGGAATATTCGCCTTCGGAATTCTCGCGGACGATCACCCAGTCGAGATCGCCGACGCTGCAGTTGCGCAGCGGAGGGGTGATGCCTGGAAGGATCTTGGTCGGCCGGACATTGGCATATTGGTCGAAGCCCTGGCAGATCGGCAGCCTGAGCCCCCAAAGGGTGATGTGGTCGGGAACATCCGGCGCGCCGACGGCGCCGAAATAAATCGCGTCGAATTTCTTCAGCCGCTCGAGCCCGTCGGACGGCATCATCACGCCGTGCCTTTTGTAGTAGTCGGAACCCCAGTCAAAATTTTCGATGGCGAACTTCACGTCGCCGAGACGTTTTTCCAGACTTGCGAGCACCGTGCACCCGGCAGCAATGACCTCGGGTCCGATCCCGTCCGCAGGGATAGCCGCGATAGAATATTCACGCATTGATTTGCTCCGCTAACGTCTTCCCAGTCCTGCCTGATGAGGCCTACGCTGAAGCCTAATGCCACGTTCTCGGTTTACTCAACGGCGAAATAATTATATAAAATATGAATATAATAGGAGGCTTGCCTGTGGAGCTGGAGCAGTTGAGATGCTTCGTCGCCGTTGCCGAGGAGCTTCACTTCGGAAGGGCGGCACAAAGGATCGGGCTGCTTCCGGCATCGCTCGGGCGCCATGTGCGCTTGCTGGAAGCCTCGCTCGGAAGTCAACTGCTGAGCCGCACGACCCGGAGCGTCTCGTTGACCGAGGATGGCGTAGCGCTTCTGGAAGAGGTCAGGCCGCTTCTTGCCCGGCTCGATGAACTCGGTCAAAAATTTCGCGCCAAGCAGCAGCGGCGCAGTCGCGTCCTTCGGATCGGCGCGATTGACAGCGCCGCCGCCGGCCTCCTTCCGACACTGATCCACGACTTTCGAGCAATCGCCCCCGATGTCAAAACCCAGCTGATGGAGGACAAATCCATTCGGCTCGTGCCCAAACTGCTGGCCGGAGGGTTGGATCTGGCTTTCATCAGGCCGCGTTCGGGAATGAGCCGTCACCTGGCGGTCGAGGATCTGTTTTCCGAGACGACCGTCGTGGCAGTCCCGGCCTCTCATGAACTCGCCGACCATAAGAGCGTCTCTGTCCTTGATCTGGCGAACGCGCCGCTGATCGTCCCGGACAGGCGATCCAGGCCGCACAGCTATGATTTGACGATGAACCTGTTTGCCGCAGACGGCCTGCACCCCGACATCACCCAGGTCGCCGATGAAAAACAAACCATCGTCAGCATGGTCGCCGCCGGTCTCGGCCTCGCCGTCGTCCCGCGATGGACATCCTCGCTTGCTTCAGCCGGCGTCCGCTTTCTGCCGGTTCAGGAGGGGGCAGGGCGGACGACGCCGAAACTGCCGCTGGCTGTGGCCTGGATGAAAGCCGTCCGCGATCCGGAGCGAGATGCGCTGCTTGATCTCCTGAGGCGGAATCTCGAGAGATATTCGGCACCGGCCTGAGCGCCGGTTTCTCGATCGCGCCAGCGTCGAATGCCGTTGAAAGCACGCCGGCATTGGGCATTTCACGCCGATGATCTCTGCACAAGACGCCCGGGCAGAATAATTGTTTCGGCTTCGCGCTTGCCCGTGATCATTGCCACCATGGTGTCGATCATCTCATCGGCAGGCTGTTGGTAAGAAGTCAGCTGATAGGCGGGAGCGGCGCCGAGCTCGATATTGTCGAAGCCGACGATCGCCAGATCATCTGGCACGCGAAGCCCGAATTCACTGCGGGCCACATCCATCGCGCCGAGCGCCAGAATGTCGTTCTCGCACATCAGCACATCGATGCGCGGGGAGGGGGAGGTCGCGCTCAGATAGGCGCGCGCCACCTTGGCACCGGCCTCGGCGCTGTAGCGCTCTGCAGTCATCTCGACAACGCCATCGACGCCCTTCCGCTGCCAGAATTTCAAATAGTGATGCCGTCGGCCGAGCGCGGTCGACAGGGTCTTTCCTCCCGTCATGAAGCCCGGACGGCGATACCCTTTCTCGAACAGGTAATTTACAATTTCGCCCAGAGCCAGTTCGGCATTGCAGGCGACAGCGGGAACGCCGGGGATTTGGCTATCTCGCGCAAGGACGAACATCGGCGGGAAACCGGGGCCAAGCCGTTGACTACCCAGTGTTTCCTCACGAAAGGCGGTTCCGAACAGAATGACGGCGTCGAACTGGCGCTGATCGGCGTTGATCAACGCATGAATGTGATCGAAATGGCGATTGATATTGATCAGGACGGTCAGGAGACCCTCCGCCTGCAGCCGCTCGGTCAGCATCTCCAGAACGGGGAGCTTATGTGGGTTGGCGAAGTCGTCAACGAAGACGGCGACCTGGTGCGTGACGTTCGTCGCAAGGCTGCGGGCAAGCAGGTTGGGCGAGTAATTCAGAGCCTCCGCCGCCTGAAGCACCTTCTGTCGGCTGGCATCTGTAATGGACGCACCTGGAGTGAAGGCGCGGATGACCGTCCATTTCGATACGCCGGCGGCATCCGCCACCTCTTTTGCCGTCGCCCGCTTGCGCATTTTCCGCTCCTCGATTGGAATGAATATTCCATAAAAAAATAAAAATGGAATGGATGCTTGATTTTTGTCGAGGATAAAGTAATTTTGGCCAGCTTGCTACCGGGTGCAAAAGGAGTTGCAACCGGTAGCATCGGGAAGATCCACCCGGTGGATCCTTTTGGGAGGGTAAAATGAAATTTGGTCTGAAATCACTTTTCGCAGGCGCCGCCTTTGCGGCAGCGATCATCGCGTCTTCGGCACTTGCCGCTGCCGCCGACATTCGCATCGTTGCCGTCACTCACGGTCAAGCCAACGATCCATTCTGGTCCGTCGTCAAGAACGGCGTGACCGCAGCGGCCAAGGACATGGGTGCCAGTGTGGAATATCGTGCTCCGGAAACTTTCGACATGGTGTCGATGGGGCAGCTTATCGATGCTGCCGTCAATCAGAAACCCGATGGGCTGATCGTCTCCATTCCGGACGCCTCGGCGCTCGGTCCTTCCATTAAGAAGGCCGTCGCTGCGGGGATCCCAGTCATCTCAATCAATTCCGGCTCCGATGTTTCGAAAGAGTTGGGAGCGCTTCTGCATGTCGGGCAAGACGAATATACCGCCGGCAAAGCCGCCGGCGCGAAGCTGCAAGAGCTGGGCGGCAAGGAAGGCCTGTGCGTGAACCAGGAAGTCGGCAATGTTTCGCTCGATCTACGTTGCAAGGGCTTTGCCGATGGATTCGGCGCCAAGGTCACGGTGCTTCCTGTCAGCAACGATCCGGCCGATGTTCGGGCGAAGGTCAAGGCCGCGCTGAGTTCCAACTCGGCCGTCGATACCGTTATGGCGCTCGGCGCCAGCACAGCCGGTGAGCCGGCGTTGGCGGCCGTCGAAGATGTCGGCATGACCGGCAAGATCAAGGTGGCAACCTTCGACCTTTCGGCTGATTTTCTGAAAGCGGTGGCAGACGGCAAGGCCGCTTTCGCGATCGATCAGCAGCAATTCCTTCAGGGCTATTTGCCCGTGGTGTTTCTGACCAACTGCGCCAAATACGGGCTCATCCCAGGTGGCAACGTCCCCTCCGGTCCGAACCTGATCACCAAAGAAAAGGCCGCTCAGGTAGTCGATCTTTCCGCCAAGGGAATCCGCTGACCGAGATTGCCGAAAGGCATCCTCCCCGAAGTTCCTCCCCGTTATCGGGGAGGGGCTTCGGTTTGATGGAACGCGCTGCGAGGCAGCGCAGATGAAGCGCTAGATTACATTCACAGGGAGGAATCATGGCTTCGCTTGAGCAGAAAGCGGCGGTCGCGCCGAAAGCCGATGAGCGCATCAAGCAGGTGGGCTTTCTGACGCAACTGATGCGCCGGCCCGAGCTTGGCGCCGTGGCCGGCCTGGTGCTCGTCATCGTATTTTTCTTTCTCACCGCAGACCCGACAATGTTTTCGCTGTCGGGCGTGATGACGATCATGGCGCCGGCTTCGCAATTGGGGATCCTCGCTATCGCGGCCGCGCTCCTGATGATCGGCGGCGAGTTCGATCTCTCGATCGGCTCTATGGTCGCGTTCGCTGGACTGGTCTTTGGTGTCATCCTGACAAACTTCGGTCAGCCATTGTCGGTCGCCATCGTCATGACGATGCTTTTCGCCGCCTTCATGGGCGCGATCAACGGACAGATCGTGATCCATACGCGTCTGCCATCCTTTATCGTGACGCTGGCGTTCCTCTTTATTCTCCGCGGTCTGACGCTTGTCGGCCTGAAATGGGCGACCGGTGGCTCGACGCAGCTCCGTGGCATCGGCGACCATGTCAAAGACAGCCCGCTGCTTGGAATTTTCTCCGGCGAAGCCCTGAAGGGTGCCTTCCTATGGCTTGCGGATCATGATCTGATCGACAAGTTCCCCAATGGCGTGCCGAAGGTCACGGGCGTTCCGGTTTCCGTCTTGTGGTTCGCAGCCCTTGCCCTGCTTGCGACCTGGGTCTTATTGCGTACGCGCACCGGCAACTGGGTCTTTGCAGCCGGCGGCGATCCCAATGCGGCGAGGAACTCGGGCGTCCCGGTTCACAGGGTTAAAACCGGCCTCTTTGCGCTGACGGCATGTGCGGCAGCTCTCGTCGCGATCATCACCGTACTCGATGCTGGTTCCACCGACGCCAGGCGCGGATTTCAAAAGGAATTCGAAGCCATCATCGCGGCCGTCATCGGCGGATGTCTGCTAACCGGCGGCTACGGCTCGGCGATCGGCGCCTTCTTCGGTGCGATTATCTTCGGCTCGGTTTCGATCGGTCTGACCTATACCAAGTTCGACTCCGACTGGTTTCAGGTGTTCCTCGGCTCGATGCTGTTGCTCGCCGTGCTCTTCAACAATTTCATTCGCCGCAAGGTTACCGGGGAGCGCTGATCATGGTTGATGTCAACACTCGAACTCCGGTCATCGAAGTGACCGATATCGTCAAGCATTACGGCTCGGTGATCGCATTGAACGGCGTGTCCATGCAAGTCTCCGCTGGCGAAGTGCTTTGTCTACTGGGAGACAATGGCGCGGGCAAATCCACGCTGATCAAGACGCTATCCGGCGTTGTCCGCCCGAGTGGCGGCGAGTTCCGGGTGGAGGGAAAGCCGGTCGATTTCAGGAGCCCCCGGGATGCACTCGATGCGGGGATCGCGACCGTCTACCAGGATCTTGCGATGATCCCCCTGATGTCGATCACCCGTAATTTCTTCATGGGGCGGGAACCTCGCAGAGGCGTCTTCCCATTCCGTCATATCGACTTCGATCACTGCAATGACGTCACGCGCGAGGAAATGCGAAAGATCGGCATCGATATCCGCGATCCCAACCAGGCCGTCGGCACGCTTTCAGGTGGTGAACGCCAGTGCGTGGCTATCGCACGAGCCGTCTATTTCGGCGCCAAGATCCTCATCCTGGACGAGCCGACCTCGGCGCTCGGTGTGGCTCAGACATCAATGGTGTTGAAGTACATCCATCAAGTCCGGCAGAAAGGATTGGGCGTTATCTTTATTACCCACAATGTCCGGCACGCCTATGCGGTGGCCGACCGTTTCACCATCCTCAACCGCGGTCAAACGCTTGGCACATACGCAAAAGCGAACATCGCGATGGACGAACTCCAGAACCTGATGGCCGGCGGCAAGGAGCTGCAGCAGTTGTCCGAAGAACTCGGCGGTACGATCTAGCCTGCAGTCACACCACAGGCAGTGCTCGACTATTGCAGAACAGCGACGCCTTTCATTCACGCAATAACGATGGAACACGATCATGAACGATCGATCACGAGAAGACTTGCCAACATTTTCGCTCGCCGCCTGTGCGGAAATGCTCTGGCGCGACAAGGCGATCGAGTGGCGGGCCTCCCGCCTTAAGGAATTGGGTTTTGGCGTTGGTCTATGGAATTGGCCGGATCACGATCTGAACAAGTTGGAAGCAACCGGCGCGACCTTCACGATCATGAACGGATATCTCTCCGGCCGTCTGACGGACGACGAAGGTGCCGCCGAACTTCTCAAGACGGCACGTGAAACGGCGCAGATCGGTAGGCGGCTCGGCGTGCAAAGGCTCAATCTGCACGGCACAGGCCTGGGAGATAGAGGCCTGCCGGTCCATCCAGTCGAAGTCGTGACCGGCGCTATGTGGTTGAAGGCCCGCGACACCCTCTGCCGTGTCGTCGACATGGCCGAAGAAGAAGGCGTTACCTTCACGCTCGAGAACCTCAACCTGCCGGTCGATCATCCGGGCGTGCCATTCGGGCGCGCCGAAGACACGTTGGCGCTCGTCTCAAGCGTCGATCATCCGCGGCTCCGCCTTAATCTCGATCTCTACCATGCCCAGATTGGCGAGGGAAACCTGATCGAGCTTTGCCGCAAATGCCTGCCTTGGATCGGCGAAATCCAGGTGGCCGATGTGCCCGGCCGCTGCGAGCCAGGGACTGGCGAGGTCAACTACAAGATGATCGCACGCGCGCTCAAGGACATGGGCTATCGCGGCGCCATCGGTATGGAGGCCTGGGCGTCCGGCGACGATGAGGCAGCGCTCGCCCGCTTCCGCGATGCCTTCACGGTTTGAACGATCCGACAGTTAACGCTTACAGATACGGAGAAATATCGATGATCAGGTTTGGAGTGATCGGCGCCGGCCGGATAGGCAAGGTACATGCCGCCACCATCGCGGCGAACCCGAAAGCAAAGCTCGTTTATGTGGCCGATACCTTCAGGGCCACGGCAGAGGCGCTTGCTGCCCAGACGGGCGCCGAGGTCGCTGACATGGAGGATATCATCAAGTCTCCGGCGGTGGATGCGATCCTCATAGCAACGCCGACATCAAGTCATGCCGATCTCATCGAGGCGGCTTCGAGGGCCGGCAAGGCGATCCTCTGCGAAAAGCCGGTATCCTTGTCGGTCGAACGCATCAATGCCTGCCTCGACGTTGTCGAGAAGAACAATTCCACCCTTATGATCGGTTTCAATCGCCGGTTCGATCCCAATTTCGCCAGTGTGGAGGCGCGGCTGCGTCGCGGCGATGTCGGCGACATCGAAATCGTCACCATCACCAGCCGTGATCCCGCCCCGCCGCCAGCCGAATACGTCAAATCCTCGGGCGGCCTGTTCCGCGACATGATGATCCACGACTTCGATATGGCTCGCTTCCTCATGGGCGAGGAATTCGTCGTGGTAAACGCGCTTGGATCGTCTCTCGTCGATAAAGCGATCGGGGCCGAGGGCGATGTGGACACCGCCGCGGTACAGATGCAGACAGCATCGGGTCGAATCGCTGTCATCACCAATTCGCGCCGGGCAACCTATGGCTACGATCAACGCATCGAAGTCCATGGCGCTACCGGCATGCTTGCGGCGCGGAATATCCAGGCAACCAGTGTAGAGCTTTCCAACGCGAGCGGTGTCAGCGGCGATCCTGTCCAATATTTCTTCCTTGAGCGCTACGCGCAGGCCTATGCCAACGAGATCAATGCCTTCATCGACGCGATCGACAATGGCCACCGGTCGCCGCAGCCGAGCGGGTTTGACGGATTGCAAGCTCAGAAACTCGCGGAAGCCGCAACCAAGAGCTGGCAGACCGGCAAACCGATGACGGTCGATTGATGGAAGGGAACGGGTGCGAACCGATAGTGTTTCACGCGTTATCGGTTCGCACCGGACACACCGCCTAACCTGCGCAGATCGTCGGGTGCTAGGCATGACCCGCAGATCCCAGATAGCGCTCTCAAGAGGCAGAAGCCAATGAAGCAGGCTAACGTTGGTCCTCCTCAGACATTGGAGGAGTTGAAATCTCTGATCGCGAGGCGTCAGATTGTCTTTCCCGATCGACTTGAGCAGGTTGCCAGACAAGTCATTGAACGACCGGAGATGGTTGCCTTCGAAAGCGCGGCTGAGATCGCGCGCATTTGCGAAGTATCTCAAACGACTGTTTTGCGCCTGGCGCAACACTGTGGACTTCGCACATTCGCCGAATTGCGGTCGATGATGAGAAATCATCTTCGGATGGCTGCCATGACCCACGGTGAGGTGATCAGGAGATCGAAAGCTTGCGCGACTATCCCGGGCTGGGGTGCCCAATCGACGCAAGAACCTCCTGGAAGTTCTCGCCGGTTTGCAGCCGCTTGGACCCGAAGATCAGTTCCCTGACGTTGACGAGACCTTGCTTCCCGCGAAGGATATCGACTTGTGACCAGCCTTTATATGCTGGACACCAATATCGTGTCCGAGCTTGCTCGAAACCCGAGGGGCGTTGTCGCTCGACGCATCGCTGAGGTCGGTCCGGAAGCAATCTGCGTCAGCATCATCACGGCATCTGAGTTGCGCTACGGTTGCGCCAAAAAAGGATCGGCGAAACTTCTCGCACAGATCGAGGCCATCCTTGGGAGTATCCTGGTGCTAGCACTGGATGTGCCCGCCGACGCCCAGTATGGCGTCATCCGGGCGGAACTAGAGACCTGTGGCAAACCTATCGATCCGAATGACCTCTTCATTGCCGCCCATGCCTGCGCCTTGGGAGCAGTTCTTGTGACGGCGAACCTCGGAGTGTTCGTGCGCGTGCGCGCTTTGCAGGTCGAGAACTGGTTGGATTGAATGCGACCAACACGAGTTGAGTCCATCGTCAGCGACGAGTTCCATAATAACCCTTATGCAATGTCATAATGTAGAGGCTATTTAGTAATGCGACAGTTGGGCCAGTTAGAGATGCGACAATCTCGCCTCTCGACGACTGGTCAATGCCAATGTCGGGAGCAAG
>NZ_MAWZ01000057.1:0-324650 GCF_001854685.1 Rhizobium sp. RSm-3 | reverse complement strand
GGGTACAGCCCGGGCAGATCCCTGACAGAATGAACCGGGTTGATGGTTGACAAGTCATAGTGCATCGGAGGGAGGGCTTCCGATGCCATTTGTGGAGACTTGTCGCATGGAAGAACGTGTTCGGATGCTGTCGGACTATGTTTCGGGGCATTGGAGTGTGAGTGATCTTTGCCGTCGTTACGGTGTGAGCCGGGAGACATTTTACGCCTGGCGCAAGCGGCAGATGAGCGGTGCGGAAGACTGGTTTGTCGACCGCTCGCACGGTACGGTTTCGTGCCCACATCGCACGCCGGCAGCCCTTGTCGATCAGGTGATTGCGCTGCGTCAGCGGTTTCCGCATATGGGGCCGCGCAAGCTTTTGGCATTGTTGCGGCGCCAGTCGGCGCAGACATCTTGGCCGGCGGCCTCGACGATCGGCGACATCCTCAAACGGGCAGGTCTTGTGGAGACTTCCAGGCGGCGGCGCAGGGCCCTGGATCAGGGTCGCCCGTTCAGCGAGGCAAGACAAGCCAATGATGAATGGAGCGTGGACTTCAAGGGCTGGTTCCGCACCCGCGACCAGCAGCGCATCGATCCGCTGACGATCAGCGACAGCTACAGCCGGTTTCTGATCGATGTGCGCATTGCTCCGCAGACCATCGAGGGCGTGCGGCCGGTGTTCGAAGAGGCCTTCCGCACCCATGGCCTGCCGTTTGCGATCCGCTGTGACAATGGTTCGCCCTTCGGCAGCCATGGAGCCGGCGGCCTGACCCGATTGTCGACCTGGTGGATCAAGCTCGGCATCGAGGCGCACTTCATCACGCCGGCATCGCCCCAGGAGAACGGCAGGCACGAACGCATGCATCGCACTCTGAAGGCCCAGACATCCAAACCGCCGGCCGACAATGCCGGCCAGCAGCAGGTCCGTTTCGATGCCTTCCGCCAGCACTACAACGAGGAGCGCCCGCATGAAGCGCTGGGCCAACGCCCGCCCGCCGACCTCTATCGGCCCTGCCAGCCGCGCGCGATGCCTGAGCGTCTCGACGATCCCTGGTATGATGCCGACCACCAGGTGCGCCGTGTACGTGACAGCGGCGAGATCAAATGGAAGGGAGGCCGGCTGTTCGTCAGCGAAGCCCTTGCCGGCGAACTCGTCGGACTGAGCGAGCTGGAAAACGGCGATCACGTCGTGCGCTTCTGCAACCGCGACATCGGCCTCATCGGCCTGGACGGCCGCTTCCGTCGCTTCGCTCCGCCGCGCCCGCCCAGGCCGATGAGGCCCGAAGCAGCACACACGACAGAATGAAAACTGTCAGGTATCATCCCGGTCCAAAGTGTCGACCATCAACCCGGTCGTTCAATCGGCACCAACCGGACAGCTCCCACCCTTCAGCCATCCAGCCCCTTGAAGCGCACCGGTTGGTAGCCGCGCATCAACAGGCTGCCGAGTGAATAGGTATTGCGGCAGACGCGGCCCTTGCAGGCGTTCGGCGAGGCTTCCATCACCTCGACCTTGCGGTCGTCGGTGAAGCGCATGAACAGCAGCACATGCGAGCCGGGCTTGTTCAGCGCGTCGCCCGGCCGCATCGACCAGGGGTCGGAGACGCGCTTGGTGATATCAGGGATGGCGCGCGTCGAGACATGCATCTTCAGCCCCCAGGCGTCGCTGACGAAGCCGGAGCAGTCGACGCCGAGGATATTGGTTTGCGGCGCGCTCTTGGTGCAGACATTGCCGGCGGTCTGGCCCTTCTCGACGCCGTCCATGAAATCCTCGAGCCGGGTCTTGCAGCCCCAGCAATAGGGAACGCCCTTCACCGTCTGACCGCGTTTGCCGATCAGGTAGATCGGCCGGCGCAGCCGGTTCATGTTGATGCAGCCGGGGCCTGGGTCCCTGCCATAGGCTGTTGACGTCACCAGCCAGTTCAGCGTCTCGAAGCCGATCGCCCGCTCGATGACATCGCTGCGCGATTTCGGCACGATCGCCACCTTCGGCGCCTTGCCGGGCTTGCCGGCTACGAGCGGCTTGGCGGGTCGCGCGACGGCAAGCTTTCGGCCAGGGTCGCGGCCGTCGAGCCGCAGCACCTGCGCCCGGCTTTCCTGAGATCTCAAATAGAGCACGTCGCCGCGCGGGCCGATCGCCACGAAGCGCCGGGAAAAGACCGTGCCGGGGTCGATCGGCAGGTCATAGACCCGGTCCACCGCCCCGTTCGGCGTGAAGCGCACCACCAGCATGCCGGTCCGCTCCGGCTGATCGGCCGGCACCAGCTCGACCAGCGCATAGGGCCGGCCGGTCGTGTCGATGTCGAGAAGTTCGACGGTGCCGATGCGGCCCTCGGCGGAGAGCTGCAGCGACAGGAAATTCTCCTCCGAGCTGCTGCGCCGCAGCAGGATTTCCGCCTTGTCGTTTGCCGCCGAGACTTCGGCGACGATATCGCCGAGCCCGCGGCTCGGCACATATTGAATGACCGGCGGGCGGGCCGCCGGCCGGCTGGTGCTGCGGCCGATCTCGTCGACGATGCTGTTCAGCGGCCCCGGCGGCACCGAGCCCATCGAGGCGAAGACCGAGCGGGTATAGTCGTCGGCATCGCCGCCATCGACGGCGCGCAGCGTCTGGGACCTTCCATCGGCTTCGGTGGCGCGCTCGAGTGGCACGACGCCATCCGACCAGAGATAGAGTTCGTTATGGACGACGGCGAGATCTTCGGGCGCGGCATTTTCCGGCAGCGGCAGGATTTCGGGCTCGGCCTGCGAGCGCTCGGCATCGATGGCGAGCACGCGGCCATTGTTCTGGTCGAGGATATAGATGGTGCCGTCGTCGCCGACGGTGATCGCCGCCGGCCCCGATGCCTCGACTTCCTCATTGGCGGAAATGATGCCGACCGAGCGGCCGCCATTCCCGCTGCGAAGTTCGATCATCACAGTGTCCTTGGCGAGAACCGGCGAGGCGGCCGCAAGTGCCGCGGCAAACAGAATATGCGACCCAAGACTACGCATGTCCTCGACCCCCGAACAGGACGATGTCAGGCCGGCTCGGCCCTCTATGACCGTCAAGTCTTCGAAATGGTAAGATAGATGCGCCTTGTCAGCAAGCCGTTGCTTTCCAAACGATTTGGAGATCTGCGCCTGGAATAGTACAAGATCATGGTCTCCAAGTTTTGCGGGCAGGGAATGCTTATGCTGGAATGGAACGGTGACGAACTGGCGCTCGACATCAGCCTGCTGGAGCAGGTGCGCGCCGCAAGGATAGGCTTCTCCGATCGCGTCTGCGCGGCCTCGCAAAGCGCCGACGACAAGCATCTGGCGCAGCTGCGCTCCGAGCCGACCTATCTGATGGCCGAGTTCCTCTATTCGATGAAGGTCTTCGGCATCAACACGGCCGAGGATATCGAGCGCTTCGCCGATCTGCACAATGATTACGTGGTGTCGCTGACCCGCGACCCGGCCAAGCTGCAGCGCCTCGGGCTGTCGCAGGATCGGGCGCTCGCCTCGATGTTCACCGCCGACACCAAGCCGCGGCTGATCCAGAACTGGGCGGAGAAAGCAGGCGCCATCGACCAGTCCAATCTCGCCCGTTTCCTGGTGGCGGTGATGTCGAGCGAGACCTGCCGCAAGACGCTGATCGATTTCGAGACGGCGGGCTTCATGCAGCGCAAGCGCTCGCCCTATGGCACCATGGTCGTCTGGTCGACGGGCAAGATCGAGGAGATTTTCGGCGACATGCTGCGCGATCTGCGCCTCAGCCTGCAGCAATTGAAGATCCTCTAACCAGCCGATTTCAGCCCTCCCAATCGATGGGCACTGCGCGCCGTTGCCTTCCTTTCGGCCTCTCCCTATTGTTTTAAGCAACTTCGCGCGAATGGCGCCCATAGGACGGATGTGACGACGATGACGAAATCCCGGCTCATACCCCTGTCGATCTGCCTGCTGTTGGCGCTTGAACCCCAGCTTGCCCATGCCGGCCCGGCCGAAGACGCGCTTGCGGCGCGCAACCCCTCGCTTGCCGCACTGCGCCATCATGACGAAAAGGCCTTTGCCGCAGCGACCGCGATCATCGCCGAACACGAACGCGCCAAGGGGCTGACACCCGGCGCCGACAAGCTGCCGGATGCGACCTCGCCCGGCCGCGACATGGGTTCAGCGCCCGGCAAGGAATTCACGATCGATAATCCGGATATTCTCTGGCTCTACAATTCCTCGCCCGAAGGCATGAGCGACCTGATCTCGATTTTGAAATCAGCCGGGCAGAAACCCAAGAACTAAGCATCGTTCGCAAGTCGAAAAGACTAGATCCGGCGGCCGATAGTGCCGATCAAGAGTCTTGATCACGTCTTTTCCGGGACGGTTTCTTCCTGGCTCCAAATAATTTGTAACCCTCCCTCAAGCAAGACAGGCAAAGCCATCCCAATTTCGCCGGTCAGTGCTATTCTCATCTTCAACACAGTGTGAGATTGTTCGAAGAGGAGGTTTTTCCATGTTGCACCGCAAAGCCATCCTAGCCGCAGCTACCTTTCTCTCGTTCTTTGCGGTGGTTCCCGCCGTCGAGGCGCAGAACGAACGCACACTGACCGAAGCGCCGGCGCAGACCGGCCCCGTCAGCATCACCTTCGATCGCGCCGAAGCCAAATATGCCATCGGCGAAGTCGTCGGCCTGTTCATCCAGTCGACCGAAAATAGCTACGTCACGGTGCTGAACGTCTCGCCGAACGGTTCCGTCATCAAACTTTTCCCGAACAAATATCAGACCGATGCCCTCGTCGGGCCCGGCAAGCGCGTGCAGGTGCCGGATCCGGCCAGCGGCGCCCGGCTGCAGGTCTCCGGCCCTGTGGGTCAGGAGCAGATCAAGGTCTTCTATTCCTCCAAGCCGCTGACCATCTTCGCCGATCTCGGCGGCAGCGGCAGCGGCATGTTCCGCTCGGTCGACGGCGGCATGGATGCCGTGTCCCGCAGCCTGGAAGAGGCCCGCAGCCTCGGCACCAAGATCAGCAGCAAGACGCTGATGCTGACGACGGTCGACAGCCCGGCGGCCCTGCCGCCCGCAGCCGCCCCACCTGTCGCAGCCGCCCCCGCCGCCAAACCGGTCGAACAGGCGGCCAAGCCGCCTGTTACGCCGAAGCCGAAGCCGGTGATCAAGCAGGAAGTCGCCAAGAAGCCGGACACGGTGGTGGAAAAACCCAAGCCCGTCGCCCCGAAAAAGGTGGCGCCGAAGCCTGTGGAGCAGGCGACGACGCAGCCGCCGAAGAAATACAAGATCGTCACCAATCTGGCGCCCGGCCAGGAGCTTGCCGCCGACGAACTGCAATTGATCGGCCCTGCCGACACCACCGCATCCACCCGGCCGACCCAATATAAGCAGCCGGCCCAGTCATCCCAGACCAAGATGCCGAAACTGCCGATGCCGCAGCTCAAGATGCCGCAATTCAAGCTTCCCGGCGGTTTCAGCATCAAGATGCCGCAGCTCAACCTCGGCCGCTCGGCCGAGCCTGGCCAGGCCGGCGAGGAAATCGAGGTGGCGAATGCCGACACGCCTGCCTGCACCGCCCTTCTCGACAAGCTGAACACCGCCGTTGCCGCCAAGGATATCACAGCCGCCGCGTCCGAGGCCGATGCGATTGCCGTCAGCGCCGAATGCGGCCAGTTCCAGGTCAATGCCCAGCGCCGCGTCGCAGCGCTTAGGCTCGCCGCCGCCCAGGAGATGATGGCCGCCAACCAGCCGGTCGCCGATTACGAGCCGCTGCTGGTCGCCGCCGACAGTCCGCAGGTGCTCTGGCAGGCCTCCGCCACACTCGGCGAGATCTATTTCTCCGCCCGCCGTTTCGCCGATGCCGCCGCCGATTATCAGCAGGCGATCGAGATCATCAAGAACGAGACCCGCACGCCGAAGGCGCCCCCGGCCGACACGATCTCCGATCTCATCCAGCGCGCCGCCCAGGCCCGCATCCTGGCCGCCAATCCGACGAGCGACAATCCTCAAGGCAGCTTCGTGCCGGCCGAGAAGGATCACCGCAGCGGCGTGCTCGGCGGCATCTATTCCGAAAATGTCCGCGGCATCGTGCCGGTCTCCATTCCCGTGCCGATCACCTTCGACTTCGACAAATCGAGCTTCACCTCGATCGGCACCGAGGCCGCTGAGGAGCTGCTGGAGGCGCTGAAGGAGCAGAAGCCCGGCCGCATCATCCTGATCGGCCATACCGACCGGCGCGGCGGCGACGATTATAATCAGAAGCTCTCCGAGCGCCGCGCCCAGGCCGTCGCCGATTTCCTCAAGAGCCACGGCATCGATGCCTCGATCGACGCCGAAGGCCGCGGCGCCTCCGAGCCGGTCGATGTAACGGCAACCGCAAACCTCACCGAAGACGATGTCGATGCGCTGAACCGCCGCGTCGAATGGCGCCGCGAATAGTGGGGGCGAGGGGAGTTTGGCCATGTCCGCATCCGTTTCCATGGCCGCCGCATTCGCCCTCCTCAGCCTGGCGGCCACTGAAAGCCTGGCAAGGACGATCGAGGCGCCGGAGCGCGGCGCCGTCCGGGCCGTGCTGATCGGCATCGATCTCTACCGCAACGTTCCGCCGCTGCACGGCGCCGTCGCCGATGCCGAGGACCTCTCGCTTTCGCTGCGTTCGGTCGGCGTCGAGGACATGACGCTGCTGAAGAACGGCGCTGCCGACCGCGAAGGCATCTTCCATGCGATCGAAGCCGTGACGGAACGGGCAGGGGCTGGCGATCTCGTGGTGCTCGGCATCGCCGGCCACGGCTCGAGCGAGCCGGAGCGCGTCAAGGGCTCGAAACCGAGCGGCCGCGACGAGGTCTATGTGCTTGCCGGCTTCGATACACGGCTGCCCGGATCGCGCGAGCGCATCTTCGGCGACGAGTTCAAGGTGCTGATCCGCAATCTCGAGACCAAGGGCGCCGATGTGCTCTTCATCGCCGATACCTGCCATGCCGGCGGCATGACCCGCGATGTCGATCCGCGCGGCGCCGAGATCACCTGGCGCCAGGCGCCCTCCTATACGATCGAGCAGGACGACCTCGCGCCGATCTCGACGACGGCGGACGCACTCTCCACCGGCTTCGATTACAAACGGCTGACCTTCCTCGCCGCCGTCGACGACAACACCAAATCGCCCGAAATCTCCATTCCCGGCATTCCGCAGAAACGCGGCGCGCTGAGCTATGCCACCGCCCGCGCCTTCGAAGGGGCGGCCGACCGCAACGGCGACGGCGCCGTCAGCCGCCGCGAACTCTTCGAATATGTGCGGCAGTCGGTCTATCAGTTCACCGACCAGCGGCAGAACATCTTCACCGAAAGCCCGCCGGGAACCGATCTCGACCGCGCGGTCGTCTATAATTACGAAGGGGCGGGAACGACGGCAGAAGCAGCGAAATCATCCACGCCGCCGCCAGCCGAGCCCGCGCCGATCAGCGTTGCCGCCCTCGGCGCCGAGCCGGTGCTGCAGGGCATCGATCCGGCCGTCACGCCGTTCAAGCTGACGGAAGGTGCGGATGCCGAACTGGTCTTCGACCCGGAAAAACGCGAGGCGATTGCCGGCGGCGATGTCGTCGCCTCCGGCATCGGCGCCGGCGACATGCCGTTCGTCGTCGACCGGATGGCCGCGCTCGACACGCTGAAGCGGCTGTCGGAGGGTAACCCGCAGACCGTGCGCGTCACCCCGTCCGATACGGTCCATCGCGAAGGTGAACGTGTCGGCGTCGCGGTTTCCGATCTGTCCGGCCGCAAACTCGTGCTTTTCGACGTCACCGGCGACGGGACCGTGCAGTTCCTCTATCCCGGTGAGAAAGAGGTCGATGCTGGGATGCCGGCGAGTTTTGATCTCGATCTCTCCGTCGTCGCCCCGTTCGGCACCGATCTGCTCGTCGCCGTCACCTCGGAAAAGCCGATGCCCGATCTCGTCGAATTCCTCAAGCAGAACGACAGGCGCCGCACCGCCGGCAATATCGCCAGGCGGCTCGGCGACGTCCTGCCCGAGGGCGCCCGCGTCGGATTTACGGTCCTCTATACCTCCGCCGGAGCCAAGCTATGAGCGCGTCGATCAGCAGGATCCTCACTATTACCTCGGTAGTACTGCTTCTGGCTGCCCCTGCGCTGGCGCAGCAGGATACCGATTTTGCCGGCGAGGATGGCGGCCGTGTGATCGGCGGCCAGGCGGCGAAGAAGGGCGAATGGCCCTGGCAGGTAAAAATCCTGGCGCCCGATCCCGAACAGCGCGGCCGCTTCGGCGGCCATTGCGGCGGCTCGCTGATTGCGCCGCGCTGGATCCTGACCGCCGCCCATTGCGTCACCAGCGGCCGCTCCGGCAAGCAGGATCTCTTCGCCCGCGACCTGTTGATCGTCGAGGGCAAGTCGAAGATCGACAAGGTCATTTCGGTCGACGGGCCGGATAAGCCCGGCCTTGCCGTCGAAGACGTGGTCATCCACGAGGATTTCGACCGCAAGGTTTTTGCCAACGACATCGCCCTGATCAAGCTGGCCGAACCTGCCGTCTCCAGGCCGGCAGTCCTCGCCTCGGCCTCGGACGAAGACGTCGAGGTCGCCGGCCACAAGGCTGTCGTCACGGGCTGGGGCTACACCAAGGCCGATCACGGATGGGACGACAAATACCTGCCGACCGAGCTGCAGGAAGTCGAGCTGCCGATCGTCCCGCGCGAGGATTGCCGCGCCGCCTATCGCGACAGCTCGATGCGGATGAACCCGATCGACGAGCGCAATGTCTGCGCCGGTTATGCCGAGGGCGGCAAGGATGCCTGCCAGGGCGACAGCGGCGGCCCGCTGGTCGCTCAGCGCCCCGACAAGAGCTGGATTCAGCTCGGCATCGTCAGCTGGGGTGCGGGCTGCGCCGAGGCCGAACATTACGGCGTCTATACACGCGTCGCCGCCTTCCGCGACTGGATCGCCGCCAAGACCGATGGCGACGTACCGAATGTCGAAACGCCGGCCGCCGGCGATCAGGTCGCCTCGACCACCACCACCGGCGCCGGGACGAAGCTGAGACAATCCGGTCAGAAACTCGCCAACCTCTCCATCACCACCCCGCCCGCCGGCGATACCGCCCCTGCCGCCACGACCGAAACGCCTGCCGACGATTCCGCACCGGCTGGCAAGCCGGCTGCCGAGGAACCCGCCGTCCAGCCGCCCGCTGTCGAGACACCCGCTGTCCAGGCCCCTTATGGCCAAACGCCCGGGATCCAAAGCTCACCCGGCGACCGTGTGCTGCTGATCGGCATCGACGACTACGAGATGCGCGAGGCAAAACTCACCGGCTCCGCCACCGATGTGAAGGCGATGCAGCTCTTCCTGGTGAAGACACTCGCCTACCGCCCGGAGCAGATCCACACGCTGACCAACCGCAAGGCGAGCCGCGAGGCGATCCTTGCTGAGATCGACGACTGGCTGGTACGCCAGTCGACGCCCGGCAGCCGAGTCTTCCTCTATTTCAGCGGCCAAGGTTCAGAGGAAATGGGCGCCGAGGAGACGACCAGCCCGACGCTTGTCGCGGCCGACGCCAAGCTGGTGCGCGAGGCAGGCAAGGTCACGGTCACCAACCAGATCCGCGAAACGGAAATCGCCGCGCGGCTGAACAGCCTCAAGGACCGCCGCGTCACGCTGCTGATCGATGCCTGCCATGTCGGGCCGGGCAGCCGCAGCGCGGTGGCCGCCCCCTCCGGCAATGTCCGTTGCCTCGGTCCGGCGCTGGCCGCGCTCGAACCGCCGAACAAGTCGGGCAAGGAAGCGAAATTCTCCTTCGGCGGCGAGAACGCCATGGTCTGGTCGGCCGTCAATTCAGGCCAATGGGCGCTGGTCGACCGCGAGGCCAAGCCGCCGGCCGGCGTCTTTACCCGCCGCTTCATCGAAGGCGTAGAGGATGGCGTGGCGCGCGCCGCTGACAAGCCGAATGTCAGCAATGCCGCCCTGCTCGATTATGTCCGCCGCAAATCGGACGAATATTGCCGCACGCATGCGCAGGATTGCCGCTTCACCCCGGTGCCGCAATTTTATGGCCAGCCGGATGCGCTCGGCCGCGATGTCGTCACCGGCGAGGAGGCGAAAACCCCGGTCGCCGCCGTCGAGAACACGCTGAAGACGGACAATGAGGCCGGTGTTGCCGTCGACGTGCTGCCCGGCACCTCGGTCGGCATCGGCGACAAGGTGGCGATGCGGGTCTCGACCAAAAAGTCAGGCTACCTGATCCTGGTCGATATCGATGCCTCCGGCAAGCTGACCCAGCTTTACCCGAACAAGCGCTCGATGGGCCTGAAACCGACCGCGAAAAGCGGCGACAACCGGCTCGACCCGGCCCGGCCGGTCGTCGTGCCCGATGCGCGCAATCCCTATACCGGTTTCGAATATGTGGTGGAGGGGCCGGCCGGCGTCGGCATGGTCGTCGCCATCCTCAGCGACAAGCCGATCGAGGTGCTCGACCTGCCGGATGTGCCGACGCCGCTCGTCGGCCAGCGCGCCGCCTTCAACTATGTCTACGATCTCGCCCGAACTTTGAGGATCGTCGGCGACGACGAGACCGGTGCCCAGGGCAAATGGTCGTTCGATTCCAAATTCTATCGCATCCGCTGAAGAGGAGGGAAGCATGCTGAAATCCACTCTGCTGGCCGGCCTTGCCGCTTCCCTGCTGACGCTTGCTCCAGCTCATGCCGGCGACGGCAAATCGATGCTTTCAGCCCAGGCCGGGCTCGCGGCCGAACTGATCGACCGCACGCTGGCAAAGGAGGGTGCTGCCAATATCATGGTGTCGCCGGCAAGCCTTGCCGCAGCCCTTGGCCTTGCCAGCCTCGGCGCCTCCGCCGAAGGCAAGGCCGCAATCGCCAAGGGCCTCGGCTTCGGCAGCGAGGTGAAGGGGCCGCAGACGGTGCTTGACGCAATGACCCCGGAAAAGCCGGCAGCCGCGGATACGCCCTTGGCGACGGCGGTTGCGATCGTCTTCGACGACAAGCTGGCGCTCGCGCCCGACGCGCTTTCCATGCTCGCCACCCACCGGATCAAACCGTCGATCGAGGATCTCGACGGGCCTGAGTCGGTCGAGCATATCAACCTCTGGGTCAAGCAGACGACGCGGGGCGCCATTCCCGTTATGCTCGACGCGCCGCCCGGCGGCGGTTTCGTCAGCCTGGGCGCGCTGTCCTTCAAGGCGCGCTGGAAGACCTCCTTCGAGAAAGAAAGCCCTCCGGCCTCCTTTCAGCGGCCTGATGGATCGACAATTTTGGTGCCGATGATGCACCTCACAGGCGAGGGACAGAAATTCCGCTTCGACGAGAAATTCGCCGCCGTCGACCTTGCCTATACAGGCGAAAGCTACAGCATGGTCGTGGTGGCGGCGCGCTCCGGCAAGGGTGTCGCCGCCGCCGACCTGAAGGCGCTCACCTCCTGGCTGCAGGGGGAAAAATTCGAACCTGCCAAGGGCGAAATCTTCCTGCCCCGCTTTTCCCTGAGCGACGGGCGTGATTTGATGCCGGTGCTGAACGCGATCGGACTGACACCCGAAAAGGCCAAGCATTCGACCTTCCCTGGTTTTACCAAGGAAAACATTCGCTTGTCGCGCGTTCTTCAGAAGACGATGATCAAGGTTGACGAAAACGGCACGGAGGCGGCGGCAGCCACGGCAGCGATCACCGAACGCAGCATCGATCCCAAGCTCGTTCGCGTCGTCGCCGATGCCCGTTTTGCCTTCGCGCTCAGAGATACCAGAACCGGCCTGGTGCTGGCCGCAGGCCTTGTCGGCGATCCACTTCTGGCCGGCGAATAGAAATGCCAATGATTGCAGGGGGACATGTGCATGAGAAGTGATCTGATCGCCCGCTACACGATCGGCGAGCCGGTCTATGAGAACGAGTTCATCGTCTATCCCGCCCAGGACAAGCGGATGGACCATGCGGTCTTCATCGTCGCCCCCGATGTGGCGCTGAAACTGGACAAGGCGCGTTTCGAGCGGGTCTGGACCTCGATCAACGAGGCGAAATCGCTGACCGCCCGGCGCTTCGTCGAAATCGAGGACCTGATCCCGCCATCGCCGGAAGACGATAATTTCTATATCGTCGAAAAGCGGCCGTCGAAGACGCTGCACCAGTATCTCGACGAAACCGAGATGGTGGCCTATGAGCGCGCCGCCGAGATCGGCCGCCACATCCTCGAAGGCCTGGCGACGCTGCACGGCGCCGGTTACGCCCACAATGCCCTGACCGACCAGTGCATCTACGTCTCCGAGGATTATTCCGGCCTGTCGGTCCGGATCGGCAATCTGCATCTGATCTCGAAGATCGGCGAGCACATCATCCCGCCCTATGTGCCGGAATTCGGCGCGCCGGAGATCTATGCCAGCGGCACCTTCTCGGCCTCCGCTGCCCTCGATATCTACGCCATGGGCATGATCGCCTACAAGCTGTTCCTGCCGCGGCAGACCTATAACAGCGTCTTCGACAGCGTCATGGTCTGGGAAGACGAGCACCAGCGGGAGCAGAGCTGGAAGAATATCCATCTCGATCCCTCCAACGTCTTTCCCCGCCTCGACGTGCTGATCCCCGGTTTTCCCGAGGGGCTGGCAAGCCTGATCGAGCGGATGCTGAGCCGCGACCCGGCCCAGCGCCCGCGCACCGGCGCCGATGCGCTCGGCGAATACACCAGGGTAACGACAGGCATTCAGCCGATGTCCTGGGATCCGCGCGGCGGCATGCCGCAGCAGCCGGAGGCGGCGAAACCGAAAAAGTGGACGCCCGTCAAAATCTCGATGATCGCAGCGCTGCTGTTGATCTGCATCGGCGTCGGCGTCGTCACCATCCCAAAACTGCTCCGCCCGGATCCGAAACTCGTCGCCGATGTCGGCACCTGGAAGAAGGAGGCCGAAAGCCGCAAACAGAAGGCGATCGCCGCCAAGGCGCCGGAGCGCCCGGCCAGTGACCAGGCCAAGCTTTCCTATGACACGGGTGCGGCGGCGCTGACCTCCGCCGATGCGCTGCTCAAGGACGAAGACTACGAAAAGGCCCTTCCGGGCTACCAGTCCGCCGCCATCAATCTCGGCAATGCGCTGATCGCCATCTCGAAGGAAAATGCCGAAAAGGCGAAAGCGTCAGCTTCGGCTGCCGGCGGCGACAAGGCGCCGAGCTTCGCCGAGGCAGACGCCAAGATGAAGGCTGCCGCCGACAGCGCCGCCGCCAAGCAGATGCACGGCGCCGTCGACAATTACGACGCATCGAAAACCGCTTTCGACGATCTCGCCAAGGCGCTGACCGCGCTGACGGCGGCCGAAAAGAACGCGGTGGAAAAGCGCGAAACGGTCAACCGCATCGGCGCCGGCGACAGCCCCGACGTCGCCAAGGCGAGCGGCCTGATGGCGGAGGCCAAAACCAAGGCCGAGCAATGGCAGATGCCGGCGGCGACATCGGGCTATGGCGACGCCGCCAAACTTTTCGACGCCATCATCGCCGACGTCATGGCGTCGAAGGACGAGGCGACGGGCCTGAAGCAGAAGGTCGCCGATCTCAACGCCTCGATCGCCACCCGCGCCGGCGCCGCCGATCCGACGCTTGCCGCACTCGCGCCGAAAATCGGCGAGGCCGATGGCCGCTACAGCGCCGAGGCCTATAAGCTGGCGGTGGTTGCGTACAAACCGATCCTTGCCGATCTCGAGGCGCTGTCGGCCCGCGGCTTCTGCCCGGTTTCACCGACGCTCGCCTTCGAGACCGTGCCGGCGGGAAGTTATTCGCTGGAGAATGTCCGGCTGATGACCGCCTCGATGAAGGAGCTCGGCGGCATGCTCGGCGTCGCCAATGGCGCCGTGAAGGTCGAAAAATCCTTCTGCATGCAGGCAAAGGCCGTCACCCGCGCCCAAATGGCGGCCTATTACGCCGCCAACTCCGATCCCGCTAGCGCCCAGGCATACAGCGACAATCCCGAGCTGCCGGCCGACGACGTGCCGCTGGCCGTGGCGCAGAACTATACCGCCTGGCTGTCGAAACAGCTGAACGCCCCCGTCCACCTGCCGTCGGCAACCGAATGGATGGCAAGCGCGACGCAGATCGCCACGGAAAAACTGCCCGACAATGGCGACATCATCCTGCAATGGAGCGCCACGCCTTGCGAGGCCGGCGGCAACGTCGCCTTCATGGCGCAGGAGGGCTCGACCTTCGTCGTCTGCTCCGACGCTTCGGCCGGCGGCATCTTCCGGGTGACCGCCGAATTGCGGTGAATGATCGAAAGGGTGGAGACCGAAAAGCAAAGCGGTCTGCCGCGCGTCACGGGCAGGGCAATTTGTCACAAAGCCCGTATGCCGCAACCGATGCAACCCTTGTCGACGCAGGGCAGGGCGCGCCTCGTCAAAAGGTCGTAGAGCGCCTTTTTTCCTGATTCGGCAACCTCGCGCTGAGGCGGTACGCCTCACCAAATTTCAATTCCAACTTTCATAAAATGCGGTATATTAGAGATGGGGACTGAGTATCCCCGCCTTGAGGGGTCGAGGACAATGTGCTGGAATACATCAGCAGCATTCACGCCGGTCGGTTTTGCTTTGCGAGGTCCGGCATCTCGCAAGATCGTATGGACGCTTGGAGACGCGGCGCGTCTCCTGATGAACGACTGGCCTTTCGATGACGGCGAAGAATATGTGGCTGCCGTCAAAGCCTGCGTCGACGCCATCAGCGGAAAAATTGCCCCGGAACAATTCCGGGAAGCGCTTCTGCGTGCGGCTGAAGAGGCCGGTATCGCCGCTCTCTGTCTCGTCCCGCAGGGCGTGGCAGCGCGACAACCGGACCTGCCGTCGAAGGCGCAAAGATAGTCCCAATTTCGAGACGCTAACGCAGGTTTGCGCCACAAGCGATCATTGCCGGCATCGCGGAGGAAACGACAATGAGCGACCACCAAGAGCACAACCCATTTGATGGCCCTCAGATGCAAGGAATGCATTACGAGCGGGCCGATTTGTCAGGCGCTAATTTCGATGGCGTAAACCTCGCAGACGCACAGTTTTACGCTGTTTTGACTAAGGCAAAATTCACCGACAGCAATTTAAGTGAAGCGGTTTTTGACGATATCAGCCTTGCGGATGCGCGCTTTAACAACGTCAACCTGTCTGGAGCCGCCATCACCAATGCAAATCTATCGCGATTGACCATAAGCGGCGTTACGTTGGCAGATTCAGACATCAACGATGCCGATTTGACTGGGATGCGGATCAATGGCGTTCTCGTAACCGATCTACTCATGGCCTATGAAAAGGCGAAAACCTGAAGGCCATTTACTTCCGAGACAACGCACAACGTTGCGTTAATCGGGATTTTGCCACAACGGGGCCATATCCCTTACTCATCGGCCGGGGCTTCGCGGACCTGCATGATCTTGTCGATCAAGCCCCATTCCAATGCCTCTTGCGACGTCATGAAGCGGTCGCGGTCCATAGCGCGTTCAAAATCCTCATAGGAGCGCCCGCAATGTTCCGCGTAGAGCCGTGTCATACGCTGCTTTGTTTTCAGGATTTCCTCGGCGTGAATTTGCATATCGGACGCCTGCCCCTGAAAGCCGCCTGACGGCTGGTGGATCAGCATGCTTGCATTTGGCAGGGCGGCCCGCTCGCCCGGCTCGCCCGCCATCAGGAGAAACGATCCCATAGAGCGGGCCGTGCCCATGCAGAGCGTGTGAACCGGCGCGCGGATGTAGCGCATGGTGTCATACATGGCGAGGCCGCTGGTCACGACGCCGCCCGGCGAATTGATATAGAGGTAGATGGGTTTTTTGGGGTTTTCTGCTTCTAGAAACAGCAGCTGGGCGCAGACGAGGGCCGAAACGGTGTCGTTCACCTCGCCATTGAGGAAGACAATCCGCTCGCGCAGAAGCCGGGAATAGATATCGAATGATCGTTCTCCCCGGCTGGACTGTTCTACGACCATCGGGACGAGTTGCATCGCTTCGCGCATCGGCGACCTCCAGACTTTCGGAATGTTAGGGTGAAACTCGCCGCGTCAGGCGGCGAGCATGAGGAGCGGGCTGTTGCTGTTCGCCGCCGCCCTCGCCATTCGGTCGGTTCTTACATCCGTCAGTTCGTGGACGATCCGAAGGCAGGTTCCGCCCGTCGCGTTCGGTGTGATCGTGAACGTCACGGTGCTTTCGAGGAATGGCGGGCTGTCGTCGCGCAGCTTGTAGCGGACTTCCTGGCCGGGGGTGACGGTGATCGCATCGGGATCGGCCAATGCCTCCTTCGGCAACCACCTTTCCCGAAGTTCGGGAACGGTGATGGCACGCCAGACCTTTTGCGGCGGATCGCCCAGCTCAAACTCCAGCTCGACGCCGCTATCCCTCTCCTTGGTCTTCGCTTCGTTCATTGATCCATATCCTTCAGCAAGACTTTGAGTGCTGCGATACGCTCCGGCCAATAGGCGCGGTATTTTGCGAGCCACTGGGCGATGAGAGCCAACCCATCGGGATCGACTTCGTAATTCACGAAACGCCCCTGTCGTTCTTCCCTCACGAGCTTTGCACTGCGCAGAACCGCAAGGTGCTGCGACATTGCCGGCTGGCTGATCTCCATGCCTTCACGCAAGGCGCTGGCGTTCATGCTGCCTGCCGCCAGCTTCTCAAAGATCGCGCGGCGGGTCGGGTCTGCCAAAGCTCGGAAAAAGTCATTCTCGATCATGCCAATACATAAGCACACACTTATCTGATTCGCAAGTCTGTTTTCAAGACGACCGACCTTTCCGTCATCGCCATAAACATCTGACAGCCGCCGATCACCGCGATATTCATGCTGCCGCTATGGCGGTGTGGAGCGAAATCGCCTTGTCGACGGCCGCATGAAGCGGCCCCATCGTAGGCATCTCTGCCCAACCCAAGTTAAGGCGACGCTACCGTTTTCCTTCATGTATGTGGAGCGCCGATGCCGGCATTGTGCAAGGTGTGTCGCCGTTGTACCATGTGGGGATAACACGCGCGCAGAATGTTCAAGTATAGCCAGAGCCAACGTTCGGCCGCGCGTTTCACCGGTGAAGTAGCCGCGGATCATGGAGCTTATTGTCACTCTTGGGCTGATCGTCTTCAAGGTCGCGTTGCTGATCGCGATCCTGCTGCTGTTGCCCTTGCCGCTCACTTGGCTGGAGCGCAAGATCGCCGGGCATATCCAGCAGCGGATGGGACCGATGCGCGTGGGGTGGCACGGGCTGCTGCAGCCGGTGGCGGACGGGATCAAACTCCTGACCAAAGAGGACCACATCCCGGCCGAGGCCGACCGCTTCCTGTTCAAACTGGCGCCGATCCTGGCGCTTGCCCCGCCCTTTGTGGTGTTCGTCGCAATCCCTTTCGGCGAAACCGTCTCGGTGCCGGGCGCGGAGATCACGCTTTACGCCTCGAACATGAATGTGGCGCTGCTTTTCGTCTTCGCGGTGATCGGGATCGAAGTCTACGGCGTCATCTTCGGCGGCTGGGCCGCCAACAGCAAATACGCGGTCCTCGGCAGCCTGAGGACCTGCGCGCAGATGATCAGCTATGAGATCCCGATGGGGTTTGCGGTCATCGGCGTGGTCATGCTGGCGCAATCCATGAGCTTGCTCGACATCGTGCGGGCGCAAGCCGATGTCTGGAACGTCGTCTACCAGCCGGTCGGCTTCTTCGTGTTCTTCGTCGCCGGACTGGCGGAAGCGCAGCGCATTCCCTTCGACCTGGCGGAGGCGGAAGGCGATCTGGGGGCCGGGTTCCATACCGAATACAGCGGTATCCGCTTCGCTTTCTTCATGGTCAGCGAATATGCCATCGTCCTCCTTGTGTCGGTCCTGGTGGTGATCCTGTTCTTCGGCGGCTGGAACGGAGTTCTGATCCCCTTGCCACCGTTGCTGTGGTTTCTGCTCAAGGTCGCGTTCTTCGTCTATGTGTTTATCTGGTTCCGCTTCACTTTCCCCCGCTACCGCTACGACCAACTGATGGCGATCGGATGGAAAGTCTTGCTTCCTCTGTCGATGGCGAACATAATTGTAACCGGTGTACTTTTAGGGGCCATGGCGGCTCCGTAGCGAGGCGGCGATGTCGCGCGCACAGGACAAAGTTAGAACATGGATTGGCTGGGCGTTCTTCGCCGATCTGGCGAACGGCTTGGCTCTGACATTCGGCTACATGCTCTCTAAGCCGGTCACCATGCAGTATCCGGACAAGGAAAAGTGGTTGCCCTATTCCCGCTATCGCGGGCACCACTTCCTGACGCGTGACGAAGAGGGTGAGATCAAATGCGTGGCCTGCGAACTCTGCGCGCGGATCTGTCCCTGCGACTGCATTGAAGTCGTTCCCTACGAGGACGAGAAGGGCAACCGGCACCCGGCCAAGTTCGAGATCGACACGGCTCGCTGCCTGTTCTGCGGCCTGTGCGAGGACGCTTGCCCGGCGGATGCAATCGCGCTTGGCCAGCAGTACGAATTCTCGAGTTTTTCCTCAGCCGGCCTGGTGATCGGACGAGACGATCTGCTCGCCAAGCCAGGGAAGGCGGCAACCGGCGGCGGCGTGGTTGCCGCGCGCCTGAATACGAAGAAGGACGTGCTCGTCGAAACGAAAGTAACGCAAGGCTACAACTGGTGGCGGAATATCCGCAGAACGTGAGCGCGCGCCAGTTGTCAGACAGAAGCGCTCGGACAGGAGGTTTAGATGTTTGTCGGCGATATAATGAAAAACAAAGGTGTCGGTGTCATCACGGTCGCTCCCGATCAGACGATGGTGGAAGTTCTGAGGTTGTTTCGCAGCAACAATATCGGCTTCGTCGTTGTCAGCCAGTCGAACGACGAATACCTGGGAACGCTGTCGGAACGGGATTGCTGCAATGCGGTGGCGGAATACGGGGCCGAGGCGGCGATGATGCGGGCCGCTGATGTCATGAACCGCAGCGTGGCGACCTGTTCGACCCACGATTTGCTACCGGTGGCGATGGGGATCATGACCAATCGACGGACGCGTCATGTGCTGGTCATGGACGGAGGCGACGTTGCCGGCGTGGTCAGCATCGGCGACGTGGTTAAACACAGGCTCGAGGAAGCGCAGCGCACAGAGCAGGATCTGCAGGATTACATCTGCGGGACCAGGTATCACTGACGTCGCCAGATCGATGGTAAGACACCGGGACACGGCGGCTTGCCGCGGGCCTTGCGATGGAAATCTTCAGACCCCACGCCAGATCCGGTCCGTGCGGTCGGCCTCAAGACTGGCATCCTTCTGGACCTCCACCGGGCATGGGTATTCGCCCCGCCGCATCAGGCTGTTGAGACGCAAGGCTCTGTAGTTTTCCGGAACGAAGACGAGGCCTTTGGGAAACCGCCTGTCGACCTTGAGCTGTGCCGTCAGTTCGCCCTGGGCTGAACGCACGATCACCTGATCGCCATCCGAAAGGCCAAGCTCTGCGGCATCCTCTGCGCTCATCGCGACATAGGGATCGTTGGCGACCGTGTTCAGGATGTCCGACCGTTCGGAAAGATATCCGTTGTGGAACAGGCAGTCGCCGGTGATCAGCATGAGCCGGTCGGCGGCTGTCGGGACGGGCGGCGGCGCAGGGAACAGGCCGGTCGGTGCTGTTGGCACTGCCTTGGTGAATGCGCCGTCGGCGCCAAGCCCGTCCTCAGTCAATCCCTGATAGAGCGGAACCAGCCGGGCAATCTCATCGAAAATTTCGCCTTGCGTCGAAGGCTGCAGCACCTGGTTGCGGAGCGCTGCGATGAAGTCGAAGATCGCCAGATTGCCTCGCGCCTCGAAAACCAGCTCCCGGAATTTGCGCACCTTCTGGATCCGGCCCTCGTTGTTGGTGAACGTGCCGGGCTCTTCGCCGTAAGCCGCCGCGGGCAGGACGACCTCGGCCAGCCCGGCCGTGTCGGTAAGAAAGGCGTCCTGCACGATCAGGAGATCGGCGGCGCCAAGCGCCCGCTGTACGAACGCCCGGTCGGGATAGCTGATCAGGGGGTCGGCTCCGGCAATGTAGAGCGCCCCCATCCGCCCGCCGACGCAGAGTTCCAGCATGGCATCGAGACCCGCGCCCGGTTCAGACGGGATTTCGGCGCCCCAGTTCCGCGCAAGGGTTGCGCGCGCCGCATCATCGGCGACCGGCCGCAGCCCCGGCAGAGCCGCCGGCAGACCCCCCATGTCCCAGGCGCCCATCTGGTTGGCCCGGTCGAAGAGGAACTGCATCGCCGGGCCTTTGCCGAGCAAGCGGAGAAGCTGCAGCAGGTTGTTGATCTGCTGCAGCGTCATGCGCGCGTCGGGTGATCTCAGGAGATCGACGCTGACAAGCACGGTGACGCTGCCGGCCTCCTTGAGCGCGGTCGCCAGACGACCCGGCCCATCGCTGCCGGCATCCGCCGCTGACCTCCCGATTGTCGCTTCGATGGCCGCAAGCGCGTTGCCAGGCAAGGCCTGACCGGCCGCTGTCGCGAGCCCGGCGACCACCGCCGCAATACTCGCCGCTTCTCCGCCCGGCGGTGCGCGAACCACCACCCTGGCATCGGCGTCCAGACGGGATGGCCGCGCCGAGAGCATGAGCAATCCGGCCTGGCGCCGCCGCGCAGCATCCCGCAACAGGTATTCGGTGACCGGGTTCTCCTCGGTCACGTTTCCGCCGACGATGAGTATACAGTCGTTGCCGATCACCTCGCCAAGCGGTGCGCGGCTGTAAAACCCTCCCACCAGCGGGCCGAGCGTATCGAAGGGCGCGGACCAGCGAGAAGAGCAGTCGATGTTGTTGGTCCGGAACACCGTCCGCAACAGCTTCTGGAACTGATAGAGCACCTCGTTGGGCAGCCGCGGCGAGGCCAGCCCGCCGGCTTCCTTGCCCTCGACGGCCGATAGCCGCCGGCGCAGATAGTCGCCGGCTTCGTCCCAGGAAACCGGCACCAGGGCGCCGTCACGACGGATCATCGGCCGCTTGATCCGGTCCCGGCTGGTGACGAAATCGAGGCCGAAGCGTCCCCGCACGCAGAGCGTTTCGCGGTTCACACCCTCGTCCCACTTCGAGTGCACCCGCATGAATTCACCCTTGCGCGTGCCCACCGTCAGCTGGCAACCGGTGCCACAATGCGGGCAGACCGTGTCGGTCTCGGTGAGATCCCAGGGGCGTGCCTTGTAGCGATAGGGGAAGCTCATCAGCGCGCCGACCGGGCAGACCTCGACGCAGTTGCCGCACTGGTCGCAACTTGCGAGACTGCCCTCGAAGCCGGTGACGGCGGTATCCATGCCTTTTTCGACGGTGCCCAGCGCCACCGCGCCGACGACCTCCTCGCACATCCGCACACAGCGCTGGCATTGGATGCAGCGGTTGACGTTCATGATGATGACGGGGCTGAGACGGATGTCCTGGGAGTGGAAGACACGCTTGGGGTCGTGGAACTCGCTTTTGCGGGGTCCGTAGGCCATCACCATGTCCTGAAGCTCGCATTCGCCGCCCTTGTCGCAGATCGGGCAGTCGAGGGGATGGTTGGCGAGCAGCATGTCGAGCATGGAAGAGCGCGTTTCCTCGATCTGAGGCGTGTTCGTCCGCACCACCATACCGTCGGTGACCGTGGTGGCGCAGGACGGCTGCAACCGCCGCAGCCCCTCGATCTCGACCAGACACATGCGGCAGGAGGCCAGCGGCGGCAGGCGCTTCATATAGCAGAAGGTCGGGATATCGATACTCAAATGCCGGGCAGCCTGCAGCACCGTCGAACCGGGCTCGACTTCCAGTATTTGCCCATCGATCGTAACGCTAACCATGCTTCCTCGCAGTCCGTGCCAGGCAATCCTTCAGTGAAACGGGCACCTTCGTTCCTCGATATGGGCGACGAACTCTTCGCGGAAATGCTTGAGGGCTGCCCGCAATCCCATCGCGGCGCCATCGCCCAAAGCACAAAACGTATTGCCGAAAATGCCTTTGCAGAGCATGTCCAACTGCTCCAGATCGCCGGCAGCACCTTCCCCGGCCTCGATCCGGCGCAGGATCTTCACGACCCAGTTCAATCCTTCCCGGCAGGGCGTGCACTTGCCGCAGGACTCATGGTGGAAGAACTCGATGATCCGGGTGGCGACCTTGACCATGCAGGTGGAGTTGTCGATCACGATAACGCCAGCCGAACCGAGCATCGAGCCGGCGGCAGCCAGCGAGTCGAAATCCATACCCACGTCCAGCCCATGCTCCGGGATGACCGGTGCCGATACACCGCCGGGGATCACCGCTTTGATCTTGCGCCCCGGTGGGGGGCCGCCGGCGTGATCGACCAGTTCGTGCAGCGGTATGCCCATCGGCAACTCGTAGAGGCCGGGTTTGCGCACCTGGCCGCTGACGCAGTAGAGCTTCGGGCCGGGGCTCTTCTCCGGGCCGATGTCGCGAAACCAGTCCGGCCCCCGCACGACGATATGCGGCACGCAAGCGAGCGTCTCGACATTGTTGATCACTGTGGGGCTGGCGTAGAGCCCGGCCACGGCCGGAAAGGGCGGCTTCAATCGCGGCTGCGCCCGCTTGCCCTCGAGCGACTCGAGCATCGCGGTCTCCTCGCCACAGATATAGGCGCCGGCGCCGCAGTGGATGTGGACGGTGAAATTGAAATCCGAGCCTAGAATGCGCGATCCCAGATAACCCTTTGCGTGCGCCTCGGCGATCGCCTGCTCAAGGCGACGGATCGCCGTCACATATTCTCCGCGGATGTAGAGATAGGCGGTTTCGGCCCCGATCGCGTAAGCGCTGACCGCCAGCCCCTCGATGAGCTGGTGCGGATCGCGCTCCATGAGGATCCGGTCCTTGAAGGTGCCCGGCTCGCCCTCATCGGCGTTGCAGCAGAGATATTTCGGCTTGCCCGACTGCTTCGGCACGAAACTCCATTTCATGCCCGTCGGGAATCCGGCGCCGCCTCGACCGCGCAGATTGGACCGTTTGACAAGCTCGACGACCTCGTCGGGCGTGTAGTCGCGCAGCACCCTGGCCAGCGCCTGGTAGCCTCCGCCGGCTTCGTAGGTCGACAGCAAATGACCGCCCGGCACGTCGATATTCTTGAGAAGAACCGGCTCGAACATGGCGCTACTCTCCGGGCGGTGCGGCGGCGGTGAGATCGGCACCTGTCGCTTGCCCCGCCTCGGTCCGCAACCTGTCCAGAAGCGCGTCGATACGCGCGACATCGAGCGCGCCGTGGTAATCGTCGCCGACCTGCATCACCGGAGCCATCTCGCAGGCACCGAGGCACTCCACGGTCGAAAGCGTGAACAGCCCGTCCGGCGTGGTCTCGCCCTTGCTGATCCCCAGCGCCGTTTCCAGATGCTGCAGCAGGGTCTCGGCCCCGCACAGCATGCAGGAAACATTGTCACAGAGCTGCAGGTGGAACGTGCCGACCGGCTCGGTATGGAAGAGCGTGTAGAAGGTCGCCAGCTCGTAAACCCAGATCCGTTCGACCCGGAGAATGTCGGCGACCTCTTCCAGCACCGGACCAGGCAGATGGCCATGCTCCCTCTGCGCGATCAGAAGTGCCGGCATGATCGCCGAGCGCTGGTCGGGATACCGCGCTGCTGCCTCTTCGATCTTTTCGCGCATGGTCATCGCGTCCAAATCTCCTGCTATTTGTCCACCTCGGCCATCACCGGGTCGAGGCTGCCGAGCACGGCGATCATGTCCGCCAGAAAGCGGGCGTTGGTGACCCCGAACAGCCCCTGAAGGTTGACGAACGAGGGGGCCCGCACCTTCATGCGGAACGGTTTCGGCGACCCGTCGCTGATGATGTAGAAGCCGAGCTCGCCCTTTGGCGCCTCGATCGCCGAATAGACCTCGCCCTTCGGCACCTTGAAGCCATAGGCCGAGAGGTCGAAATGCTGGATCAGCGCCTCCATCGAGCAATGCACCCGCTGCTTGTCCATCGGATAGGCGATCGTCGGCATGTCGATCTGGAACGGCCCTTCGGGCATCTGGTCGAGGCATTGCTCGATGATCCGGATGCTCTCGCGCATCTCCTCGACGCGGCATTGCCAGCGCGCATAGCAGTCGCCCTCGTCGCGGGTGATGACGTTGAAGTCGAGCCGGTCGTAAATCTCGTAGGGCTCGTCGCGGCGGATGTCCCAGTCGACGCCCGAGGCGCGCAGGTTCGGGCCGCTCAGTCCGAGATCGATGGCGTCCTCGGCGGCGATCACGCCGATCCCCTGTGTGCGCTTCAGGAACACCCTGTTGTTATCGAGCAATCGCTCGTAGTCGCGGATCCGGTTGGGGAAGATGTCGCAGAACTCCCGGATCTTGGGCAAGAACCCGTCGGGCAGATCCTCGCGCACACCGCCGACCCGGCAGAAGGACGTGTGCATCCTCGCCCCGCTGATCATCTCCAGCAGGTCCATGATCATTTCGCGCTCCCGCATGACGTAGAGCAGGGCGGTCATGGCGCCGAGGTCCATCGGCAGCGCGCCGGTAATCAGGACATGGCCGGAGATCCGCGCCAGCTCGGCCATCAGCACGCGGATATATTGTGCGCGGATCGGCGCTTCTATGCCGAGGAGTTTCTCCACCGCCAGCGCGAAGGCCAGGTTGTTCGACGGCGGACAGAGATAGTCGAGCCGGTCCGTCAGCGGGAAAATCTGGGTATAGGTGAAGCTCTCCGCCAGCTTTTCGGTGCCGCGGTGCAGGTAGCCGATATGCGGGTCGACGCGCTTGACGTATTCGCCGTCCAGTTCGAGGACGAGCCGAAGAACCCCATGCGTACTGGGGTGCTGGGGGCCGAGGTTGAGAAGCACGTCCTTGGTATTGAGCGCTTCGCTCTCTGGCCTGCAGAGTTCGGTGACTTCGGTCATCTCAATTTTCCAGCGTGGAACGGCCTCCCGGGATATCTTTAGTGGCAAGGTCGGGCTTTGTTGGCGGCGGACCTTCGGCCCCGAAGGGATTCAACTCGTCCTTGTAGCCCCGCAGTGGAAAATCCTTGCGCTGGGGAAAGCCCTCGAAGCCTTCCCACATGTAGATCCGGCGCAGATCGGGATGCCCGTCGAACCGGATGCCATACATGTCAAAGGCCTCGCGCTCATGCCAGTTGGCGGTGCGCCAGATCCCCGTGACCGAGGCAACTTGCGGGGGATCGCCAAGCCGGCACTTGATCCGGAGCCGCCATTTGTTCGGCAGCGAATAGAGGTGGTACACCGCCTCGTAGCGCGGCGTTTCGGGGTAATGATCAACGCCGCAGATATCAGACAGGAAATTGAACTGCAGCGCCGGATGCTCCTTCAGAAACCGGCAGAACGCGACGATCTTCTCAGGTGGAACAGCAAAGGCGTGAATGCCGTGCGCGGCGCCGAGGTCCTCGATTGTTTCCCCGAAACGCTCCATGATCAGCGCGCGATCGAGAGACGGCTCCGCACTCATGACGATGCAACCCGATCCAGAGGCGTCCCGGCCAGCGCGCGGGACCTCTTGATCTTTTCTTGAAGCAGCAGGAAGCCGTGCATCAGCGCCTCGGGCCGCGGCGGGCAGCCGGGCACATGCACGTCCACCGGCACGAAGGTTTCCGATCCTTGCACCACCGCATAGGTGTTGTAGACCCCGCCCGAGATGGCGCAGGTGCCCATGGCGATGACCCAGCGGGGCTCCGGCATCTGGTCATAGAGCCGGCGCACCACGGGCGCGAACTTCCGCGTTACCGTGCCGGCGATGATCATCACATCGGACTGGCGGGGCGATGGCCGGAACACCACGCCGAACCGGTCGAGATCATAGCGGGCGCAGCCGGCCGAGATCATCTCGATGGCGCAGCAGGCAATTCCGAAAGTTTCGGGCCACAGCGCCGAGCTTCGGCTCCAGTTGATAACGCTCTCGGCCGTGGTGAACAGCACGCTGTCGCGGATCGTGTTGTTTACGCCTCCCATTCGAGCGCTCCCTTCAGCCAGGCGTAGGCCAAGCCCACGAGAAGCAGCACGATGAAGATGAACATCTCGACAAAGCCGACCAGCCCGATGTCTTTCAGGACGACGGCCCAGGGAAAGAGGAACATCGTCTCGACATCGAAGACGACCAGCAGGATCGCCAAGATAAAGAACTGTACCCTCATGCGCCCGCCGGCGGCCTCGCCGGCCGCGTCCATGCCGCACTCATAGGGCATGTTCTTTTCGGGATAGGGATTGGACGGGCGCAGCAGCGAGGAGACAAAAAGCGTCGCCCCCGTCACCAGAGCGACCCCGGCGATCATAAAAAGAACCGGCAGGAATTCCATTGCAGCCATATCGCACTGCACCGGTTACCCACTGAGCGCTTTCCTCAGGCCGCGACCGTCCTGTTCAGGACCGTAATGCGGTCGCCCCGGGAAGCGACTTGGGCAATCCTTTCTAGAGCTTCGAGTTTATTCCGTCGGACAGATCATTGCAAATTCAATCGCTCAGCCGCCAAACACGGAATGCTGGGCAAGTCTCAGAAACCACGCGGGAAACAGGCCGATGCCGATGGTGCCGGCAGCAGTGAAGGCGAGCGTCGCGCGCACCAGGGGCGTCAGCGCCGGGTCGAACGTCCTTTCCGGCTCGCGCATGTAGATCACCATGACGATGCGGATATAAAAATAGGCGGCAACCGCACTCAGCAGCACTGCGATCACCGCCAGCATGACGAACCCTCGCTCGACGAGCGCGACCAGCACGTAGAACTTGGCGAAGAACCCGGCCGTTGGCGGAATGCCGGCCAGCGAGAACAGATAGAGCAGCATCAGCAGTGCCAGCCCTGGATGCGCCTTGGCGAGACCGGCATAGTCTTCGATACCCTCGCCGGAAAAATCGCCGTTCCGCATCAGGATGACGATGCCGAAAATGCCGAGATTCATCAGCGAGTAGATCAGCAGATAGATCATCACGCTGGCGATGCCGTCCGCGCCCCCGGCCACCACGCCGAACAGAGCGAACCCGGCATGGGCGATGCTGGAATAGGCCAGCAGGCGCTTGAAATTATCCTGCACCAGCGCAACGAAACTGCCGAGCGCCATCGTCACCACGGCAATGACCGCGACGATGATCCAGACGTTGGAGGTTGCGACCAGAGGGTTGAGGAACACCCGCAGGATCACCGCGAACCCCGCCGCCTTGGGGCCCACGGACATGAAGGCGGTGATCGTCGTCGGCGCGCCTTCATAGACATCCGGCACCCACATGTGGAACGGCACCGCGCCGACCTTGAAAACCAGCCCCGCGACGATGAAGACCACCGCCAGCAGCAAGCCGGGATCGCGCGGATCGCCGGTCACGGCCGCAGCCATCGCGGCCAATTGCGTCGTGCCGGTGAGCCCGTAGACCAGCGAAACGCCGTAGAGGAAAATTCCGGTCGAGACCGCACCAAGGATGACGTATTTCAGCGCCGCTTCGTTCGACCGCCGCTCACGCCTGAGAAAGCCGGTCAGCACGTAGGTGCAAAGCACCATCAGCTCGAGGCCCACGTAGATCGACAGGAGATCGGTCGCCGAGGCCATGATCATCATTCCCGAAAGGGCAAAAAGCAGCAGGACATAGTATTCGCTGCTCCCGATCCCTTCGATTTCGGCATATTTCCGCGAAAGCAGGAATGTCAGAATGGTGGCGATGTAGAACACCAACTTGAAGAAGACCGCGAAACGGTCGGCGATGAACATGCCCGTATAGGCCGGCCGCACGTCTCCCGCCAGCATGAGTGTCGCCAAGGCGGCAATCAGCACGACCGCGACGGAAGCCCAGATAAGGAGATACGTCTGCCCCTTGCGCAAAAACTGTCCCAGGATCAGCAGGAGGCAGGCTCCAGTGACCACCACGATCTCGGGCAGGCTTGCGAGAGCCGACTGGAAAAGTGCGGCGGCGGTCATTGGCCGCTCCCCTTGGCGTGCACCTGCACCAAAAGATGTTCCACCGAAACGTCGATGATAGCGAGAAAGGGCTTCGGATAGAGCCCGACCCACAGCACGAAGACGGCCAGCGGCAGGGTCGCTGCCAGCTCGCGGGCGTTGACGTCGCGTATCTTGAAGCGGACGCCGACGCTGGCCGGACCAAGCGCGACTTTCCCATACATGCCAAGCAGATAGGCCGCGCCCAGCAACGCACCCACAACGGCGGCCGCGCCGACGGCGAGGTTTGCCGCAAACCCGCCCGACAGGACCAGCAATTCGCCGACGAACGAATTCGTTCCCGGCAGCGCCATCGACGACAGGGTGAACAGCGCAAGAAACGCGGTATAGACGGGTGCCGCCTTCATCAACCCGCCATAATCGGCGATGCTGCGGCTATGGGTCCGCTCGTAAATCAGGCCGACGAACAGGAACAGGGCGCCCGTCGTCACGCCGTGATTGAACATTTGCAGGATGCCGCCCTGGAGCCCGCGCAGGTTCAGCGCAAAAATCCCCATGGTCACGAAGCCCATGTGGCTGATGCTGGAATAGGCCACCAGTTTCTTCAGATCGTCCTGTGCCAGCGCCAGCAACCCGCCATAGACGATCGCAAGCGCTGAAAGCGCAAGCATCAGTGTCGAATAATATACCGACGCCTCCGGCAGCATCGGCAGCGAGAACCGCAGGAAGCCATAGGCGCCCATCTTCAGGAGTACGCCGGCGAGGATGATACTGCCCGCGGTCGGCGCCTGTACATGGGCGTCCGGCAGCCAGGTATGGACCGGGACCATCGGCACCTTGACCGCGAAGGCGATCAGGAAGGCGAAGAACAGCCAGGATTGGACCCGGAACGGCAAATCCTGTGCAGTGAGGGCGAGGATGTCGAAGGTCTCGCCGCCGTTGAAATAGAGTACGATGACACCGACCAGGAACAGGACGCTGCCCGCCAGAGTGTAGAGGAAGAACTTGAACGCCGCATAGACCCGGCCGTCGCCGCCCCAGACGCCGATGATCAGGTACATCGGGATCAGCATCGCTTCCCAGAAGACGTAGAACAGGAACAGGTCGAGCGCGCAGAACACCCCCAGCATCAGCGCCTGCATGGAGAGCAGGCTGACCATGAACGCCTTCACCTTGCGGTCGATCGCAACCCATGAGGCGAGCACGCAGATCGAACCCAGCAACGCGGTCAGGAACACGAAGAGGGCGCTTATCCCGTCGATACCAAGCGCATAATTGATGCCGAGCGCGGGCACCCAGGGGCGCTTCTCCGTGAACTGCATCGCGTGGGTGGTGGTGTCGAATCCGGCCAGCATGGCGATGCAGAGGGCGAGGTCGAGGATGGTGACAGCCAGCGCTGTCCAGCGCACCGCATCGTCGCCGCGCAGAAACATCAGAACCGCTGCCCCGGCGACGGGCGTGAAAATGATGAGGCTCAGCAGCGGCAATCCCATCGCGCCCCCTACCGCCATACCACGGCGAAGACCATGGCGGCTGCGATCACACCGGCGATCATCGCCAGCGCATAATGGGTCACGACGCCGGTCTGGAGCCGCCTGAGCCGCCCGCCGCCGCGCAGGATCGAGCGGGCGACGCCGTTGACGACGGCGTCCACGCCGGTGAGATCGATCCACAGTCCCGCCCGTGCCGTCCCGTGCAGGAAGGGTAGCGCAGTTGTCTCGGAGACGTTGCTGACCGCCTTCTCATAGCCCGCCAGCGGTTTTTCGGCGAACCACATGAAGAGCCGCGCGCCCTTGCGGTAGAACCAGTCGGTGTCGATGCTGATCGTGTTTTCGGGGTCGAGCGCCCTGAGGAAGATCACGAATCCCAGTGCCGTGAACATCAACAAGCCGAGGCTCTCGGTGAGATGGACGCCCGTATAGGGTTGGAAGTCGACCGGATAAGGGAGAAGCGCGTAAAGCGGCTGCGGGAATACCCCGATCGCAATGCAGAGCACCGCCGCCATGCCCATCGCAACCAGCATGTTGCGCGGCGGCTCCCGCGCCTCCAGTTTCCGGTCCACGCCGAAAAACATGTAATAGGGGAGCTTCAGGCCCGTGTGCAGGAACGTCCCCGACGACGCCATCGTCAGCGCCAGCACCACCAGCGCCCGATGATCCTGTCCGGCGGCGGCAATCACCATCGATTTGGTGACAAAGCCTGAGAAGAACGGAAACGCCGAAATTGCCAGGGCGCCGACCATATAGAGCGCCACCGTTATCGGCATGGTCCTGTAGAGCCCGCCAAGCTCGGTGAGCTTGCGGCGGCCGGTGACGTGGATCACCGCTCCCGCGCCCATGAATAGCAGTGCCTTGTAGAGGATATGCGCGAAGGCGTGGCTGGAGGCGCCGTTCACTGCCATCTCGGTGCCGATGCCGATACCCGCCACCATGTAACCCACCTGGCTGACGATATGATAGCCGAGCAGCCGCCGGCAGTCGTTCTCCAGCACCGCGAAGATGACACCGTAAAGCGCCATTGCGGTGCCGAGCCAAACCAGAAGCTCGGTCCCCGGAAACGTCCGCGCCAGGACATAGACGGCGGTCTTGGTGGTGAAGGCGCTCATGAACACCGCCCCGGTGACGGTCGCCTCCGGGTAAGCATCGGTCAGCCAGGCGTTCAGCGGCGGCACTGCGGCGTTGAGCATGAACCCGGCAAGGATCAGGTAGGCGCCGGCGCCCATCCCGCCCTCGATCGGGCCGACGAGCAGCGAACCCGTGGCGAGCCCGTGGAGAAGGACGCCACCGAGCAGAACGACGCCGCCGGTGATGTGGACCATGAGATAGCGGAAACCGGCGGCAACCGCCTGCCGGCCGCCCTGGGCGAAGACCAGATAGGCAGAAGCAAACGCCATGCCTTCCCAGAACAGGTACAAGGTCAGGTAGTCGCCGGCGAAAACCACGCCAAGCGCGCTGCCGACATAGACGAACGCAGCGACATGCTGGCCGGGGCGCGTCAGGTGCAGAGCGTAGACCGTTCCGATCAGCGCCATGATGGTGAAAACCGTTGCGAAGACGATGCTCAGCTTGTCGACCTTCGCGATGAGGATTTCCTGCCCGATGAACGACGCCGCGCCGTAGCTGCCCGGCTGCATCGTCAGCACGGTGAGGATCGCCAGTATCGGGATCAGCAGCAGATAGGCCTTGCGGATCGACCCGTTCAGAAAGGGGATCGGCAGGGCGCCGACAATGAACAGCAGGGCGGGATGGACGAAGTCAGTCATAATAGTCCTCGCGCCGCATGAGCCCGGCCCGATGACCGAGGAACTTGGAAACGAAGATCAGCAGCACGCAGGATATGAAGCCGTAGACGGCCGACCAGCCCGGCAGGCGGTCCCACAGGTATTCGGCGTGTTCACGCGGCACCAGGAAGTCGGCGATGACGATCAGGACGAGCACCAGATAGAACAGCCGACGCCGTTCGCTCGCATGGTTTCCGTCGCCGAAGAAATCGACCACGCGCTTTATCATCTGACAACTCCCTCCGCCAAGGCGACGAAATAGTCGGGGAAGATGCCCATCGCCACCGACAGGATGGCGGTCGCAACCAGCGGGATCGTCATCATCGGAATTTCGCGGATCGTCGCCGGGCTCCCTTGCGCCTCGGTGCCGAAAAAGGCGACATAGCTGACCGGCAAGAAATAGGCGGCGTTGAGGACCGAACTCGCCAGGAGCACGATCAGGAACGCGATTTCGCCGGCCTCCACCGCGCCCCGCGCCAGATACCACTTGCTGACGAACCCCGCCGTCGGCGGCACCCCGATCATGCTGAGTGAGCCGACGAAGAACGCCCCCATCGTCCAGGGCAACCTGCGGCCGATACCGGCCATGTCGCTGATGTTGCGCTTGCCGGACGCGCAATAGATCGAACCGGCGCAGAAAAACAGGGTGATCTTCGAGAATGCATGCGCCGCGATGTGGATGATCCCGCCGACCATCGCGACCGGCGAGAGCAGAACCGCGCCCAGCACGATGTAGGAGAGCTGGCTGACCGTCGAATAGGCGAGCCGCGCCTTCAGGTCGTCCCGCGTCAGGGCGTAGACCGATGCCATCAGGATCGTGAACGAGACCAGATAGGCCGTGGCGATGCCGAGTCCGAGCCCGTCCACCAGCCCCGTGCCGAAGACATAAAACACCAGCCGCAGCACGCAGAACACGCCCATCTTGACCACGGCCACCGCATGCAGGAGCGCACTGACCGGTGTCGGCGCCACCATCGCGGCAGGCAGCCATGCGTGCATCGGCATCACCGCAGCCTTGGCGAAGCCGAAGAGGTAGCAGAAATAAACGACTGTCAGCAGCGCCGCCGAAGCATGGCTGCCTGCCAGCAGGCCCCCCGGCACAAAATCGAGTGATCCCGCAATCTGGTAGGTCAGCGCCAGCGCGGCGAGAAGCACGCTTTTTGACGCCCCCATCAAATAGACGAGGTACTTGCGGCTGCCCGTCCATCCCTCTTCGTCTTCGTGGTGGTAAACGAGCGGATAGGTCACGAGGGTGAGCATCTCGTAGAAGATCACCAGCGTGAACAGATTGGCGGCGAAGGCGCCTCCGACCGCCGCCGCGAGACTGGCGGCAAAGCAGGCGAAGAACCGGGTCTGCGCATGCTCGTTCAACTGCCGCATGTAGCCGATGGAATAGATCGCCGCGACAATCCACAGCAGCGACGAGACGGTGGCAAACACCATGCCGAGCGCATCGACCCGGAAAGCGAAGTCGATCCCCGGCAGAACCGCAAACAGGCGCAATTCGACCGTCCCGCCCGCCAGCACCGTTGGTGCCATCGACACGACAATTGCGAACATGGCGATTGCCGCCAGCGGCGAGACGACATCGCGGAGTCTCTCGCGCTTGTTCAGAAGGAGAACGGCAAGGACCGCCAGGCCGGCGACGGCGACGGCAAGCAGCGGCCGGATCGATATCACCGGGTCCAAGCCACTATCCTTTCATCATGGTCACGTCGTCGACCTTGAGGGTAGATTTGTTCCTCACCAGGGCGACCAGGATGCCGAGGGCGACGGCAACCTCCGCCGCGGTGATGGCGATGACGAAGATCGCGAAAATCTGCCCGCGGAAATCGGCGTGGTAACGTCCGAAAGCGATGAAATTGATGTTGACTGAGTTGAGCATCAGCTCCAGCGACATCAGCACGACCAGAATGTTGCGCCTGAGCAGCACGCCCGCCGCTCCGATCACGAACAGCGCCACTCCGAGCAAAATATACCACCAGAGCGGAACCATCACTCCTGCTCCTTCTGCGCCAGCACGATGGCCCCGACGAGCGCGGCCAGCAGGATGACGGACGCAACTTCGAACGGCAGGAGATAGTCGGCGAACAGCGTTGTGCTGAGCTGCCTGACCTGATCGCCACCGCTGACGGTGACGGGCTCCGTGAGAGAAAAGCGGCCGCTCCAGAGCACCAGCGCAAGCATCTCGACCCCAAGCAGGACGAGCAGCACCAGTGCCGGCATGTTGCCGCCCGGCAAGAACCGTTGCAAGACCGCTTCGCGCACATCGATCATCATGATCACGAAGACGAACAGGACCATGATCGCGCCGACATAGACGAAGATCTGGATGACCGCGAGCAGCGGCGCCTCGAGCAGGACGAAGATTGCCGATATCTGCAGGAAGCACGCCATCAACGCCAATGCGCTGTGAACCGGATTGCGCGCCATGACCAGTGTCAGGGCGGTGATCACGGACACCGTAGCGAACAGAAGAAAGAACCCCTGATCCATCGACGCCGACCCTCCGGCGCCAACTGTCACCCGGCGCCAAACGGCCGGGTCTGAGATGGCACCGCAAATTCCGATGCGTTCACAAATTGTGCCCTAAGATCGAATTTTTCACAAGATTATTGTCATCGGCGAGGCAATATCAGGCCGGTCTGGGGCGCGACCGCCGGCTGAAGATCAGACCGACGTGGATAAGTGCCGCATCACTGCGCCAGTTCGATCCCGCCTTGGCCTGTTCGCACCAGTAGCAGACATCCATGGACAGACTAACCGTCGTTGGTGCCGTGCCTGCGGCCCCCTCATCCGACCCTGCGGGCCACCTTCTCCCCGAGGGGAGAAGAGGGAGCAAGACGCACCGACACTGCCCAAACGATCCTACCTCTCCAAAGGCACTTCCTTCAATGGAGTCGTTGGCGAACCGGCAGCCTCCCTCTTCTCCCCAGCGGGGAGAGCTGGCCCGCAGGGTCGGATGAGGGGGCCGCACGGCACACCTTTCACGATCGCCCTTCAAGCTTCGATGCTGCGGGTCGTCTCTCAGGCCTCGGATTTCAGCTTGCCGCCGACCGCCCAGGAATCCTTGGCGATCTCCGTTATCAGGATTTCCACCGATTCCGGCGGGCACGCCAGCGTTTCGACGGTGGCCTTGGTGGCTTCGCGGGCGAAGGCGCGTTTCTGATCGTCGGTGCGGCCGGGATGCATCTGCAGGTGAAGAATAGGCATGTTTTCTCCTTGGTCACGTTGGCAATATCCGTCGCCTTGGCGCGGATGTGGCGACTATGTTGCAAATTCTGAGGTTGATAAATAAGCTCCCGGTATCGTCATTCAAAACCTGGAGGTAGGCAATCATGGACAAGCTGGCCGGCATGGCGATGTTCGTCCGGGTCATCGACAACGGCAGTTTCGCGGCGGCAGCAGGGATCGCGCAAGTGTCGCCGGCCATGGTTGCCAAGCACATCAAGACCATCGAGACCCGGCTCGGGGCGAAGCTGATCCATCGCACCACGCGCCGCCATCAGCTGACAGAGGTCGGCCAGCTCTATTACGAGCGCTGCAAACGCGCGCTCTCCGAAGTGGCGCTGGCCGAGGCTTCGGCGAGCGAGCTGCAATCGGCGCCGCGCGGCCGGCTTCGCGTGGTGGCACCCGTCAGCTTCGGGACGCAGATCCTGGTGCCGGCGCTGATCGATTATCAGAACTCCTATCCCGACGTCAGCATCGAGCTGTCGCTCGACAATAACGTTCATGACCTCGTCGGCGAGGGCTTCGAGCTCGGCATCCACATCGGCCCGCTCTCTGACGACAGCCTGGTCGCCCGCCCGCTGACGCCCTACCGGCGGATTCTCGCTGCCGCGCCGGATTATCTCGCCCGCCATGGCCGGCCGGCCTCGCCGGAGGCTCTGACCAACCACCTCTGCCTCGGCCACTCCTATTGGCGCATGCAGGATCGCTGGCACCTGGTCGGGCCGGCAGGCGAAATGCGGGATGTGTTGATCTCCGGAAAATTCTCCACCAACCAGGGGGCAGCCCTTCGCATGGCAGCGCTCAGCGGCGCGGGGATTGTGCTGCAGCCGGAACTGCTGCTCGCCGCCGATATCGCCGAAGGACGGCTGGAACAGGTGCTGCCGGAATGGTCCTACAAGCCTGTTCCGATGTCCCTCATCTATGCGCCGAACCGCCGGCCGACAGCGATGTTGCGGACGGTGATCGATTTCCTGGTGGAACGGTTTGGCTAGCGACGCTCTGTCGGTCGAGCAGCCGTGAGCCTTGTCAAAACCGATGTGCGGCTCTGACAATATCCAGAATATTGGGAGCGGATTTCAAAAGGTCAGTTTCAAACCACATGCTTCGACCTGTCCAGATTTCTAGTCTCTGCGTCCGCTTTTTGGCGGCATTTTTCGCCGTGGTATAAAACTTCTTGAGCTGTGGCGAGGGAGGAATGTGCTCGTTCCCTGATACGAAAAAGCTCTGATAACCGATGGTTAGTCGGTAGGCCGGTTCTAAGGCACCTCGCAGCGGGAGCGTGAGCATTTTCAAGTGGCCCACCCCTGCAAACTGATCGACGAGGAATATTCCCGTGCCATCTGGGTAGGTATGCTGCTCGAAACAGAAATCGTCAGTCGCGAAAGAAGGGTGCTTGATGAAAATCTGTCGCAATTGATGGCGCATATATTCGAGAAGATCGCTATCATGCGGCCCCGAAAAAGGCAGATCGTCGGCCTTTGCCATGATACAATCAGACAAGCGTTCTTGGACGAAGCTGTGCATTCGGCCTTCTGAAAGAACCAATTCGATATCAGCCAAGCCACGCCCCCTCATCCGACCCGTGCGCCTTATAACCGTCGACCTGACGGCTCATCAAGAGATCAACACGTACGCGATGATTGCAATCGGCGCGAAGCGGAAGATGCCGCTGGGAGACCGTCGTCGAAACGGCACAATGCATCAAGGTGCGAGACGGACAGCGCTTACAGTCAACACCAAGATCGTTTTAGAGAGATTGCGACCTAGCGTGATGGTGAGTGAGGTCGCAGAGCGCTATGAATTTAAGGCCGACCACCTGTCCACTTGGAGAACGATGTTCGTCAGGGTCATCGACAATGGCAGTTTCGCGGCGGCGGCAGGGGTCGCGCAAGTGTCGCCTGCCACGTTGACAATTTTGCTCATACTAGCGCGTTGCTCTCCAATGTATTTTCACGCCATCAAGTTGGTCGATATCTGCGTATCGCGCCGGTCCGATACCGTCTAAACGCTCAACACGAAAAAGCCTATCGGCTTGCGCAGTCGGCACCTCAGCACGCACTGAAGAGACACCATTATATGCCTTTTGAAGCCAGCGAGAAGAGGCTGCTATGGCGCCAATTTTACCGCTTGATGAAAATCTTGCCGTGACTTGCCAAAATGATTTCATCCGCTTCCCGCGCGAGTTGATGAGCGCTTTGCGGATCAAATCCGTCAGCAAGAAACGCCGCCGTTTCCAGAAACATCTTATCGAAAGTAGGTGGCGCCAAATCCTCTCGGAATAGCAACGCCCTTTCAGCCTCGATTGCCTCAACGGCGACAGAAAGAATATCTATCACTGTTTCGACATTTTCCTTGAGATCGCCGAAATATGGAAACTCTAAAACAACCGAGTTTGGCGAAGTCTTACTCGTATTCCCGTTTACTATACTCAAACTTGCGGCGGCATCATCTTTTGATGATCCATTCCATAAGAAAACCTGAAAGCCAAGATCCGAAATGATACTACGATCATCGTCCCGCCGATTTGCACCCTTGAAGATAAGATCATTCAAAAAATCAAGATTGTTGGGATCGATGAAACTGTTCTGCATTGCCTTTCGTTTTGACGATCCAAGCAACTTCCATTGAAAAGCCGCTGGGCTGATCTTTGAAAGACTGTTCAGCAACACGCTTAAGTCTGCTGTGCATTCTTCGAGGCTTCTTGGTCTACTAGCGCGGTAGGCCAATAATTTGTAACGCGTGATAGTCATATTAATAGCCCCGAGAGTTAAACGTACTGGTCGTGGTGGGGACTTGCTGCGTGGCATCCTTCACTTGAATCGATATCCTTTAATGCCTCGGTCTTCAAAGAGCTTCGCTGTCGCCCCAGCAGGCCTGGCATCCGAAAACACCCACTCAACTTGCCGATTCCCTGCCGCGTCCAACTGACGGCGTCCTTGCTCTACAAGACTTTTTTATCCGCTGAACCACTCGCAAAAGCTTCCGTCTTTCTTAACAAAGTTCCCATATTTGTCCTTCGCCTCCAACAAGACGTCCCGATATTTATCATATCCGTCGAATTTAACCCCGTTCACGAGGAAACTCTGATCCGCGGCTCTTCCGGTCACCGCCGTCTGGTGGGCTGCGGCTCGGGCGCTCATTCTTTCATAGCTTAGTCAACAATCGCCAGCGGGACGCGACGAGCCACGTCTATGTCAGATTGTCCGATCGTGCAGCAGCCTCGCCCGTCAAGCCACGGACCATCCACCATCCACCAGCAGGTTGGCGCCGGTGATCAGGCCCGCGGCCGGCGATGCCAGGAAGACGACGGCACCCACCACATCATCGGTTTCACCGATCCGGCCGAGAGGAATGTAATCGAGCGTCGCTTTGCGATTGTCGGCAGCGGATCGCACATCCGCTGCCAGAAATGATCCAACGAGTGGTCTGCTTATTTTGCAGGGGCTTTGTAGGCAGATGCGATTTTGCCCGCCTTTTCTTGGGCGGCTTTGAATTCCGCCCCCGTGTATGCTCGCACGGTTTTGATATTCGATACTGCTCCCGATGCGCCGACGACAAGAAGTGCGGGGATCAGGTCAACACCGTCGGGAAATTCCGCGACTATCATCCAGTCAGTTTCCCCGGTCGTGACGTAGAAAGAATGCTGTTTCCCGCCTGCAGCTTCCATGATGGCACGGGCCGCCGCTTCCCGGTCCGATGGATCGGCGATCATTCCCTTCGCTGCCGTGGCTGAATAGCACCCTGTGATTATGAACAGTGGCATAGGACATCCTCCCTCAACTATCGGGCAGATCGGGTGATCTGCCGCATATTCAATATCTCACATATAGGCGCTCGCCGCGATCAGATTAAACCGGAGTAAACCGGCGTACCTCGTGAGAAAGTTCCGCGCCGCCCTCTTCTCCGCCGAAACATCGAAGCCGAGGACAAGGATGTCGGCGAAACTGCCGAAGGCCGGGTGCGCCACCTTTTCTTTCGGCGGCGCGATCCGGATACCCGCCGCGCATTGATCGAGCGCACACAAGGCACTTTGCCCTCAAGGCTGAAGTCCGGCGCATTCTTCTGCATCATCGTGCCTCCCTCGATGAAATCAATTTATGGCAGGGTCGGGATGCTGACCCGGCGGGCGGATGACGTGGATGGCTGCCGGAGGCGGAGGATAGCGTGTCATGACCGGAACCAGGGCGCCGGAGGCCACGTATTGATGGGTGATGCCGTCGGGGATCCAGGCGATGCCCAGCCCTGCCAATGCGGCGGCGGCATAAAAAGCGGTCAGATACTCATTGAGGGCGACTATTTGCCACGCCCCTTTTTAACCTATGGACGTCGAGGTTTCCGCATCTAGATGATGACCGGTGCGGATAGCGTTTGACCAACTGCCTGTCGCCCAACGGAACAATGCAATGCAAATCACAAAGCTTGCTTTCGGACTTTTGCTCATCGCTATCGTGCAGCCTAACCCTGCGGCCCACGCTGACGAGTTGGTGCGATTCGACAGCGCAGTCACAAAGCCAAGTCCATTCCTGGAACGCAAGGCGAAGGAACAAGGTACCAGTCTCCCGCAGGCCCAAGCTACGCACTTGCTGGGATATCTGAGCCGACCAGAGGGAGATGGTCCCTTTCCGGCCGTCGTTATCATGCACGGTTGCGGAGGTATTCGGCCGAACACCAAGACCTACTGGCCGCAGCGGTTGACCTCATGGGGATATGTCGTGCTGGTGGTCGACAGCTTCACGACCCGCAACATTGACAACACCTGTGAACGCTATCTTCCCGACCGGGTATTCGATGCCTACGGGGCTCTCGATTTCCTATCGACATACACCTTCGTTGATGCCCGACGTGTGGGGCTGATGGGGTTCTCGGCTGGTGGAATCGCAACACTGGAAGCCACGAAAGCCGAAGGCAACGAGCAGTTTATGGATCGAAAGTTCAAGGCTGCCGTCGGGTACTATCCGGTTTGCGCTCCCCGTGAGGGCGATGCGACCGTGCCAACTTTGATCCTAAATGGCGAATTGGACGATTGGAGCCCCGCTAAAAGGTGTCGGCAGAGGGTTTCTCACCTTAGTGGCAAAGGTCCGCCAATCGAACTCAACGTCTATCCGGATGCATACCATGATTTCGATTCCCCGGACGTCGCGGTGGCAAAGACGGCATTCGGTCATCGGGAAGAATATAATGCGACGGCGGCCGAGCAGTCCTTTAGCAGCGTTCGTGCATTCCTGAACAAGTACCTCTAATTGAAGCCCGCCAGCGTCAGGCTCGCCAAGGGCGGTCCCCGATGAGGAGCGCGCCCCCATCTGGCGGGACTAAACACCTAGGTTCGCCCCAAGATCAGTCTAATCGCGCCAGCGAGAGTCACTCAAGCCTCGGTTTTGATGTTTTCTTTATTCAAGAGGGAAAGATGATTGAATGATCCTTATCCGGGAAGATTGCCGTTCCGTCTCGATAAGACTTACGCTGCCGTGCAGCAGCCTCGGTCTCAAGCGACTGACCATCCACCGTCCACCAGCAGGTTGGCGCCGGTGATCAGGCTCGCAGCCGGCGATGCCAGGAAGACGACCGCACCCACCACATCATCGGTTTCACCGATCCGGCCGAGTGGGATGTGATCGAGCGTCGCTCTGCGATTGTCGGCATCGGATAGGAAAGGTGCTGTCCCATCGGTGTGGATGAAGGTCGGCGATACGGTGTTTACGGTGACATTATAGGCGGCCCATTCGGCTGCCAGGCAGCGCGTCAGGTGATTGATCGCCGCCTTGCTCATGCAGTAGATGGACTCGCCGCGCAGCGCCACGGTGCCGGCCTGGGAGCTGATGTTGATGATCCGGCCGCCATTGCGCTTGATCATCTGACGCCCGACTGCCTGCGTCATCAGAAAGGTGCCCTTGATGTTGACATCGAGGATCTCGTCAAGGTCCTTCTCCTCAACGAGTTCCGCGAGATTGCCGGGCGCCACGCCGACATTGTTGACGAGCACGTCGATCCGGCCGAATGTCGCAAGCGCTGCATCGACGGCTTGTGCGATATGGGCCTTATTGGGAATATCAAGTTCAACAGCGAGGACTTTTCGTCCCGCCCCCTCGAGTTCGGCAACCAGGCCAGCCGAGGCTGCGACATCGCGCACCCCCAAAACAATATCGGAGCCTGCTGCGGCACAGGCAAGCGCGCAAGCCCGGCCGATGCCACGGCTCGCTCCCGTCACCAATGTCACCTTGCCCTCAAGGCTGAAGTCCGGCGCATTCTTCTGCATCATCGTGCCTCCCTCGATGACATCAATTTATGGCAGGGTCGGCGGGCGGATGCCAGATATTCCACAAATCGCGGGGTCGGAGAATGCAGCGCCGAGGTTCAAGAGAGCCTCATCCTGAGGTGCCCCGCAGGGGCCTCGAAGGACGAGGCGGGTGTGCCGACATCAGGCGCAGGAATCAAATCGTTACCGGCTTTGCGCCAGAAGCGGTCATCAGGATTTTCGCTCGCCAACCCATGACCGCTCCTCATGGTCGGCTGGAACGAGATTTCGCCAATCTGTCAGGAGGCTGCGGCTTGGTCCCAAATGCAGTCGATCTTTCGCGCTGGGATTGACATGAATGTTGCTGCTGAGCAAATAGGCAGTTGAAGCAACAAATGCGCGTGGCGCGACCACCGCTTTCTCGATGAGTCCCGATTTTTCTGCATACGCCACCGGTGATCTCCTCCGAATGATAAATGACGGAGAGGATCATGGGGAAGACTTTGCTTATCATGCGCTATGGGCCGTGTTTAAACGATGGCGCAAGGGGATCGACCTGGAGCCGCTCATCGAACTGCTTCAATCAGAGAAATCAGGCGAGCGGGAACGGGGGGCTTGGTATCTCGATGAAGCTGACCCGCCTGCGGACCGTATGGCCGACTTTATTATCAAGCTAGCCGATGACCCGGTGAGCCACTGCCGATGGAGGTTTGTGGCTTATGTAACGAACTCCAAGCTCTATAGCGACGCCATTACGGATCGTCTTGCCGCGTGCCTCCTCGACCTTGATCTCTACGTGAGAGCGCGAACGATTTTCTGGGCGGTCGTGGCCGACGACAAGAGATTTGCTCACTTTTCGGAAGCAGTCCTCTCCGGCGCCGGAACCAAGCCGTATAAGTTCAGGAATCCTGAGACTACCGCATTTTGGCGGGAGTCGGAGCGCAAGCGCGCAGCACGAGGTATCGAAATCGCTCAGCGCCTTCGCGCAGGAGAATCGGTTACGAACATTCGTGAAAGCATGCCTGAGGAAGACAGTTACAGTTTCGATCAGTTGGCCTTCTCAGTCAGGCAATAAAACCGGCCGCATGGGGAAAGATACGAAAAGCAGCAGCCGGTGTTCGGTCCCTACGTTGTTTGTTCACCTTGATCCGTGATCCACTTTGCTCGGACGAGCGAGAGAGTCGAATTAAACCATAACTTGCAGTTAAAAGCTTTTCTTCACCGAAATTTACTCAGGGCACTCGCAATGACTATCCCTCCGTTTGGGAAACGAAAATCCACTCCGTTGAAAGGCTGGTGGTCTATACTCGAGGAGGAGGAACGTCTTGTTCGAAGCGATGGAGCCTCTGTCCGATTTCTCGGATTTGTCAATCAAGGTGACGAGCCCGGGAAAGGGTTGAATGACCGCCGTTGGATGCGCTTCGAAGCGCATGACGTCAATCGTTCAATGCAGTTCCTCGTGCAATGGCGTGATGTTTTCAATCCGCAATCGCTTCGCGCCCTGATCTGGCGCCTCGATTATGCGCGTTCTTTGCAGCAGTCCGGTATCGCTGCATTGGGCTATCAGGAATGGGTCGCGATTGATCGGCTCATTTGCGATGCTCTGGTTTGCTGGCCCCAGCGAGAGCTGACTGGTCTCCGCCCGAAATTGATCGCGGTCAGCGGCGGTTGGCATAAGGGGCAATGGCGCGAGGAGTACTATCGAACCTTCGGCATGGCTTATCTCGGGGCGCGCAGCGATGAGACCGTGCCCACGCCCTCGGTTATTCGGCAGGAGGCTCCCCGCCAATGGCGCTTCGTCCCGGCTACTCAAGAGGCCAATGCTGAAGACATTGTTGCGATCCACGAAAGCTTGTCAGCAGCGAGGCCAGAGGAGATTGAGGAACTGGTCGTCGGCCTCTTGCCACAACGCCCGCACTTGCGATCCGGGGAACGCTTTTTGGTCCCGCTGTGGCAGTCGGGATGGCAAACACAATGGCTTTACATGGACGACGAGATCATCACCGATCGCATTGTTTCACACACCTATAAGCCAGGCTGGACGTTTTGCATCGATAATACAGTGCTGATCGGAACCATCGACCGAAAACGGAGAACTGAATTTAGATTCGACCACGCTTGGCCAAAACAAATCGGAGCGCTGAAGCGGGAGTATGGAACCTTTTCACGCGCCTTTCGCGATCGCCTTCGAGACCTTTGCGAGAACGGCCTATGGCAATGGGAAGAGGTTTGCCTTCAACTCTATTCTCGCGAATCTGAGGGTAAGGGCAGTGTAAAGGAGATCTGCATACAACGTCCGAAGCGGGTTAGGATCGACCAGATCGTCTCTGTCGCTGGGCCCGTTGCGACCGTCCCACTTGTCATTGCCGAAACGCTCGACGGCGGCGACTACGACGATAAAATTCTGTCCTATGCTTTCAATGACAGTCCACCGCTCCTGAATAGGTCGGAGTGGGAGCAATTCGAATTTCAGGCGGATGCACTTTCGTTGATGAACGGAAAAACCCAACAGCAGCTTGTGTGGCGCGAAATCGTTGCGGGGAGTGGAAGCGTTACCGACAGCTGCGAGGGTCTCTTTTGCTATCGAGATAATGACAGTGAATATCTTCTTGTGGTGATACGGGAAGGTCGGAGGGCCAACCATCAAGCCGGCAGGTGGGTGCTGGATCACAACGCTTCACGATCCAAAAACCAACAGTCAGGCGTCCCGCCGATACCAGACGAGCACTGGCATAGGATGGCAAGGTTTGCGAGGGACGCTCTTCTCGCTTGGCCGGATACCGATATGTTTGGTCCCGGCCCCTCAAGTCTCGCGGAATTGGGCGGGTGCTTTCAAGGCCGATGGGAGCCGGAATTACGTCGTTGGCAATGTAATCGCCTCAAGACTTCGGAGAATGCTCCGTCCACCGGCAGATATAGTCCTGAAGCCAGTTTGCTCCTGCCATGGAAAGCATTCGATCCCGGCGCTGATGTCGGGGCCTCAAGTGAGAGGGTTGAGGCTGCGCTCCGGAGACTGGCGGATCGAAGTGCCGGTGACGAGAACATCGGCCAAACGAGACGACTGCGTTGGCTCAGAGCTGATGGAAGGGCGATCTTCTATCTCCACGGTTGGCAGACCTTACGTGCGCCGCCCGACGGCGATCCTTATCAGGCCCCGGTCTTCGAGTATCTCGACGACGACATAACGGTACATTTATATCCCCGCAGATTTGATGAGTACGACATGCAGTCCCTCGCGCTGATCGAGGTCAATCCGGCGTCAGGCCTTTATAGGAAAGTAGAACCCACGCAGAGCTTGTATCAAAAATGGCGTCCTACCGAGGAAATCTGGTGCCGTGTGGTAACAGCGATAGAGTCGCAAATCGACCGGATTTCTGGGCAGCTGGCCATTCGTGGGCTTTATACAGTCCACGGCTACGACGGCTCCGCAAGCCGCACACTCGGGCTCAATCGATCTTAAGGCCGCTTTCCCCCAGACCTATATTCGCCGATCCGCCAAGCGTGCCCTTCACACCGCCGCGCCGGCGGCTTCACCGCAGCGCGCCGCTGCGGCGCAAAACGCGCCGCCGACCTGTTGAAATCGGGAACGAGATTGTAGGTCTGCCGGCACGGTTCCCCTCGCTCTGACATCGGATCAGACCGTCCCCGGCCTCGCGCCATTTGAGCTTCAGGGCCCGAAGCCCGCAGGCTGCGGAGCCTGTTCGAAACACTCGATCAGCATTTCGGTGAGAACCCGTACCTTGCGGGCAGGATGCTGACCCGGCGGGCGGATGACGTGGATGGCTGCCGGAGGCGGAGGATAGCGTGTCATGACCGGAACCAGCGCGCCGGAGGCCACGTATTGATGGGTGATGCCGTCGGGGATCCAGGCGATGCCCAGCCCTGCCAATGCGGCGGCGGCAAGCGCCACGGCGTTATCAGCCTTGAAGCGCCCGCGTGGATGAACCGTGACGATCCGGCCGCCATCCATGAACTGCCAGGTTTCCGTTCCCTGCATAAGGGCCTGATGGGCGGCGAGGTCCGCCGGCGTCTCAGGTGAGCCATTCGCTTTGATATAGTCCGGGCTCGCGACGAGCTTGCCATAAATCGGTCCGACGCGCTTGGCGATCAGGTTGGAGTCCGGAAGGAAACCAACCCGGATCGCACAATCGAAACCCTCTGCAATGAGGTCGACGAAGCGATCGCTGTAGGAGGTGTCGATGTGAAGCTGGGGGTGGCGTCGCGCCATGTCGGCGAGCACCGGCGCGAAGTGGGTCGGGCCGAAGGAAAGCGGCACTGCAACTCTCAGGCGGCCGCAAAGGTCACCGGCGGGCAGGATCGTCTCCCTGGCCGCGTCGATCTCGGCGCAGACCCTGGCCGCATAGTCCCGAAAGGTGATCCCGGCTTCGGTGAGCGCAGCACCGCGGGTGGTTCGTGCAACAAGCTGGACGCCGAGATCCGCTTCAAGCCGGACGAGCCGCCGGCTGACGATCGACTTGGCGACGCCGAGCCGGCGCGCAGCCGATGTAACGCCACCCGCATCCGCAACTTCCACGAATGTCCTGAGCTCTTCGATGTCCAATTCGGCGTTCCCCATTTCGCAACACAGCTTGGCACGAGAGAGTACTACCGTATCGCAAATGGGAATGACAGTGTCCGTTTCGGAGGCAGCGCCGCTGCCGGCGCGTGTCACCCGGCATGCCAACCCCACACAACAGCAGCAGAGGATGTATCCATGACTTTCCGCAATGGCCTTGCTTCGCTTCTTCGTCCCGAAGATTCGGTCCTCGTTCTGATCGATCATCAGCCCTACCAGCTCGCGAATGTGAACAGCCACGAACCGCAGATGGTGATCAGCAATACGACGGGGCTGGCAAAAGCCGCCAGGGCCTTCGGTGTTCCGACAATCCTGACCAGCGTGGTCGCCGCGCGCGGCGGTCTCCTCTTCCCCCAGATCACCGATGTGTTCCCCGGTCAGGAGGTGATCGACCGGACGTTCATCAATACCTGGCAGGACGAGAAGGTGGTGGACGCCGTCAAGGCGACCGGTCGCAAGCAACTGATCATCGCCGGTCTGTGGACCGAGGTCTGCGTCGCGATGCCGACAATCCAGGCCCTCGGCGAAGGCTGGGATGTCACTGTCATCACCGACGCATCCGGCGCCGTATCGGTCGAAGCCCATCAAGTCGCCATCCAGCGCATGATCGCGGCTGGCGCAAACATGATGACTTGGCTGGCACTGGCGTCCGAATGGCAGCGCGACTGGGCCCGGACCGACCAGGCCGCCGCCTTGACCGAGGTGATCACCCAGCATGCCGGCGGAAGCGGGATCGCATTCCTGTGGGAACAGCAATTGCTCAACACGCCGGTGCCGAGCGCCGCAGGCTGATCCGAGCGGGGATGACGACAACCTGACAGAGGCGTTGCGAAAAGCGCGACGTCTATCGGCTCGTCATCCCCTTCGGCGAGACCCGAAGGTTCGATGTCTCGTTCGGGCCGTCGGCGGTCGTTGGTGTTGCTCACACACAAGAGAGAGCTGACCTTTTCATGCACTCGGTCGCTTCGAGAGATCAGCGCCTGTCCCTCGACATAGGCTGCCAGCTCTTCCGCCGTACCCATGGGCTACCGCGCCTTCGCGTCCGACCTCCTCGCGTCGGCCTGAACTCCATTACTTCAAACGTCCCGAACGAGGAACGTAGAGCAATTCCAGCAAAAATGCGTAGCGGTATCGCATCCGGAATTGCGTGAAGAGAAAGAGATAGAGCATTTCCGTGATTGGGAGAAAGACGGAAATGCCCTAGGAAGCTCCGATGGGTGTAGACTGCCGGCACGATTGCATGTTCGTGCAAGGCAACGATGATGGGCACCACCCCCGCGCTCGACCGAAAGCTGCTCGCGATCCTCGCGGCGGATATGGTCGGTTACTCCACGGCGATGGAGGCCGATGAGGCCGGCACCATCAAGCGGCTGAAGGCGATCCGCGCCGAGCTGATCAATCCCGCCATCTCAGAGCGCCATGGCACCACTATCAAGCTGATGGGCGACGGCGCGCTCGTCGCCTTCGACAGCGTGGTGGATGCGGTTGCCTGCGCCGCGGAGTTTCAAAATGCCGTGGCGGCGCGCAATGCCGAGCTGCCGGAGCCTGAGCGCATTATCTTCCGCGTCGGGATCAATCTCGGCGATGTCGCCCTGGTGGATGGCGATGTCTATGGAGACGGGGTGAATGTCGCCGCCCGGCTGGAGCATCTGGCCGAGCCGGGCGGCGTGGTGGTGTCGGGCACCGCCTACGATCATCTCCAGGGCAAACTCGACTGGCCGCTCGATTTCGCCGGCGAGCAGCAGGTCAAAAACATCAGCCGCCCGGTGCGGATGTATCGGCTGAGGCTCGACGGCAAACGGGCGCGCCGCCCGCTTCTCGCAACGGTGCCGCGCTGGGCCAAAACGGCTGCGGCGGCGGTCGTCGCGCTGGCTCTGGCAGGCGGTGCGGCCTGGTGGTTCCTTCAGCCGGAACCTCCGGTCGGCAAGCCGTCGGTGGCGGTGCTGCCCTTCGACAATTTCGGCAGCGATGAGGCGAGCGGGCGTCTGGCCGATGGCCTGACCGAGGACATCATCACCGACCTCGCGCGGTTTCCCGAATTCGAGGTGGTGGCGCGCAATTCGACGGAAGTTTACAAAGGCAAGCCGGTGGATGCCCGCCAGATCGCAGCTACGCTCCATGTCGGCTTCGTCCTGGAAGGCTCGATCCAGCGGCAGAGTGGCCGGGTGCGGATCACCGCACAGTTGATCGATGCAAAAACCGGCCACCATCTTTGGTCGGAGAATTGGGACCGGCCCGCCGAGGACGTCTTCGCCGTTCAGACCGAAATCGCAGAGCAGGTCGCCAACCGCCTCGGCGGCGGCGTGGGCTTGATTCAACAGGCCGGCCGGGCGGCAGCCAAGCGCAAACGGCCTGAAAACCTCAATGCCTATGATTATTATCTGCTCGGCTCCGAGAAGATCGAAAAGCTCACCAAAGCCGATGACGAGGAGGCCATCACCTTTCTTAACCGCGCCGTCGCGCTGGATCCCGGGCTGGCGCGCGCCTGGGTTGAACTTTACCACGCTCACGATCTGATGGGCGTGTTTGGCGTCGATCCCGAGGGCAACCGCAAGCTGGCCGCCGATGTGGCCGAACGCGCGGTGCGGCTTGATCCGGGCGACGCGGAAGCCCATGCGGTGTTCGGCATGAGCCTTGCCAACAAGGGCGACATGGGCCGCGCCAAGTCCGAATTCGACACGGCCCTTCGCCTGGCGCCCGGTTCGTCCGAAATCCTGACTTTTTACAGTGGCTATGCCGCCCGCTTCAACGAACCGGAACGCGGTGCTCAGATGGTCGACAAGGTCATGCGGCTCGACCCGAACTATCCGATGTGGGCGTCCAACTTCTTCGCGCCTGCCTATTTCATGGCGGGGCGCTATCAGGACGCCGTCACGATGCTGGAGCGCATGACGCCGAACAATTACCAAAGGTGGACCTGGGTGGTCCGCAGCAGCGCGCTTGCCGCACTCGGTCGAACCGGTGAGGCGCATGCTTCAGCCACGCAAGCTCTCCAGCAGCACCCCGAGGTGACGGTCGAGAGCATGATCAATGAACCCGGCCTCAGCACAATCGAGCGCAGCCGCTTCATCGAGACAATGCCGCTCGCCGGCTTCCCGGTATGCGCCAAGCCCGAGGCACTGGCCAACCTCGCCAAACCCGTGCGGCTGCCCGAATGCGAGGCGGCAAAGGCGACGCCTATCGGGCAGCCATGAGGGATGTTGGAGGATGCCTCGCCCCAATAACAGGCCCTTGAGATGCCATATGCAAATCACAGGGGTCAGAGAATGTGGCGCCGCGGTTCAAGAGAGCCTCATCCTGAGGCACCCCGCAGGGGCCTCGAAGGACGAGGCGGGTGTGCCGACATCAGCTGCAGCAAAGGCATCGTAAGAATGTGCGCCACCGATGAGAACGCACGGCATCTCCTCTTCATTTGCCGGCTCGCAGCAAGCCCAATCGCCGCCGGCTTCGCACCAACAGCGGCCTATAATCTCACGGATCGTTGCAACTTATGATAATTTCGAGTAGCCCAAAATTGCCGGGCCTTCAAATGGGAGTGGAATGTCGAAGCTCAACATCTACAGATCGATATTGATTATTTGCCTTGCCGGCATCGTATATGTCTGGCCCTTTGCGGCTACTATAATCGCTGGCTGGTGGGGCACGGCTCTAATTGGTGCTTGGGCGAAGAAATCCGACCCCTCGCACGGAGAGAGTTCGCTCTCCAAGGTTCTAAATGCAGACTCTTTCGGAGCATTGTCAGCCTGGCTCGGCCTTTGGAATGGGTTCTACGTCTGGAAAGACCTAGATCACGACTACCATCGCCGAAACCGCGAGTGATCTCTGAAAGGCCGCAATGGGCCGACAGTGGTCATTCGCGAGTGGTGCCGCGATCAGCCCTGCACCACCGGCGCTCACCGCCGAGCCGGCGGCTTCACGGCCGCCCGACGCTGCAGCGCAAACCGCGCCGCGGAGCAGTTGATGTCAGGCACGAGGTCGTAGGTCTGCTGGTAGAGCGTCAGCGCCAGCGTTTTGTTGCCGCGGTTTTCCGAGGCAAGCGCGGCAAGTGCCGTGCGTTTGTAGGCCTCGACGATCGGCTCGGCAGCCTTTGCCAGCGCCACGTCGTCGGCCGGTTCGGCGCTAAGCGAAAGGGCGGCATAGGTGACATCGCCGTCGCGGCCGACGCGGCCGCCGACGGCGCCGTTGAAGCTTGCTTCGGAGACCTGGCGCATGCGCCGGGCGTTCTTGATGCAGGTCGGGATGCGGGCGGCTTCGGCGTTGATGCGCTCGGCCGTCGGGCCGCCCTCGGTGCTGCCGCTGTCCGACAGGATGACGTAGCCGATGATGCCGACAATGGCGAGATAGACGAGCCCCATGCCGGCGAGGAAGGCCGGCTGCTTGAAGAGCGGCTTCTTCGGCTTGTCGTCACCCGTCTTGGCCGCCTCCTTCTTCGGCGCCTCCTTGGCGGCGGCTTTGACGACGAACTGGAATTCGACATCCTTGCCGAGGCGGAAGCTGTCGCCGGCTTTCAGCGAGGCCGTCTGCAGCAGCGCCTCGCCGCGCAGCATGATCGGGTTCAGCCCCATGCGGCGGATGATGAAGCCGCCGTCACTCTGTTTTTCGATGCGCGCATGGATCGGCGCCAGAAACGGATCGTCGACGACGATATCGGCGTTCGAAGCCCGGCCGATCGACATCTCCGGCCGGTCAAGCACATGGCTGCGGCTCTGGCCGCCGGGACCGGTCTGCAGAAGGCTTGGTTTGTTTCCGCGAAAGAAGGAAAAGGCCATGATCAGAACATCCCACTCGACATCATCTCGACAATTGCCGGCGCCAGCACCAGAAGCAGGATCGACACGACGATCATCATCGCCGGCATGACGATCTTGGCCTTCAGCTTTTCACTGGCCCTATCGGCCTTCTCCCAGCGGCGGAAGCGCAGGTCGCGCGCATGTTCGCGCAACAGCTCGACGCGGTTGCTGCCCTCGACCTCGCCCTGGATCACCGCGCGAATGACGCGGATGACCTCCTCGGCGGTCATCCTTCGCTCCAGGCGCTGCAGCGCCTCGACCATGCCGGTACCGAGCGCCACGTCCTTCAGCGTCTGATCGATCTCTTCGCTCATCACCGTGCCGGGTGCAGCCTCGGCATAGAGCCGCAGGCTTTCCGGCAGCGTCGCCTGCGCCTGCTGCGTCATGACGACGAGATCGAGGAAATAGGGAAATTCGCGCGAAATGCGCTCCTTGCGGTCCTGCATCTTGTCGTCGGCGACGACCCAGAAATAGATGGCGGGGATCAGCCCGAGGATCAGCCCGGCGACCAGCCCGCCGATGATACTGCCGCTGGCAATGCCGAACAGCACCCCGAGCAGGATGAAGCCGAAGAGGCTGAGCACGACGAGCAACGCGATATATTCGCGCCCGGTGACGCCGCCGAAGGGGCGGCCGCCATAGATCAGCTTCTGCTCCAGCTGGGCGCCGTAGTCGGCGAGCAGCGGTTCGAAATGCAGCAGCATGAATTCGACCGGTGTGCGCATGCCGATGCTGTCGACGATATTCGGCGGCGGCCCGTCACCGCCGTGGGAGCGGCGCACCACCTGGATGCTGCCGAGCAGATCGCCGATCCACCAGACGAAAAGGGCCGCAGTGATGCCGGCAAAGACGATGGCGAGGGGGCCAAGAGGGATCGCAGACATCAGACCGACACCTTCATCATCGAGCGCATCCAGAAGAAACCGGTGGCATAAAGAATGGCGCCGACGATGGCGATGACGATGCCGATGGCGTTGCCGAACACCTTGTCGATCAGCTCCGGCTGGCCGAAGAAGATCATCAGGATCATGAACAGCGCGCCGCCATTGACGACGCGGAAATTCATCCGCGCCTGCGACGACGAGGTGGTGATCTTCTGATCGAGCTTCCAGATTTCCTTGAAGGATTTCGACATTTCCGTCAGCGGTTCGGAAATATCACCGCCCTGGCGGGCGAAAAGGCCGAGGGCGGCGTCGACCATCTTGAAGTGCAGGCTCGGCACGGTGCGGCCGTGGCGGTCCAGCGCCTCGACCAGGCCGATGCCGAGCTTCTGCTCGCGGGCGATACGCTCGAACTCGCGCGAGGCCGGCATCTGGCCGGTATCGGCCACCGCATTGACAGCGACGGCGAGCGGCTTGCCGGTGCGCACCGCCGAGACGATCTGGTCGACGGCATAGGGAAGCTGCGATTCGATCTGCAGCCAGCGGCGCTGCAGGAAATAGCGGATCACCGCCTTGGGCAGGAAGAAGGCGACGGGAATGGCGATGACGATGCCGAAGATCGGCCCGAAGATCAGCGAGATCACCAGGAAGACGACGATCGCCGTGATGCCGTAGGCCAGGATCATCGTATAGGGCGGCACGGCATCGCGCCCGAACACCTGCGCCGCTTCGCTGGCGAGCGCGATATCGCGTTCGGTGGCGCGCAGCAGCGGCGCCGGCCAGCGCACCGGCGCGCCCCAGACGAGCAGCCCCGCCGTCACCGCCCCGAGGGCGACCGTAAAAATCTGCAGAATGCTGATATCCATGGTTTTTCCCTCAGAGCAATTCCAGGAAAAGTGCGAAGCGGTTTTCCGTCCGGAATTGCGTAAACAAAAACTTAGAGCGGTTCTTCGCTTTCGCGAAAACCTGAACCGCTCTAGACGAACATGTCGAGTTTTTCGATTTCGCCGTCTTCGCCGAACTCGACGAGTTCGGCGACGAAACTCGGCAGATAGCCGGTGAAGGCATGCACCGCCTGGCCGCCGGCGCGGCCGACGAGATGGAAGATCGGCTCGACGATGACGAGGCCGGTATCGGGATCGATGCCGATCACCTCGGATATCTCAGTCACCGCGCGCCGTCCGCTTTCCAGGCGGTTCAGCTGCACGACGAGTTCGACGGCGGCGACGATCTGCTGGCGGATTGCCATCACCGGCAGCGAGCTCTGGCCCTGCAGCACCATCACTTCAAGGCGGGTCATCATATCCTGCGGCGTATTGGCATGCGCGGTCGTCATCGAGCCGGCATGGCCGGTGTTCATCGCCTGCAGCATGTCGATCGCCTCCGCACCGCGGCACTCGCCGACGATGATGCGGTCGGGGCGCATGCGCAGGGCGTTGCGCACGAGATCGCGGATGGTGACGCTGGTTTCGGACTCCGCCGTTTTCGGCCGCGATTGCAGATAGACGACATGGATGCCGTCGAGCTGCAGCTCCGACGTGTCCTCGACGGCGACGACGCGTTCGCCGATCGGGATGAACTGCGACAGGCTATTTAGCAGCGTCGTCTTGCCGGAGCCGGTGCCGCCGGAGACGACGATGTTCTTGCGGGCGCGCACGGCCGCCTCGAGGAAGGCGCGCATCGGCTCGCTCAGCGCGCCGGCGGTGACCAGTTTGGAGATGTCGAGCCGCGACTTGCCGCCGAATTTGCGGATGGTCAGGCAGGCGCCCTTGACCGCCAGCGGCGGAATGACGGCGTTGACGCGCGATCCATCCGGCATGCGGAAGTCGGCCATCGCCTCGCTCTCGTTGATCGAGCGGTTGGAATCGACGGCGATGCGCTCGATCACCTTCATCAGCTGCCGCTCATTGGCGAAGGCGAAGGGATAGCGTTCCAGCAGGCCGAATTTTTCGACGTAGATCTCGTCGTAGCGCGTCACCATGATTTCCGAGATGACGTCGAGATCCATCAGCTCCGAGATCGTGCCCCAGCGGTACATCAGCTCCTCGATGTTGGAGCGCAGATGCATATGGGCGATCTCGTAGCGGTCGCCGGCATTGAAGAGGGCCTGGCGGGACTGGAAGGCGGCGCTGAACCGCGTGTCGAGCTGGGCGAAGTCGGCGCGGGTGGATTCGAAATTCAGCTTCAGCTGTAGCGCCGAGATCAGCGCCTTGCCGACATCGAACAGGCGGCGATTGTCCTGCTCCTCGCGCAACAGGCTGGCGGCCGTCGACGAGGCATCGCGCCGCCCGGTGCGGGCGATGCGTTTTGCCAGCCACCGATAGACGGCGTTCTTGATGACCAGGATGACGAGATCCTGGGGTGCTGCGTCGAGCGCCTCCTTGATGAACATGTCGAGCCGTTCGCGGATGCGGTTGCGCGTGTCCTCGCGGCCGAAATCGGAGGATTTGACCAGTCGGTCATATTGCGTGTCTTTTAGCAATCGCTCATGGATCTCCATCTGCAACGCCAGCACCCGCTCCTGGTCCGGAAACTGCGTCACCGCTTCTTGAGCCGCGGCCGGCTCCACCAATTCGATGGTGACGTTCGGCACCCAGATCGACATGCCGGCTGAAACCGCAACCGGCGTGCCGGCCCGCAGCGGCTGATCGTCGACGCGGGTCGGATTGCGGCCGTGATGCTGCACCGACCAGCCCTGGCCGGATTTGCGCAGCACGAATTGCGGCGAGGAGACGTGGCTGCCGCGCAGCCGCACGACGCCGGCGCCGGCCGGCAGCGTCAGCGTGCTGCTTTCGCCGACGAAATAGGTCTCATTGGAAGAAAGCGGGATCACCTCCCGGCCGCTGCCATCCTCATAGGAAATCTTCAACAGCATGGCTCACTCCCCCGCAACGCTCACATGCGCGTCCAGTTGATGCTCGGCAATTCCTCGACGCTGTTGTCGGCCGGATTGCGCAGCACCATGTTCAGGCTGCCGTTCGACTGGCCGAGCGCAAAAATCAGCATTTCGGCCTCCGACGGCGTCACCTCAACGGTCACATTATTGTAGGTGCTGTTGGCCTTGGTGATGGCGCCCTCGGCCGTCGTCGCCGCGCCGACGGCCAGCACTTTGACATTCTGTAGGAAGGTGCGGGTGACGACGCGGGTGCGCGAGCTGATGCCGAGTTTATAATCCTGCGCCTGTTTGCGGTAGGCGTTGACGTCATTCTCGTCGGCGCCTGGATATTGGGTCAGATAGTTCTTCAGCATCTGCTCGACTGGCGAGGGCGGCTGGGCCGGAGCCTGCGGCTGCCCGGCCGTAGCAGGCGCTTGGCCCGGAACGGCAGGTGCCTGGCCGGGGGTTCCGGGCTGGGCCGCGGCGGCAGGTGCCACCGGTTCGACCGGCTCATCGACCGTGCCGATAATATCGACATAGCTGCCCGGTTCGACGAAGTGGCCGACGGCGGCGGCCGCGTTGACGGGAAGGGTGAGCGCCCGTTTGCCGGGCGCGATCATCGTCGTCAGCCGCCCGCCGTCATTATCGTCGAAATACTGGAAGAGCAGCACCGAGCCGGCCGGAATGTCGGCGGCGGCCGTCCTGTCCTTCAGCCATTCCTGATAGGCGCTGGCCGCAGGCACGGCGAGCTTGGCGAGCGCCCCGAAGCTTTCCGGCAGCATGACCGGTTCGGCGAGCATGTCCGGCGTGATCGCCTGACCGCGCGTCACCTTCCTGTCGGGCTGGAGCCGCATGAAGGCGTAGGCCACCTGCTCGTTCTTGACGCTCTCGGTCCAGAAGTAGAGCAGAACGCCGGTGATCAGCCCGACGATGACGGCCGCGATGAGCTTCCAGTTCATGGTGTTATTCCTTCGACGAAGGGTTGCCTGATTTGAATGACCTCGACGGTCCGGCCGTCGCTCTTGCTGCTGGTGTAGAGAACATTGGCCTCGACGCTGCCGCGCCGGCCATAGAGCGCGGTAACCCCGCCGCGCTCAGCCGGCGCCGCCTCGATGGTGAAACCGTCACGGGTGAGAAGCTCGGCGCGCTGATCTGACCAGCGCACGGCCGACAGCGAGCCTTTCGAGACGACCGTGCGAGATGTGTGGCCCTTGTCGCGGTCGCCGATATCGCTCAGCACCTCGACCCCGGCCGGCGGACGCAGCGACTGCGGCAGCTTGCTGACATCGGCGGGCGCCGCAAAGGCCGGCAGCGACGACGCCACATCTTCGAAGCGGCTCATCAGCACCTCGGTCACCGGCGCATCGGCGGGGCGGCGGATCATGATCGAGACGCCGGGGATCGGCGCCCTTGCCGAGGGATTTGCCGGGTCCTGCCGTCGGAGATAATCGAGCGCCGCCTCGCCATCGCCGTCGAAGAAACGAACCACCACGGCAAGGTCGTCGCGGATGCGGCTTACCTTCGGGACGATCAGCATGTTGGCGGCGATGACCGCGGTCAGTTCCTGCCTGTCATTGCTTTTCGGCAGGGCAGGGCGGGTATTGACGGCCAGCACCCGCAGCCATTCGTCGGTGATGTCGGAAATGCTGCGATCGCTCTGGTAGGGCGTGAATTCCAGCGGCTGGCCGTTGATGACGAGATCGCGCGGCGAACGTTCCGGCGCGCCGACAATGCCGGCCAGCATCGAATTCAGCGTCGCCCGGAAATCCTTGTAGACCTCGGCTCGGCCCGGCGTGGCCAACGCGGCAGCAAGCCCAATGACGAGAGCCATGCTGAGCAGATGAACGGAGATACGCGCGCCCTGTCTCATCTCACTTCGCTCCCGGAAAGACGCCGTCGAACAGATCGCCGGAATCGTCGGCCACATCGCGGATTTCCCGGCGCAGCGTCGGATCGTAGCCGCGGCGCGTCGTGTCGTTGTTGTGCGAGGCAAACAGCGTTGCATCATCGACCGTGAAGGCGTCCTTCCAGCGGATGCTCCTGATCGTGTCGAGATCGTCGGAATCCCGGAACTTGTAGACCCGGTCGGCCGTCGCGGTGACCAGCTGCGGCTTTTCATTGGCGAGGTCGCCGACCATATCGCCGAAATCGCGGCCGTCGCTCTTCAGCGTGTTCTGGACGTCGTCCCAGACGAAGGTGCGCTGCGGCTCGCCGCCGCCTTCGTGCGAGGGCGTGCGCGAGCAGCTCATGGCATCGCGCCCGGGCAGCGCCGGCAAGGCCGGGAGCGGGAAGACATTCGAGAAATCCGACGTGCAGTCGAGCCCGTTCGCCTCGGCGAAGGCGGCGTTGCGCATGGCCAGCATGGTCCCGACCTTCTTGGTGGAAATCCGGTTGGCATGGATCATGAAGATCACGATCAGCAGGATGACCGGTGCGGCGAGCACGAATTCGATCGAGGCCAGGCCGCGCCTGTCGCGGTGCAGCCGCATCAGAAGGCCGCCGGCCGGAGCGCCGCCGGTCGTCTCAGTGTGTGTTGACGGCAGCCCAGGCATTGGCTCCTCCCTGGTCGAAGACGCGGGTCAGGCCGGTGAAACTGTCGGCGGCCGGGCTCTGCTTGATGGTGTTCGAAACCTCGCCGGTATCGTCGGCGAGCGTGGCAGGCGCCAGCGATGCAAGCCAGTCCTGCGTGTAGAGATCGAAGGCCGTGTAATTATGGACCCAGCTCTGCGCCAAAGCATAGGCGGAGGGCGTCTTATCCTTGAAGATGCGGATCTGCAGCCTGGCCCGCGGCGCGCGAGAAACGATCGCCAGCGTCTGATAGTCGTCGAGTTGCTCGCCGCCGAAGGGCGTAAAGTTGAAGGGGATGCGCCCCTTCAGCCAGTAGGGCTTCGGGAAGGAGATCACGGGCAGGGGAGCACCTGCCACCGAGATCGCGCCGCCGGCCGGGCCGCAGACCTGGTTCCAGATCATGTCGAACTTGCGGGTGAAATCGTTCTCGTCCTTCGTCTGCTTATCGGAATAGCGCGGCGGCACGTCGATCGGCAGCTGGAAAGGGTTCACGACGCCGAATTCGAGGCCGAAGAACTCCTCTGCAACGAAGAAGCTGGCATCGAGCGTGAGTTCCTCCCACCAGCTCAGATCGGCATATTGCTCGATGATCGCCTTGAACGGGATCTTGCTCAGATAGGCCGGGCCGAAGGCTTCATAGAAGATGTAGAAGTTCACCAGCGCATCGTCGATGCCGCTTTCGTGGTTGACGAAGTCGCGGATATGGCTGCCGTCGACGCCGCCGGCCGTCAACGGACCCTTGCCGTTGGGGAAGCCGCGATTGGCAAACTCGCCGCGCATCAGGAACGGGTCCTGTCCCTCCGTGCCCCGGCTCATCGCCAGGCACATTTCGGCATAGGCCGCAGCGGGATTGATGCCGTCGCGATCGACCGGCAGGTTGCCGCCGGCACCTTCTCCGGCGTCGTTGCAGGATTGGCACGGCGGATGGAAGACGACATGGTCCGACTTGTTCATGCGCACCAGATGCAGGGCCTCATTGCCGACCCGCTGCGGAAAGCTTTCGACGAGGTAGTCGTTGAGATCGTTCATGCCGTCGATGATGTCGCTGGATTTCACGATCAGGCCCCAGGGATCATAATCGATCTGTGCTTTTACCGTGTAGGCAATGGCAATGGTGGCTTCCGTCGCCCGGAACCCCTGGAACGCCAGGCAAGCGCCGTAGATGATGCCGCCGACAATCGGAACCTTCTGCCAGCCCGGGCAATAGGGCATCGGCGGCATCGGCGGCAGCAGGGATGCCGGTCCGAAGCCCTCGGTGAAGGAGTATTCGGCAAGTTTCGCGAGAATGGCGGTCGAGCGCAGGGCCAGTTCCGCCGTGGTGAGCTGGAAGGCGACCGAGGTCGCCATGACGACGGTTGCCTGCGAGGAGGCGACATTGTTCATCGCCATGATGTTGAGATAGCGCGCTTCCCAGTCGGCATGGACGAGCGCGGCGGCGTCGGCCGTGTCCTGCGTGCGCTGCTTGTCGTAGATCATCTGTCCGGTATTCAGGATCCAGACGATCATCAGGGCGAGCGCGATCGTCATGTAGAGAATGATCGGCGACAGGAAGCCGCGTTCGTCGCGGTGCAGGCGTTTGATGAGGGTCGGTGTCATAGCAGGTTCACCTCCGCCTTCGAGATCGTGTAGTAGCGGCCGTCTTTCCTCTGGCCGCGGGCAAAGACCCAGCCGGCATATTCGAGCAGCAGGAAGCGCGCTTCGACCTTGGCGGTCACCGGCACATGCGGCGAGCGATTGATGGCGGCATAGAGCGCCATCGGCGCGCGGTCGACGGTGACGGTTACGTTCTGCGGGTCGAACATGTAGCGGGCCTGGTTGCGCATCGCCCGCCAGTTCTTCGAAAGCCCGGAAGCATCGGCAAGGCTTTTCAGCGCCTCTTCCGGCGGCTGGCAGGCGCCGACGCATTTCAACTGGTCGTAGGGGGCGGCCGGGATCAGCGCCAGGCGGGCGGCAAGATCGGCTTTCCCGGGAGCGGCATCGTCATCGCAGGTCTTGGCGTCGATGAAGCTGCGGATGGTGATCGGCAGGGCCGGGCAGAAATAGACGCGAGCGCTGCGGGCCGCCGCATAGGCGGCATAATGGGTGAAGAGGTGGTTTTTTGCCAGGATCGCGAACTGGAAGACCACGAACATGAAGAAGACGAAGACCGGCGTGACGAGCACGAAATCCATCATCGTCGTGCTGCCGGAGATATCGCCGTGCAGTTCCGAGATCCGGCGCCGGCGGGCGGAAAGCCGCGGCAGCAGCAGCATCGAGGCAAGCAAAATCATCGCGATCGCAAAGGTGCCGAAGAGCGCGCCGTGATCCTCAGGGATCCAGAAGGTCCGTGAGTGCAGGATCGAACTCCAGAAGGCACCGTCGAAGAGGGGGCGTTCGAGTTCAGCGCGCATTGCCGTTACCTCACGAGTGAAAGAGGGGTGAAATCGGGCATGAACAGGCACCAGAGAAGTCCGAGAGCGGCGGCAACGCCGAAGCGGACGGTATGATGGGTTTCGCGCGGCTTCAGCACCGAGGCGGCATCGCGGAAACCGGCGGGCAGCAGCAGGGCAAACAATCCGACGTTTCGGGCCAGCACGCTCCACTGAACGCGCAGCGCCATCGAGAAAACGGCGATCACACCGCCAACCATCAGCGATGCGAGCGTCACGTCGATGGCGGGCCACAGGCCGAGAATGGCGCCGAGCGCCGCCATCAGCTTGACATCGCCGCCGCCGCAGCTTCCGGCTGCGAAGGCGATGATGAAGATCATGCCGGCCGCAAGGAGGCCGGCAAAGGCAAGGCCGATCCCTGCCAGACCACCGTTGACTGCCGCCAGCATGAAACCGGCAAGCAGGCAGGGATAGGTCACGGCGTTCGGGATGTGACCCTGGCGGTGATCGAGCACCGCCGCGGTCGTGGCGCAGGCGACGGCAAGAGCCGCCGCTGCAGGCATCAGGGTCAGATCGTAGGTCATATCCATGACACGGGACCCGCTTATTGACCCGGCTCGGGAATTCTCTCGGCATCCGAGAGCGCCGTGTTCTTTTCGTTGAACCATTCGCCGATCTGTTTGCCGAATGCGAGCAGGAGCAGCATCAGCGGAATGACGATCAGGGCGACGGCAAGGACGATCTGGGCCATGTCGCCGCGTTCGTCCTGGTGAAGTGCAATTGCGAGAGTCTTGAGTTTTCCAAACATCTGCGTATTCCTCGTTCCTAGGTTTGTTTCGGATCGAAGACCTGAGAGAAGATTACCAAGCATACGGTATCGATCCGAACCAGCACGTTGCTCGTTCCAATGATATGTTCTGCTTCAGCTTTTCTTCCCCGGCGGCCAACGCTTGTTGAGCAACACCATTAAGACCCAAGAGTGCGCCCAAGGCCAGCCCTCCGTCAAGCAAACGGAACGGAGGGTTCCAATTGCCTTGGAGGCGTCTCATGATGAAACGCAGTTGACGGCTGAAATTGCAAACTAACCGCCTGAACCTGCTATAGTTTTACCCTTTGGAACGCGTTCTTCGCCGGCATTGCGCGCTATCGTTCACTGCCCCATAATTGGTCAATTCTTTCAAGGCGATAGAATAGATGGAACAGAAGCACGAGATCCGCCGCCCGCGCGGGGACGCGACCATGGCGTTGCTTGACGATCTGGATTAAGCTTATCCGACAGATTGGGCTTGGCCCTTCAGTCGTTCCGGAGAGAAAACCATGGAAACGATGAGCAGCATTCTGATACTTGCACTGGTCCTCATTCCGCTGATGATGTTCTTTCCGACCGCGGTCCAGATGATGGCGACATTGTTCGGCATGAGCACGGTTCTGGTGGGGATGCCGCTCTGATGAAGGCCGTTTCCGACGACGCCGCCGAACAGGCGACCTTCCAGGTCCTGACCCGGGCGCTGGACAAGCTCCTGGGGCCGATCCGCTTCCTGCTCGAGGATCCGAGCGTTTCCGAAATCCTGATCAACGGGACATCCGATATCTTCGTCGAAAGGCGCGGCAAGCTCGAACGCGCCGATACGCGGTTTGCCAGCCGCGAGGACCTGGAATCGGCCGCGCGCAGCATCGCGCAATTCTCCGGCAAACGGCTGACGCCGGAGGAGCCGAGCGTCGAAGCCCGCCTGCCGGATGGCTCGCGCGTGCAGATGATCCAGCCGCCCGCCGCCCGCACCGGCCTCTGCATCTCCATCCGCCGCTTTTTGAAAGAGCACCGCAGCATCCGCGATCTCGTCACCCAGGGCAGCCTGACCGAGCAGTCGCTGACGCTGCTGCAGGCGGCCGTCGGGCTGCAGAAGAACGTCATCATTTCAGGCGGCACCGGCACCGGCAAGACGACGATGCTGAACGCCCTGTCGGAAGCCTTTGCCGACCACGAGCGCATCATCGTCATTGAGGACACCTCGGAATTGCAGATCCGCAAAGAGCATGTCGTCTATCTAGAAGTGACCAAGCCCGACCGTTTCGGCCGCGGCGGCGCCAGCATCCGCGACCTGTTCCGCTCGTCGCTGCGCATGCGGCCCGACCGCATCATCGTCGGCGAGTGCCGCGGCGGCGAGGCGCTCGATATGATCCAGGCGATGACCTCGGGCCATAGCGGCAGCCTGTCGACGGTGCATGCGAACACGCCCTACGACGCCCTGCACCGGCTGGAAACGCTGGCGCTGATGTCGGATATCGACATGCCGCTCCGGCCGCTACGCGCCCAGATCGCCTCGGCCGTCGACGTCGTCGTGCAGATCGCCCGCTTCAAACGCACCGGCAGGCGCCGGGTAATTGAGATCTCCGAGATCAAGGGCCTGAACAATGACGGCCAGTATATCGTCGAGAGCATCTACAAGCTCGAAGGCGACGGCCATTCCAATTCCGACGGCGCCCTGCTGTGGACAGGTGTCGTGCCGAGCTTCGCCGCCGATGCGATCGAAGAGTTGCAAGGCGCCGAGCGCTCCGAATGGATGAAGGCCGATCCCGTCGGGCGGGCAACGGCTTGAAACCTATTGGCGGACGCTGGGACCATCTGCCCGACTCTTGACACTTGGTAAAAGGCCCGGAGATCGCGCCGAACCCACGTGCTCAACTACTCCAACACCAACTGAACGTTGTCGGCGGCCTCTCTACCGCCAGGACAATGGATGCGGATAGTGTCAATAGGCCAATCAAAAACCGTTGGACCAACAGCAGCATGCGCATCCGCGATCTCCCGGCTCACACCATCTTGATTGCTGGGATGACAACGCTGCAGGCGGCGCTCCAATTGCCTCACCGTCTCAGGATAGCTCAGCCGTTCCCTTGAGACGGCTGAATGTGACCACCTTATCGTGAAACCTTCAGCGGGCGTTCCAAAACCACCTCGCAGAATGTCGTTAAAGGCATCAAGATTTCTCCCCCAGTAAGCGCCCGGGATCAGTACACAGCTGATCTCATCAAAGAATGACTCGAGCGATGTTATCCGAGAGCCGTCGATAATGTATTCGGTTGTCATGTGATTTCACTCATGGTTGCTAGAAATGTTGGCGGGGCCATCGCCATTCGCCGTTGGCGATCGAAACAAATGGCCAATGCGGTTACCTTTCGCAGTTGGACACCGCAGGATTTCCATGGCGCATTTGAGGGAAGGCAAGCCTGGTTGCCTTCCCCGGTGTTTACCGGCGCTTTTTACGCCAGGGTGCATTCTGCTGCCAGTCGCCGGCCATGATGCTCCCGTAGGGGATCACCTCGTCGACCACTTCGGCGAGACCGTAGTGCGCGATCTGCGCCCGCACGTTCGCAGCGCTCTTGTAGGCGCTCGGCAGTTCCGACACGTCGGCGAAGCCGGAGAAGAACCGCGCGTCGAGACCGCTTGTTTCCTTCTCCAGAATAGCCGCGATGTTGTTCGGGCTGAGCCCCCGCGAATCCGCTCCATACTCCGCAGACAGCTGCCTCATATGCGCGCTGCGCGAAAAGTTGCGGCCAGCGCCATGCGGCGAGAAGCCGAGGCCATGGGCAGCGTTCGAGCCGCGAACGATCAGGATCGGTTCCGCCATATTGAGCGGAATGATGGTCAGATCGGTCGCATCATGCGCCCAGTTGTCGAAGGCGGGGGTGGCACCCTTTCCGTGGTAGAACAGCCCGTCCGACTTCCGGAAGACGAAATTATGCTCGTTCCAGAAGCGGTCCGCGACCTTGGCCGAGAGTTTTTCCGCCGCCATGTCGTGAAGGACATAGTGGTTCTCTTTCGTCCACTGGCGGATCGTCTGCAGCGCCGACCAGTAAAAGTCACCTTCCTCGGTATCCGCCGGAATCCAGGCATTTTCCCGATGCGTCTCGGGCGAAATGCGCTCCCGAAACCGATTGGCGACCTTCATGCCCTTGTCATAGAGGCGGGCGCCCGGTGCTCGCGATCCGTGGTGGGTCACAAGCGCGGTTTCACCGGTCGACTTCATCGTTCCGACATAGGCGAAATGATTGCCGTCGCCCTGGGTGGCGAAATGCTCGATGCCGGCGCTCAGCGCACCGTCGCGCAGATAAGGATTCTGCTCGAAGGCCGAAAGCGTCGCTTCGGAAGGCTTGATCTGCGCACCGCGCGGACGGCCGCCGGGACCGAAATGCGTCACGGCGTGCACGGCATCCAGGAGCGACTTCGGATCCACGCTCGGAAAGATCGAGATCGCCATGGAGCAGCAGATATCGGCCGAATGCATGCCGGGATGGATCGCTTCGGACGCGACGACGCCGCCGACCGGGATCGTTCCGACCGGACCCGCCGGGCAGGCGTCCGGCATGATCGCCGCGGCCCGGACGACCGGCGTGCGCACCAGCGCCCGCATCGTCGCATTGACCTTCTCGACATTGTCCTGCTCGAAGGCGTTCTCGGCGCGGATGTTGGAATAGATCTCGATATCGTTATCGGCCTTCAAGGCAAGCGTCGGCCCGGGCTGGAAGGCCCTTGCCGCCTCCAGCGCATCGGTCACCGAGCCACCCTTGCTCAAAACCGCGTTGGCCGCGTCGAGAGCCGGGCGAAACCACTTCCCCTGGCTCATGCCGGCATCGATCAAATCCTGTCCGCTCATTACCGCTATCATTGTCTTTTCTGCGTTTGCAGTCCTTCTTGTTCCGTTGCGTCTCTTCACACCGCCTGGGCGACGAGCATTGCGGAGATCTATCTCGCCGCACGCATTCCACGATCATGGCGCGATGCGGCCCCTGTAGTCGCCGGCGGCATTCGCCCAAGGCTTTGTTCAATCCCCGGCGACGAGATCTGACAGGACAATTTACTGAGCTACGTGCTCCTTTCGGAAACACGGGATGATTTGAACACCCGACCTGCCCGCCGGAAATCCGAGGGGCCGCTCTCTCCTTGTAGTCCTGCCGGCATTCGCCGGGGTAGTCCGTTCCTGCGTGGCAGGAGCTTGCAGCGGCGACGAGGGTGGACGAAACCGGATGGCCCCGCTCGTGCCAGAGAGCGTATGCCCAGGAGGAGTCGAACCTGCCAGACCATCCAACTTTGGAGGCTGTAGTTCCGTCCGGCATTCGCCACTGCAATCTTCGTCATGACGACAAGTGTCCGGGGAACAGCTTGCTCTACCGACTGAGCTACAGGACCAGGCCCTGGCGAGAATCGAACTCGCGACACAGATGTAGTTCCCCATGCATTCGCCATGTCATTCCATCTGTCCGTGACGACAAGGTGTGGTGAAACGTCCTGCTCTATCCGCTGAGCTACGGGTCCATGAAGTGGAGGACCCGACGGGATTCGAACCCGCGACCTGGAGGGTAACAGCCTGTAGTTTCATCCGGCATTCGTCACGGCTCCCCGCGCCGTTCACGGCGGCGCGAGGATATTGCTTCCTGTGAGCCCGTCAGAGCTCGATTGCCTCGATGGCTTTCACCCAGCCATCCGCGCCCTTGCTACTGGCCGCGAAAGCCGTGATCACCCCATAGACGGCATCCGAGAAGCCACCGATGTTGAGCACGTCTTCCCGCGTCGGCGCCTGCGTCGTGGCGTGGGGCTGGATGTCGAGGCAGACCAGCTTTGCAGCCGGGTTGACCCGCTTGATCCTGGCCCATTCCGTCATCACCGCCGTCGGCTGGCCGCTGCCGCGCGCATCCACCCAGGACTCATTGTCCGAGATGAACACCACGAGATCGACCTTGGCCCTCTCGTTTGCCAGCATCTTCAGCGGTGCGGAGCAGTTGGTTCCGCCGCCACCGATTTTCGCCAGCTTACCGGCATTGGTCATCACCGAATCCCGCTTGTTGAGGCTGACGGGCACCACGTCATTCTCGAACGGCAGCACCCGTGCCTTCGGGTTGCGCTGCAGGAACGCCGCAGCCATCAGACCGGCGACGTCGATGCAACGGACCGAGGACGTCGCGCCCTTCCGGTAGCCGGTCACGGGCGAGCCCATGGAACCCGACACGTCGGGGCAGAGCACGACATTGCCCATCAGGGACGGCACATTGGCGATGGCGATATCCATCGCGTCCTGAAGCGCATCCCGCACGACATCCGGAACCTGGCCATCGACCATCTTCCACGCCATCATCAACTGATAGGGGAAGACCTTTGCCTTGCGGATTTCCTCCGGATCGGCAAGCCGCACCGCCAGCGCCTCGGCAAAACCCTCGACCTCGAACACGCCGTTGCGTGCAAAGGTGTTGAGGTTCTGCCGCACCATCTGCCAGCCACCCTTGCGGGCGATCTCGACCCAATGCTCCCGCGTCAGCGGCAGCGAGGTCAGCATCTGGAACGGGACATCAGGCACTGGCACCGTCTGGTCACGTCGGAACGCTTCCAATGCCTTGACGAGCTCCGGCAGTGCCGCATAGTCGTGCGGCTTGCCGATCGCCCAGGCATAAAGCGCCTTGCGCTCCTCGGTAGCCGGCTTCGGATGCACCATGCGGATGACGTCGGCGAGCGAAGGATCGTTTCCGACCATCGCACGCAGGATCTGCTCGGTGCCGGCCCGTTCGAGCCACGCCTGCACCACCTTCTTCGGACGTGTGCCGAGCGACTTGCGCCCCGCGGCGCCGGAGCGCATGACCTGCACGAAGCCACGCAGCATCTTGCCGCTCTTCACCACCCGCGGGAATGCACGGGCAAAGGCCTCGCTCTGAAGGCCGGAGAGCACGGCGAGCAGCGTCACCGGCATGTCCTTCATGTGACCCTTTTCAGCGGCGTAAACAGCCACCTTGGCGAGAAATTCCGGCTCGACCTGAAGGGCAAGCGTTTTTACCGCGTCAAGCTGCTCGGCTCCTTCAGCATAGAAGGTGCCGTTGAAGGTGCCGGTCACGGCATATTGCGCCAGCGCCTCGCGCGGCGTCAGCTGGTAGGCCGGGGCCGCTTCATGATTTTTTGTATCCGCTCCCGGGAGCAGTTTCCCGAGGTAGGTTTTGAAGATCGCCTTGTTGACCATGACAGCCCCTCTTGTGTGGTTCGTGCCAGATACATTTCAAGACGCGTGCCAGTTTGAAGAAAAGAACACATCCCACCTGCATTTTTCTTTTATCTATCTGTTTCTAAATACTAAATTTTTATGAGCCTTTACGCGAAATGATGAATTGCGAAAATCGGTATCCCGATTATATTATCTTAAGCTATATAGATTTATAATTTTGGATAAGATATGAAACGCCGCGTTGCCATCAGCATATTGGGAACCACCCTGGATGCAGGGAAATGGGAAAATCGCTGGAGCCGCTGGCGGCCCAATGTCGCGCTCTGCCAGCAGCCGGGCCTGTTCATCGACCGGCTGGAGCTGATCCACGACAACCACTCGCAAGCTCTCTGTCACCGTATCGTTGCCGACATCGAAACCGTGGCGCCGGCAACGGAGGTGCGGAGCAATGTCATCAACTTCCGGGATCCCTGGGATTTCTCGGAGGTCTACACGCACCTCAGGGACTTTGCCCGCAACTACAACTTCGACCCCGAGACGGAAGACTATCTCGTCAACATCACCACCGGCACCCATGTGGCACAGATCTGCTGGTTCCTGCTGACCGAAGCCCGCATCATTCCCGGCCAGTTGCTGCAGCTCTCGCCGCCGCGCGACCGGGAGCCGGAGCAGGATTTCGCCGGCACGCATCGGATCATCGACCTCGACCTGTCCCGTTATGACGAAATCGCCAAGCGCTTCGCCTCCGAGCGCGAAGACGCCGCCTCCTTCCTGAAGTCGGGGATTTCGACCCGCAGCGCCGCCTTCAACAAAATGATCGACGAGATCGAGAGGGTGGTGATCCGCTCGACCGCGCCTGTTCTGCTGACCGGGCCGACCGGTGCCGGCAAATCGCAACTCGCCCGCAGGATCTACGAGCTGAAGAAGAGCCAGCGCAAGGTCAGTGGTCCGTTCATCGAGGTGAACTGCGCGACCCTGCGCGGCGACCAGGCCATGTCCACCCTGTTCGGCCATGTGAAAGGCGCGTTTACCGGCGCTGCCGGCGAGCGTGCCGGCTTGCTCAAGTCCGCCGACAAAGGCGTGCTGTTTCTCGACGAGATCGGCGAACTCGGCCTCGACGAACAGGCCATGTGCCTGCGCGCGATCGAGGAAAAGAAGTTCCTGCCCGTGGGCGCTGATCGGGAGGCCTCCGCGGACTTTCAGCTGCTTGCCGGCACCAATCGCGATCTTGGCGAGGATGTCCGCAAAGGCAGGTTCCGCGAAGATCTCTATGCCCGCCTGAACCTCTGGACGTTCCAGCTGCCGGCCCTGCGCGATCGCAAGGAGGACATAGAGCCCAATCTCGACTTCGAGCTCAGGCGTTATCTGGAACGAGAAGGCGAAAATGTGACTTTCAACAAGGAAGCACGGGAACGCTATCTTACTTTCGCAACTGGCCCGCTAGCCGTCTGGAGTGCCAATTTTCGTGACCTGTCGGCTTCGGTGACCCGCATGGCGACCCTCGCGCCGCATGGGCGCATCACGACTGACGTCGTCGATGATGAAGTCCGACGGCTGAATGCGTTTTGGTGCAGTTCGAGTGACGAGGGCAGGGTGGATCTGATCATTGAAGAAGTGCTGGGTGCGGAGACGGCCGCTCGCCTCGATCGCTTCGACACAGCCCAGCTTGCCACCGTTCTTCATACCTGCCGTCAACACGCCACGGCAAGTGCTGCGGGCAGAGCCCTGTTTGCGATGTCGCGACTGGAGAAAAAGAGCAGCAACGACGCCGATCGCCTGAGCAAATATCTCGCGCGCTTCGGCCTCAGATTCGAGGACATCAAGAAAACGGGATAAGGGCTATGTGCCGGACATGAATGCCAATCATCGCTTTCCGTTCACGGGACAAACCATTGGCGGTTGCCGGCACGATAGCCTTTATGCGCCATCCCTTTCGGCGCTCGCCGCCATATGGCTGAGTTCGTGCCAGAGGCTTTCGGCGAAGCTGCGCAGGACCGTCAGCTCGAAGCTGTCGTCGCCGGTGCGGACGATCTGGACGGAGAGATGACCGACCATCGTCATCGCCGAACTGCCCTCGGCAAACACGGCCGGATCGAGATCGACGGCGGTGCCCTTTGCAAGCAGCAGCCGCGAATATCGGCCGGAAATGCCGATGCGGACACGTCCGTGGCTCTGGTCCATGACGAAGGCTTTTCCCGCAAGCGCTGCCGCTAGGGCCTCGAGACCGGTGGGCGCTAGCGGCGCGTCGCCGGCGACGAACCATTGGCGGAAGCCAGCCTTGCGGATCGAACTGTTCGCAAGACCTATCTTCGCCAGTTCGGCGGCAAGTGCGGCCGGCTCGATCGTGCCGAGCACGTGCAGCAGATGGCCTTCCGGCAAGGCTTCCAGCCGGAGGCCGGCCGCTGCCATGCCGCTGTATCTAGCACCGGCGAGAACCGGTCTGTGCTGGGGAAGATCAGGCATGGAGCTTCTCGTTTTCAGGATCGACAAAGACGGGATGGCAGAGCACCGCATCGGTGAATTCATTGTGCAGGCCGTTCCAGACCGTCACCTTTTCACCGATGCGCTCCGGCCCGCGCCTGACCAGCGCCAGACCGATCTTATGGCCGAGCGTCGGCGAAAAGGCGCTTGACGTAACGTAACCCTGGTCGTTTTCCAGCGTCGCCGCAGCGCCTTCGGCAAGGATATGCGAGCCGGTGCGGAAGCCGCTTGCCGGATTGAGCGGCTTGACGCCGACGAGGCGCGGGCGCTCGGGATCCTGCAGGCCTTCGCGGGCAAGCATCGCCTTGCCGATGAAATCCGGCTTGGTCGATGACACCATGCGGGCGAAGCCGAGATCGCCCGGGGTGACCGTGCCGTTGATCTCGGCATGGGTGACATGACCCTTTTCGATGCGCAGGACTCCGAGCGCTTCGGCGCCGTAGGCTGAGATGCCGTGTTTCTCTCCCGCCGCCATGATGGCGTCGGCAACGCTCTCGCCGTAGCCGGCCGGTACGGCAAGCTCGTAGGCGAGTTCGCCCGAGAAGGAGATCCGGAACAGCCGGCCTTCGAGGCGGCCGCCGAAGAGCGACACCTTGCGGGCGCTCATGAACGGGAAGGCCGCATCGGACAAATCCTCGTCGACGATTTCCGCGAGGATGGCGCGGGATTTCGGCCCGGCGACCGCCATCTGCGCCCATTGATCGGTCGAGGAGGCGAAGCAGACATCGAGTTCCGGCCAGAGCGTCTGGGCGCAGAATTCGAGATGGGTGAGCACGCCTGCGGCAAGCGCCGTCGTCGTCGTCATGAAGAAATGCTCGTCACTGAAGCGGCTGGTGGTGCCGTCGTCATAGATGAAGCCGTCCTCGCGCAGCATGATGCCGTAACGCGCCTTGCCCAGAGCAAGCTTGGCAAAGCCGTTGCAATAGATCCGGTCGAGGAAGGCCGCGGCATCGCGGCCGAAGATTTCGATCTTGCCGAGGGTCGACACGTCACAGAGACCGGCATTTTTGCGGATGTTCAGCACTTCGCGGTCGACGCTGTCGCGCCACGTCGTTTCACCGGCGCGCGGGAACCAGGAAGAACGGTACCAGAGGCCGGTTTCGACGAAGACCGCGCCGTTCTTCTCAGCCCAGCCATGCAGCGGCGATTTGCGCGCCGGCTGGAAATCCTTGCCGCGCGATGCCCCGGTCAGAGCGCCGAAGGAGACCGGCGTATAGAAGGGCCGGAAGGTCGTTGTTCCCACCTCGGCCGGCGACACGCCGCGCGCTTCGGCCAGGATGCCGATGGCGTTGATATTGGAAAGCTTGCCCTGGTCGGTCGCCATGCCGCTGGTGGTATAACGCTTGGCAAGCTCGACATGGCCGTAGCCTTCGCGCACCGCCAGCCCGAGATCCTTGAGATGCACGTCGTTCTGATAGTCGACGAAAGCCTTGCCCTTCGAGCCCTTGACGGACCAGAGAGGCTTTGAGCCTCTAACCGCTTCCGGCGCAGCATCAAAGGCCGGTTCCGCAGCTGCGAAACCGATCGCCTTCAGGGCGGCGGCCGCCTTTGCGGCGCCATCGCCGAGGCAGGCCGCGATTTCCTCAAGACCGACAGCCGAACCGGCAACGGCAAGGCCGTCTTGCGTGGCCGGCGCCAGAAACGCCGCGGCCTCGTCCGACCATTGCGGCTTGCCGCCGCGATGGCAGGCAAGATGGATAATCGGGCTCCAGCCGCCCGACATGGCCAGCGCATCCGCGTCGATGCGGCGAATGCCGCCTGTGCTTTCAACGCTGACGCCGCGCAGGCGCTGGCCGCCGAACGCATCGATTACCCGGGCGCCCTTCAGCACTTCGGCGCGGCCCTGCCAGCCCTTGCCCGCATCGGCGCGGCTGTCAACGATCGCCGCGACGGCGAGGCCGGCGGCCTCGAGATCGGCGGCGGTGCGGTAACCGGCATCGTTGGTGGTGAAGACGACAGTGCTTTTACCTGGCGCCACCGCCTGCCGGTTGAGATAGCTGCGCATGGCGCCCGCCATCATCACGCCGGGAATATCGTTGCCGCCGAAGACGAGCGGCCGCTCCTCGGCTCCCGTCGCCAGAATCGCCTGGCGGGCGACGATGCGCCACAACCGTTCGACGGGGCGCTCGGGATCGGGCAGCGCCACATGCTTCTGCACGCGTTCGACCGCGCCGAAAACATTGTCGTCGTACCAGCCGAACACGGTCATGCGCGGCAGGCGGCGCACATTTTCCAGCCCCTCGAGTTCCGCCAGCAGCTCGCCGAGAAGCGCGTCCGCCGGCTTGCCCTCGACGGCACGGCTCTCGGAAAGCAGGCTGCCGCCGAATTCGGGGCCTTCGTCGGCGAGGATGACACGCGCACCGGCGCGGCCGGCGGTGAGTGCCGCGGCAAGGCCGGCAGGGCCGGCGCCGATCACCAGCAGATCGCAATGCGCCCAGCATTTCTCATAAGTATCCGGATCGGCCTCGTAGGAGGCTCTGCCGAGGCCCGCCGCCTTGCGGATCACCGGTTCGTAGAGCTTTTCCCACAGGGCCGCCGGCCACATGAAGGTCTTGTAGTAGAAACCGGCGCTGAGGAAGGGCGAGAGCAGGCCGTTGACCGCGCCGACATCGAAGCCGAGCGAAGGCCAGCGGTTCTGGCTCTTGGCCGCCAGCCCCTCATGAAGCTCGATCATCGTCGCCCGCGTATTCGGTTCGGTGCGCCCGCCGCTGCCGGTCGTCACCAGCGCGTTCGGTTCGGCAGCACCCGCCGTCAGGATGCCGCGCGGGCGGTGATATTTGAAGCTGCGGCCGACGAGCTGGACGCCATTGGCAAGCAGCGCCGAGGCGAGCGTATCGCCCGGATGACCTTCCAGCGCCTTGCCGTCGAAAGTGAAGCCGAGTGTCGTGGCGCGGTCGATGCGGCCGCCGGCGGAAAGACGGAAGCTGGTCATGCCGGTTCTCCGCCGAGCTTCGCAAGGGCGGCATCCCTGACGCCGTGAACCGCATGGGTGACGGTATCACGGTCGACGATCAGCCAGCGGCGGCATCCGGAGGAGTGGTGCCAGTATTCGCTGTGACGGCCGCGCGGATTGTCGCGCAGATAGACATAGTCGAACCACGCATCCGCGCCGGCATCCGGCGCCGGCCTGACAAGGCCGGCATCGCCGCGGATCGAGAATTCTTCCTTCGGCCGGGCGCCGCAATGGGGACAGGAAATCAGGCTCGCCATCGTCAAATGTCCTCAGTGCAGATTGGGCTGGGCGCCGACGCCCTTTTCGTCGATCGGATAGCCGCGGGCGAAACGGTCGAGCCGGAAGGCGCGGGCCGTCTGATGCGGCGTGTTGCGGGCGATCAGATGGGCGTAGCAGAAGCCGGAAGCGGGCGTCGCCTTGAAGCCGCCGTAACACCAGCCGGCGTTGAGATAGAGATTATCGATATGGGTGCGGTCGATGATCGGCGAGCCGTCCATGCTCATATCCATCACCCCGCCCCAGGAGCGGAGATAACGCACCCGCGACAAAGAAGGGATCATCGCCAGCCCGGCTTCGGCAACATGCTCGACCGACGCCAGATTGCCGCGCTGGGCATAGGAATTGTAACCGTCGATATCGCCGCCGAAGACGAGGCCGCCCTTATCCGACTGGGAGACGTAGAAATGGCCGGCGCCGAAGGTGACGACATTGTCGATGAAGGGTTTCAGCCCTTCGGAGACGAAGGCCTGCAGCACGTGGCTTTCGATCGGCAGGCGGAGGCCCGCCATATCGGCGACGACGGTGGAATTGCCGGCGGCTGCCAGCGCCAGCTTGCCGCAGCCGATGAAGCCCCTGCTGGTCTCGACGCCGGTCACCTGACCGTTTTCGCTGCGGATGCCGGTCACCTCGCATTGGGTGATGATGTCGACGCCGCGGCTGTCTGCGCCGCGCGCATAACCCCAGGCGACCGCGTCATGGCGCACCGTGCCGCCGCGCGGGTGGAACAAGGCGCCCATCACCGGGAAACGGGCATTGTCGAAATCGAGGAATGGCAGTTTTTTGCGCACCGCCTGCCGGTCGAGAAGCTCGGCGTCGACGCCGTGCAGCCGCATGGCGTTGCCGCGGCGGGTATAGGCATCGCGCTGCGCGTCGGAATGGAAGAGATTGAGCACGCCGCGCTGCGAGACCATGGCGTTGAAGTTGAAGTCCTGCTCCAATCCTTCCCAGAGCTTCATCGACAGCTCGTAGAAGGGATTGTTGCCGGGAAGCAGGTAGTTCGACCGGATGATCGTCGTGTTCCTGCCGATATTGCCGGAACCGAGATAACCCTTTTCGAGGACGGCGACATTGGTGATGCCGAATTCTTTGGCGAGATAATAGGCGGTGGCAAGGCCATGCCCGCCGCCGCCGACGATGATGACATCGTAATGCGGCTTCGGCGCCGCGTCGCGCCAGGCGGGCGCCCAGGCTTTGTTGCCGCGAAGACCGTTGAGAAAAATCGAAAGGGCGGAATAGCGCATGGGTCAATCCGAATAGAACGGCTGCATGATGCCAGAAAGGCGACGCGCGACTTGCGCAATAAGGACATGAATGGTTAGAAAAGGGACATGTCCTCCTCCGATAGCAAAAATGTCCAGGAGATCGGCTTCATCCTGATCCCGGGATTCGCGCTGATGTCCTATGCCTCGGCGAGCGAGCCGCTCAGGGCGGCAAATCTTCTGGCCGGGCGCGAAATCTACCGCCTGTCGATCTTTTCGCCGGACGGTGCGCCGGCGCTCTCCTCCTCGGGCGTCAGCGTGCCCGCCGAACCCCTTCCCGTCAGGGGTTCCGGTCTCGGCACGGCCTTCGTCTGCGCCGGCGGCTTGCCGCGCGACTGGCGTTATCCCGGCGTGCTTGCCTGTCTGCGGCAACTGGCGCGCGAGGGTGTCAGGATCGGCGGCATTTCGGGCGGTCCCTATCTGATGGCCGCGGCGGGACTGCTTGAGGGCCGCGATTTCACCATCCACTGGGAACATGCGGCCGCCCTTCTCGAGGCCTTCCCGGACCTCTCGCCGCGCCAGGCGCGCTTCATGATCGACGGCAACCGGATCACCTGCGGCGGCGGCATCGCGCCACTCGACATGATGCATGTGCTGATCGCCGAGCGGATGGGACCGGATTTCGCCCGCCGCGTCAGCGACTGGTATCTTCACACAGAGGTCAACGAGCCCGCCGCACCCCAGCGCGCCTCGCTCGCCGAACGCTACGGCGTCCACCATCCCGGGCTGCTCAGCGTTCTCGAACGGATGGAGGAGACGATCGAGATGCCGCTCGGCCGCGCCGCCATGGCGCGCATCGCCGGCGTCACCACCCGCCATCTCGACCGGCTCTTTGCGGCCCATCTCGGAACCACCTTCCTCGATCAATACCACAGGATCAGGCTGCAGCATGCCCATCGGCTGCTGAAGCAGAGCCCGCTTTCCGTCTCGGAGATCGCGGTTGCCACCGGCTTTTCCAGTCTCAGCCATTTCTCCCGGATGTTCCGCGCCGCCTACGGTATCGCGCCGCGCGGGGCGCGGCGCGAATAGTTTCCTCCCGGTTGAGAAAATTTCACTATGGCGATAGGGTTGGCTTTGGACAAAAAGCGAAGGCGGCAGCATGAAACCCAAGCTCGAAGCGGCAAAGCAAGCGGAACAGGCGCATGGCGAACGCGCTCCCTTTTCCCAGGATCCGCACGCCGTTCGGGAACCGAAGGAAAACAACCTCGAAATGGCGATCGGCCATGAGGTGCGCGCCTACCGCAAGAAACTCGGCATCACCGTCACGGATCTCGCGGCTGCGACCGGCATTTCGCTCGGCATGCTGTCGAAGATCGAGAACGGCAACATTTCGCCGTCACTGACGACGCTGCAATCGCTGTCGCGGGCGCTCGGCGTACCGATGACCGCTTTCTTCCGCCGCTTCGAGGAACCGCGCAACGCCGTCTTCGTCAAGGCGGGGCAGGGCATCGAGCTCGAACGGCGCGGCACGCGCGCCGGCCACCAATATAATCTGCTCGGCCATATCGACAACAATACCAGCGGCGTCATCGTCGAGCCCTATCTCATCACGCTGACGGCCGATTCCGATGTCTTCCCGACCTTTCAGCATGAGGGCATGGAGTTTCTCTATATGCTCGAAGGCGAGGTGGTCTACCGCCACGGCGATCAGCTTTTCCAGATGCAGCCGGGTGATAGCCTGTTCTTTGACGCCGATGCGCCGCATGGGCCGGAGCAGCTGGTGAAGCTGCCGAGCAAGTACCTCTCGATCATCAGTTATCCCCAGCAGAATTCCCGGGGCTAACTTGCCTTAAAAGAAAATTTTATTCCTCCCAGTTGCTGTCCTGACGCAGACCTGCTAGTCCTTTCTCAACACGAACGGAGGCACGGGCTATGTGCGGCATTGTTGGACTGTTCCTCAAGGACAAGAGCCTTGAACCCCAGCTGGGAAATCTGCTCTCGGATATGCTGATCACCATGACGGATCGCGGACCGGATTCGGCCGGCATCGCGATCTATGGCGGCTCTGCAGAGGGCAGGGCGAAGATCACCATCCAGTCCGCCAACCCCAGCGTCGACTTCGAGGGCCTCGCCGGCGACCTGGAGAAGGCCGGCATCAGAGCCGAGGTATCGATCAAGAGCACGCACGCGGTCATCGAGCTTGATGCCTCCAAGCTTGGAACGGTGCGCAAGGCGCTTGAAGAGATCCGCCCGACGGTCCGCCTGATGGGATCGGGCGAAAGCGTCGAGATTTACAAGGAAATCGGCCTTCCGAAAGACGTCGTGAAGCGGTTCGACGTCCGTGCCATGAGCGGCACCCACGGCATCGGCCACACCCGCATGGCGACGGAATCCGCGGTCACCACGCTCGGCGCCCATCCGTTCTCGACCGGCGCCGACCAGTGCCTCGTGCACAACGGCTCGCTGTCCAACCACAACAATCTGCGCCGCGAACTGGTGCGCGAAGGCATGACCTTCGAAACGCAGAACGATTCCGAAGTCGCCGCCGCCTATCTCACGGCCGAAATGGCCAAGGGCAAGGATCTCGGCCAGGCGCTGACCGGCGCGCTCGACGATCTCGACGGCTTCTTCACCTTCGTCGTCGGCACCAAGTCCGGCTTCGGCGTGGTGCGCGACCCGATCGCCTGCAAGCCCGCCGTCATGGCCGAGACCGACCAGTATGTCGCCTTCGGCTCGGAATACCGCGCGCTGGTCAACCTTCCCGGCATCGAGAATGCCCGTGTCTGGGAGCCGGAGCCGGCGACCGTTTATTTCTGGGATCACGACAAGGCGGCCTGAGGGACGCCTGAAAGCTGGAGGCGGCCTAGACCGTCTCCCGGACCAACGAGGATTCAATGCCGACATTCGATCTTTCCAATACCCCTCTTCGCGAGCTGAACAGCGCGCTGCATGCCCTTTCCCAAGGCGCCAACGACACTGAATTCGAGGTCATCAACCCGCGTGGCAGTCATGCCGTCGCCGTCGGTATCGACAGCCCCGCCACGGTCGCCGTCAGAGGATCGGTCGGCTATTACTGCGCCGGCATGAATGACGGCGGCAGGGTCACGGTTCATGGGTCCGCCGGTCCGGGCGTTGCCGAAAACATGATGTCCGGCACCGTCGTCATCGAAGGCGACGCCAGCCAGTATGCCGGCGCCACCGGCCGCGGCGGCCTGCTCGTCATCAAGGGCAATGCCGCCTCGCGCTGCGGCATATCGATGAAGGGCATCGACATCGTCGTGCATGGCAGCATCGGCCACATGTCGGCCTTCATGGGTCAATCCGGCCATCTTGTCGTGCTCGGCGACGCCGGCGACGCGCTGGGGGATTCGCTCTACGAAGCCAAGCTTTTCGTCCGCGGCGAGGTCAAGAGCCTCGGTTCCGACTGCATCGAGAAGGAGATGCGGCCTGAGCATCTGCAAAAGCTTGCCGAACTGCTCGACAAAGCAGGGGTCACGGACGTCAGGCCCGAGGAGTTCAAGCGCTACGGCTCGGCCCGCAAGCTCTACAATTTCAACATCGACAACGCCGACGCGTATTGAGGCGAGGGACACCCATGAGCTATCACAACCCCTATACCCCGCCACGCAAGTCCGCGACCTTCGACGACTATACGCTCGCCGAAATCCGTCGCGCGGCGGCCACCGGGATTTATGACATCCGCGGCGCCGGCACCAAGCGCAAGGTCCCGCATTTCGACGACCTGCTGTTTCTCGGCGCCTCCATCTCGCGCTATCCGCTCGAAGGCTATCGCGAGAAGTGCGACACGACGGTGGTGCTCGGCTCGCGCTTCGCCAAGAAGCCGATTACGCTGAAGACGCCGATCACCATTGCCGGCATGAGCTTCGGCGCGCTGTCCGGCAATGCCAAGGAAGCGCTCGGCCGCGGTGCGACGATATCGGGCACCTCGACCACCACCGGCGACGGCGGCATGACCGATGAGGAACGCGGCCATTCGCAAACACTGGTCTACCAGTACCTGCCCTCGCGCTACGGGATGAATCCGAAAGACCTGCGCCGCGCCGATGCCATCGAAGTCGTGGTCGGCCAGGGCGCCAAGCCCGGCGGCGGCGGCATGCTGCTCGGCCAGAAGATCTCCGACCGCGTCGCCAATATGCGCAACCTGCCGAAGGGCATCGACCAGCGCTCGGCCTGCCGCCATCCGGACTGGACCGGCCCCGACGATCTGGAAATCAAGATCATGGAGCTGCGCGAAATCACCGATTGGGAAAAGCCGATCTACGTCAAGGTCGGCGGCGCGCGTCCCTATTACGATACTGCCCTTGCCGTGAAGGCCGGCGCCGACGTCGTCGTGCTCGACGGCATGCAGGGCGGCACGGCGGCAACGCAGGACGTCTTCATCGAGAATGTCGGCATGCCGACGCTCGCCTGCATTCGTCCGGCCGTTCAGGCGCTGCAGGATCTCGGCATGCATCGCAAGGTGCAGCTGATCGTTTCTGGCGGCATCCGCTCCGGCGCCGACGTCGCCAAGGCGCTGGCGCTCGGCGCCGACGCGGTCGCGATTGGCACGGCGGCACTCGTCGCCATCGGCGACAACGATCCGCACTGGGAAGAAGAATATCAGAAGCTCGGCACGACGGCCGGCGCCTATGACGACTGGCATGAAGGCAAGGACCCGGCCGGCATAACCACCCAGGATCCAGAGCTGGCAAAACGCCTCGACCCGGTTGCGGCCGGCCGCCGCCTTGCCAACTACCTCAAGGTGATGACGCTCGAGGCGCAGACGATCGCGCGTGCCTGCGGCAAGAACCACCTGCACAACCTCGAGCCGGAAGACCTCGTCGCACTGACGATCGAGGCATCGGCCATGGCGCAAGTGCCGCTCGCCGGCACCAACTGGATCCCCGGCAAGACCGGTTTCTAAAAAAACACCGGCCGGGCGCGTTTGGGAGGATGCGGCCGGCTTCATCATCAAGTGTCTAAGATCAATACAAGGGGACAAATGTGACACTGGACCTCTCGCAATACGCCTCCGAAAAAGGCATCAAATATTTCATGATCAGCTACACGGACCTGTTCGGCGCTCAGCGCGCCAAGCTGGTCCCGGCGCAAGCCATTGCCGATATGCAGAAAGACGGCGCCGGTTTCGCGGGTTTTGCAACCTGGCTCGATCTGACGCCTGCCCATCCCGACCTGTTCGCCGTTCCCGACGCATCCTCCGTCATCCAACTCCCTTGGAAGAAGGATGTTGCATGGGTTGCCGCCGACTGCGTCATGGACGATCAGCCCGTCGAACAGGCGCCGCGTGTGCTCCTGAAAAGACTGGTCGCCGAGGCTGCGAAAGAAGGGCTCAGGGTAAAAACCGGCGTCGAGCCCGAGTTCTTCCTAATCTCCGCGGATGGTTCGGTGATCTCGGATCAGTTCGATACCGCCGAGAAGCCTTGCTACGATCAGCAGGCGGTGATGCGCCGCTACGACGTCATCGCCGAGATTTGCGACTACATGCTCGAGCTCGGCTGGAAGCCCTATCAGAACGACCACGAGGATGCGAACGGCCAGTTCGAGATGAACTGGGAATATGACGACGTTCTGAAGACGGCGGACAAGCACTCCTTCTTCAAGTTCATGGTCAAGTCGGTCGCCGAAAAGCACGGCCTGCGCGCCACCTTCATGCCGAAGCCCTTCATGGGGCTGACCGGAAATGGCTGCCATGCCCATATTTCGGTTTGGGACATCGACGGCAAGGTCAACGCCTTCGCCGACAAGGAGATGGCCTTCGGGCTCTCGGCTCAGGGCAAGACCTTCCTCGGCGGCATCATGAAGCACGCCTCCGCACTTGCCGCGGTCACCAATCCGACGGTCAATTCCTACAAGCGCATCAACGCGCCGCGCACCACGTCAGGCGCCACCTGGTCGCCGAACACCGTCACCTGGACCGGCAACAACCGCACCCACATGGTGCGCGTGCCGGGGCCGGGACGTTTCGAGCTGCGCCTGCCGGATGGGGCGGTCAATCCCTACCTGCTGCAGGCGATCATCATCGCCGCCGGCCTTAACGGCATCCGCAGCCAGGCAGACCCCGGCCCCCACTACGATATCGACATGTATGCCGAGGGCCACCTGGTGAAGGACGCGCCGCGCCTGCCGCTCAACCTTCTCGATGCGCTGCGCGCCTATGATGACGACGAGGGGCTGAAGCAGGCGATGGGGGCGGAATTTTCGGCCGCCTATCTGAAGCTCAAGCATCGGGAATGGAATGCCTACTGCTCGCATTTCACCCAGTGGGAACGCGACAGCACGCTCGATATCTGAGCGGCCGGCCGCTTTAGCTCTTTGTTTTGTGCATGTCGTCATCCGGAAACCGCTGCACACTTTCCGGCGGCATGCATTAAATGACCACCGACACGCCGGAGCTGACCAGCTTCGGCGTCGTCACATCCCCGGGCACCTGATCTGGCCAAGGAAGAGACCGCATGAAAAACGTCGTCCTCACCGTATCCTGCAAATCGACGCGCGGCATCGTTGCGGCGATTTCGAGCTATCTGGCGGAGAAGGGCTGCAACATCATCGACAGCTCGCAGTTCGACGATCTCGATACCGGCAAGTTCTTCATGCGCGTCTCCTTCATTTCGGAGGAAGGGCTTTCCGGCACCGAGATCGGCGCCGATTTTGCCGCCGTCGCCGCGCCCTTTTCGATGGATTACGAATTTCACGACAGCGAGAAGCGCATGAAGGTGCTCTTGATGGTGTCGCGCTTCGGCCATTGTCTCAACGACCTGCTCTACCGCTGGAAGATCGGCGCCCTGCCGATCGACATCGTCGGCGTCGTCTCCAACCATTTCGACTACCAGAAGGTCGTGGTCAACCACGACATCCCCTTCCACCATATTCCGGTCACCAAGGCCAACAAGGTGCAGGCCGAGGCCCATATCATGTCGGTGGCCGAGCAGACCGGCACCGAGCTGATCGTGCTCGCTCGCTACATGCAGATCCTGTCGGACGAGATGTGCCAGAAGATGTCGGGCAAGATCATCAACATCCACCATTCCTTCCTGCCGTCCTTCAAGGGCGCCAACCCCTACAAGCAGGCCTATGGCCGCGGCGTCAAGCTGATCGGGGCGACGGCCCATTACGTCACCGCCGACCTCGACGAAGGCCCGATCATCGAGCAGGACACGGCGCGCATCACCCATGCGCAGTCGCCCGACGACTATGTCTCGATCGGCCGCGACGTCGAAAGCCAGGTGCTGGCCCGCGCCATCCACGCCCATATCCACCACCGCACCTTCATCAACGGCAATAGAACCGTCGTCTTCCCGGCAAGCCCCGGCAGCTACGCCTCCGAACGCATGGGTTGAGCGCCGCCTTGGGACACATCAGCAACAACTGAGGCCAGCATCAAGTTATTCCTCACCGCCGGCCAGCGAGCTTAATGCAAAGCGTGTTTCGCCAGTTGCTCCGGCGCACTGCGGCTTTTCGCGCCAGCACGCCGGCGAGCCGATGACGTTTGGAAGTTTGGGCAAGCCTTTGAATAATGTAGTGTCAGCCAGCAACACGGCAGTAAGGACATGGCGGCGCAGTCCGACGGCCTAAAATCTGGATCTTGTTTCAGCCGCCCCGCTCGGCGCGGATCGCTGCCTCGCTTGAAGGGTTGAATACCACCACCTGCCAGCGAGGCCACCACCAAGATCATCAAACCGACAAACAGACATACTTAAGTTCGAGAAACTCCTCCATGCCATATCGTGAACCTTCCCGACCAAGGCCGGATGATTTCACACCACCAAAAGGTGCTTCCGCCGTCGAGATGAGACCTGTATTAACGCCAATCATGCCATACTCAAGCGCTTCAGCGACGCGAAATACACGCGAAAGATCCCGCGCATAAAAGTAGGAGGCTAGGCCAAATTCCGTGTAATTTGCTTGGCGAATGACATCGTCTTCATCAGTGAAGCGGAAAAGTGGCGCGACCGGCCCGAACGTCTCTTCGTGCGCAAGCTTCATGTCACTGGTTACATCTGCGAGCACTGTTGGTTGGAAGAAATTCCCGCCCTTCTGGTGCCGGGCACCACCCAGCACAACCCGCGCACCTTTCGCCCGAGCATCCGAGATATGTTCCTCGACCTTGTTAACGGCCGCACTGTCGATCAGCGGGCCGAGCGCCACCTCCGGCTCCATGCCGTTACCGACCCGCAGCTTCAATATCGCCTGGCAAAGCCGTTCTGCATAGGCCTCAAAAACTCCGTCCTGCACATAGATGCGGTTAGCGCAGACGCATGTTTGGCCATTGTTGCGGAATTTAGACACGATCGTACCCTCGACTGCTGCATCCAGGTCAGCATCATCGAATACGATGAAGGGCGCATTTCCCCCAAGCTCCAGCCCCATCTTTTTGATCGTCGAGGCGCTTTGGCGCATCAGTTCCGCGCCGATCTCAGTTGATCCGGTAAACGTCACCTTGCGGACGATTGGGTTCGACGTCATTTCGCCCCCAATCTCCCGTGCCGCGCCGGTTACAACGCTGAAAAGCTCTGGAGGAATACCCGCGCGCTGGGCAAGGACCGCGAGCGCAATCGCGGAGAACGGCGTCTGCGCTGCAGGTTTCAAAACGATTCCGCATCCTGCACCCAAGGCCGGCCCGGCCTTTCGGGTAATCATCGCGTTTGGGAAATTCCATGGCGTGATGGCCGCCACAACGCCAATCGGTTGCTTCATCACCAGGATGCGCTTGTCCGGCTGGTGCCCCGGAATGATGTCGCCATATACGCGACGAGTCTCTTCGGCGAACCACTCTACGAAACTAGCGCCGTAGACGATCTCACCCTTTGCCTCGGTCAAAGGTTTGCCCTGTTCGAGTGTAAGAATTTCGGCGAGATCGTCTTTGTTCTCAATCATGAGTTCGAACCAGCGCCGCAAGAGGCCAGAACGTTCTTTCGCCGTGCGGGCAGCCCATGCTGGCATCGCCAATTGTGCGGCTTCGATTGCTTTTCGCGTTTCGATCGCTCCAAGTTTCGGAACGCGGCCGAGAAGGCGGCCGTCAGCCGGATTGACCACGTCGACCGAAGGACCGTCGCCGACTTCGATCCATTGCCCGGCAACCGGGGCGGCTTGTCTGAACAGGGTCTTATCTTTGAGAGCCATGGCCTCTATCCTTTGCAGAAAGTGTCTGTGCGCCTAGCGCCCAATTTCAAGAAGAATTTCATCTGTAGTGCGACGAGTGCCGTAGCTGGAGCCTGATGACCCAGCACCAATTCCACGCGCGCAAACGCGGCCGACGGCATCTGAAATTTTGGTCGCGAGTTCCGTCTGGCCCAAGTGCTCGAACATCATTGCTGCCGACCATATAGCGGCGATCGGGTTTGCCACGTCCTTGCCTGCGATGTCCGGTGCTGAACCGTGGACCGGCTCGAACATGGACGGCGAGCGGCCGGTCGGGTCGATATTTGCAGACGCTGCAAATCCGAGTCCTCCCTGAATCGCCGCGCCGATATCGGACAAGATGTCGCCGAACAGGTTGGACGCAACAACGACATCCAATGTTTCCGGGAACATGACCATGCGGGCGGCAATTGCATCAACGTGATAGCTGCGGACCTCGACGTCCGGATACTCCGCGGAAAGCTGCCTTGTTACGTCGTCCCAAAACACCATCGAGTGGCGTTGCGCGTTGGACTTTGTTACCGAAGCAAGCTGCCTCCTGCGCTTTCGCGCCATTTCAAAGCCGTATCGGAGAATCCGCTCCACACCGTGACGGGTGAAAACGCTGGTCTCAACTGCGATCTCTTCCGCCGTACCACGGTGCACCCTGCCGCCAGCGCCAGAATACTCCCCTTCCGTATTTTCGCGGATGCAAAGGATATCGATATTCTCGGCACGAAGAGGTCCAGTCACGCCAGGAAGCAGCTTGTGCGGACGGACATTCGCATAGAGGTCGAACTCTTTCCTGATACGAAGTAGAAGCTCATGCAGAGAAATGTCGTCGGATACCTTCGCCGGCCATCCGATCGCTCCAAGCAAGATCGCATCAAAGGTTCGGAGCGTTTCGATCCCGTCCGCCGGCATCATCGCTCCAGTTTCAAGATAGTGATCGCAAGACCACGGAAATGTCGTTGCGGAAAGATTGACGTCGCAAGCTGCCGCAGCGGCAAGTGAAACTTCCCAGGCTGCCGCAGTCACCTCGACGCCCACGCCGTCTCCGGGGATGATTGCGATTTTGAGGTCCACCATACTCTCCGTCCGTGCTTCGAGGAATTTCGATTGAACCATGCAACGCCGGATGCATGGAATTCGGTTCGTTGTGCAGCCTTCTCAAGGTCTCATGCCGTCATTCGACCCGAAGAGTTTACCGGTAATTGGCTCGCTCCCGAGTCTGACATAGCGACCTGCCGGTTATCCGACATTCAATCTCCCGCTTAGCCAACCGATCCATCTCAGTTCCCAAGCGCGAGCCGGGCCCGATTGAAAGAAGTGGCCTCTCAAACGATGGCGTAGCGTGGGATGACGGCAATGAGTGTAAAATCGAACTCAGCGGGAGGAGAAGTATCTTTTGCCGTTGCCGAGATATCGATTATACCGATACGTTGTTCCGGCCGCGATTAGCGCAGAGATAAAGGCGCATGCAAAAGCGCTCTGACAAGTGGGAACAGCTTATGTATTTTACGCTAAGGCAGGTCCAGTATTTTGTGCTGACGGCAGAACTCGGCACCATATCTGGTGCCGCTACTGCTGCGCGAATCTCGCAGTCCGCGCTTACCGAAAGCATCCGGCAACTTGAAGAGCAGGTCGGAAGCGCGCTATTTTCCCGTCACGCCCGGGGGATCGCATTGACGTATGAGGGGCATCGGTTCCTGCGGCACGCCAAACTCATCATTTCCACGGTTAAAGATGCCGAGGACGCCTTCACAGCTAAAATAGACAACGTATCGGGAACCCTTCGCCTGGGCGTGACGAACCTGGTCGCCGGCTATTTTCTCTCCGACATTCTGGCTCGGTTCCGGCGCGTTTTTCCTGAAGTATCTGTAGAAGTGGTCGAGGACCAGCGAAGATATATTGAACATCTCCTCATCAGTGGCGAACTGCAGCTTGCGCTCATGGTTGTGTCCAATATCGAAGAGCAGTTCGCCCTATCGGTCGATTCACTCGTGCGATCGAGATTCAGAGTCTGGGTGTCGCCAAAGAATGGCCTCGCCGACAAGAGCCGTGTCAAATCATCCGATCTGCGCGATCAAAAGCTTATCTTGCTGGCAAATGATGACTTGCTGGAGTCAATCTCCGGTTGGCTGCAAGGCGAGGACCTTATGGATCGGGTCTTTCTCAGAACAACTTCGGTGGAGGCAGTCCGAAGCCTTGTCGGCACAGAGACAGGCGTGGCCATCATGCCCGACCTCGCCTTCCGCCCCTACACCCTCGAAGGCGACCGTCTTGAGGCTCGCCCGGTCGAAGGCCTCTCTATTACGTTGGACGTCGGCCTGGTGTGGCGGCAGGGGTCGCCGGATACCGACCAAGCCGAGATTTTCAAGACCGTCGCCCGTGACTACCATGCGAAACGGTAGCCGAGCGACATATCGATAAAACCGATACGTCATCGCAAGCATTTCGAATTTTCCCTTCCGGTTCTTCCGCGACACACTGTTGACGATTGGATTGCGGCACCACGGCGTGGTGTCTGCGGATCGCCCATCAGTCAGGGAGACATTTAATGGATATGGTTATCACTCCGGCGTTTTCGACGAAGCTGCTCATCAACGGCGAGCTTGTCGAGGGAACTGGCGGCGACGAGAAAATCTTGAACCCGGCTACAGGCTCGACTCTCGTTGCCGTCAAGGAAGCGAGCCGCGATCAGGTAAATGCCGCAGTGGCAGCTGCGCAATCCGCCTTCAAGACTTGGTCGCTGACCACGCCCAGGCAGCGCTCCGAACTTCTGTTCGAAGTCGTTGAGCACCTCAAGCAGAACATCGAAACTTACGCTCGCCTCGAATCCCTCAATTGCGGCAAGCCGTATCTGGGCATGCTGAATGGCGAAATGCCCGCCATCATAGATGCCATTCGTTTCTTCGCCGGCGCGTGCCGAGTGCTGAATGGCAGCGCTGCAGGTGAATACGTCGAAAATCATACGTCCATTATTCGCCGCGATCCGGTCGGCGTGGTGGGCTCAGTGGCTCCGTGGAACTTCCCGCTGATGATGGCCGCCTGGAAGGTCTTTGCACCGATTTCGGTCGGCAACACCGTTGTCGTAAAGCCGTCCGAACAGACTCCCCTCACGCTCCTTCGCCTTTGCGAATTCCTGGCAACTCTTTTGCCGAGAGGCGTCGTCAACGTCGTCACCGGTCGTGGAGAGTCCGTCGGATCCACGCTTGTTTCGCACCCCGGCGTCGCGATGGTCTCCCTGACAGGCGACGTCACGACAGGTCAGAAGGTGCTGCAATCTGCTGTGCCGACATTGAAGCGCACGCACCTTGAACTTGGAGGGAAAGCGCCGGTCATCATATTCAACGACGCCGATCTGGATGCCGCTGTCGAAACAATTCGGATGGCAGGCTTCGAAAATGCCGGCCAGGATTGTTGCGCGGCCTGCCTCGTCTACGTCCAGTCCGGTGTCTACGAAAAGCTTGTCGAGAAGCTAAACGCCGCAATCAAAAGCATCCGCAGCGGTGCGCCCGAGCACGAACAGACTGAACTCGGCCCACTCATCAGCCAGCGTCAGCGAGACCGCGTCGAGAGCTTCGTTCAGCGCGCGCGCACCTCGAAGCATATTGAAGTTCTGACCGGCGGCAAGCCGGCCTCGGGGGACGGCTTCTACTACGAGCCGACTCTCGTTGTCGGCGCAAATGTTCAGGACGAAATCGTCCGTCGCGAGGTCTTCGGGCCGGTCGTCGCGGTATCTCGTTTCGAAACCGCCGAAGAAGTTATCGATTGGTCGAACGAGAGCCATTACGGCTTGGCATCATCCGTGTGGTCGTCAAACGCCACCACAGCGCTCAAAGTGGCGGCTCGCCTGCGCTACGGTACGGTCTGGGTAAACCAGCACTTCACGCTCTTGAGTGAAATGCCACACGGTGGGCTGAGACATTCCGGCTACGGCAAAGACCAGTCCATTTACAGCCTCGAGGATTATACCTCGATCCGCCACGTAATGTTCAACTTCTCGTAGAGAAACAATCGGAGCCACGGCGATGGTTCAACATGAGTGGCAGGCGGCGACAATGACCATCACTCCGCTCAACGGGGCTGACGGGACTATGCAAACCGTCTCCCATGTCGGCTCAAGGTCGCCGTGGTCCCGGCCACAAGCAGGTGCGCAGGCAGTCCCGCGTGCAATTGTCGGAATGGGCTGGAGATCTTCATCCAGTCACAAACCACTCCCGCCCCGTAGTAAGAGCGCAGAGGAGCCCACAATGTCTGAAGAAGACCTCCTCGAGAGGTTTGACGGAGGTGGAGATAGCCACTCTCAGGTCGAGACGCATGAAGTCGCGCGCACTCTCAAACAATATTGGGGGATCCGCGGAAGCCTCAGAAGCCTGGTAGCAGAGCGTGACGAGATCCTGGAGGTTACCACCGATGATAATCGCCGTTACGTCTTAAAGATCTACGGCGCGTCTGAATCGCCATCCTTGGCCGATTTGCGCGCTCGGGCTTGCGTTCACATTGCAGAAAGTGATCCCGCTCTGCCGGTGCCGGAAATTATCCGTACCGATGGCGCTCTGCAGGCGGTGGCGACGATGAAAGCCGGCGAGGATCGTGTGGTCCAGCTGATGACCTTTCTCGACGGCATACCGCAGGTTAGCACTCTCAAAAGCAGCCGGCAGGCATTCGAGATCGGGAAGGCACTTGCAAGAACGGCGAGGGCGCTTGCCCACTTCGAACACCCTGCCGATCGGAGAAACCTCGTCTGGGATCTCGCAAATGCGGCGAACGTCCGACCGCTCCTCCCAGCGATTAGCTCTGGCCGTTGGCAAATGCCTCATCGGATCTTGCAGCGTTTTGAGGATCGCACCCTCTCGATGCTGAGCGATCTTCCCTCGCAAGTGATCCATAACGACTTCAACGGACACAATCTTCTGATGGATCCGTCCGATCCAACAAGGATCACCGGCATCATCGACTTCGGCGATGTGACGAGAAGCCAGCGGATCAACGATGTCGCTATCGCGGCCTGCTATCAGTTGCGTTTTGATGAGTCCGGCCTTTCCGGAGCACTCGACGTGGCGCGAGGCTACAATTCCGTCACCACCTTGAATCCGCATGAGATCGCGATCCTCCCTGACCTCATTCTCACCAGACTCGCGATGGCGGTCGCCATTACGGAATTCCGTGCAACCCGTCTTCCAGAGCGTGCAAGCCAGATCCTGAAGAATACCGGCTACGCATGGCGCGCCCTTTCGCACCTAACGGACCTCGACAAAAACTGGGCAGTCGATCGGTTCTTCGCTGCCTGTGACAAGGAGACTTCCTCATGACCAAGCCGTTGATGATCAATGCGTTCGACCCCAATGCGGTCGACGGGCTAGACGCTGAGACGATGCAGCTGATCGAGCGGCGCAAGAAGGTCCTTGGACCATCCTACAAGCTCTTTTACGAAACGCCGGTCCACGCCGTTTCGGCCGAGGGGGTATGGATCACCGATGGCCGCGGACAGCGTTATCTGGATGTCTACAACAATGTGCCCTCTGTCGGCCACTGCCATCCTAGAGTGGTTGAGGCCGTCTCCCGGCAGATGGCCGTGCTTAACACCCATACGCGTTACCTGAACGATGTCGTCTTGAGTTACGCGGAAAAACTGCTGGGACATTTCCCGCCTGAACTCTCGAATGCCATGTTTACCTGCACGGGCAGCGAATCCTCCGATCTCGCCTTGCGCATCGCCAAAACCTACACCGGCGGGGTTGGCATTGTCGTGACCGAAAACGCCTATCACGGCATCACGGAGCAGATAGCGCGAATGTCTCCGTCTCTGGGCAGTGGCGTTCCGCTCTGGCCCCATGTCAGGACCGTGCCGGCGCCGGATGCATACCGCCTCGGACACGAGAACGTTGCCGAGACCTTTGCCACCTCCATCAAGGAAGCTTTCGAAGATCTGTCTCGCCACGGGTTCAAGCCAGCCGCGTTTGTGGCAGACATGATCTTCTCATCCGACGGCATCTTCGCCGATCCGGCGGGCTTCCTGAAACCTGCTCTCGACGCTGTGCATGCTGCAGGCGCCCTGTTCATTGCCGATGAAGTCCAGCCGGGATTCGGGCGGACAGGTCCGATGTGGGGATTTGCACGCCATGGGATCGTGCCCGACCTGGTCCTGATGGGTAAACCGATGGGTAACGGGCTGCCGATCGGCGGCGTGGTGGCTCGGCCTGAAGTTCTTGGCGAGTTTGCAACCACCGCCCGCTACTTCAATACATTTGGCGGAAACCCCGTCTGCTGCGCCGCCGCTCACGCCACGCTTTGCGTAATCGAGGACGAGGGACTTGCCGAGAATTCCGTGAAGGTCGGTAATTACCTGCAGCAGGGGCTTCGCGAACTCACGACCGGCCTGGCGGCGGCAGGAGATATCCGTGGTGCGGGTCTTTTTGTGGGGCTGGACTTTATCAAGGATCCCGAGACCAAGGAGCCGGACGGCGATCTCGGCCTGTTCGTTGTAAACGCGCTGCGCGACAGGAACATCCTGATCAGTGCAAGCGGCATCGAGGGCAACGTTTTGAAGATCCGCCCGCCTCTGCCGTTCTCGACCGAACATGCTGACATCTTCCTGGAGGCATTTCAGGACGTCATTCGCAGCACCGAATTTCGGCGGAACGCAGCGGCCTAACAATCGGGCGCCTTTCAAAAGGCGCTCACCGTTCAACAGATACTTGAGGGCATGACATGAGCTTCGTTCAAATCAGCAACGTCACAAAGTCCTTCGGCCATTACGCCGCTGTGAAGGGAATCAGTCTCGACGTGGCCGACGGCGAGTTTCTTGTTTTGCTGGGCCCATCGGGTTGTGGCAAATCGACATTGATGCGGATGATTGCCGGCATCGAAACCGTTACGACTGGAGCCATTAGAATTGATGGCAAGGATGTCACGGACCTGTCACCAAAGGACAGAAACGTCGCAATGGTTTTCCAAACCTATGCGCTTTATCCGCATCTCACCGTTCGTGCCAACATCGAGTTTCCATTGCGAAAGATGAAACTCGACCGCAAGCGGATCGAGGAGCGCACACTTTGGGCCGCTCGCATGTTCAGGATCGAGCAGCATCTTGACCGCAAACCGAAGCAACTTTCGGGAGGCGAGCGTCAGCGCGTTGCCTTGGCACGAGCCCTGGTGCGCAGTCCGTCCGTGTTCATGATGGATGAACCGCTGTCCAACCTCGATGCGAAGCTACGGGCAACCGCCCGGCAGGAAATTCAGCAATTCCAGGCGGAAACGAAGGCAACGACGATCTACGTGACACATGACCAGGTCGAAGCCATGTCGCTCGGGCATCGGATCGCGGTCCTGTCGGACGGCATAGTGCGCCAAGTGGGCACGCCGGATGAAATCTATAATCGTCCGGCCGATACATTCGTCGCAACTTTTGTCGGCTCACCCGCCATGAACATCGTTCCGCGCGGCAATGTCCTTGAAGGCTTTCGTCCTGAACAGCTTCTTCATCCTGGGCTGGTTGGCGAAAAGGTCGCGACCAGGGAAGTCAATATCATTGTCCGGCGGGTAGAGAAACTCGGCTCCACTCAACTCGTCTACGGCACGCTGGATGGGGCCGATAACGTGCAAATCGTGGCCGACGTGCCCGCCATGGCGGGCGGCAAGTTCGTGATCGGGGAGCTGCAGGCATTTCGGGTGCCACTTCGAGAAATTCATTCGTTCGACAAGTCGACCGGAAAACGCCTGGAGTCGAGTGCTGCCGCCGCAGCCTGACCAACCGGGGAACGGTCATTAGGAACGGTACCTCATTCGCGCGACTGGGGCGCGGCTTATGGTGGTGTTGGGCACGCATTCGGTCCCCGTGGACAGCATCACGTCTAGAAGCGAAAGACGGATCGATCACTCAGAATCGAAAAACGACAGGGGAATAATCATGACAGATACACCTCGTTTCACAGTTCCGCATATATCGCGTCGGTTTCTTCTGCAATCGAGCGCGATCGCGCTCGGTGCCGCCGCGTTGCCGTCAGGCTTGCTGGCGCAGGGCAAGACGGTCGTCACTCATTCGAACTGGCGTTCGACCGAAATGCCGGATATTTTCCTGAAGGTTTTCGATGATTATCGCAAAGCCAATCCGGATGTCGATCTCCAGGTCGAAGAGATCGGCTTTATCGAATACATCAAGAAAATGGAGCTTTCGGGCCAAGCTGGTGCGTTGCCGGACACGTTCGAACTCTGGGTACCCACACAGCTTGCTCGCTTTGTCGAGGAAGGCTGGATCGCTCCGCTCGACGAATTGATCGATGCAGACAAAGCGGCCGGCAACGATATCCTTGGCGCCTACGAGCCGTGGGCAGACAAGGGCTACAAGGGTTCGACCTACGTCCTTCCCTCGCTCGGCCTCACCAACGTTCTTCTCTGGAACAGGACGGCATTCAAGGCAGCCGGCCTTCCGGACCGCGCTCCCGAGACCATCGACGAGATGCTCGAATTCGCAAAGAAATTGAACAAGCCACCGGAAATGTATGGCCTCGGTCTCGATGGTAACGGCCCTGAGCTTTGGCTTGCTCTCGCCTGGATGTTCTACGCGAATGAAACCCGCATCGGCCGTGTCGGCGGAGACTTTCAGATCAACAAGCCAAAAGCGGTCGAAACTGTTCAGTTCATCGTGGATCTTGTGAACAAGCACGGCGTCGTGCCGTCATTCACGACAACCGACTTCGAGAAGCTGAGGAGTTCGTTTGCAGCCGGGCGTGTCGCCATGATGCCGGACTGGAATGGTGTCCCGGCGGTGATCGAGGGGTTGAAGCCAACGTTCGAATGGGCCATTTCGCCGCTGCCCAAGGGCAAGACTACCGGGGCGATGCTGATGGGCGGTGACAGCACCTATGCTATCAGCGCCAACTCGAAAAACAAGAAAGCCGCCTGGGAGTTTATCAAGGTGCTCGCAGGCCATGACACCCAGCAGGCGATCGCTGACAAGTGGCCTTTCCTTATCACCCGGAAGGAAATCTGGGACGAGGTCCAGAAGGGCACCTTAGGCACATCCGACTCGCTGAAGGTCGCCTTGGAGCAGTCGCAGCGCCCCAACGCCTACGATACCTACAGCGAGATGCCGCCACAGCTGTTGCAGGCAGTGGACATTTTCCGAACCGAACTTCATGGCGTCGTTGCCAACCAGCAGACCGCTCAGGAGGGAATGGACAAGGTGGCCGCGCAATGGGCCGACCTTTACCAGCAATGGGACGAGAGCTACGGCGAACTCGGAGACCGCTACACCCGATAGCCAAGCGCGAAGGCAGTGTGCGGCCAATGGGCCGCGCACCAATCTGAAAGGAGTGCGCCATGACCTTCGATAGCCTTGCACCGCGGGAAAGAGCTTCCGCCGTCCGCCGCCTGATACGTGGCAACTATCACACCTACATCATACTGGGGCTTTTGCTCGGTGTAATGCTGCTGCCGATCGCCTACATGATCATCATCGCGATCACGCCGGCAGATCTGCTCTTCAAGCAGATTATTCCCGAGCGAGTGACCTTTCAGAACCTCCTGAAGGTGTTCTCGACCGAGGAACTGGTATTGCCGTTCCGAAACTCTGTCGGGATCTCCGCTCTCACGGCGTTTTTCACGATCGTTTTGGCGGCGCCGGCTGCATATGGCATGTCACGTTATCGAGTGGGACTATCGGGAACCCTTATCGTCCTGCTGTTATTCACCCAGGTCATCCCGGTTGAGATTCTGGTCCTGAGTTACTTCCCGTTCCTAAAATCCAGCGGTCTTATTGACACCTGGACCGGGCTGATTTTCCTAGACACCACGCTGACCGTGCCGTTCTGCACCCTTATCTTGAAATCAATGTTCGACGGGGTACCCGAAGACATCGAGCAGGCAGCCCGAATTGACGGATGCACGTCTCTGGAATGCTTTTTCCGGATCACGCTTCCGCTTAGTTGGGGTGGCATTCTGGCAGCGTTCATCTTCGCGTTCTTGATGGCGTGGCAGGAATTCCTCTACGGGCTGACATTCACCGCCTCGCTTGATGCGCGCCCAATTACAGTCGCACTCAATCTCCTGATTGGTCACTATACGATCAGCTGGGAAGTGCTGATGGCTGCAAGCTTCCTGTCGGCATTTCCCCTGCTTGTCGTTTTTGCACTGTTCCAAGGTGTCTTCATCAAGGGGATGGTTGCGGGAGGTGTGAAATGATCATCGAACAACAGTCTCAAGCAACTCTGGTTCCCGTCAGTGCGAACCGCGTGAAGCTCGCAAGGACCTACCGGCGAGAGTGGGCTTTCTTTGTCGGTCCCACATTCCTGTTTCTGATTATAACCGGCATATTTCCGCTGGTGGCGAGCATCTACACGGGTTTCTTTCAGACGCGACGCGGGGAGCAGCATTTCGTCGGCTTTACCCACTACAAATGGGCGCTGCACGATGACGTGTTCTGGACCTCGACGCTCAATAGCTTCATCTTTACCGGTGGCACGGTCATAGGGCATTTGTTGATCGGCTTGACCTTTGCGCTTCTATTGAACTCAGCAAAAAGCATGCAGTCCTTTTGGCGGGGGCTGCAGTTCATTCCCTGGCTATTCCCCCCCGCGGCTGTGTCAATCCTTTGGATCCTGATCTATCAGGATCAATTCGGGCTCTTGAATTCCCTGTTTCGCGACATCGGCCTCGCCAGCTGGGCATTTGACTGGCTTGGGCAACCGTCTTCGGCACTGGCGGCTGTGACGATCGCCAGTATTTGGAATTGGTATCCCTTCCTGACGCTGATCTTGTTGGCTGCTCTGCAGAACGTACCCGACGATCTCTATGAGGCGATGGACGTCGACGGAGGGAGCGCTTGGGACAAATTCCGACTTGTCACACTTCCCCATCTCGCTCCGGTGATGCTGACGGCCTGCTTGCTCGACTTCTTCTGGACGTTCCGGTTCTTCGACATGACGTGGATCATGACGAAGGGCGGTCCCGGGCGGTCTTCGGAGGTGCTTGCGACCTATCTCTACAAGCTGGCATTCCAGGAATATCGCTTCGATCGAGCTGCAGCTGTTGGTGGCCTCATTCTTCTGATGATGGCTGTTCTCACGGGGCTTTACCTGGTCGCTTACCGATATGTCGAAAATCTGTCGGGGCGCCAAAGAGCCGCGCCGCACGCGAGCTAGGTGAACGCCTCCCACTCGCAAGACATTCAAATTGTGAAAGGAAACATCAAATGCGCATGAAAACGATGCTGATCGTTTTTTCTGGAAAAGGAGAGCAGATTGGCCATGCACAAGGATTCGTCTCGTCAGCGGCCGACGGCGTTATCGCAACGTCCGATATGGCAGGTATCGGTCAAGACGGCCAGCTCTCAAATCCCTGCGGGAAGGCGCGCTTCGAGACCGTAGTGATGGCAAGAAATGGCCGAACCGTAGAGGCTGGCCGGGTCTTTTTCCCCGAGATCGACAGCTACCTTGACGTGTTTACTCCAGAAACGGGCATGGTGCTCCCGGCGGACGAGGGAAAGGAGATCGGCTCGATCACCTGGCACATCAAGGAAGGCGGCGGCGAGTTCGAAGGCGCGACCGGCGTCGTAACCGGTAATTTTATAGGTTACCCGGACGGCACTTTCGTCGACCACCAAGTCTACCGTGTACTTTTGCCTTGAAAGCAGGGAGCCGGCCTCACCTTGATCAAAGTGCCTGCGCGGCAGTGACCAAGAAATGGATGAATCTGATCGGCTTGAGTGCCTTTATGGAAGGAACCGCTTGATATGAATACCGGATCCGTAACTGGGGTGAAGACGGACGCCATCGTGATTGGCGCAGGTCACAATGGGCTTGTTTGTGCAAATTATCTCGCAAGAGAAGGTCTCCGCGTCCTTGTTGTCGAGGCGCGCGACGTGATTGGCGGCGCCTGCGTCAGCGAGGAACTCGTCCCCGGCGGGACGTTCTCTTCCTGCTCCTACATCCAAATGATGCTGCGACGCGAAGTCGTCGAGGACCTGGAATTGAAGAAATTCGGTCTGGTCTCGGTCGCACCCGAGATGCTGGAGATGGGTCTCTGGGAAGATGGCGACCATGTGATGCTTTGGCGCGATATCGATCGCACGCTGAAGTCGATCGAAAAGCACAACACTCGCGACGGCGCAAATTTCATGCGCTTTGGAACCAGACTCAGGCGTTTTGGCGAGTTAACCGGCGCGCTTTTGATGAGTGATCCGCCTTCTGTCGAGGAACTTCGCGAGGTTTTCGAGCAGGCCGGCGAAACTGAACTGTTCAACGAGTTCGTCCTAATTTCTGCAGAGGATTTGCTTTCGCGATATTTCGAAAGCGACCGTCTTCGCGGCTTTATGATGTTCATGGGGATGGTTTCGACCTGGGGCGGCCCACGAACACCCGGGACGGCCTATGTCTACGGCTACCACGCTCAGGGCGAGTTCGAAGGCAATTATGGTCAGTACGGCCTTCCGCAAGGTGGAATGGGCATGATTTCGAATGCGCTTGCCAAGGGGCTTGAAGCGCATGGCGGTTCCGTCAGAACCGGCTCCCCCGTTCGCAAGGTAATCGTTCGAGAAGGCAAGGCAGCTGGTGTGGAACTGATGTCTGGCGAATTGATCGAGGCAGATCTGATCATTTCCAACGCAGATCCCAAGCGCTCGCTGGAAGGCTTTCTTGATGCAGGCGTTTTGTCTCCCCCGATTGAAAAGAAGGCATCGGAGATCGACGTTCGTGGCTCGATGGCCCGTATTCATCTTCTCGTCGACACGTTGCCCGATTATGTGGGTTTCGCGCCAGGCAAGACGGGACCGCAACACCAGGGTCTCGTCATCATGGGAGCGAGCCCAGCCCTTTACGAAAAGGCCTGGGAGGCACAAAAAAGGGGCAGCTTCCCGGACGATTTCGTGATCGAAGCACTGATACCTTCCGTTACACATCCCGGCTTGGTCGAAACGCCCGGACATCACACGATATCGCTCGGCGTGCAGCAATTGCCATTTGATCTCGCAGAGGGCAACTGGGATAGTCGGAAAGACGAATGGGCCGACAAGGTTCTCGAGGTCTACTTCCGTTACGCGCCCAATCTTCGCGGCAGAATTCTTGGGCGTCATATCATCACGCCGCGCGATCTTGAGCAGGTCTACAATATCACCGGCGGCAACATATTCCATTCCTCGATGGTCGGCACCGAGAATAACTTTGACAAACGTCCGATCGAGGAAGCCGCACACTATCGCACGCCGGTGGAAGGATATTATCTCTGTGGTTCGGGCAGTCATCCTGGCGGCGGCGTCTCTGGTGCACCGGGACATAATGCTGCAAAACGCATCATAGCTGACAGCCAGGGGCGCTACGACGAGCGCCTTATCCGCGAGGATGCCGTCATGCGCAGCTCGACATTGGCAAATCTGGTGATGAGCACGAGCGTTGGTCGCAAGTTCGGTTATTCGGTTGCCCGAAGTTCGATTTTTCGAAAACTAACGGAGCGTATGAACAAGACGAAATAGCCGAAAAGCAAGTCAAACGATCAGGGCTTGATAATGCATTCCGATGAGGCTGGAAGGCTATTTCAATCAGAGATCAGATAGTCTCATTCTAGCGCAGCGATGCGGCCTGTGGGGCGGGCATCTTTCCGCCAGGATGAGAGGAGGTCGGCTCCACCCTGACGAAAATCTGCTCCGGCAGAATGCTTCAATCTGACCAGAAGAGGCTTTAGTCTAAAGCATGTCGCGCGAAAGTGTGCCGCGGTTTTGCGGCAACGACATGCGTGAAAACAAAGAGCTAAAGCGCGTCGCATGAATCAAGTTTGACGTGACGCGCTTTAGGACGCAGGACGCTTTCCGAAGCCGAACGTCTTGCGCAGGCTGCTGTCGACCGCGTTTGCCGGCATAAACCTGCGCAGCCGGCTTAGAAGCGTCGCCTGGCCGCCGGCCGGTTGGCGCATTTTGTATGGGCCGTTGATTGCCGCCAATATCTTCTCCGCGACTTTTACAGGCGACGGCGCGGTTTTGATCTGGGCTTGTACCGCCTTGATGGTCGCGTCCGCCTGCGCTGCGTAGACTCCCAAGGGCGCCTCGGTCTGTGCCGCGTTTACATCGAGCTTGGTGTTGGTGAAGGTCGGTTCAACCAACACGACGCGCACGTTGAACTCGCGAACCTCATGATCCAGCGACTCCGACAATCCTTCGAGCGCATGCTTGCTGCTGGCATATATTCCCATGAACGGTGCCGGCAGGAAGCCGAGGACCGAGCTGATATTGATGATCAGCCCGCTGCGAGCCGCGCGCATGGAAGGCAAGGCAGCGCGGATCATGCGCAAAGGGCCGAAAACATTGGCATCGAATACCGTGTGCGCTTCGGAAGTCGACGTGTTCTCGACAGGGCCGACCAGCGAAACGCCGGCATTGTTGACCAGGATGTCGATCTTGCCTGCCTCGGACAGAACCCATTGAACAAAATTGGAGACCGAAGCGTCATCGGTCACGTCGACAGTTCCATAGCGCACGCCGGGAATGGCATTGACACGCGCGGGGTTGCGTACGCCCCCAAAGACCTGGAAGCCGTGTTGTACGAGAAGGCGGGCTGACGCTTCACCTATTCCGGAGGATGCTCCGGTGATGACGACAACTCTGTTTGTGGACATGCATGCTCCTTGGCTTTTGGCGCGAGTGGTTGATGACGTGCTTCGATAGAAGGTCGGAACTTTTAACCCCGTCGCCAAAGGACAGCTTTTCAGAACCTGGCACCAAAGCACGTAAGATTTCAATCGACATCTATAATCGCTTTAGATGTCAATCGAAATATAAAATCAAGCACTTTTTGCTTTTGCGGCGATTTTTTCCGATGATCGCGCCTCCAAAACGCGCCGGGGCATGGCGCCGAGCTCGAAGGCCCGCCAACGTTGCGGCGGGGAGCAGCATGAGCCTCACGGCTTTCAGGATTTCGGAGCGGCAGTCCCCGCTCGGTTTCGAGCGACCATGTCGTCATGGGTCAGGCTCGTGCCTGCCGCGAAGAATTCCTGGATCAGGGCGTCGCGATTATCCGCTGCGCGGGATCGATCCGCCGATTGCAGCGCCTCTTTCAGCTCATTTGCTGCAAGCTCGGTGCAATAGGCGGGGGTGCCGGGCTGCTGACGCCAGGACGCTGCCAGCCCTCCAGCATCCAGCGCATCGAAACCGATGGCCTCGACCAGCTCTATGGCAATCGCCTTTGCTTCCGGAACATCGCCTGCAACCGGAATGGCGATGCGTCCATCCGCGCCCTCGGGCTGGCCCTTCGCCGCCAGCGTCGCCGCCAATACGGCGTTCCAAGCCTTGACAACGGGTCTGCCGATTTGACTGCCGACCCAAACGCTTTCGGGCATGCCGCCATCGACGTCGGCGATCGCACCGTCGCGAAACGGATAATAGTTTGACGTATCGATCACCACGACCTCTTCAGGCACGTCATTGAAGAGCCCAGAGAGATCGCGATAGTTTGCGAACGGGATCGAAAGTACGACCACGTCGACACCCCGCACGGCCTCTTCCTTCGAAACGGCAGCCGCTCCGATATCGCCGGCAAGCTCGCGGATGGTGTCGGGACCCTTCGAATTGGCAAGCTTGACCGCATGGCCGCCTGCAGCGAGTTTTCTCGCCAGCGTCGCACCGATATTTCCGGCACCGATGATTCCGATCTTCATGGGATGTCCTTTCTCTGATGTGGAAGTGAGCCCGGCTCAATCGCGGGCTGGAAGGGCGAATGCGTGTAACGTATCGCGCAGATCGGCCAGCCCCTCGTCCGTGAGCTGGCAGGCGGTTTTGATCTTGTCGGTGACGGCCCAAAGCGCCTCGCGCAGGGATTCACCCGCTTCGGTCAGATGGATGAGCACCCGCCGCTCGTCGTCGCGATCGCGCGTCCGGGTCACCATGCCGGCCGATTCCAGGCGCTTCAGCAGCGGCGTGATCGTTCCGGTGTCCATATCGAGCTTTAAACCCAGCTCTCCAACGGCGCGGGGCGTTCCGCCATAAAGTTCAAGCATCACCAGATATTGCGGGAATGTCAGGCCGAGCGGCTGCAAAAATGGCTTGTGAAGGCGCGCCATCCGATTGGCTGCGCCATAGAGCGCAAACGAAAGTTGGGTGCCCACCGCCCGGCGGGATGCGATCTCGTTGTTTGACATGGCTTCATCTAGTGTGCTTTTATCTAGCGCACTAGATAATGGCTTTGTCAGAGAGATCAAGGTCGGCAGCGTTGAATTTGGTGCCTCTCGCATTCAGGGGTGTCTAGCAGTTCATGTGAGTAACGTATGAACGGACGCGCCATTCAATTAGATTGCAGACAAACTCTAATTGTGATATAGATTTCAATTGGCATCCAATTGGAGATCGCAATGAGAGTCAGTCGCGCTCAGGCCGAGGCCAATCGTGAAACGGTGATCAATGTCGCAAGCCGGCTCTTCCGGGAGCATGGCTTTGACGGCATCGGCCTGAAGGACCTGATGAAAGGAGCCGGCCTCACCCAAGGCGGGTTCTACAAGCAGTTCGAATCGAAGGATGACCTTGTGGCGCTGGCATCCGGGCGGGCGATGGAGAGCGCCATTCGCAGGTGGTCGAGGGTTGCCGCCGGAAGCGCCGATCCGCTTGAAGCGGTTGTCGGCATGTATCTGTCGACCGGGCACCAGGGAGAAAAAGGTGATGGCTGCCCCTTGGCAGCACTTGGGTCCGATGCGGCGCGCCAGAGTGCAGAGGTGCGGGCTCCATTCCAGAACGGCATCGAGGCGCATCTTCAGGTTCTCGACGAATTGATCCCGGCATCGGACGGCGCGAAACCCTATGACAAAGCCATGGTCGTCCTGTCCCTCATGGTGGGGGCCGTCACCATCTCTCGCATCATGACCGATCAGGGCATGTCGGAACGACTGCTCGAAGCGGCGACTGATGCCATCAAGCGCATCGCGGGCGACACAGCGGAGGAATAAGATCCCGGCTCTGCACCGTCATTGCCGAAAAGGATCAGCGCAGGCGAATGGCCTCACCGCTCCTCACCCGCGAATTCAGAGGCCCTCATGATCCATAACGCCGCACTCGCTCCACGATGGGCCGGCGCAGACTTCGACGGAATGTTGGAGACGTTCCTCGGACCTGCCCACTTCGACGCATCGCCGGTTCATAGCGCGAAAGGCTTTCGTTGGTCGGCGGATGCACGGTCTCACGGTGCGGTGACGGTTGCCGATCTCGCATGCAATGGAGAGTGGAACCTTTCGGCCACCGCAGAGACGCCGGAATGGCTCACCATTCATGTGCCGCGCGAGGGTTTCTCCGGCATGACGCGACGGCAGATCACGACAACAGCGTCGCCGGGCCAGATGCTGCTTGGCCAAAGCCACGAGGCGGATCACTTCCTCGTGCGGGGAGCGCTGCATCGATCGCAAAAACTCTTTCTCGATTGGGAGCAGATTCGCCGGACCTTCGGGCAGTTGTTCGAAGCCCCGCTTGTCGGATCGCTGGACCTGTCACCCGTCATTGATGGATCAACTCCCTCAGGACATCTCGTCAAGAACCTCGTCGAGACGATGATCTCCGGCATGCTCGGAGACGGCATCTTACTGCAGTCGCCGATAGCGATGACCAACCTCCCCCAGGCGCTCGCCGAATTGCTGATCAGATCGGTGCCGCATCGCTACTCTCAGCGTCTGGAGCAGGCAGCATTTACACCCGCTCCCCGGCACATTCGCCGGGCTATCGATTTCATGCACGCCAATATTGCTGAGCCGATCACCATCGCGATGATCGCTCAATCCGCCAACGTCTCGGTTCGCGCCTTGGAAACCGGCTTCCGGACTTTCAAAGGGGCGACACCGGGCAGCTACCTGAGGACTCTAAGGTTACGCGCCGCCAGAAAAGACCTGCTGGATCGGTCGAACCTGCAGAGCATCAGGGATATCTGTCTGAAATGGGGATTCGTCCACGCCGGCCGCTTTTCTGTACTGTACGGGTCGGTTTACGGGGAAAGTCCTCGGGAAACCCGCAGGCGAAAATCGGAGGTCGTCTCACCTCGGCAGACGGCGGCCTTTTGACTTTGCAGGGATAGCCCAAGACCTCCGCCCCGGCATCATCCGCATAAACTCTTCGAGGCACGGCTCCAGCAATCCCGGCGCTACAAGCCCCTCACATTATTAGGCCAGGCCGACGCCGGGGCGGGCAGCCAACGACTGCACCCAGCGGAATGGGGAACGTAAAAAGCCCCGCCAAATGGCGAGGCTCTCATACTGCTGATCTGGCCGACGGCTCTTAGAACTTTACGCCGACACCGACCTTGAGCTCGTGCTGGTCGAGGTCGACATCAACACCCAGAATATCTTTTTTGCCGAAGTCGTTGTAGCGATATTCGCCACGAACGAAGATATTGTCGGTGAAGGCAAAGTCGACGCCAGCGCCGACGGTGTAGCCGTTGAAGGTTTCCGTTTCCTTGTCGAAGCCCGGTACGTCCACATAACCGCGTGTGGCAGTCCAGCCAGCTGCGCCGAAGATGAGTGCCTTGTCGAAAGCGTAACCCACGCGACCACGAACAGCGCCGGCCCAATCGGTTCCGATGTCTGCACCCAGCGCTTCCTTTTCATTCCAGTTGTATTCCAGGTTGCCCTCGATACCGACAACGATGCTGTCGAACTGGAAGTTGTAGCCGGCAAATCCGCCGAAAACGCCGCCGTTGAAATCCTCAGAATCGCTGAAGCCGCCGGCGCTGAAATCACCGTTGAGCCATGCGGCGCCGCCATCGATGCCGACATACGGACCCGACCAGGTGAAAACGGGTGCAGCTGCAACAGGCGCAGCCGGGACGTCCTGAACGGCGTCGGCCGCGAATGCAGTGGTAGCGACAAGTGCGAGTAAGGTAGTGGCGATCGTTAACTTCATTTCTGTACCCCATGGCATGACATTGCAACCAGAGGATATAACAGCGTATCCTAAAAAAGCTGTAGCGATAATAAACACACTCGCGGAATTGTACGCTATAGTACAAGTTGTTTTGCAGCCGGAAAGCGAAGGGCTGGCCAAAGCCCGCTCATGCAATGATTTCCGTCAACATCCCGCCCAGCCATCATTCTAAAGCCAGCTGAGCCGACTTCTTCCATCCAGCATAAAAGTCCAGGAATGCTCGCAGCTTCGGTAGCGCCCGCGCCTGACTGGGGAAATAGAGGAAGAAGCCCGGCATCGTCGGCATGAAATCTTCCAGACACTGCTCCAGCAACCCCTGCCTGACCAGTGCCTCGACATTATCGGCGGTGTTATAGGCCAGGCCGACGCCTGAAACGGCGGCGGACAGGCTTGGGCCTGAGCCATTGACGATCAACGGCCCCTTCACGGCGATCTCGAAGGCCCGCAGTTCGCCGCCGACATCGAGCTGTTCCTCGAAGGCCCAGCGGTAAATTGCGCCGCTCGCCAGCCGGAAATTGATGCAGGCGTGCTCCGCCAGTTGCTCGGGGTAGCGGGGTTTTTCGCGCCTTGAAAAATAGGTGGGGGAGCCGACCACGGTCATCGCCGAGGGTTGGGTCAGGCGCACGGCCACCATGTCCTGGGCGATGGTCTCGCCGACGCGGATGCCGGCATCATATCCTTCCGCGACGATGTCGACGAAGCGGTCGTCAATCGTCAATTCCAGCTCGATATCCGGGCAAGCGGCGGCAAAGCCGGGCAATATCGGTTCCAGGACCGGCTGCGCCACCGTCGGAAGATTAAGCCGCAGCAGCCCGGCGGGTCGAGCACCCTGCGCTTGCGCTGCATCATAACCCGCGGCGATCTGCGCGACACCGGCTTGCGCATGTTCGAGCAACAGCGCCCCCGCCTCGGTCAGGCCGACCGAACGGGTGGTGCGGGTCAGCAGCGGCGCGCCGACACGCCCCTCCAACTGCTTGATGGTCCAGCTTATCGCAGCCGGCGTGACGCCCAGTTCCAATGCGGCAGCCGTGAAGCTCCGCTTCTCCGCCACTTTGGTGAACGCCAGGATGCCGTCCAGCAAGTCTGCCCGCATTATCAAATCTACCTTACAAGCCAGTCAAGAAATCGTCCGATTAACAAATAGCATATCGGAGCGCATCTTTCTCTCGTTGTCAGAGAGGAGACATGGATGGCCGCCTCATTCATCACCCGCCGCGCCTTCGGCCCGTCGGTTGGAACTGCCGCCCGGATTTTCCCATATTTGGAGTTAGCATGTCTCAGACCCTGAGTGCACATTGCGAAAAAATTAGACCGCTGACCGTCAGCTTTGCCAGCGGCGACAGCTATGTGGTGGCGCATCTCTATCTGCCCGAAGGCCACGATCCGGCCAAACGCTATCCGGCCGTGGCCGTCGGCGGGTCCTTCACCTCCGTCAAAGAGCAGATGGGCGGCATCTATGGCGGTGAAATGGCGCGTCGTGGCGTGATGGCACTGGCCATCGATTACCGGAACTACGGCCAGAGCGGCGGTGCCAAACGTCAATACGAGGATCCCGCCGCCAAGGCCGAAGACCTGTCGGCAGCGCTGCGTTACCTGTCAAGCCGGCCGGATGTGTCCGGAACAGGCCTTCTCGGAATCTGCACCTCTGCTGGAACCGCTCTCTACACGGCAGCCGAAGACGGCAACGTCGGTGCGGTGGCGGCCGTGGCGGGCTACTATGCTGAACCAGAGTTAATGACGGCGATGATGAACGGGCGTGATATCATCGAGCGCCTGAGGGCTGACGGTCGTCTCGCACAGGAGATTTACGACAAAACTGGCGAGATCAAGACTATCCTGACCTACCACAATGCCGATGAAACAGCGGCGCATCTCAGCCCAAGCGAATATTACATGGACCAGACGCGCGGTGGCGGCGTTCGATCCTGGCGTAACGAGTTCGCTGTCATGGCTTGGGAGCACTGGATCGATTTCGATCCTGTCTCACGGGCCTCGCGCGTCACTGCGCCGACGCTCATGATCCACTCCGAGGGTTCGGCCTTCCCAGACCAGGCCCGAAAAGTCTACGGGCTGCTGGCTGGACCCAAAGACTTGCATTGGGCCGAAGGTGCGCAATTCGATTTCTATGATCAGGGCGACGCGGTAGGCGACGCCGCCGACCGCGTTGCTGCGCATTTCCGTGCCACGCTTGGGTAGCGGCGGCGATCGATTCCGGCGCCGCCGTAACCCGTGAACGTCAGGATGCCGTACATCAGAGAGCATCTTTCCCCATCATTTAACAGAGGAGACATGGATGACTGCCTCATCGATCACCCGCCGCACCTTCGGCCTGTCGGTTGGAGCTGTCGCCCTGTTCTCCCGTGTAGGAGTTGGCATGTCTCAGACCCTGAGTGCACATCGCGGAAAAATCACACCACTGACCGTCAGCTTTGCCAGCGGCGACAGCTATGTGGTCGCCCATCTCTACCTGCCTGAAGGCCATGATCCTGCCAAACGCTATCCGGCCGTGGCCGTCGGCGGGTCCTTCACCTCGGTGAAAGAGCAGATGGGCGGCATCTATGGCGGTGAAATGGCGCGTCGTGGCGTGATGGCACTGGCCATCGATTACCGGAACTACGGCCAGAGCGGCGGTGCCAAACGTCAATACGAGGATCCCGCCGCCAAGGCCGAAGACCTGTCGGCAGCGCTGCGTTACCTGGCAAGCCGGCCGGATGTGTCCGGAACAGGGCTCCTTGGGATTTGCACCTCTGGCGGCACCGTCCTCTACACGGCGGCCGAGGACGCCAATGTCGGCGCGGTCGCGACCGTGGCGGGCTTCTTCTCCGAGCCGGAACTGGTAGCGCTGATCAAGAAAGGACCAGAGGCCGTCGAGCGCCTCAGGGCCGAGGGCCGTCTCGCACGGCAGATCTACGACGAGACCGGCGAGATCAAGACCATCCGCGCCTACCACAATACCGACCAAACGGCGGCGAGCGTCAGCCCGAGCCAATATTACCTGGATCAGACGCGCGGTGGCGGCGTTCCATCCTGGCGCAACGAATTCGCGGTGATGGCTTGGGAGCCGTGGATCGATTTCGATCCCATATCCCGGGCTTCGCGAGTCACGGCGCCGACGCTCATGATCCACTCCGAGGGTTCGGCTTTCCCAGACCAGGCCCGAAAAGTTTACGGGCTTCTGGCCGGACCCAAGGAGTTGCATTGGGCCGAGGGCGCTCACTTCGACTTCTATGATCAGAGCGGCCCGGTAGGTGACGCCGCCGACCGCGTCGCTGCTCACTTCCGCCGCACGCTTGGTTAAGCCTCATGCCGGCATGGGCGATCTGCCGTCCACCTCCAGAGCCACGGAAAATATAAATATCTTCAGGCAGTTACTTTAATCTCTGCCTTCAGACCAAAGTGCTAACAGACGTTCGCCCTATCCGCATCAAGGGCCGCGCGTTCGGCCGGCTTCTTCCTCGACGGGCCCGTCTTGCTCGATCTGACGGATCTCCAAATCGATCGGTCGCGACCTCGAAAGCCCGGTGCTGACCCGCGCCATCCACGCCCATATCCATCACAGCACCTTCATCAACGGCAATAGAATCGTGGCCTTCCCGGCCAGCCCGGCAGTTATTCCTCCGAACGCATGGGGTGAACGCGGCCGGCTCACCGGCGGCAGCGCAGATGCCGCCAAAGTTTTGCGGAAATGCACATCGGATGGGCTTGCCACGACGCAAAAGACTTATATAGTCAAGAAACAAATATTCCGTACAGGAAACAAGAGGGAACGAAAATGGCTCTATCATGGCGTTTCTCCACCTTAGCGGATCGGCACCGCGCTCTTGGCTCGAAGCTCGAGGACTGGAGCGGCATGGGGACCGCCTGGACCTATGACAAGGACATGTCGGAAGAACATGTCGCCGTTCGCACCAAGGCCGGCCTCATGGATGTCTCCGGCCTGAAGAAGGTGCATCTGGTCGGACCGCACGCCATCGCCGTGCTCGATTACATCACCACCCGCGACATGACGAAGATCTATCCCGGCCGCTCGGTCTATGCGGCCATGCTGAACGATCGCGGCCATTTCACCGACGATTGCATCGTCTATCGCACCGGCCCGAATTCCTGGATACTGGTGCATGGCTCCGGCTCCGGCCACGAGGAGGTCGTCAGGCAGGCGGCAGGCCGCAATTGCGCCGTGCTCTTCGACGACGATCTGCACGACCTGTCGCTGCAGGGCCCGCTCGCCGTCGACTATCTTGCCAAATATGTGCCCGGCATCCGCGATCTCAAATATTTCCACCACATGCAGACGACGCTGTTCGGTGCGCCGGTGATGATCTCGCGCACCGGCTATACCGGCGAACGCGGCTACGAGATCTTCGTGCGCGGCCAGGATGCCGTCATGGTCTGGGACCGGATCGTCGAGGAAGGCAGGGACATGGGCATCATCCCCTGCTGCTTCTCCGTGCTCGACATGCTGCGCGTCGAAAGCTATCTGCTGTTCTATCCCTACGACAATTCGCAGATGTATCCCTTCGCCGATCAGCCGCCCGGCGACAGCCTCTGGGAACTCGGCCTCGACTTCACCGTCAGCCCCGGCAAGACAGGCTTCCGCGGCGCCGAGGAACATGCCCGCCTGAAAGGCAAGGAACGCTTCAAGATCTTCGGCATGCTGATCGATGCCGACGGACCGGCCGATCTCGGCGACGAGGTCTTTGCCGACGACAGAAAAGTCGGCGTCATTACCTGCCCTAGCTATTCGTCGCTGACGAAGAAATCCATGGCGATCGCCCGCCTGGACGTTGACAAGGCGGTGCATGGGACGAAACTCGAAGTCCGCGGCAAGACCGTGAAGGCAAGCGCTACCGCCCACACACTTCCCTTCGACGATCCGGAGAAGAAGAAGAGGACCGCCGTAGGTTAAGGAGCACGCCCATGCTCGTTGCAGGCATCAAGAGCCGACCGGTCTACAAGGGGCTGATCATCCAGCCCAAAGCCAAGCGGCATATTTTCGCACTCGAAGGGGAGGGCGCCAAGGCGCTCCTGGACCAGCATCCCGCACTTGACGAAACCGCTCTTTCCCGCAGCGAAATCCTCTATGTCGCCCGCGGCTCGCAGGGCACCGGCTTGGACGAGGCGCTGCGCCGCCTCGGCGCCGACATGTTCTTTACGGCGCCGACGATCGCGACATTGCTCTTCCGATTGAAGGGTTCGCTCGCCACCGCCCATATGGGCACACGGCTTTATATATCGGGCACCGAGGGCTTCATCGGTCAGGCAATGCTGGTGGCGCTCGATTGCGGCATGGATCACGCCTCCCTCATCACCGAGCACCGGGGATCGCTCGCCAGGCGCGTGCAATGCGTCCATTGCAAGGGCACCACTGACGACGTCACCGCCAGCCCCTTTTCCTGCAGCCATTGCGGGCTGACGCTTCTGGTGCGCGATCATTATTCGCGCCGGCTCGCCGCCTTCCAGGGTGTCAATATCGATGCGGAAGAACCCGGCAGCGCGCCCGACCCTGAGGAGTTGTTCCTTTGAGCGGCGGCACTGAAATTCCCGTCCGCGTGGCGCGGATCACCCCGATCGCCGAACGCGTCAAGCGCTTCCGCTTCGAGCGTCTGGACGGCAAGCCGATGCCTTATTTTTCCGGCGGCGCACATATCATCGTCTCGATGAACGATGGCGGCCATGTCAGACGCAACGCCTATTCGCTGATGTCGCCGCCGCAGGATTGCGCAGCCTATGAGATCAGCGTGCTGCACGTCGAGGAGTCGCGCGGCGGCTCCACCTTCATGCATGAGAAGGTGCGGGAAGGCGACGAGCTGAAGGTCAGTTATCCCGTCAACCTCTTCCAGCCGGATTGGCGCGGGCGCAAGCATCTTCTGATCGCCGGCGGCATCGGCATTACCCCCTTCATCGCGATGATGGAGCAATTTTCCCGCGAGGGTGCCAATTTCGAGCTGCATTATGCCATCCGCACGCGCGACCGCGGTGCCTACTGGCGGGAGCTCCAGGAACGCTACGGCCAGCATCGCATCAAGATCCATTGCGACGCTGAAGGCAGCACCATCCCGTTGACGCGCCTGCTCGACGGCCAGCCGCTTGGTACGCATCTTTATGTCTGCGGCCCCGCAGGCATGATCGATGGCGTGCTCAAGGCGGGGCTGGAGGCCGGCTGGCCGGAGCAGAACCTGCATTCGGAACGGTTCCTGTCGTCGCTGCCCGGCAAGCCCTTCACGATGGAGTTGATCCGCTCCGGCAAGACGGTGAAGGTCGGCCATCACGAAAGCATGCTCGAGGCGGTCGAAGCGGCGGGTGTCGACGCACCCTTCCTCTGTCGCGGCGGCGCCTGCGGTCAATGCGAAACTGGTGTCGTCACCTGCGACGGCAAGCTGCTGCACAATGACGTCTATCTGACGAGTGAAGAAAAGGCATCCGGGCGGAAGGTGATGATCTGCGTTTCCCGCTTCGAGGGGAACATCCTGCATCTCGATCTTTGACGGCACCGGAAAAAGCGCAAAAAGGAGACCGGACATGGCAATCGCTTTCAAGCAGGAAACATTCCGGGACGATTTCAGCTACCGCAACAGCCCCGGGAACATCCGCCGCTTCCCATTTCCCTTCGACCGCGACGAATATATGTATTCCGTCAACATGGAACCGCATGTGCGCGGCCGGGCCGGCACCGTCTTCGAAAACCTGATCGACGTCGACGAACACTATGTCGCCGAGATGCACGACAGGGCACTGGTTTTGAAGGAGGATCCGCTGCGCTATCAGGCGCTGCCGCACATGATGAGCGCGCAATGGGACACGCTGGAACTGCTGATGGAAGAGCAGGCGGCGGGTAATCCCGAGCATTTCACGCTGATCCGCAACGGCGACCAGTGGCGCTGGATCAACCGCCCGCTCGGCATCGACGACAGCTTCACCTTCGGCGACGCCTCGACACTGCCCTGTGAGCCCTTCGAGTATATTACCCGCCAGGCCCAGGGCGATTTCTGCATCGTCGACCAGCGCGACGGCAATCTGTGGATGGATGCCGGCATGGTGACGACGCAGGCCGATTGGTCTCTCGATTTCGATATCGGCATGAATTTCATGGAATGGCACGGACCGGTGCCACTCGCCCACCAGATCGGCGTCTTCGACAGGGCGCTGAAATTCCTCTTGAACCTGCAGCAGGGCAAGCCGACACGACGCTTCAACTGGACGATGACGATCAATCCGCGGCTCGACACAAGCCCCGAGAATTATCACAAATGGGGTCCCGACCGCACCACGGTGACGCCGGACAATGTCGGCGAGAAGGTGCATCTGCGCGTCGAGCTGCAGAGCCTCTGGCGCCTGCCGCGCTCCAACGCCATCCTCTTCGTCATCCGCTGCTATCTGATGAACATGGACGAGCTCGTCACCGTGCCGAAATGGGCGCGCCGTTTCCCGCGCGTGCTGAAGACGCTGCCGCCCGAGCTCATCGACTACAAGGGTCTTACCCGTTTCCGCGAGACGACGATCGACTGGCTTTCCAAATATGACGACGGGGCGCCGACCAGCTCCGGCATTTTTCCCGACTGACGCGCCGCGATGCACACCTTTTCAGGCGCGAAAGACAGCGTAACGCTTTGAAATTTCGTCCGTAAATCGATATCGCATAATCAAGAGGGGAATGCTTCATGACAAGAGTAGCCGTCATCGGTGCCGGTCCTTCCGGGCTGGCGCAGCTGCGCGCCTTTCAATCGGCTGCCCAGAAGGGCGCCGAGATCCCGGAGATCGTCTGCTTCGAAAAGCAGTCGGACTGGGGCGGGCTCTGGAACTACACCTGGCGCACCGGCCTCGACGAATATGGTGAGCCGGTGCATGGCAGCATGTATCGTTATCTCTGGTCGAACGGGCCGAAGGAATGCCTCGAATTCGCCGACTATTCCTTCGAGGAGCATTTCGGCAAGCCGATCGCCTCCTATCCGCCGCGCGCCGTGCTCTGGGATTACATCAAGGGCCGCGTCGAGAAGGCGAATGTCCGCCACTGGGTGCGTTTCAGCACGCCGGTGCGCATGGTCCGTTTCGACGAAGCGACGAAGAAATTCACGGTGACGGCGCATAATCGCGTCGAGGACCGGATGTATGACGAGGAGTTCGACTATGTCGTCGTGGCATCAGGTCACTTCTCGACGCCGAACGTGCCCTATTTCGAGGGCGTGAAGACCTTCAACGGCCGCGTCCTGCATGCCCACGATTTCCGCGATGCGCTGGAGTTCAAGGGCAAGGACATCCTACTCGTCGGCCGCAGCTATTCGGCCGAGGACATCGGCTCGCAATGCTGGAAATACGGCGCGAAATCGGTGACCACGAGCTACCGCTCGAAGCCGATGGGCTTCAAATGGCCGGAGAATTTCGAGGAACGGCCGCTGCTGACCAAGCTCGAAAACCGCACGGCGCATTTCCTCGACGGCTCGACCAAGGACGTCGATGCGGTAATCCTCTGCACCGGCTACCAGCACCATTTCCCTTTCCTGCCCGACGACCTCCGGCTGAAGACCGCCAACCGCCTCTGGGCGGACAGCCTTTACAAGGGGGTGATCTTCGATAAGAACCCGCAGCTCTTCTATATCGGCATGCAGGACCAGTTCTATACTTTCAACATGTTCGACGTGCAGGCCTGGTGGGCCCGCGACGTGATGATGGGCCGCATCACCCTGCCGCCGGAAGAGGAACTGAAAGCCAATTTCGACATGTGGCGCGCCCGCGAAGAGACGCTCGAGGATGCCGAGCAGATGATCTGGTATCAGGGCGACTATGTGAAGGAACTGCTGGCCGAGACCGATTATCCCTCCTTCGACATCGAAGGCACCAACCGGACCTTCATGGAGTGGGAACATCACAAGGCGGACAATATCATGGGCTTCCGCGACCATGCCTATCGATCGCTGATGACCGGCAACATGTCGCCGAAGCACCACACGCCCTGGGTCGAGGCGCTCGACGATTCCAAGGAGGAATATCTGCGGAACTGACGAGACTGGGATCGCCGGAGGAGGTGTCGTGCGCGCTCTTCCGGCGCTTTGGGCAGCAATAAATCCATCCGCAACCTTCTCTTCTCATGTGGTCTCCATGGATTTTCAAACGAGCATTCTCGGACGCATGAGCGGTTTTCTCTATCGCTGCCGTGCCGATGAAAACTACACGATGCTTGAGATGACCGACGGCATCGAGCGCATCTTCGGTTATCCCGCCGACGAAATCATCGGCAACCGGACGCGGACCTTCACCTCGATCATGTACGAGGAAGACGTGCCTTTGATGGACGAAATCGTCGGCCGGGCGCTGGACAAACGCGTGGACTGGACGATGGAATATCGCATACGCCATGCGATGGGTCATCTCATCTGGGTGACGGAGACCGGCGGTGGCATCTGGGACCAGAAGGGCGAGCTTCTCTACCTCGAAGGCAGCATCATCAACATCGAATCGCTCTATCAGCGAATCGATGAACGCACCGCCGACATGCGCGTCACCGCCTCGAAGACCAATGAGATCCTGCAATCGCTGCGCTACCTGAAGCTGCTTGCCGTCAATGCCGGCATCGAGGCCGCCCGCGCCGGCACCGCCGGATCGGGCTTTGCCGTGCTTGCCGCCGAGATGCGCATGCTTGCCAACTCCTCCGAAGAGGCCGCACGCGCCATTTCCGAGGCGCAACGCAAAGCCGAAGGCTGAGCGTTTTCCCGGCCCACAAAATAGTTAGGTCTCAGGCCGAAGGCTGCATTGTTAACCGTCCCACGCCTGTTGATATTACGATACATTATCAATGTGTTGCCGCAGTTTTTCGGCTAAAGAATCTTATCTCGTTGTGGGGATTGTTAAGGCCGTGTTAACTTTTTGTTAACCATAGCCGCGTTAGACATGGTCAACGATTTCTTCACATAGATGACCAAAGTGCTAACAGACGCTCGCTCTATCCGCATCAAGGGCCGGTCCTTCCTGGCCGTCATGTTGTCTCCGGACCTTCCTTTCGATGATTGGTTGGCGAGGCTCGACGATCTGGCCGCCCGTTCGGCCGGTTTCTTCCTCGGACGGCCTGTCGTGCTCGATCTGACGGATCTGCAAATCGACCGGCCGCAGCTGAAAGAGCTTATTGCCGAACTGGCCAAGCGCAATGTCAGCATCATGGGCATCGAGGGCGCGCGGCCTTCCATTCTCGGCTCGGGCATGCCTCCGGCGCTGAAAGGCGGCCGCTCCGCTTCCGACATCGAGGTTCAGGCGAATGAGCCTGCCGATTCGGCAGTGAAACCTGCAGTAGCCGAGATCCGCCCGGCAACGACGCAATCGATCGTCATCAGGGAGCCGGTGCGCTCCGGGCAATCGGTGATCTTCCCGGAAGGCGACGTCACCATCGTGGGATCTGTCGCCTCGGGCGCCGAGGTCATCGCCGGCGGGTCGGTCCATATTTATGGGGCGCTGCGTGGCCGAGCGATGGCGGGATCGATCGGCAACGCATCGGCGCGGATCTTTTGCCGCAAGCTCGAAGCAGAGCTGGTGGCAATCGACGGCGTTTACAAAATGGCGGAAGACATGGCCGCCAATCTTCGCGGACAGGCTGTTCAGCTTTGGCTCGAAGACGATGCGATCATGGCTGAGAAACTGACCTGACGGCAGCGCTGCGCGTCTTTGAGAGACGCGCAAAGGACGCTGCAACACTTCGAATTACTGCGGCACGGCAAAGGAGAGAGACATGGGGAAAGTGATCGTCGTCACGTCAGGCAAGGGCGGGGTTGGCAAGACAACCTCGACCGCCGCATTGGGAGCGGCCCTGGCGCAACGCAATGAAAAAGTCGTCGTCGTCGATTTCGACGTCGGCTTGCGCAATCTCGACCTCGTCATGGGCGCCGAGCGCCGGGTCGTCTACGACCTGATCAATGTCATCCAGGGCGACGCGAAGCTCACTCAGGCGCTGATCCGCGACAAACGGCTGGAAACGCTGTTCCTGCTGCCGGCCTCGCAGACGCGCGACAAGGACAATCTGACGGCCGAGGGCGTCGAACGCGTCATCAACGACCTGAAGCGCTATTTCGACTGGATCATCTGCGACAGCCCCGCCGGCATCGAGCGCGGCGCAACGCTTGCCATGCGCCATGCCGATGTCGCCGTTGTCGTCACCAACCCGGAAGTCTCGTCGGTGCGCGATTCCGATCGCATCATCGGCCTGCTTGACTCCAAGACCGCCAAGGCCGAACGCGGCGAGCGGATGGAAAAGCACCTGCTGCTGACCCGCTACGACGCCAACCGCGCCGAACGCGGCGACATGCTCAAGGTTGACGACGTGCTGGAAATCCTGTCCATCCCGCTGCTCGGCATCGTGCCCGAAAGCATGGATGTCCTGCGCGCCTCCAACATCGGTGCGCCGGTCACGCTGGCCGAAAGCCGCAGCCCGGCTGCGATGGCCTATTTCGATGCCGCCCGTCGGCTCGCCGGCGAGTTGGTGCCGATGGCGATCCCTGAGGAAAAGCGCAATATTTTCGGCAAGATCTTCGGACGGAGGGCAGCATGAATATTTTCCGTCTCTTCAACAAGCAGAGAACCGCACCGGCCGCCCGCGAACGCCTGCAGGTGCTTCTTGCCCATGAGCGCTCTTCGGCAGGCTCAGACCTGGTCACGCTGCTGCGCGAGGAAATCCTTGCGGTGATCGCAAAGCATGTCGAGCTTGATCACGACAAGGTGCAGGTGACGATCGATCGCAACGAATACGTCTCGACGCTCGAAATCGATGTCGAAATCCCGTTGAATGCAGCCGTTCAGGCCGCTTGAAAGAGAGCGCTGCCTGTTGGTGAAAACAGGCAGCGCCGACAATCACGACTTTCTGGCTTTTCGATTGGCGTAACGCAGGTCGCGTGCGGCCTTTCGGGCGGCTTCATCTGCAATCACGCGAGCGATGCGGTCTTTGTCAGCCGCTTCGCGCGCTTCGGCGTCGGCACGTGCTTCGGCCTCGGCGGCGGCCTGGCGTTCGGCTTCTGCGGCTTCAGCCTGCGCGCGCTCCTCACGCTTTACCCGCTCCCGCTCGGCGCGGCGTTCTTCCCTGGCCGCAGCGACGGCCTGACGCTCCGCCTGCTTCGCGAGCCGGGTCGGTTCAGCCTTATCCTTGGCGTCACGATACGCATTGAGGAGAGCGGCCTTGGCTTCGGCAGCGGCGCCGCGGCGATCGGAAAGCTCATTGTTTCTGGCGTTTTTCAATTCTGTTACCTGACTGGTTGACTGCGACGTTAGAGCATGATTGCCGAAAACTGTGCGGCTTTCGGAATGACCCTATGCTCTATTTCTTCGATTGGGATCCGGATGCCATTATGCCAATCCGGCGTGAAATCATCTAGATCTTGAATCACTTTTTCTTTTTTCGCTTCACGGCAGGGCTGGCGGCCGCCATCAAGCGATCCTGCAATTCCTTGGCCTCACGGGCTTCGCGCAATCTCAAGGTCTTTTCCTCGCGGGCGCGCACGGTCTGGTCGATTTCCTCGACCGCGCGGCTGCGCGCCAAGAATTGCGATTGTACGTTTCCGAAGGCGATCTCCGCCCGCTGGCGCGATTTGCTGTGCGTGTCTGTCATATCAGTCCTGGATTTTCGTGACAGCGCCGCGCGTCTTTATGAGAAACGCGCAAAGGACGCTGCAACACTCTGAAATGCTGCATAATTCCTTAGATCGATTCCGATCTAAGGAATTATGCAATCGCCGCTCGGCGAGCGCAAGAAAAAGGCCAGGCAACTTGCCTGACCTCGCCGGTATCATGCTTTCAACAGTGCCAGTCCATCCGTGGCACAGGAAAGCAGATATCAATTTTAGGCAGCTCGCAGATTGCAAGCGGACATTTTGCCCGACTTGTTATCGCGTTCAAGCTCGTAGCCGATCTTCTGGCCTTCGACGATTTCACGCATTCCGGCGCGCTCGACGGCAGAGATGTGAACGAAGGCGTCAGCGCCGCCGTCATCAGGCTGAATAAAGCCGAAGCCCTTGGTGGAATTGAACCATTTAACTGTGCCAGTGGTCATAACAAACCCTTTCATAGCAATTGACAGGCCGCACGTGCGGGAAGCACGACGGATGATGATCTCGATTTTGAAGAGGGAAGTTCGTCCAGGGCACGTTGCCGGCGTGCGATAACAAAAGTCAAACAAGCAATATCGACAATCCCGACATAATCATTGATCTCGAATTTGTCAACTTTTAGTTCTTCGAAGCCCCAGCCTCTCCGAATGGTTGCATCTCGACAATTTTACACATTGCCGCAGTGCGTTACCCATCATCGGTGACGCCGAACCGATCTGCGTCACCAGGTCTTGAACGCATGCGTTAAGAGCGCGGCCGCGTCTTCTGCGGGTCGTAGTGCGACAACGGCACGATCGTGGCCGGCAGGCGTTTCTGGTGGCCGTCGAGCTTGCCGATTTCGACCTCGGTGCCGGGAGTTGCATGCATCACGTCGATGCGGGCGAGCGCGATCGTCTTGGCGAGGATCGGCGAGCGGGTGGCGCTGGTGACAACGCCGATCTGGGCCCGGCCGATATGGACGCAATCGCCGTGGCCGACGGCCTCATTGGCCTTGACGTCGAGGCCGACGAGCAGATGGCGCGGATGCTCCTTGCGCCGGATCAGCGCTTCGCGGCCGATGAATTCGTCCTGCTTGGATTTCAGCGGCACGGTGAAGCCGATGCCGGCCTCGAACGGGTCCGTCTGGTCGGTGAATTCGTGATGGGCAAAAATCAGGCCCGCCTCGATGCGGACCATGTCGAGCGCTTCCAGCCCCATCGGCTTCAACCCGTGCGGCTGCCCAGCCTCCCAGACCGCGTCGAACACCGTCAGCGCATCCTTCGGATGACAGAAGATTTCGTAACCGAGCTCGCCGGTATAACCTGTGCGCGAGACGACGACGGGAGCGCCCTCGAAGCCACCGATGCGGCCGATGGTGAAGCGGAACCATTCGAGTTCGCCGATATCAGGCTGGCGTGGCGCCGTCCAGATGATCTCCTTCAGGATATCGCGGCTCTTCGGGCCCTGCAGGGCGATATTGTGCATCTGATCGGTCGACGAGCGAACCCAGGCCTTGAAGCCCTTCTTCTCGGCCTGCTGACGCAGCCATAGGCCACTGAAGTCATCGCCGCCGATCCAGCGAAAGTTCTGGTCGCCGAGCCGGAAGAGCGTGCCGTCGTCGATCATGCCGCCGTTTTCGTAACACATGGCGGAATAGACGACCTGGCCGGTCGACAGTTTGCGGATGTCGCGTGTCAGGCAATATTGCAGAAGCTGCTCGGCATCCGGGCCCGTCACCTCGAATTTCCGCAAGGGCGAGAGATCGATGACGGCGGCGCGCTCGCGGCAGGCCCAATACTCCTCGACCGGCCCTTCGGCGGAAAAGCGGTTCGGCAGCCAGTAGCCGCGATATTCGGTGTAGTCCCGCGTCAAGGCGGAGAGGCGGGGATGGAATGCGGTTTCGCGCGTCAGTTCGGCGTCGGCATCTGGGGTCATGCGATAGGCCACCGCTCGTGAGAATTTCTCTTTTCCGGAAAAGGTGCGGACGTGGATATCCGTCGGATCCCAGCCGTTCGCCGCGTCGATATCGTCGGGGCAGGACGAGGAGACGCAGACGAGATCGGTCAGCGCCCGCATCAGCACGTAATCGCCGGGGCGCGACCAGGGCTCGTCGAGATAGAGCTGGTTGTTGTGGTCGATATTGGTGTTGTAGAAATAGTTCAGCGCTTCCCAGCCCTTGCGGCCGGCAATGCCGTAAGGCGCCAGCGCCGCGTTGAAATTATCCGTGCAGTTGACATGGCCGGGATAACCCATGTCGTCGTAATAGCGCGAATTGCAGGCGGTCGCGAAAGCGTCGTGGCGCCCGACCGTATCCTGGACGATCTCGACCAGCGGCTCGAAGTCGCGGTCGAAGGCCTTGGAAGGCAGGCCCGGCATCGGATAGCTGCGGCCGAGCAGCGTGCGGGTGACCGTCGAATCCAGCGCCAGATCGAGGCCCTTGTCGACCTTGCGGGCGGCGAAAGCCTGGAAATCGGTGCACTGGCGTCCGTAGACGTCGATGATCTGGATGAATTCGCCGGCGCGAACGAAATAGGCGGCGGCAGTCGCCGCCCGGATGCGGATATCCTCGATGGGGTCGGCGGCCGGTTCCGGCAGGGCGGAGGCATAATCGCGGATCAGCAGGCTGCGCTTGATCCTGACCTCGATCGGCGTCGCCGTATCCTGCGCCTCCGGCGACATGGCGGCGGCGGGTGCTGCGACGATCAGCAGGCCCTTCATGGTAGCAGTGAAATCCGCCCGGCTGCCCGGGCTCGATCCCGCCCCGAAAATGCTGAGCGCTCCGGCCGCGGCAAGATCGGCGCCGCGCCGCTCGAGCGCTGCGCGCGTGCGGGCTGCATCCTCATCTTCTCCTTGAAGAATGGCCTTTAAGCCTTCGGCTGAATTGCTGAATGCCGTTCCAAGACCTGCCGCCAGGAAGCGCCCCTTTTCGTCGAGGAAGGAGATCTCGCAAACCTGCCCGCCCTCGCTATCGATGACGCTAACGCAGTCGCCCGTCTCGACGCGCACCACGACCGATCCGCCGCCTTTTGCCCTGTAGCGCTCCGTTCCCGCCGGTAAGGTGGGAATGCCGGGATAGTGCACAAGGCTTGCGACCGCAGGCCGCAGGCCCGTCATAGCAGGATGAAGTTCTCGCATTCTGCCCTCATGGGAGGATCGGCATGCCCTCGGGCATCCACTCATACAGGTTACAAAATGGCCGGCGAAAGTAAAGTCGCGTTGACTAAAAAGAAAATATCTTCACTATGCATAAAGAGTTGAGACTCGGGGAATCCGTCGGGACACGGATCGCCAAAATCATCCGGGCTGGCTTGAGACTGTCAGGGAGACACGTTCAGGGAGACGTACAGAGATACGTCCGGAACAATCGAATGGGGAATTTCACCGATGACAGACGTTGTGGAGGCCGGGATTTCATCCGGCACCGAAGGTAAGCTTGTACGCGCGCTCGACTGGAAGGGCGCATTCTGGGTGGCGGCGGGCGTGCCGCCGCTCGTTCTCTTCTCCATCGGCGGCATTGCAGGCACGACGGGCAAGCTCGCCTTCGTCGTCTGGATCATTTCGATGGTGATGGGTTTCCTGCAATCCTTCACCTATGCCGAAATCGCCGGCATGTTCGCCAACAAATCCGGCGGCGCCTCGGTCTATGGTGCCACTGCCTGGCTGCGTTATTCGAAGTTCATCGCGCCGCTGTCCGTCTGGTGCAACTGGTTTGCCTGGTCGCCCGTGCTGTCGCTCGGCTGCGCCATCGCCGCCGGTTATATTCTCAACGCGTTCTTCCCGATCCCGGCGGCGGATTCGCAGATGGTCCTCGACTGGATCTCCGCGCATGCCGCTTCCATCACGGCCGATAGCCCCCGCGTCGCCGAATATATTGCCGCCCATGCAGGCACGACGCCCGATGACGCCGTCAAGGCGTTGCTCGGCACCGACGGCGTCGCTGCGCTGACGCCGTGGATCCGCAGCTGGTCGCTCGTCAGCTTCAGCATTCCCTTTCTCGCCACCGCCAACGTCAATGCCACCTTCTTCATCGGCGGCATCCTGATGCTGATCATCTTCGCGATCCAGCATCGGGGCATCTCGGAAACCGCCAGCGTGCAAAAGTGGCTGGCGATCATCGTGCTCGTGCCGCTGCTTATCATCGGCCTCTACCCGATCGTCAGCGGCCATATCCTTGCCGCCAACGTCACCGGCCTGGTGCCGCCGACGGCCGCCTATTCCGGCGCCGACGGCACCTGGAGCAACGGCGGCTGGACGCTCTTCCTCGGCGGACTCTATATCGCCGCCTGGTCGACCTACGGCTTCGAGACGGCCGTCTGCTACACCCGCGAACTCAAGAATCCGAAGACCGACACCTTCAAGGCGATCTTCTATTCCGGCCTTGCCTGCTGCCTGTTCTTCTTCCTCGTGCCCTTCGCCTTCCAGGGCGTTCTCGGTCATGCGGGCATGCTCGCGCCCGGCATTGTCGATGGCACCGGCGTTGCCGAAGCGCTCGGCGGCCTGATCGGCGCCGGCCGGGTGATCACCCAATTGCTCGTCGTGCTGATGATCATGGCGCTCTTCCTCGCCATCATGACGGCGATGGCCGGTTCCTCGCGCACGCTCTACCAGGGCTCGAAGGACGGCTGGCTGCCGAAATATCTCGACCACGTCAACGAAAACGGCGCGCCGACACGGGCGATGTGGACCGATTTCGCCTTCAACCTCTTCCTGCTGGCCATCGCCTCGGATACCGGCGGTTACTTCTTCGTGCTCGCCGTCTCGAATGTCGGCTACATCATCTTCAACTTCCTGAACCTCAACTCCGGCTGGATCCATCGGATGGATTCCGGCCATATCGAACGCCCCTGGAAGGCACCGACCTGGCTGATCGGTCTCAACACCGTGCTTGCCTTCGTCAACGCGCTGTTCCTCGGCGCCGGCGCCAAGGTCTGGGGTTATTCCAATGCGCTCTGGGTCGGCTTCATCTTCGCCGCCCTCATCCTGCCGGTCTTTGCCTACCGCCACTATGTGCGCGACGGCGGCAAATTCCCGGCAGGCGCGATGGAAGATCTCGGCCTCGTCGGCCAGGATCTCGGCGTCAAAAAGGCCGGTATTCTGCCCTATCTCGCGCTCGCCGCCGGTCTGGCGATCGTCCTGATCGCCAACGTGATCTTCCAGCTTCCGGCTTAAAATGCCTCCCAGGCAGAAAAGCCGCCATGAAAAAACATGGCGGCTTTTTGCATTTGTGGGCGAAGCTCAGCGGCCGCCTTCGATCTTGCGGTGGCGCTGGTTGATGCCGCCCTTGCCGTAGGGATAGTCGAAGGGCTGAGGGGCGCTGACCTCATTCAGTCTCGCCATGTCTTCGTTTGTGAGTTTGAGCTTCATGGCACCGAGATTGTCGGCCAGCTGTTCCGGCGTGCGGGCGCCGAGGATGACCGAGGTGATCGCCGGCTGCGCCGCCGTCCAGGCGAGCGCCACCTGCGCCATGCTGACGCCGTGCGCCTTGGCGATTTCCTCGACAACAGCGATGATCGCCCAGGTGCGTTCCATCGCATTGCGCGGCGCATAGGATTCGCCGCCGCGATTGGGATTTTCGCCGAGGCGGGTGGCGCCGGTCGGCATCTCGTCGCGCTTGTATTTGCCGGTCAGCCAGCCGCCGCCGAGCGGCGACCACGGCAGCAGGCCCATGCCGGCATCCTGGCAGGCGGCGACGATTTCGAGCTCGATGTCGCGCACCAGCAGGTTATATTGCGGCTGCAGCGTCACCGGCCGCGTATAACCGCGCGCCTTGGCGATCTCCGAGGCCTTGGCGATATGCCAGCCGACATAGTTGGAGAAGCCGTAATAGCCGATCTTGCCTGAGGAAACCGCATCGTCGAGGAAGCGCAGCGTCTCCTCGATCGGCGTCAGCGCGTCCCAGGCATGCATCTGGTAGAGATCGATCTGCTCGAGGCCGAGGCGACGCAGAGAATCGTCGAGCGCCTGGCCGAGATGCCGGCGCGACAGGCCGATATCGTTCGGTCCATTGCCCATCGGAAAACGGCCCTTGGTGGCGACGATCGCCTGGCGGGCCTCTGTCGGGCGGGCCTTCAGCCAGCGTCCGATGATCTCTTCCGACTTGCCGGCGCTGTAGACATCGGCGGTATCGATGAAATTGCCGCCCCAGGCGAAGTAATCGTCGAGCAGCCTGTGCGAGGCCGCCTCGTCGGCCTCCGCGCCGAAGGTCATGGTGCCCAGGCAATAGGCGGTGACGACGGTCCCGCTGGGACCGAGCTTGCGATAATCCATTTCTTCCTCCTCATGCGGATGCCCGCAGCCGACGCGCAAAATCGCCGGGGTAGAAGCCGGGGGCTTCCGCAATCTAATGACAATATCGAGCTTGAGGCGGCCGCTTGCCGCCGGATGACGTCTGGCGCCCTGGGCTCAAGCGCAGGGGCGAGGGCAGCATAACCAATCCCGCCTCTGCCACAAGAGGGAAAAATTATTCCCGCCGGCCGCGCAGTCGGTGGCAGCTACTGATTTTTCGAAAGAGAGCCGTCGATCAGATCGGCTGCTGCGACACCGGTCTCAAAGGCGCCATGCGCCGTCGAATAACGCGAGCGCGAACAGGCTTCGCCGGCAAAGAAGATCCGCTGGTCATGCGGTGCGGCGAGGACCCCGCGCAGCTCGGAGGCGCCCGGCTCGGCATAGGAATAGGAGCCGCCGATATGAGGTGCCGCGGCCCAGGCCGAGATCGCTGCCACCGACAATTGCTTGCGGATATCGGCGCCGAATTGTGCCGCCAGTTCATCCCCGGCGAAGGCAAAGGCGGCCTCTTTTCCCTCTCGCTCCAGATCATGCGCGAGGTCGCCGGCAAAATAGGCTTCGACGACAGGAGCGCCGAGCGGCCGGAGCTGATAGGTGCCGGTGGCAGCACGGCTGATGGAACCGAGCATATGGGTATCGGCCGGCAGCGCCTCCTGATTTGCAAGCCTGAGGAACAGCTTGTCGGCGAGCCCGAGCGGCAGGCGCGACGCCGCCTCGATCTTGTCGGCCAAGGGAGGGTCGAAGGCGATCCTGCCGGCGGCAAGCACATTCGTCGAAACGGTCACCAGCACCGCACGGGCGCTGACCCCACCCTGGTTCATCTCAACGTCGATACGGTCGGCAGGGCGGTGATTTATCCGCGTCACTTCGACGCCGAGCCTTGTTGGAACCGGCCTGCCGTAACGGGAGATCAATGTTCCATAGCCCTCGCGCACCCGCCAATCGGGGCCAGGGCCTGGGTCATATCTGTTGTAGTCGACGACCGACGAGCGTTCCAGCTCGGCGCCGGTGATATAGGTGCCGATCGCACGGATCTGGCCGTTCCAGGAATTGCCGGGTTCGAGCATCGCGGCCAGATCGGTGTCATCGCCTTCATGACTGTCGAGCCGTTCGAAATAGGCGCCGATCGCCTCTTGCGCGGCCTGGGTTTCCGCATCGTCGCGCTGCAGCCGCCGACCGCCGTTCCATGGCGCCGGTGTACGGTCGACCGTCAACCCCACCTCGCCGGCAAGACCGGTCCAGGCATTGGTTCGCGCCCCATGCAGCCAGCCGCAGCCGAGGTCGACCGCGATAGCGCCAGGCAGTCCGACGCTCCAGGCGCGGCCGCCGAGACGATCGCCGGCCTCAAGCAGGAGGATCGAGAGATCCGGGCGAATCGCCTGCAGGCGTCGGGCGGCGGCAATGCCGGCGGCGCCGGCGCCGATGATGACGACGTCCTGTTCGACACCCTTACCGCTGTCACCGGGCATGGCTTTTCCTTTGGCTGCTCGCGCTCAGCTAATCTTTCATCTCCATGAAAGGCAAGGGCTGGGGATAGCGCCGCGTGCGATGGATTAAACCGCGTCTGCGTGACATACAGGTTCGATGAGCGTGCAGAGAGATTCGCAACTCGACATGTTTGCCAAGCCGTCGCAGCAGGTGACGAAGGCGCGCGCTCCCTCGCGCCGGCCGCTGTCGCAGCTGGCCGCCAGTTCCGATGAGGACATGGCGCGGACGCTTGAAGAGAGCGGCAATTATCGCATTTTGAGAAAGCTGACCGCCCGGCCGATTGCAGCGGCCAGGCGGCCGGAGTTTTCGCGGCTCGGCGTCATTCTCGATACGGAGACGACCGGTCTCAATCACCGCAGCGACGAGATCATCGAAATCGGCGCCGTCGCCTTTACATTCGACGATGGGGGCGGGATCGGCGATATCGTCGGCATCTATGGCGGCCTGCAGCAGCCGTCGCGGCCGATCCCGCCGGAGATTACCCGGCTGACCGGCATTACCGACGCGATGGTCGAAGGCCAGGTCATCGACAGCAGATCGTTGAGCGCCCTGATCGAGCCGGCGGACCTGATCATCGCCCACAATGCCGGCTTCGACCGGCCGTTCTGCGAAGCCTTCTCAAGGATTTTCGCCGGCAAGGCCTGGGCATGCTCGGTGTCGGAGATCGACTGGAGCGCCCGCGGCTTCGAAGGCACCAAGCTCGGCTATCTCGTCGGCCAGGCCGGTTATTTCCATGACGGCCATCGCGCGGTGGACGACTGCCACGCGTTGCTGGAAATCCTCGATCGGGAGCAGGGCGACGGCGAAAGCCCGTTTGCCGAGCTTTACCGCGCCAGCCAGCGCTCACGCATCCGGATCTTTGCCGAACACAGCCCGTTCGAGATGAAGGACCATCTGAAGGCGAGGGGTTATCGCTGGTCGGACGGAAGCGATGGCCGGCTGAAGTCCTGGTGGATTGAAGTCGGCGAAGACGATCTCGACGACGAGCTTTCCTATCTGCGCTCGGAAATTTACCGCTGGAAAGAGGCGGAGCCGCCGATTGTGCGGCTGACGGCCTTCGATCGCTTCAAACTCTGACCGCGAAGCGGTTCGGATCCTGATCGGAAATACGCCCCGAATATGACGACCCATGCAAACTTCGCATAGGTGCAGTGATGCATTGGCGCTGCAACTATCGAACGGCTCGTATTATATACCTCTCATCGAAGCGAACGAAGCGCCAAGGACTGGCAGCTAGGCTTCGAAAGCCCACGGAAAGGGGATCATCATGAACGTAGCACGCTCTTTTAACAACTGGCGCAAGTACCGTCAGACGGTCGCTGAACTGGGCCGTATGTCCGCGCGCGAACTGGACGACCTCGGCATCGGCCGCGGCGACATCCGCAACGTCGCTCGCGCTGCCATCGCCCGCTAACGGCCTGTAGACTAAGCATTTATTAAGAGTTCGGCCAGCGCCTGCTTTCTTCAGAAGCGGGCGCTTTGCTTTTGTGCTTCAGGCAGGCCGGGACCACGTGATCGAGCCGCCCGCTTTTCGCATAACGCATAGCTGCCCTGCAAAGAAATGCCTACCAACTGAGCAAGAAATAAGTATGATTATTTCCATCGAAGCGATGCACCTCCTCCCGCATCCCTTCGAGATGCAGGCGCCCCATCCTCCTCCCAGGGTCGTCTGCGGGAACGGCAGCACTCCTCCTCCCAGCTGTCGTTCGGTTTTTTTTCGAAAGCCTGCCGCACCTCCTCCCGCGGCAGGCTTTTTCGTTTTTGGCCGATCGCGGCGAAAACCACGGCTCGCCATCCGTTATCTAGCGATGGTGGCTCTTTCCTGCTTATCCCTGATTTTGCTGGTGATTTCTGAGATCGCCGCCAGTTGTGGCCGCGTGCTGCAGAAACATATTGACTCCGAATTTGTCGTACAACTATGTAACCATTCGGTTCACTTCCGAGCGAAACGGATCGACGAACGGATCCGGCTTCGCTGGAGCACGACGCTTGACGACAACGAAACTGAAGGAATTTTGACATGCAGATCGACGTGAGGCATGCCTCCCATCCCGAGGCCGTGCGCAATTACGACACCGAGACGCTGCGGCGTCACTTTCTGGTGGAAACCGTCTTTGCGGGCGGCGAGATCCGGCTGACTTATTCCCATTACGATCGCATGGTGATCGGCGGCGCGACGCCGCTGGCCGATGGACTGCCGCTGACGGCGCCGACGGCGATCGGGCAGGAAACCTTCCTGGCCGAGCGTGAACTCGGCGCGCTGAACATCGGCGGCGCCGGCCGCATCATCGTCGACGGCACCAGCTACGATCTTGCCAAATATGATTGCCTCTATGCCGGCAAGGGCGCCAAGGACATCCGCTTCGAGAGCGCCGATGCCGCCAATCCGGCAAAGTTCTATCTGGTCTCGACGCCCGCGCATCAGACGCATCCGACCGTGCTGCTCACCCGCGAAAAGGCCCGCCACCTGACGCCGGGCGAAGCCGCCACGGCCAACAAGCGGTCGATCTACCAGTTCATCCATCCTGATGTCTGCCAGTCCTGCCAGCTCACTCTCGGCTTCACCATGATCGAGCCGGGCAGCGTCTGGAACACCATGCCGGCCCATACGCATGACCGCCGCATGGAAGCCTATCTCTATTTCGATCTCGAAACCGACCAGCGTGTCTTCCACTTCATGGGCGAGCCGCAGCAGACCCGGCATATGCTCGTCGCCAACGAGCAGGCGGTCATCTCGCCGCCCTGGTCGATCCATTCGGGCGCCGGCACCAAGAATTACAGCTTCATCTGGGCGATGGCCGGCGACAATAAGAGCTTCACCGACATGGATCACATCGCCATTGCGGATCTGAGGTGAGCGCCGTGGCCAATCCCTTCGACCTCACAGGCCGGACTGCCGTCGTCACCGGCGCCAATACCGGCATCGGCCAGGCGATTGCCGCCGCACTGGCCGAGGCCGGTGCGGCGATCGTCGCCGTCGGGCGCTCCTCGATGGACGAAACCGAGGCGCTGGTGAGAGCTGCGGGCAGTCGCTTCCACGTCGTCAAGGCCGATCTCGGCACGATCGAGCCGGTCAAGGGGATCGTCGAGGAGACGATCAAGACCTTCGGCGGCCTCGACATCCTCGTCAACAATGCCGGCATCATCCGCCGCGCCGATGCGCTTGATTTCACCGAGGAAGACTGGGACGCGGTGATCGACGTCAACCTGAAGACGGCCTTCTTCCTGTCGCAGGCGGCCGGCCGCCACATGGTCGAGAAGGGCAGGGGCAAGATCATCAACATCGCCTCGCTGCTCTCCTTCCAGGGCGGCATTCGCATCCCGTCCTATACCGCCTCGAAAAGCGGCCTGGCCGGATTGACCAAGCTGCTTGCCTGCGAATGGGCCGGCAAGGGCGTCAACGTCAACGCCATCGCGCCGGGTTACTTCGTCACCAACAATACCACGGCGCTGCGCGAGGATGCCGACCGCAACGCCACCATCCTTTCGCGTATTCCGGCCGGGCGCTGGGGAACGCCTGCCGAACTCGGCGGCGCTGCCGTGTTCCTGGCATCGGCGGCCTCCGATTACGTGCATGGAACGGTGCTGCCGGTCGATGGCGGTTGGCTGGCGCGCTGATCCGTTCCACGGAGCGGCAACATTGAAAATGCGACGGCGCCCGCGCGTTTGAGAAGACGCGCGGCCTTGCCGGCATGGAACTGCCGGGACCGGCACCGTTTTGCCTTTCCTGCCGGCATGCGTTAGCAACAGGAAATGGGGCCGGCGCCGCCACATCGACAGGCAGGATTCGACAGGGATGACGGACAGGGACAACGCGGTCTTCAACATGATGCGCCAGCCGCCCAACCTGCGCAGCGGCCTTGCCGACACGCTGATGGCGCAGATCGAGTCCGGCGATCTGAAGCCCGGTCAACGCCTGCCGACCGAACAGGCGATCATGCGGGCGACCGGCGTCAGCCGGACGATCGTTCGCGAAGCGCTCGCCACGCTGCGCGCCAAGGGGCTGATCACCACGCGGCAAGGACTTGGGGCTTTCGTCTCGAACGACCCGATGGCGAGATCCTTCTCGATCATTCCGAACGACCTGCAGTCGATCGACGACGTGCTGCGCGTGCTGGAGCTGCGTATCGGGGTCGAATATGAAGCCGCCGGTCTTGCCGCGCTGCGGCGCAGGCAGGAAGACCTCGACCGCATGCAGGATCGGCTCGATGCCCTCGACAAGGCGCTCGAAGAGGGCGGATACGGCGCACAGGAGGACTACGCCTTCCACCGGTCCATTCTGGTCGCGACCCAGAATTCCTATTACAGTCGCCTGTTCGATACGTTCGGCGACATCATGGTGCCGCGGCAATGGGCGCGCCTGGACAAGATGACGGTCACCGAGCGCAAGCGTCATGCGGCGCGCATGCGCCGGGAACATCACGCCATATTCACGGCGATCCGCAACGGCGACGAGGCCGCCGCGCGCCGCGCCATCCGCAGCCACCTGTCGAAGAGCGCCGCCCGCTTCGAAGAGCTGCGCGACGCCAGCACGTCTTCGTGACGGTCAGGCCTGCGGCTTCGGCTTCAACCGCCGCCAGGCGGCGTGATCGGTCTGCAGATCGACGGAGGCGTGAACCTCCGGCAGCAGCGGCTTGCGTCTGCGCCGGCCGAAGCGCCGTTTGAAGCCCAGGATATTTTCGACGAAGCTCCGGGTGTAGAGCCCGGGCCCACTCGAATAGATGCGCCAGCCGCCGTCGACGGCAACCTTTCCCGCCTTGACGCGCTGCCATTCGGCAGCCGCTTGATAGCGGTCATGGAAAGCCGCATCGCTGCTGCTGAAATAGGTGTTGCGCTGACGCAGCGAGGCATGCGGAAGCGCATGGGTGACGGCAATCGGATTGACGACTGATATCGCTTTCCAGAGCTCATCCGCCTCGGCATCGAGCGCCAGCGTTTCGCAGTAGCGCAGATGCGCATGCACATACATCAGCCCGATCTCACGGCCGAAGAAGGAGGAGGATTCGGCGCGGCGAAACAGCGTCTCGGGTCCGCCGGCATAGGTCGCGGGCTTTTCCATCAGCCGCACGCCGTCGGGAAAGAGCAGATGCTTCCTGATCAGCTTCATATGATCCTGTCTCTGCGCCGGCGTGAACAGCCGGCCGAGCATTGCCTGCGTCATCGAGATCAGCGAGAAAGAGAGGCCGGTGCGCCGGTCGCTCGGATGCAGCAGCAATTCGACGCCGTCATGGGCGGGATCGAAGATGCCGTAACCGGCCACGACGCCGTCACGGATGAGATGGCGGTTGAAATCCCGGCGCATCGCCGTTGCGATCTTCCTGAGCGACTTGGCCTTTTCGCCATGGCCGAGGCGGCGCTGGATTGCGGAGTAACGGACGATCTGCTCATAGAGCAGGGCAACGGTCCAGCTGCTGACCATCCAGTCGCGCAGATGCGGATCGGCCGGCTGCAACGAGTCGTTCCAATCTCCCTCGCCATAGCGGATCAGATGCGTTCCCGGGATGAAGCGTTCGCGGACGGTATCGAGCAGCTTTTCCACGTGGATGGCAATAGAGCTCGCCTTCTCAGACTTCTGCATGGTCTTTTCGTCGCGCCACGAGACCTTCTCATCGAGGACGGCGAGATCGCCGGTCGCTTCGATATAGTCGCAGAGCGCCTTCAGCGGCCAGACGACGATATCGCCATGGCTGTCGCCCGCCCGGATATTGGCATAGGGCTCCAGCATGAACCATTGCGGCCAGTCGCCGTCTTTCAGATATTGTTCGCTGAAGACGGTTTTCAGCACCTCTTTGGCCTCACGATCATGCTCGTAGGCGAGCAGGAATTCGATCGGGCCCTGGCAGGCATCGCGTGTGCCCCAGGCGGCACCGGTATATTGCTCGAGGCCGTGCGGCACGCTCAGATGCACGATGGCGTCATGCGCGAGCCAGGGCAGCAGCGTCGTCTGCGCGGCAAGATCGGGCGAAGGGCTGGCGATCGCCAGGCCGCGCACGGCGTTGCGCCAGAATGTCGAGGCCGGCGCCAGCATCGCTTCGTCGCTGACGCCGGCTTCGTAACGCTCTGCCAGCCGCGCGGCTTCTTCAGCATCGGTCATCGAGCCGACGACGGCAAAGGAGAACGCCTGCGTCGGCCGGGAGCGCAGGGCGACGAAGGCGCCATCGCGGGCAATGCCGTCGGTATAAAGCAGTTCGTCGCCGCCGATCTCTTCGATGGCATCGGGCGTCGAACTCACCAGCCAATAGCCAGCATCGGGATAACGCTCGCCCCAGAGCCAGGCAGGATCCGGCCGGAAGGAAATACGTTTGCGCGCGGGATCGAATTCGATCTGCCCGCCGGCATCATATTCGCGCTCGCCGAGCACGACATGACCGAACACCAGGAAGCGGCAGGGCTTGCCCTCGACGGACACGGCCCATTGCATCGCCGCATCCACGCCGGAAGCGACCGCCGTTACGGTGATCGTGCGGTCCGTGCACTTGTAGATCCAGCGGCAGTCGCTGAGGCCCATTTCGAAAGCCGACGGCACCGCCAGCAACTGCCAGCCGGCGCCGACATCGACCATGATACGCAAGCCGCTGGCGCGCGTCAGGTTGTAGGGGTCGCGGGAGACGGAAAAGAGCTTGTGGAAGGAGGTGTTGCCGATCGTCAGCTGCGCGGCGAAAATGCCCTGCATCCAGCAGGTCGCGGCAAGTGTCCTATCGTCGAGCAGCATATTCTGACCGCTGCGCACGATCGCGCCGTGGCGGCGCGCCACCAAAAGTTCCTTTTCGCGCAGGACGACGTGGCGATTCAAAGCGCCGTCCGGCACGAAAAACGAAAGCAGCTTTCCGTCGGCGCGCTCCTCCAGACTCCGCTGCGGATAGAGCTGGCCAATCGCCTTTTTGTCCAACGGTTCGACCTTCAGCAAGGCAGCATCCTGGAGCAGGCTGCGGACCGGCGCCGTCTCAGCGAGATCGGCGGCGGCGCCCTCCAGGCCGGCAAGGCCATCGAGCCGTAACAGGTCGGCATCGCTCGACGCCTCGGGATGATCGGCGGCGAAGATGGCGAAGAAGGTCGCAGTCGCGCCGCTTGCCGGACCGGAGAGCGATTTCGACTGGATGGCCGGGCAGGCCGTCTCCTGCTGCCGCCGTTCGCTCGGCAGGCTGGTGCCGAAGGGGCCGACCGGCAGATCGCCGAGACGGTCTTTCGCCTGCACCAGCTGGATCGCATCCGTGGCATAGGCCGCCGCCCCATCCAGGCAGCCCTGAACGAGCCAGGGATTGCGGCCGCCGCCCTGTTTGAGATTTTGCCGGTTCATCACCACAGGGCCGAATATCCGGTGATTGGCGATGTGGTGATCGACATATTGCGAGGCATAGGCTTCGCTGTTCATCAGGAAGCCGCGATCGCCCAGACCGACGTCCTGCATCAGCACCCCATCCACCGGTACCGTTTGATCCTTGAGATGCCGGACGGATACCCGCCAGAACCAGGCCGTTTCGGAGGGATGAAGCGCCAGACGGACGTTGTAGCCGATATCGCCGGCTTCGCCGCTCCAGGAAAAGCTCGTCGCATCGTGCCCGAAGCCGCCATCGGCGCCCGGCCCGACAATTTCCACGACATCGGGCCTTTTGCCGCCGACGCGCAGATAAAGCCGGCCGATGCCGCCGAACAAAGGCGAGCCCTGGATCTGATTGATCTGCACCGCTCCCTTGTCGTCGGCGTATTCGATGGCAAACAGCGTGCCGTTCGGCAGCGCCGATATCGACAGGCCGGAGCCGTTGGCGATCGTCAACAGGCCAAGTTGTTCGCGCCGGGGCATCTGAAAACTGCGGGTAAGGTCCTGGGCCATTGCTATCTCGTGAATTGGCTTCAAAGAGGAATTGGAGGATGACGCAAAATGATTGAGAGAAATCTTACCGGCGGCGGGTCGATCGGCAAGCTGTCGTCACTCACGAATTGAGATTTAGCGAAGCAACCACTGGTCCTAAACGAAACAGGTCCGGGAAAAGAGAGACACCCGCGCCGCAAGCGGCGCGGGTGTCTCTCGTCAACGATCGCGTTCGTTGACGGCTCGGGAGGAGCTATTCATACGACGCCGCAGGTGCCAGCCGTACATTGGTTCTGAAGTTGATGTCATGCGCGCAAAGAACCTCGGACTTATGCTCGTCGCGTAGCCGTCTTAGAGTTAACCGGCTTTCGACCATTGCGCTCGGGGACCATGCGAGCGATGCTGCGGGCAGGCGGGCTATGTCTTCAAGATCGGGCTCGTAAGCAGCATCTCCCGCAAGAATATAGCTTGTGCAGTTTCCTTTGATCAAAAGAGACTGGTGTCCGGGCGAATGGCCAGGTGTCGGTACCAGGATCAAGCTGCCATCGCCGAACATGTCCTGCTGACCATCGACAAGGTTCAGTCGGCTTGACGGCACATCGTATTCAGAACGGATATAGAGACCCTCCTGGTAGATCGCTGGCTCTGCCGCGAACTCCCATTCCGGTCGCTGTATCCAATACTGAGCGTTCGGAAAGGACGTCATGCCGCCTGCATGGTCATAGTGCAGGTGAGACAGCACGACGTGTTCGACATCGGTCGGCCAGATTCCAATCGACTTCAGCTTTTCGCGGGCATCGTCGGAAGGGTGGACCTCAATTCCCCAGTTCTCTGCCTCCGGCCCCAGATATGCGGTGATATCGGCAATCAGGTTGGGATGAGCACCGGTGTCGAATAGAACGAGCCCGTCGGAGTGCTCAATGAGGTAGATAAAATAAGGGATCTCCCTCAGACCGGCGGGGTCGGATGAAAACGGATCGAAAATCGCATTCGGAAAGCGTTCGTATCCGCAGTGGAAGGCGTGAAGCCGCTTGAACATTTGACTCTAGTCCTTGCTGGTATCTGATTTCAGTCGCCCAAAGTCTGGGCAATCCTGCTGAGGCGATCAGGGTCTCTGACCTGAATCGCCCAGGCAAATGCGACAGCGATCAGCACGCAGAGCAGAGCGACATAGACGAAATATCCAAGCGGTGCGGCCGGGAACGGGTATATGTTGCCGTATGCGACCAGTGCGACACCTGCAAACGCCAGGGCGGGGATGACTGCGTGCTCGAATGCGTTGAACTCATTCGGGAAGCGGCGCTTGATGAAGATGGGAAGACCAATGATCAGCATTGCATAGCTGATGATGAAAAACAGGGTGGCAAGGAACGATGTCCAGCCGCCAACGCTTTCCGGCGTGTATTCACTTCCTAAGATAACGGCTGTCAGGGCCGCCAAAACGCCCAGTGTCACAGCGGCGTTTGCCGGAGCGCCCGCCTTGTTCTGTTGCGCAAGCCAGGCGGGAAGAAAACGATCGCGACCAAGAGCCGAGATCAGCCTTGCGGCCGCGCTCATCGTGACGAGATTCAGCGCGAGAAGACTGAAGCCGGTCGCGCAGATGATGAAGAGTTGAAGACCCGATCCGCCGAAACGGCTGGCGAGATCAGCAAAGGGGCTGCTGTTCGTCGTCAGTTCCTTCAGGCCACTCTCATTGATGCCGAAGCCGATAACTTCGCAATAGGTGAGAAGAACGAAGAAAGCCCCGAGAACGACCGTGGTGGCCATAACCGCACGCGGGATCGTTTTCGAAGGGTTTCTGACCTCACCGCTGAGTGTCGTGGCGGACTCGAAGCCGACGAAGGCGAAGATTGTGAAGACATTTCCCAGCAAAAGGCCGGAAAAACCCTGCAAACTGGCGGACGGCAGAAACGGTGTGATGGAATGGCCGTCCGCGCCGCCCTTGAGGAGAATGATGACCGCCAGGACTGTGAAGGCGCTCATTTCAATCGCGAGCAGCAGCAACCCGGCCCGCAACGACAGCCTTACACCGGAAATCGTCAGGATGACGCTGAATGCGCAGATCGCACATGCCCAGATCGCCCAATGTCCCCCAAGCGCCGGGAACGTGCTGGTCATGAAGGTCGCGAAGAACAGAGGTTGGAAAATCAACAGTATAAGGTAGGCGCCGAGCTGCATGGCGCCGCTGACAAAACCGGCAACGGGACCGAAGGTCTGCGTGAGATAGGTATAGAAGGATCCGGCGACGGTAATCCTCGAAGCATAACCGCTTATGACCCTTGCGATTGCAACGCAGATCACGAACGCGGTGACAAACGTCAGAGGCGAGGCAAAACCAGCATATTGCGCAACATAAACGTTACCAGCGGTCAGGCCGACGGCTGGGCTGACCAGGGCAGCGGACTGCGCGACAGCCTCCCAAAACCCGACGTTTCGTTTGGGGTCTATTGCGTCGACGACATGTGAACTCGCCATTGTTATCATCTCCTGTTTGCAATGTTCCACTTTGCCGGCTTGTTGCCGGTCTTATGCATTGGAGACGAAGTGTCGGTTCGGGGTCGTGCGCATGCAATTTCGCAGCTAACGATTATGCGACGCAGATTGGACTACCTTCTGCGTCAGCTTGCTTCAGAAGCGAATGATGTTTCTCGTGTGCAGCGAAATGCGGTTTTGCCCCGCATCGCTGGTTGTGAGGCGGGGCAAAGCCGTTGCGAAATGGCGCTGGGGGAAAATCCGCTGACTTAGACGTTTTCCCCGCCTCGCGATGGCCTTGTCAAAACGCTCGGGTCAGTCGCGCGGGCGATCAAACTCGTTGAAAGGACGGGGTCTTCGGCCAATGCCTGTCGGATGGTCTTTCCAGTGGCCAAAACCTGCTTGGCGAGGTCCGCCGCCCGCTCATAGCCGATAAAGGGAGTGAGGGCGGTGGCAACGGCGGTACTCGCCTCCAGATGCTGCCGGCATACTTCCGGATTGGCGGTGATTCCGGCGATGCACTTCGTTCGCAACACTTCGACCGCGTTTGTCAGAAGCTCCAATGAATGCAGCATATTGTAGCTGATGACCGGCTCCATGACGTTCAACTGCAGCTGACCCGCCTCGGACGCCAACGTGATGGTCAGATCATATCCGATAATCTGAAAGGCGACCTGATTGACGACCTCGGGCACGACAGGGTTTACTTTGCCGGGCATGATCGATGAACCGGGCTGCAAGGGCGGCAAGTTAATTTCGTTCAAGCCGCCGCGGGGGCCGCTGGACAAGAGGCGCAGGTCATTGCAAATCTTCGAGAGTTTCGTCGCCGTGCGTTTCAGCATCCCGGAGAACAAGACGAATGCCCCGGTGTCCCAGCACGCCTCGATAAGATTTCCTGCGGAGATCAACGGCAGCCCGGTTATCTCTCGCAGTTCTTCGACCGCAAGCGCTTGATACTCAATGCTGGTATTGATGCCGGTACCGATGGCCGTGCCACCAAGATTGATCTCGTAGAAGAAGCCCGCAATCTCGGCTAGCCGGGCGACATCTTCCCTAAGGGTCGTCGAGAAGGCCTGAAACTCCTGCCCCAGCGTCATCGGCACGGCGTCCTGCAACTGCGTTCTGCCGAGTTTGATGATGTCGCCGAAGCTCTCCGCCTTCGCCTCGAATTCGGCTGCCAGAAGCTCAAGACCTTCTCGAAGTTTTCCGTAGGAGAGCAGGATCGCAAGCCTTATTGCCGTCGGATAGACATCGTTGGTTGATTGCGAAAGATTGACGTCATTGTTCGGGTGGACGACATCGTAACGGCCGCGCGGCAGGCCCATCAATTCAAGCGCCCGGTTCGCGATCACCTCATTCACATTCATATTGGCGGAGGTCCCGGCACCGCCCTGAAAGACGTCGAGAGGAAACTCGCCATCGAGTTTTCCGGCGGCTATGTCGTCACACGCCTGTGCGATCACGCCGGCTTTGCCTGCATCGAGATCGCCCAGACGGGCGTTGGCGCGAGCAGTTGCCTTCTTCACGAGGGCGAGCGCCCGGATGAATGTCGGGAAATGGCTGATCGGGATGCCGGATATCGGAAAGTTCGCTATGCCGCGGGCTGTTTGAGGTCCGTAATAGGCAGCGGCAGGAATTTCCACCGCGCCCAGAGGGTCTTGCTCCGTCCGCTTCGTTTGTATCGCATCCGACATTGACTGCTGTCTCCGCTGAGTCATTGAGATTCAGCGGAAATTGTCGGTCGTCGTTAAATCGATCAATTTGTTACGTTCAACTTTATAGAAGCAATGGGACGCACCAAATGCTCATCATTGCGTCACTGTGTCGTTAGCGCGAATAAATCATGTCTCCGTCTTCTCCAAGATATTGGAGGACTTCTCGTGGAATGCGAGGAGAGGTTGCTTCAAGGACGGTGCACTGGGCAAGGTGTTCTCGCTTGATAAGCCCCGGCCCTCGATAGTGGAGCACGACCTTCGTCGCGTAAGGCTGGCGGAATTGGGTGGCCGCGATACCGCTGCCAATTCCGTACATGAACTTCTTGGTGTTGCGCTTGACCGCCGCGAAAACGCCCGATGTCATCTCGTTCTTTTGAATACCCTCGACATCTATTGTGAAGACCCGGTCCTCAAGGGCAAAGCAGAGGCCGTAATATTTAAAAATGTACTCAGCCTTGTTCGGAGCGTCGTAGCTCGGGAAGCGCTCGACGTAATAATGCTGGAGAAACTCACCGTTTCGATAGATGCAGAACACCGACTTCAGAACCGAACCTTTGTAGATCGAAGAGTATTGGTACCGGTCGTAGACGCCGACAAGGTCGTCCTCATAGGCAGTCGTTCCAACCACCATGTCAGAGACAAATCCTGGCATTTTTTGCATCTGTTTTGCGGTCATCATGGCATGGAAGAAGTTTCCATCAACCAGAGTCCGCAGTTCATCCGGATCGGAAAAAAGAATGGCGGTGCTGAGTCCGAAATGATTTGCGATGAGACGCAGGTTCGCGTCAGACGGAACATGCGTGCCCGACAGGTACTTGTTAAACTGCTGCCGGTTTATAGCGATCTTGCGGCATATGGCAGATATCGAGCCCTGCCGTTCACAGAGCGTGCGCAGGTTGGCCCCGAATATCCGCGCGTCACGCTGGCTATGGTCCAAGGCACTCTCCACCCTGATGCAACTTGACGCACACATTGCGCCATAATGCTTCGCAAATCAAGGTCATGCGAAATTGTTCGCGCTATTGCTGAAAGGCATCATCCCCGCCGTCAAGCCAGCTTTTTGCTGACAACTTTGGGGAACGCAAATGAAAATCTCATACCTTCTGGCCTCTGCTCTGGTCCTTGGTGCATCAACCGGTGCTTCATACGCCGACAATCTGGACGATATCATTGAATCGGGAAAACTGCGGTGCGCGGTCATGCTCGACTTTGCGCCGATGGGTTTCCGCGATGAGAAGCAGGAGCCGACCGGTTTCGATGTCGACACGTGCAAGGACCTGGCCAAGGCTCTCGGCGTCGAACCGGAGATCGTCGAAACGCCTCTCGGCGACCGCATTCCAGCCCTGCTTTCAGGCCGCGCCGACATCGCCGTTGCCTCAGCGTCCGACACCTTGGAACGCGCGAAGACGATTGGCTTCACTGTTCCCTATTTCGCGTTCACCTCGGTAATTCTCGCTCGCAGCGACGCGAATATCAAGACGTACGAAGACCTGAAGGGCAAGGTGGTCGGCACGCCTGCCGGCTCGGCCGAAGGTCTGACGCTCAAGACAGACGTCGAAAAGTGGAATGCCGGTGGCGAATACAAAGGCTTTCAGTCTCAGGCCGATACTTACCTCGCGATGAAGCAAGGCCAAATTCAGGCCACCATCCTGCCGTCCACGTTGGCTGCCGCCGCAGCAAAGCAGTACCCTGAGTTCCAGGTGGTCGGCGATGCTCCCTACGTTATCGACTACGTCGGCCTGATGGCCCCTCGCGAACAGTACGGTTTGCTCAACTATCTGAACCTCTTCATCAACCAGCAGTCGCGCACGGGTCGCTACGACGAGCTGTACACCAAGTGGATCGGCGGCAAGCCAGCCTCTCTCAGCGTGCCGAACGTTTACCGATAAGGGCGAACGATCGGGGTCAGGATGCTTGCACCTGACCCCAGCTGCCCCGAGGGAGTTACTCGTCAAATGAATTACAAGTTCCATTGGACGGCGGTACAGCGAGCATTGCCCGATATGCTCTATGGTGCCGTTGTGACACTTGAAATCGCCATCGCTTCGATGGTGATTGGGGTGGTTTTTGCCGTTCTCCTGGCATTGGCCGGGGAATCCAAGTCGAAGTTTGTGCGCGGAGCCGCGACCACCTGGATCGAGCTTGCACGCAATACACCGGCCCTGTTTCAGATTTACATGTTCTACTTCGGCCTTGGTTCGTTTGGGATTCAGCTTGGGAGCATGACGGCTCTGTTGGCGGGGATCGCGTTCAACAATGCCGGATATCTGGCCGAGACATTTCGGGGCGGTTTGCGTGCCATCCCGCCCACACAGACGAGAGCGGCAAGATCGCTTGGAATGGGGCCGGTCAAGGCATTTCGGTTGATCACCTTTCCGCAACTGATCCGCGTCACTTTCTATCCGATAACCAACCAGATGGTGTGGGCGATCCTACTGACTTCACTCGGGGTTGTCGTCGGATTGAACAGCGACCTCAATGGGGTGACCCAGGAATTCAACGTGAAGACATATCGGACATTCGAGTTCTACGTCGTCGCAGCATTCATGTACTACGCAATCGCCAAGTTTGTGACGTTGTCGGCCCGGCTCGCCGCCTGGCGTCTGTTCCGGTACTGAGGAGGAAATCATGGACTTTTCCTCTTTGTTCGATACGGCCCTGACGCGGTATGACGTAGTCTTCATGCTGAAAGGGGCGGGGACCACCCTCATTATTACGTTCTGGGCAGTCCTGGGTGGAACGTTCGCCGGTCTCGTCCTTGGCTTGGTCCGCGCAAGTGCTCCGACCTGGGTCAACGCGCCGATCGGAGCGGTGCTCGACGTCTTCAGGTCGATTCCGCTCCTCATCCAGTTCGTAATGGCCAACTCACTCAAATCAGTGATCGGGCTGAACTGGGCACCGTTCACCATCGCCTGCGTCATGCTGGCAATTTATACCGCGGCTTACTGCACCGAGATCGTGCGAGCCGGTGTCCAAGCCGTCCCGCCGAACACTCGGCGAGCATCGCGGTCTCTCGGAATGACCTGGTCCCAGGATCTCACCAACATCGTCTTTCCGATTGCTCTTCGAACATCACTGCCAGGCTGGATCGGCCTGACCTTGAGCGTCATGAAAGACACGGCGCTTGTCAGTTGGATCGGCATCATGGAGCTGCTTCGGGCTTCTCAAAGCATCATCACGCGCATCCAGGAGCCGATGTTCATTCTCCTCATCACCGGGCTGATCTATTTTGCGATCAGCTTCCCGATTGGCCGCCTGGGAGCGCGGCTCGAAAAGAAGTGGCAAGAAAATGATTGAGATCACCGATGTTCATAAGTCCTTCGGCAATCTTGAAGTGCTGAAGGGCGTATCGCTCAAGATCGACAAGGGAGAGGTCGTTTCGCTGATCGGCGGGTCCGGGTCCGGGAAATCGACGATGCTCATGACCATCAACGGTCTGGAGCCGATCAACAGCGGAAGAATTGTCGTAGACAATGTCGACGTGCATTCAGGTTCGACCAATCTCAACAAACTGCGGTGCAAAATCGGAATCGTTTTCCAGCAATGGAACGCGTTTCCTCACCTGACGGTCTTGGAGAACGTGATGCTTGCGCCCCGCAAAGTTCTGAAAAAGAGCCGAGCCGAAGCCGAGGCAATCGCAAAGGAAAAACTTCAGCACGTCGGGCTTTCCACCAAACTCGACGTGTACCCTTCACGTTTGTCTGGCGGCCAACAGCAGCGAATGGCAATCGCCCGAGCGCTGGCAATGTCACCCGACTATATGCTTTTCGACGAGGTGACATCCGCCCTCGATCCGCAGCTCGTCGGTGAGGTGCTGGATACGATGCGCATGCTTTCGGCGGAAGGCATGACCATGATCGTCGTGACGCACGAGATGTCCTTCGCACGGGAGGTGTCAAACCGGGTCGCGTACTTCCACCAGGGTAAAATCCACGAAATTGGTCCGCCGCAGCAAATCTTCGGAGCACCATTGCAGCCTGAAACGGCCACATTCGTGAACGCCAGCGCCCGTTAACGGGGGACGCGTTGCAAATCATCAAGTCTCAAACATAGATGAAGGAAGCCGAAAATGGCTGAACAGATCAAAGCACCGAAAGCGGCATCCCTAACGATGGACAATGCCGCTCTCACCGAAGCGGTACAGGGGCTGTTGCGACAGGTGGAAAGCGGCGGCGACCGGGCGGTCCGCGAACTTTCAAACCGTTTCGACGGTTTTGATCGCCAAACTTATCGGCTGAGCAAGGCCGAAATTGAGAACAGTCTCGACAGCCTTACGAAGCAGGAACGCGAAGACCTCGAATTTGCCCAGGATCAGATTCGCAACTTCGCGCAGGCGCAACGCAACAGCCTGCTCGACATCGAAGTCGAGACCGTTCCGGGCGTTGTCCTTGGACACCGAAACATCCCGATCCAGAACGTCGGATGTTATGTTCCAGGTGGCAAATATCCGCTTCTTGCATCGGCGCATATGACAGTTCTCACCGCAAAAGTCGCTGGCTGCGAGCGCGTTATCACCTGCGCACCGCCCTTCAAGGGAAAGATTGCTGACAAGATCGTCGCGGCTCAGTCCTTGGCAGGCGCTGACGAAATCTATTGCATGGGTGGTGTCCAGGCCATTGCGGCCATGGCATACGGCACGGAGACCATCGCTCCGGTCGACATGTTGGCTGGGCCTGGCAATGCTTACGTCGCCGAAGCCAAACGTCTACTGTTCGGCAAGGTCGGTATCGATCTTTTTGCAGGTCCGACGGAAACGCTGGTGATCGCGGACGACAGCGTCGACGGTGAGATCGTGGCCACGGACCTGCTGGGCCAAGCGGAGCATGGGCCGAACTCTCCGGCAGTGCTCATCACCAATTCGCGCAAGCTCGCGACCGACACGCTCTCTGAGATCGAACGCCTCCTGCAGATTTTGCCGACGAGAGAAATAGCTGCGAAGGCATGGGAAGATTACGGCGAGATCATCCTTTGCGAGTCTGTCGAGGAGATGGTGGTTGAAGCGGATCGGGTCGCCTCCGAGCATGTTCAGGTTATGACCGCCGACCCAGACTACTTCCTCAACAACATGAAGAACTATGGCGCACTGTTCCTGGGTGCCCGGACCAACGTGGCTTTCGGCGACAAGGTCATCGGGACCAACCATACTTTGCCGACGGACAAAGCGGCCCGCTATACCGGTGGGCTTTGGGTCGGCAAATTCCTGAAGACATGCACCTACCAGCGCATTCTAACCGATGAAGCGTCTGCCCAGATCGGTCGTTATGCTTCGCGGCTCTGCCTGATGGAAGGCTTTGCAGGTCATGCGGAACAAGCAAACATCCGCGTCCGACGCTATGGCGGTGAAAACGTTGGCTACGCGATGGCCGCCGGCTCTCGTCACGACTAAACAAGACAATAGCGGTCTCCGTGAACCGGCGACCGCTGTTAAGAAGTAGAGCGGACTGTTAATTCCATCCAAGGAGGGGGCGGCAACCACCTAGTCACGTTGACGCCGGCCGTCTTGCAAAGGGCACGCAGACGAGCGCGCAGCCGGTCAAGGACGGCGACGACCATCCAGGCTGTTGATCGCCTGAACGCTGGCGCGCCTTCCTGAGCCAGTTGCGGCGAGAAAGGCAGTAGACAATTCCGCTAGAGCCGTGGTGCGTCGCTCTCACCAACTGCCGACAAGCGGATTGCCGACAAGAGGAACGCTTCTGGTCTTGCCTGACTGATTGCCCACTGAGATAGCGGCAGCCATATTTTTAGGAGTCTTTCGAAACCACGTTGCTGCAACACTCGCAAGATCACCGATCATCGCATTTTTGTGCCAATCCTGAAAACGAGCGGCGGTCGCGGCAGGTTCGGACAAATAGAAGAAATCTCCAGAGTGATTCAAACCATTGATGCTGGACGCCATGGATGACAGGGGCCGTTGAAACATCTTTGACGGGACCTGGAGACCTGCCGCTGTCTCTGAGAAGGCAGGGGCCATGAAATCAATGGCCCAACCCTCTGCTTCGACCCAGCAATGGAAATTCTCACCAGCTCCTGTGACGTAACCATCCTCACGGTGGTCGGCAAACAGGATCATTGTCCCATCCAGATTATATGCCGCAAGACCGCCTTTGGGCGTCGCTTTCACCTTATAGTGCCGTTCGAGAATGAACGAGCCGAATGTAGCGAAGTACATGCAGGCGTGCGCGGGATTTCCGTTCTCATTCAGGATCAAGCTATTGATAATTCGATAAATCCGATGATAGTCGGTTTGCTTGATCAGCATTTCTGTTTACCTGTTTTCATGCAACTGGTTGCTTGTCGACGACATAGGCCCGCATTTCTGCAGCTAGTAGCACAACGCGCGAGTATGCGAAGCCGAGAATGTCGCCCGATGAACGCGTAAAGGGGCTGCGACCGCACCCGATCCGATTACCGCTGGACGATCACTCGGGTCCCCGGCTGGACCATATCGTAAAGTTCCTCGACGTCCTCGCGGTACATCCGAAAGCAACCGCTCGAAGCATTGGTTCCGATGGAGGCGGGGTCGTTGGTGCCGTGGATGCGGAGCAGCCCGTCGGCAAGGTAAATTGCGCGGGTTCCAAGCGGATTGGCAGGGCCTGCCTTCACGACCGCCGGAAGCCTTGGGTTCTTCTGCCGCATGCCCACCGTTGGCCGCCATTCGGGATGCATTCGCTTGGATACGACCCGGGTTGATCCGTACCATTGCTTGCCTTCGCGGCCGACGGCGATTGGGTAGGCGAACTGCTCACCCGATAACGTCATGTAAACAAGGGTGTGCTCACGCGTGGCGATCACGATGGTTCCCCTTGCGCTTCGTGTCGAGGGTTCCCTGCGATCATACAGAGGTCGCTGATAGCGAGGGGCGGGGTCGTAATACGGCGGAGGTGGATACGGGCTGTACGGGTCATCATAGTCGTAGCCTCCGTATTCGTCGTATCCACCATACGGTTCATAAACTTGGGCGTGAGCTTGAACCACCGTCAGCAAAACGGCCACAGCAAGAAGAGCCAGCAATCTCATTTTTCGCCATCCGCTTGTATCTCGAGCATGAATGGATCGAATTCTGTGGCGGCACTATGACCATTGCCCATTTGGGGTGACCTGCCATTGTCAGCGACGGTCTTCACCCCGGCGCCGGCCGTCTGGCGAAGGGCACGCAGACGAGGGCGCAGCCGGTGAGGATGGCGACGACCATCCAGGCTTCGTTGATAGCCTGAACGCTGGCCGCGGTCTGAACCAAGGGATCAAGCAGCGCCGTGGTCTCCGCATCGAAGCTGCCGCTATGGCCCGATATGGCCGGAAGCGGTGCGCCGACGAATGCCGCGGCGTCGACATCGCCGGCCTGAAGGCGCGCCCAGAGACTTTGGCCCAGCGGTTCCGAGCGGGTGTAGATGATGGTGTCGATCAGCGCGATGCCGATAGCGCCGCCGAGATTGCGCATCAGATTGAAGAGCCCGCTGGCATCAGGAATGCGATCGGCCGGAAGCGTGCCGAGCGCCAGCCGCGTCGGCGGCAGCAGGCAGAACATGATGGCGACGCCGCGCACGATCTGCGGCCAGAACATCGCATCGTAATCCGAACGGGGATCCTGAAAGGCGCTCATGCCGACGCCGACCGTAAACAGGGCGAAACCGGCGGCCGACAGCAACCGCGCGTCCAAACGCTTCTCCAGCGCAACCGCGACAGGCGCCGTGATCAGCTGGGCGATGCCGGTGACCAGCATCGTCATGCCGATTTCGAGAGCGTCATGGCCTCTGACGAAGGCAAGGAAGACAGGCATCAGATAGACCGAGCCGAACAGGCCGATGCCGAGCACGAAGCTTAAGGTCGAACCGACGAGAAAGTTCCGGTCGCCGAAATTGCCGAGATCGACGATCGGCCGGCGCCAACGCAGCGTTCGCCCAATAAACGCGCCGCCCGATACGAGACAGACCGCCAGCAAGCCGAGCACATAGGCTGAAGTCCAGCCGCTGCTCGGCGCCTCTTTCAGGCTGAGTTCCAGGCTCGTCAGCGCTGAAGCCATCAGCAGCAGCGACAGGCCATCGAGATGCCGAAGTTCGGACGGATCGGCCGCCTGCCTCGGCAGGAAGCGGGCGGCCAGGATGGCCGAGGCAATGCCCGGCAGGATGTTGATCAGAAACAGCCAGTGCCATGAATAGGTCTCCGTCAGCCATCCGCCGACGATCGGCCCGACGGTGGGTGCCAGCACCGCCAGCACGCCGGCGATCGTCGTCGCCAGCGCCTGCCGCTCGTTCGGGAACAGAATGAACACGGCCGAAAACACCGAGGGGATCAGGGTTCCGCCGGAAAAGCCCTGCAGCACCCGCCAGGCGACCAGTTCGCCGAAGCTGCCGCTGGCAGCACAGCCGGCCGAGGCTGCGACGAACAGGCTGATGGCGGTCACGAACAGCCATCGCATCGAAAGCAGCCGCGTCAGCAGGCCGGTCAGCGGGATCGCCACCACTTCGGCGATCAGATAGGTCGTCTGTATCCAGCTCATCTGATCCGGGTCGATACCCAGCGCCGACTGGATGGTCGGCAGCGATGTCGCCACCACCTGCACGTCGAGGATCGCCATGAACATGCCGACGCACATGGCGAGGAAGCCGAGCCAGACGATGGCGGGCGGTTTATCAGGACGGGCAGGCTCGGGTCGTTTCAGCATACGATGATCCCGCGAACGGGCATTTTCCAGCCCGGTGACAATACCGACCATGTTAGCGATCGACATGTCAACCGGCATATCCGGGCGAAAGGGTCACCAACTAGAATCGAGCCTGACCGGGAAGGCCAGGCGCGATGTTGGATCTGAGAATGTGAACCGGGCGTTTTATGCGCCAACTGGTTTTGCATCGCTTGCGATCCGCCCTTATGCCCGCCTGCAAAAAGTTTGAAATCGGCAATTGACGCATCGGCGGGAAACTGACTATCAATATTAAATCAATTTGATTGACTACAAAAATAAACAACAGGGGAACGTTGGAATGAGATCGAGCAAAAGCCTATTCCGCCACATTTCCAGACGTGCCGGCTCAGCGGCGGCAACCGCGCTGACGACGCTCGTCGCTCTCGGGGCGGGCGGTGCGGCCGCTGAATCGGTGTTGACGATGCATATCGAGGAGCAGACCAGCTGGGTTCAGAACTTCAACCCGTTCGATCTTGCCGGCCGCCGGCAGAGCACGATGGATTTCATCTATGAGCCGCTGGTCATCTTCAATGCCGAGGACGGCGGCAAGCCGGTCTTCCGGCTGGCGACCGCCTACACATTCTCCCCGGATATGAAATCGGTCACCTATACGCTGCGCCCCGATCTCAAATGGTCGGACGGGCAGCCGCTGACCTCGGCCGACGTGAAATATACGATCGATCTGATGCTGAAGAACGCCGCCCTCGATACCGTCGGCGTCGGTCAGAGCGTCGCCTCGGTCGAGACGCCGTCGGCGACCGAGGTGAAGATCGATCTCAAATCCGTCAACTCTGATTTCCCGGAAACGCTTGCCGATCTCGCCGTCGTTCCCGAGCATATCTGGAAGGACGTTTCCGATCCCGTCGCCTTCAAAAACGAGAAGCCGGTCGGTTCCGGCCCGATGACCGAGCTGCGCCGCTTCACGCCGCAGGTCTACGAGCAGTGCCGCAACCCGAACTACTGGGATGCCGCCTCGCTGCATGTCGATTGTCTCAGGCTGCCGCAGATCTCCGGCAACGACCAGATGCTGGCCATTCTGCCCGAGGGCAACATGGACTGGATCGGCTCTTTCATTCCGCAGATCGACAAGACCTTCGTGACCCTGGATGCCGGCCACAACGGCTATTGGCAGCCGCCGGCCGAAACCGTCGCCTTCCAGATGAATTTCAAGAGCGGCAATGACGGCAACCTCGAGGCCTATAAGGACCTGAACTTCCGCCATGCCTTCAGCCTCGCCATGGATCGCAAGTCGATGGTCGATATTGCCGGCTTCGGCTATCCCGTCGTCAACGAACATGCGACCGGCCTGCCGCCGCGCTTCGAAAGCTGGCGCAACAAACAGGCGGAAGGCGACAAGGACGCCTTCATGGGCTTCGATACCGAGAAGGCCAGCAAAATCCTCGACGATGCCGGCTTCAAGAAGGGCGCCGACGGCTTCCGCACAACCCCGAGCGGCAAGCCGATCGCCTTCCCGATCATCGTTCCGAACGGCTGGACGGACTGGATCGATGCCGTCCAGATCGCGGTCGAAGGACTGCGTGCTGCCGGCATCAACGCGTCGGTCGCCACTCCGGAATATGAACAATGGCGCAAAGAGATCATCGACGGCAGTTTCGAGGTCGTCATGAACTCCCGTGCCGACGGCGCAACCCCGTTCCGCGGCTATTACCAGAGCCTTTCCACAGCCTATGGCGGACGCATCACCGGCGCGCCCTCGCGTTATTCGAACCCGAAACTGGACGCGCTTTTCGATCAATATCTGCAGGCGACTTCGGATGAGGATCACAAGAAGATCTTCAACGACATTCAGCTGCTGATCGCCGACGACTTCCCCGTCGTTCCCGTCTTCAACGGCCCGACCTGGTATCAGTTCTCCAGCAAGCGCTTCACCGGCTGGGTCACCGACAAGGATCCGGTGATGAACCCGGAGGATCACGACAACAACCGCATGCGCCTGATGCATCTCTTGCGTCTCAAGCCGGTCAGCTAACCCCAGCGAGGGAGCGGAAATGCGCATTTCGAGCCGGCGCCTCGGCGTCTATGCGGTCGCGCTGGCGTTCGCCATCGTCGTGAACTTCATCCTTCCCCGGCTGATGCCGGGGAGCCCGGTCGATGCCATGGTTGCCCAGCTCGGTCCGCGGGCAACGCCGGCCGCAGTCGAGGCGATCAAGGCGCGCTTCGGCGCGGTCGACCAGCCGATGCTTTGGCAATTCGCCGATTATCTGAAGGGGCTTGCGACTCTCGATCTCGGCGTCTCGGTCAAATATTATCCCCAGACCGTCGTCCAGGTGCTCGGCCGCTCGACGCTCTGGACCATCTTCCTGGTGACGACGGCGATCATCTTTTCCCTCTGCGTCGGTGTCGTGCTGGGCGCGGTTTCGGCCTGGCGCCGCGGCGGGCGTTTCGACACGATCGTCTCGCCGCTCTCGGTGATCATGATTTCGGTGCCGCCCGTCATCGTCGCGCTGACGACGCTTTTCGTCTTCGCCGTTTCGCTGCGCTGGTTTCCCGTGGGCTATGCCTATGATCCCAATCTCGACCCCGCCTTCAACTTCACCTTCGCCGGCAGCGTCTTCATGCATGCGATCCTGCCGGTCCTGACGCTTTCGCCGTTTCTGATCGGCGAATTCCAGACGACGATGCGTTCGTCGATGATCTCGGTGCTCGGCGAGGACTATGTGACCATGGGCCGCGCCAAGGGGCTCAGCCACCTCACCGTGATGTTCAGCTATGGCGCCCGCAATGCCATGCTTCCCGTGCTGACCAATCTGGCGCTGATGCTCGGCGCCGTCTTCGGCGGCTCGATCGTCACCGAGATCGTCTTCAACTATCCCGGCCTGGGACTGACGCTCTACACCGCGAGCATCGCCCGCGACTATCCCGTCATCCAGGGGCAGCTGCTGCTGATGACGCTCGCGACCCTTGGCGCCAACTTCCTCGTCGACATCATCTACGGCTTTGTCGATCCGAGATTGCGGGAGGCCGCGTGATGAGCTTTACGCTGTGGCCTATCCTCAAGCAGAAAAAGGCGCTGGCCGGCCTGATCATCATCGCCGTCCTGTGGCTGATGGCACTGTTTGCGCCACTCGTCGCCCCCGGTGAGCCCGGAGCGCGGGTCGGACGCTCGCATCAGCCGCCGTCGATCGAACATGTTCTCGGCACCACGAAAATGGGGCGGGACGTCTATCGCCAGTTCGTCTGGGGCGCCCGCAGCTCGCTTTCGGTCGGTTTCGCCACCGGCATTGCCATCACCGTTCTCGGCACCGCCATCGGGCTTATCGCCGGTTATGCCGGCGGCAGGACGGATGCCTGTCTCGACCTTGCGACGAATGCCGTGCTCGTCATCCCGAACATGCCGCTCTTGATCCTGCTCGCCTCCTTCGCCGGCACGGTGGGACCGCTGACGATCATGACGATCATCGCGCTGACCTCCTGGCCCTGGGGCGCCCGCATGACGCGGTCGCAGACGATGGCGCTGCGCAATCGCGATTTCGTCACGGCTTCGAAGATGATCGGCGAGCCGGCCTGGCGCATCATCTTCGTGGAAATCCTGCCGAACCTGACGACGCTGATCGGCATCAACCTCGTCGGCAGCATCATCTACGCCATCGTCGCCCAGACGACGCTCGAATATCTCGGCTTCGGCGATCCACTGAAAGTCTCCTGGGGCACGATGCTCTACAACGCCCAGAACTCCTCGGCGATCATGGTCGGCGCCTGGTGGGATATCGGAGTGCCGGCGCTCGGCATCGCGCTGACCGGCCTTGGGCTTGCCCTGTTGAATTTCACCTTCGACGAGATCGCCAATCCGCAGCTCCGCTCCGGCCCGGCGCTGACCCGCTGGTTCCGCCTCAACCGCGCCCGCAACCGGGAATTGGAGCCTGGCCGATGAGCGACAATCTGCTGGAAATCGAAAAACTCAACGTCGACTATCTCGTCGACAAGGGAGAGTTCCGCGCCGTCAAGGACGTGTCCTTCAATATCGGCCGCGGCGAGATCTTCGGGCTTGCCGGCGAATCCGGCTGCGGCAAGAGCACGATCGCCTATGCCATCACCCGGCTTTCCAAGGCGCCCGCCTGGATCAGCGGCGGCAGCATCCGGCTCACCGGGCAGGATCTGCTCAAACTGCCGGAACGCGAGCTGCAGGCAATCCGCTGGAAGCGCATCGGCATGGTCTTCCAGAGCGCGATGAATTCGCTCAATCCGCTGATGCGGGTCGAGGCGCAGTTCCACGACGTCCTGCGCCGGCACGCCGGCTGCTCGCAGGCGGAATCCCGGGCGCGGGCCGAGGAGATGTTCCGCCTCGTCGGCATTCCCACCCATCGCATCGGCGATTATCCGCATCAGTTCTCCGGCGGTATGCGCCAGCGCATCGTCATCGCGATCTGCCTGGCGCTCAGACCCGAACTCATCATCATGGACGAGCCGACGACGGCGCTCGACGTCGTCGTGCAGCGGGAAATCCTCGAACAGGTCGTCGACCTGCAGCGCAGCTACGGCTTCTCCGTGCTCTTCATCACCCATGACCTGCATCTGATGGCGCAGCTCTGCCGGCGCATCGGCGTCATGCTGAAGGGCGAGCTCGTCGAAGTGGGCGATGTCGGCCAGGTCGCTCATGCGCCGAAGCACGAATATACGCGGAAGCTCTGGAACGCCATTCCGCAGCTTCCCGGCAATCCGCATCTCTCGGGAGTCGTGGCATGAAAGCGCAGGCAAATCCCGTTATGGCCGAAGCCGTGATCCGGCTGGAGGATATCAAGCGCGATTTCGGCCCGGTGCGGGCGCTGAAAGGCGTGTCCTTCTCGCTCTTTCCCGGTCGGGCTTTGGCGCTCGTCGGCGAATCCGGCTGCGGCAAGACGACCTGCGCCCGCATCATCGCGCGCCTGGACAAGCCCTCCGGCGGCAGGTTGTTTTTCCGCGGGCAGGAGCTGACCGCCCGCGGCGAGGCTGGGGCTGAACGCCGTTACCGCCGGGAAGTGCAGATGGTCTTCCAGGATCCGTTCTCGTCGCTCAACCCGGCCTTCACCGTCAGCCATCATCTGGCGCGGCCGCTGCAATTGCATCGGCCCGCTACCTCCCGGTCGGATCTTGCCGAGGAGATTGCCCGGCTGCTCGCAAGCGTCGGGCTGGACCCTGACGTGACCAGGCAGAAATTCCCGCATGAACTCTCCGGCGGGCAGCGGCAGCGCGTCAACATCGCCCGGGCTCTTGCCGTCGCGCCAAGCGTGCTGGTCGCCGACGAGCCGACCTCGATGCTCGACGTCTCCATCCGCAAGGATATTCTCGATCTGCTTGCCGGGGTGAAGCGGGAAAACGATCTCGCCATGCTCTATATCACCCACGATATCGCAACCGCGGCGCATGTGGCCGAGGAGATCGTCGTGATGTTTGCCGGCCAGATGGTCGAATGGGGCGACACCGAGGAGGTTCTCTCCCATCCCAGCCATCCCTATACAAGGCTGCTGCTTTCCGCCGTTCCCGACGGCAGCAGGCCGTTCGTGACCGGCGGCAGCGCACGTTTCCTCGAACAGGCGGAAAAGGTGCGTTCGCTGAGCCGCCCGGAATCGACCGTGATCGAACAGGTCGGGCCTAACCATTTCATCCGCGCGCCCGGCGTGGCCGACGCCGGCATGCCCAAGAGCTGATTTTCAAGAAGGAAGAAGCGACCATGTCCACACCGCGACCGAAAGCCCTGCGGCTCGAAACCCTTTGGAACCCGCCTGCCGACGGCAAGGAGTTCTCCTATGTCCTGCGCCTCAAGAATCTCGGCAGCGAGCCGATTTCGGGCTTCTCGCTCTGCATCAGCGGTCCGGGCCGGGTCGATCCGGCCGGGCGGGTAGAGGGTGCGACGGTCTCGCAGCGGCTCTCCAATTTCACCGAATTCCAGCCGCCGGCCGATTTCGTTCTCGCCGTCGGCGAGACCTGGACGATCTCGGTCTATGCGCTGAGCTGGCAGTTCCGCCACTGGACGGACGGCGCGACGAGCGCCTATCTCGCACTGTCCGATGGCGGCACCATCGTGCTCGGTATCGAGCCGACCCGCTCTTCGGTCAGCAACGCGCCGCTGAAACGGGGCGCCGAGATCTATCCGGTTCCCGTCAACGCGCCGGTTCAGGTGTCGATCATTCCCTGGCCGAACCATGTGGCGGTCGCCTCCCGTCGTCCGCTGCCGGCCGGTTTCGCCCCGCGGGCGCAGAGTGCCGAAGGCGAGGCGGCAGCACACAGCTTCGCGGCACTGGTGGAGCATCTCTTCGCCGTCGAAGGCATCGTGCGCACCGAGGCGGAAGGCGCCGTCCCGGTCATCCTCAAGGATGCCGCCGGCTTCGGCCCCGAAGCCTATCGGCTGAGCTTCAACGAGGAGAGGCTGACGGTCGAGGCGAGCAGCCGCACCGGCTTTCTCTACGGTCTGGTGACGCTCGGCCAGATCTGGCGCGGCGCAAGGCTGCATCCCGGGGTCTTCCAGTTTCCTGGAACCGGCGAGATCGTCGACGAGCCGGCGATGGGCTGGCGCGGCCTGCATCTCGATGTCGCCCGCCAGTTTTACGGCGCGGCCGAGGTCAAGAAGCTGATCGCGGTGTTGGCCTGGAACAAGCTCAACCGCTTCCACTGGCACCTTTCCGACGACGAGGCCTGGCGCGTCGAGATCGACGCCTATCCGGCGCTGACCGAAATCGGCGCCTGGCGCGGCCACGGCCTTGCCGTGCCGCCGCTGCTGGGCTCCAGCCCGGCCCGCACGGGCGGTTATTATCCCAAATCAGTCATCCGCGAGATCGTCGCTGAGGCAAAGAGCTTCGGCGTCGAGATCGTGCCGGAGATCGACATGCCCGGCCATTGCTACGCCATGCAGCAGGCGATACCCGAACTGCGCGATCCGGCCGAGACCGGCAGCTATTATTCGGTTCAGGGCTTTCCCGACAATTGCATCAATCCGGCCCTCGAAAAGACCTACGAGATCGTCGAGACCATCCTGACGGAACTCATCGAGCTCTTCCCGTTCAAGGTGATCCATCTCGGCGCCGACGAGGTGCCGCTCGGGGCGTGGTCCGGCTCGCCGGCAGCGCTCGACCGCCTTCGCACTGTGGCCGGCGACGCGGTTGCCGATGCCCATGCCAAACGGCTGAACGTCGTGACGAACACGCATGGCGCCGACGATATCCACGGTTCGGGTGCGGCCATCCTGCAGGCGGAGTTCCTCGAACGCGTGCAGCGTTTCCTGGCGAGCAAGGGCTGCATCACCGGCGGCTGGGAAGAGGCAGCGCACGGCGATGTCATCGACAAATCGAAGAGCTATCTCTGCAGCTGGCGCAATGTCGAGGTCTCGGCCGAGCTCGCCGAACGCGGCTACGACATGGTCGTCTGCCCCGGACAGGTCTATTACCTCGACATGGCGCTGCGGCCAGACTGGGACGAGCCGGGCGCCAGCTGGGCGGGAACGTCGGACGCGGAAAAACTTTATAATTTCGATCCGCTCAGTGGCTGGACGGCGGCGCAGAAGCAGAAACTGCTCGGCATCCAGGCCTGCATCTGGTCGGAACCGATGACGGACCGCGCCGTGTTCGACCGCCTCGTTTTCCCGCGCATCTCAGGGCTCGCCGAAACCGGCTGGACGAAGCCTTCCTCCAAATCATGGGAGCGATTCAAGGCGCTCGCAGGGCTGATGCCGCTGCTTTACGGGCTACAACAGTCGTAAGGCGAGGATCGGGACCGTGATAGAACGGTCCTGACCGGCCGCCGCCGAGACATAGGCCGCTGGGGCACCCGATCGGGTTAGCGTGGTAAGTATTGTAGAATAGGCGAATGCACGCATAATTCCCGCGGCTGGAGCTGCCAGGCAAGACCGATCGAAGGCTCCGGGGGGATCCCAATGGAAACAACCGTCGATGCCGGCGTCGTGTCGCCCGAACTCGTGGTCGATGCCCTGTTTGCCTGTCGAAAAACGGCAGCGATCAGGGCGGCGATCGAACTCGAACTGTTTACGCATATCGGCGAGGGCAAAACTGCAGCATCGCTGGCGTCGGCAACAAGTGCTGCGGAGCGTGGGGTGCGCATCCTGTGCGACTACCTGGTGGTCCATGGTTTCCTGACAAAGGAAAGCGGGCAGTACCGGATGACGCCGGCGACCCGGATGTTCCTCGATCGCAATTCGCCGGCCTATATGGGCTCCGCTGTCGAGTTCGTCGCCGCACCGGAAATACTGGATAATTTTCTGCGCGATCCGGCCGCCGTCGTGCGAAACGGCGGTTCGGCCGGGCTCGCGAACATGTCGCCGGACAACCCCGTCTGGTTGAAGTTTGCGCGCGGCATGGGCTCGTTTACCGGCCTCAGCGCCAAAATACTGGCCGACGAAATCTCCGGCTGGCCGAGATCTCCCAAAAAGGTTCTGGACATCGCTGCCGGTCCCGGCCTTTTCGGGATCGAAATTGCGAAGGCCCTGCCATCGGCGGAGATCGTCGCCGTCGATTGGGCCGCCGTATTGGAGCTGTCGCGGCAGAATGCGGAAAGAGCCGGCGTGGCTGACCGCTACCGGACGATCGCCGGCAGTGCCTTCGATGTCGACTGGGGCAGGGATTATGATCTCGTCCTGCTGCCAAATTTTCTGCACCACTTCGATCTGCCGACATGCGCAGGGCTGTTGCGAAAGATCATCGCGAGCCTTGCCGAGGATGGCCGGATCGTTGCGGTCGATTTCGTGCCGAACGAGGATCGCGTGTCGCCGCCTTTTCCGGCGGCCTTCTCCTGGGAAATGCTCGCCGGCACGCCGGCGGGCGACGCTTATACGCAAAGTGAGCTGGCTGATATGGCAAGACTGGCCGGCCTTGCCGGCGTCACGGTCAAGCCGATGCCGCCAACGCCGGCAAGCCTCATTCTGTTTGAATAGCCGGTCGTCCTTCGCCTAGAACAGGATGATTTTAGGCCCGGTCGGCCTAAAATCTGAATCCTGTTCTAAATTAAAGGGTTAGAGCATGATGTCGCCCGAAAACCGCTCACACTTTTCGGCATCATGCTCTAGCCGACCGGCTTCTGCAGCACGTCGAAGCGCGGATTGGTTTCGGAGAAGATCGGCAGGGCGGCGGCGCCGAGGATGGCCGTGTCCTTGCCGGTCATGCCGATCATGACGCGAGGCACGGCCCGCTTCCGGTCGGGATCGATCGGCACGTGCAGCGGTTCCAGCCGCTCGGCGAGCCGGGCCATCAGCGAGGTCGATATGCTGCCGCCGAGCACGATGGTCTGCGGGTCGAAGGCAAGTTCGAGAAAGTCGAGGGTCTGCCGCAGTGGCTGGACGGCCTGGTCGAGCCAGGCGTCCAGGCCTTCGCCGCCCCTGGCGATCAGCGCGTCGAGATCGTCCGGCGAAAGCTCCTCGGCATTGGCGATGCCCATGAATTCATAGGCGACGGTCGGTGAGACGTAGCGGTCCAGGCAGCCGCGTTTGCCGCAGTTGCAGAGCTTACCGTGCGGCTCGACGATGATGTGGCCGATCTCGCCGGCATTGTTGCGGCTGCCCTTGTAGAGATGGCCGTCGAGGAACATGCCGGCGCCGATGCCGCCGCCGCCGGCCAGAAACAGATAGACGAAACTGCTCAAACCGCGGGCGACGCCGTGAAGACGCTCGCCGATCGCGGCCGCGGTCGCGTCGTTTTCGACCAGCACCGGCACCCTGACCCGCTGTTCCAGCTCATGCCCCACAGGAAAATCCTGCCAGCCGGGCAGGCTCTGCGGGCTGAGGGAGGTGATGCCGCCATCGGCATAGCGGCCGGGCAGGGCCATGCCGACGCCGAGCAGCCGGTTCCTATCGAAGGCGAAGGCCTGCTGCAGGTCCTCGACGATCGCTTGCAGCGCCGGCATCGCCCGTTGCGGATCGGGATGTTCGACATGGCGCTCGATGCGCGCGCGGACGACGCCGGAAAGATCCGTCAGCACGCCGCTGGCGCGCTGGCGGCCGAGTTCGAGGCCGATCGAATAGGCGCCGGCGGGATTGATGGAATAGGGAATGATCGGCTGTCCCCGCGCCAGCTTCTGCGCCTCGGCTGGAACGAGCAGATGCGACCGCTCCAGTTCCTCGACGATATTCGACACCGTCTGGGCGGTCAGCGCCGTCATCCGGGCGATCGCCGCGCGCGACAAGGGACCGTGCGTCCGCACGGCCTCGATCACCACACGCCGGTTGTGAGACTTGGCCTGCTCGAGATTCGTGCCGGAGATCGCCTTCATGTGACCTTCAAAAGAAATGGTGCCTCACCCTTGTCACAAGACGGATAGCGATGAAAGCCACATTCTCGACCAGGTCTTATTGGGTCTCGGCGTCATCGGCCGCAACGGCACTGCGTCTGTGCAGGAGACCGAGAATGGTGATCCCCGACAGGCCGGTGACGGCGCTCAGCATGGCGGTTCCGGAATAACCCGCGACCGATGTGCCGACAGCAAAGACCAGCGCGCCGATGCCGGCGCTGGCAAAGATATTGACGGAAATCAAAGCGCTGCCGAGGCCCGGCCGATCGGCAATCAGATCCTGCAGATAGGTGATTGGAATGCTGATGATTGCGGCAGCGCCTATGCCGGCGAGCAAGGTCAGCGCATAGAGGTGCCATGGCTCAGAGGCAAAGCCGAGAAGGCTGAGGAACAGGGCATAGATGATCGTGCCGGCGGCGAGCGCCGTCATCTGGCCGGCGTCGCGCGCAACCCGCGACCAGACGATGATGAAGACGATCTCCAGCAGGGCGACGATGCCGACGAGAATACCGACGTCGCTCAGCCGACCATGCGCAGCACCGGTGGCGATCAGCGGCAGAAGCGCGTCGTTCAGATGCAGCGTGCTTGATATCAGCGCGACGCCGGCGATATGCGCCGAAATCCGCGGCGAAACCACCTGCCTGAGCGCGCCGAGATAGCTGAGGTGGTGAGCCGCGGCCATCTCCGTTCCCGCCCGCTTCGGCAAGGCGAAGAGGATGATGCCCTGGCACAGAAGGCAGGAGACGGCGGCAAAGAGATAGGCCGGCAGCATGCTCGATGCACCGGAGAGCACAAGGCCGGTGATGCCGGGGATCAGCACCCAGGAGAGCGAGATCATCGCGCGCACGCCTGAATTGGCCGTCACCATGTCATTCCGGTTCATGCCCTGCATCGCCGCGCGCGCATTGGCAAACAGCAGCGAATTCAGCGCTCCGAAGATCGGCAGCGGCAGCAGCCCGCTGAGGGCGAAGATGGCCGCGCTCGGAAAGGCATAGACCATGCCGTAACCGACGATGCCGAAAATGCAGGCGCCGATCATCGCCGATCGATACTCGCCGAGCCGGTCGGCAAGATTGCCGAGCAGGACGCTGACGACGACGTTCACCGCCGCCGAGGCGAAGCTGAGGGCGGAATAGAGGCCGTCGCTCAAGCCCAGTTCACGGATGCCGATGATCGAACGATAGGGCGCGGTCATCGCCCCCGCCATTCCGAAGGTGAAAATGGCGATCATGCTGGCGCGGATCGCCGGATTGCGAAAGACGTCGGGGAAAAGGCGGCTCATGGGGTCATCAATTGTCAGGGAAATCGGCAGGCGCAGCCGCGGCGGGCAGTCCGGAAGGTCATGTTATCGTTTCGGCTCGGAGATCGCAGCCCTGAATTTCAGTAATGTTCCGACTGCGAGAAGGTTCGCGCCAGCTCGGCCTGGCCGGCGGTGAGGCCGCAATCGACGGGCAGGCAGACGCCTGAAATGGCGGCGGCGAGCGGACCGGCAAGGAAGGCCACGGCATTGGCGACATCTTTCGGATCGACGACACGCTGCAGCGGATACCAGCGGCGCGCCTCCTCGAAAACATTCGGATTGGCGGCGGCGCGTTTCTCCCAGGCCTGCGTCTTCACCGTGCCGGGGGCGACGGCATTGGAGCGGATGCCGAACTTGCCGTATTCGACGGCGACCAGCCGGGTGAAATGCAGGAGGCCGGCCTTGGCGGCGCTATAGGCCGGGTGCCCGAAGACATTCATGCCGTTGACCGAGGCGATGTTGACGACGGAACCCTTCGAGGCCTTCAGCATCGGCTCGAAGGCGCGGAAACACAGGAATGCCGCTTCGAGATTGAGCGCATTGTCCGCCCGCCAGATCTCCGGCGTCGTCTCGTGCAGACTGGTGGCCCGCGCCGCGCCGGCATTGTTGACCAGGGTTCGCACCAGGCCGGCTTCGGCGGCGCGTCCGGCCAATTCCGATATGCTCGCCTCGCTGGTCACATCGCACCCGGCGGCGACGAAGCGATCGGCCGGCCCGAGCTTCGCAGCCACAGCGGTCGCAGCCGCAGCATCGATATCGGCGAGAAACACGACATCATGGTCATCGGCGAGCCTTGCTGCGATCGCAGCGCCGATATCGCCCGCCGCACCGGTCACGATGGCTATCGACTTCGTCATTTTCCCAGACTCCCGTTCATCAGCCTCAATCTCCAAGCAATTGCCGGTCGTCGCCGTCGCGGTGAATGACGAGCTGCTGCTTGATGCGCCGCAGCGTTGTCGTCGCCTTCGGCTGAACCGCATAGGCGACCAGGCTCGACAGAATATCGACCGTCGCGATGTAGGCGATGCGCGTCGAGGTCGGGCGATAGATATTATTGCCTTCGGGAAGGTCGATCGGCACGACGATTTCGGCCGCCTTGGCGACCGGGCTTTCCGTCTGGGTGAGAGCAATCGTCTTCACCTTGGCGCCGCGGGCAAGCTCGAAGGCCCGCACCAGCTCCAGATTGCGGCCGGAGAAGGACGAGCCGATCAGCACGTCGCCCGGCCGGGCCGCGGCCGCCATCATCAGTTGCATGCTGTGATCGGAACTGGCCGTGATGCGAAGCCCGAGACGGAAGAGCCGGTTCTGCAGCTCGTCGGCGATCATCGACGAATTGCCGCCCGAGCCGAAGGCATAGATCATATCGGCCTTGGCGATAAACGAAACGGCGGCTTCGATCGCCGCGAGATCGAGCGACCGGTGCAGCAGAAACAGCGCGTTCTGCGCCTTGGTGATGATATCCTGGGCGACATCGGCCGGATCGGTGCTTTTCGATTCCGGCTTCAGATAACGCACGCCGATATGGGCGGTGCGGGCGAGCTGCACCTTGAAATCGGAAAAACTCTCGCAGCCCAGCCGCCGGCAAAAGCGGGTGACGGTCGGCGGCGACACCGCGGCGCGTTCGGCAAGCTCGATGATCGAGGCATTCACGGCGAACTCGAAATCGTTGACGATGATCTCGGCGATGCGGCTTTCGGAGGGAGAGAGCCGGCCCTTGTCTTCCTGCAATGTCGAAAAGATATCCAAAGCCGCTCCCGCCCTTATTCCTTATGCACCCTTCTTCTTATAGGCCACGCAGTCGATCTCAACCTTGCAATCGACCATCATCGACGATTGCACACAGGCGCGCGCCGGCGGATGCTCGCCGAAATACTCCTGATAGATCTTGTTGAAGGTCCAGAAGTCGCGCGGATCGTCGAGCCAGACCCCGACGCGCACGACATCCTCGACGCCGTATCCGGCCTCTTCGAGTATATCGAGCACATTGGCGATCGTCTTGTGGGTCTGGGCGATGATGTTGCCGTCGATGATCTCGCCATCTTCCATTGCAACCTGGCCGGAAACATAGAGCCATCCGTCGGCCTCGACCGCACGCGCGAAAGGCAGCGCCTTGCCGCCGGCCCCCGTTTGAACAGTGCCATAGCGCTTGATGGGCATGCTGAAGTCCTTGCAAATTATTTTCTTGATACGTTGACAAATGACCACAGAAAGCAGAATTTGACCAGTGAAAAACATGAATTATGAAAAGAATTTCAATCCGGGACTGATATGCGCGACCCTTTTCAGAATCCTTTCCCCTCCGACAGCGCCCGGCAGGCGATCTGGGAAATGCTCGTTCCGCGCGATATCGATGCTTTTCTCGCCGCCGACTGGTCGAAGGTGGAGCATGATTTCGTCGAAGAAGGCTTCATCGGCATCGATGCCCAGAAGCAGGTGAGCCCCGACCGGTGGCGCCTGGCATTTCCGACGCTGTCGGCCTATCGCCAGGAATGGCTGAGGCAGGCGAAGGATTTCGCCGAACAGAGCTTCGCGGAAGATGCGCGCACGGCGATCTTCACCACGACGACGCTCGAGGGTATCGAGATCGACGGCGAGACGGCGCTGGTTCGCAAGAAATTCGACGGCGGCATTACCAGGGCTGACGGCACCCGCGACGTCCTGCAATGGCAGACGCTCTATTATTGCCGGCTTCACCAGGGGCGCTGGAAGATCTCAGGTTTCACCGGCTACCTGCCGAACCCGATGGGGTAAAGCGGGCCGACAACACGAAGGCGACTTTCTTGCGCATTTTCACGGCGGCATTGGCGACCGAGACCAATACTTTCTCCCCGATCTGCGTGGATCGCCGCGCCTTCGAAGCCTCGCTTTATGCGCCCCCCGGCCAGCATCCCGAGACACCGACGCTCTGCACCGCGCCGATCACCGTCGGACGGCGCGTTACCCGGGAAAAGGGTTGGCAGCTGATCGAGGGAACCGCCACCTGGGCCGATCCCGCCGGCCTCGTCAACCGGACGACCTATGAAGAGCTGCGCGACGAAATCCTCGGCCAGCTCAAGGCGGCCATGCCTGTTGACGCCGTCGTCCTGGGCCTGCACGGCGCCATGGTCGCGGCCGGCTATGAGGATACGGAAGGCGACCTCCTCCAGCGCATGCGCGAGATCGTCGGGCCTGACGTCCTGATCTGCGCCGAGCTCGATCCGCACAGCCATCTGACGGCCAAACGTGTCACCGCGCTCGATTTCGCGGTCTATTTCAAGGAATTTCCGCATACCGATTTCGTGGACCGCGCCGAGGATCTCTGGCGCATCGCCGTCGACACGCTCGAAGGCCGGGTCAAACCTCTCATCTCGGTGTTCGACTGCCGGATGATCGACGTCTTCCCGACTTCGCGCGAGCCGATGCGCTCCTTCGTCGACAAGATCATGCGGATCGAGAAGGACGATGCCGATATCCTGTCGATCTCGGTGATCCACGGCTTCATGGTCGGCGACGTTCCCGAAATGGGAACGAAGCTGCTCGTCGTCACCGACAACAGGCAGGAGAAGGGCGCGGCCCTGGCGCGCGACCTCGGCCTCGAACTGTTTTCGAAGCGCGGCACCTTCATGGTGCCGCAGATCGACGAGCGGGAAGCGGTCTCGCGCGCGATTGCCGCGACCGCATGGCCCGTCGTAATCGCCGATGTCTGGGACAATCCGGGCGGCGGCACGGCAGGCGATGCGACCGTTGTTCTCGCCGAGCTGATGGCCCGCGGCGTCACCAGTGCGGCGATCGGCACCATCTGGGATCCGGTGGCCGTGCAGATCTGTTTTGCGGCGGGCGAGGGGGCGGAGATTCCGCTGCGCTTCGGCGCCAAATCGGCGCCCGGCACCGGCAATCCGATCGACGGCACGGTGAAGGTCGTCAGGCTGGTAAAAAATGCCGAGATGCAGTTCGGCGAGAGCCTGGCGCCTTTCGGCGATGCCGCCCATATCGTGCTCGACGGCATCGACATCATCCTCAATTCGACGCGCGCCCAGAGCTTCGATCCCAGCCTGTTTTCGGTGATGGGCATCGATCCCGAAAAGCAGAAGATCCTGGTGATCAAATCCACCAATCACTTCTTCGCGTCCTTCTCCCGGATCGCCGCCGAGATCCTTTACTGCTCTGCCGGAACGCCCTATCCCAATAATCCGGCGACGACGCCATACCGGCGGGCGCCGAAGACAATCTGGCCGATCGTGGCCGATCCACACGGACGAGAACGCGGAGCCGCCTAGATGTCTGATGCCAGCTTTGCCGTCGTCGCCAGGGCAGGAGACAGGATCGCCGATCTCTCGACGCCGCGTCCGGTGATCGACGAGGACAGGCTGGCTGCCAACATCGCCCGTGTCCAATCCTATATGGATCAGCACGGCCTGAACTTCCGCCCGCACATCAAGACGCACAAGATCCCGGCCCTTGCCGTCGCGCAGCTTGCCGCCGGCGCCAAGGGCATCAATTGCCAGAAGGTGACGGAGGCCGAAGTCTTTGCCGCAGCCGGCTTCGGCGACATCCTGATCACCTTCAACATAATCGGGCAGCAGAAGCTCGAACGCCTGGAAAAGCTGAACGAGAAAATCCCGGCGCTGAAGGTTGTCGCCGACAGCGAAACGACGATCGACGGCCTCTCGGCGCATTTCTCCGGTCACAAGCCGCTGACCGTGCTGGTGGAATGCGATACCGGCGGCGGCCGCTGCGGCGTGCAGACGCCTGAAGAAGCGGCCTCGCTCGCCAGGCGCATCGCCGCCGCCGACGGCCTGACCTTCGGCGGCATCGTCACCTATCCCAAGCCGCAATCGGCAGCCAGCATCGAAGCCTTCATCGCCGAGACGCTGGACCGCCTGACATCCGACGGCATCGCCTGCCCGATCGTCAGCAATGGCGGAACGCCGAGCCTGTTCGAGGCGCATCTCGTCCCCTCCGCCACCGAGCACCGCGCCGGCACCTATATCTACAACGACCGCCAGATGGTGCGCATGGGCCATTGCACTGAGGACGACTGCGCCATGCATGTGCTGGCAACCGTCGTCTCCCGCCCAACCGCCGACCGCGCCGTCATCGACGCCGGCTCGAAGGCGCTGACCTCGGATCTCCAGGGCTTCAGCGATTACGGCCTGATCGTCGGCTATCCCCAGGCGCGGATCACCACCCTCTCGGAAGAACACGGCGTGATCGATCTCTCGAACTGCACCGGCCCGAGGCCGCAGATTGGCGAGAAGCTGTTCATCATCCCGAACCACACCTGCGTGGTCTCCAACCTGTTCGACACGATGGTGTTTCATCGTGGTGGGGTGGTGACCCGCGTCGAGGAAGTCGCGGCCCGCGGGCTTGTTTGGTAAGGGCAGGTTACATGCTTACTATACTGATCCTGCGCGCGGCCCATAATCCTGGCGCTCACAACTCTTCGCAGTTGTCGGCACCGAACCATGCTAAGGCTTGTTCCAAGGCCTTTGCGGAAGGCTGATCGTAATAAACCGCCAATACTTCCTTCGCGCGTGTGCAGCATACGTAGAAAAGTTTCCGGGTACGAGCCAGAACAGACTCCGTTCCTTCGCCCTCGAATAGGTACTTGAAGCTGTACTTATTCCAATCCCCGGTATCCATCACCACGAGGACACGATCAAACTCGCGGCCCTTGATCTTGTGCTGCGTCGAATAGCCGGTGCGGCCCTCAAGATATTCGTAGAGCGACTGAAACGACGAGTATGGGACATCTTTCAGTCTCTCAAACAGGTAGGCCTTCTTGGCTCGGAAGTCCGTATACCGGTCGTCTATCCTGCAAAGGCCATGCGCATCGGCGTACTCGATGACTTCGAGGACCGGACGGTCTGCCATCCCGCTGATTTTTTCAATCCGTTCCCTCAATCTTACCTTGTCAGCCGCCTGGGTGAGCTTGAACTCGGTCTTGCGCAGGAACTCGTTGTACCGGCCCTGCTTGTAGAGATGCACCACCTCCTGGATCCTAAAGACGTGCTTGACGAGCTCGCAGCGCTTGGATCCCTTGCGGGCCAAGTCTTCCTCGCTCTGCTTCTTATCGTCGATCAAAAGGTCCTTATCGACAAACATCCGCCGGAACTGAAGGAAGTTGCGTCCTCTCGCATCGGCAAGCAACTGCGGGTTAGCGTCAATAAAGAGTTGCATTCCGTCAGTCGGCGATACGGCCTTGAGCCGCTTCCCTTCCTTGCCAGCCTGCAGCGCATCGACGACTTCCCCGAAGGTGATCCCGTCGAATTTGGAGAGATCGTCGTTCTTCTTGATGAACTCGACGATCCGGTCCCTGAAGCTCAGCACACCATCCTTGTCGTAGATCGCCATCAAGTCGCCAAAGCCTGCGTGGGGAGCAATCAGGTTATGCGTTAGGTTCAGTTCCTTTGTCTCGTGGATGTCGGTAAAGTCCCACGCTAGGCGGTCGCGGACATCCTGCAGTGCCTTACCCGCCCCGGTAGTGTAATAAAAACGGATTGCACCATCCTTCAGCTTGCCGTCGGCCATGTTGGGGGCTGTCTTATCCTCTGAGGCGCGCTGGACGATGCCGTCGTTTCGGAGCCTGTTGGCTAGCTCGAACACCAGGCGCGGATTGCGCCTGTTCTGTTCTTTCTTAACCTCGAAGACTTCTCCCTTTTCGACGCACTTTCGGATATCTCCAACGCCTTCGTCATAAATCGCCTGCATGGAGTCGCCGAAGAAACCGCAAACTCCCTTCCTCGGGCTCTGCGCGAGGAAGCCGAGCAGGATCTCGATTACTTCGGGCGCCGTGTCCTGGTACTCGTCGACCAGAATGTACGGAAAACGGTCACGCACAATGTCCCGCAGCTTGGGATACTCTGCGAAAAGCCCGTGAGCGACCGCGATGATCTCGTCGTGCGAGATGATTCCTTCGCCCAGTATCTTGTATTCCTTGTACTGGATGGGCTTGCCATCGAACATCTCGGGCGCCACGATGGTACTGCCAGGCTTGATCTTGGGCGTTTCACCGCCGAGCAGATCGATTAGAACTGTCTTCAGCTCGGCTTGAAATGATCCGATGGCGCCCCACAAGAAATCGTGGATCGTGCTGACGGACAAGCGCTCGCCCGAGACGCGGGATTCGATCTCGTGCACGGCGGCATTCGTGTAGGTTATGCAAGCGACGGTCGCGCTCGGGTCTGTTCGCAACAGTTCGCCAATGACCTGTACTAGGGAGTAAGTCTTGCCGCTGCCGGCACCACCGCTGAGCAGGAAACTCCTGCCTGCCCTTACGTGCTCGAGAATTGCCTCGACCTCTGGTTCGATCCCTATCCCCGCTTGATCCATTCCAGGCCCTCCTCGATGTAACGCGGGGTGTTCCAGTTGCGGAACTCGAGGTCGAAAATCTTCGCGGTCCCGTCGGGGTGTGCCAAAGAGACGCTCTCGGTGGCGCTGTTGAGTAGTATCTCGATGGCAAAAGACGGTTTCTTGGTTATGCCGACGTCCGCCATGTCATACGACGATCCGTTCTCGTCGAGATACTCGCGCAGATGCTTAGGTCTGAGGCTCGGGAACCCGACCTTGGGGATACCGGTAACAGCAGCGGCAGCATCCGCTATGAACTTCCGGTTGACGTGGAAAAAGGCGTCCTCGAAGCTGCGGGCATGATAATCCTGGCCAGTGTGGTCTGGCTCGTTCACCTGGAACACGCACATCACTTGACCCTCGGGGTGAGCACCCCATTTGCCTGTCGCAGTATCCTTCATCACGGTCTTTTGCGCGGCCGTCAGCGCAATGAAATAGGCAATCTCTGGGCCCTTGCGATGATAGAACTGCAGCGCATGGTTGTCTGTATGCGTGGCGCCCGCGATGGCATGGGCGGTCTTCGATTTTTTCGGGGTCCCTTCCGCCGTGAGCGCCACCTTCCCGTCGCTGCCTAAGACATCACTCTCCTTTGCCGAGTCGATGTCGGTGATGATCAGTGTCCTGATGCCGATGAAGTCGAGGAATATCTCATAGATGTGGGAGTGCGCCCCGACTTCAATGATGGAAATGTTCTGCGAGAGGAGCGCGAGAGGAGCCGGCTCGCCGGCCTGCCAAGCCTGGGCATCGTCCGCCTGGTCCTTCTTACGCATCATCGCCGGCAACAGGATACGCTCGGTGTCCCCTTCGATAAGGACGGCCTTGTCCGCGAAAAACAGCTGTGACCGGCTCAGCGTAAGATATTGCTTCAGGAATTTATAGTGCCCGGGGAAGCCAGTCGATGCATAGAGCTTCTCAAGATCCTTGAGATTGCGTGACTTCGTCTGCCCATCGATCTTACGGAAGTATTTGATGTCGTCGAAATCGGATTCCGCCACGATGTGCGAGGAGTGCGTCGAAACCACGGTCTGAAGGGGCCTCTCGACTCCTAGGGCGTTCCGCACGGACTTGCCGACGAGGCGCTTAATATTCTTGATGAAGATTGCCTGCATCTGGGGATGCGTGTGAGCCTCTGGTTCCTCGATGAACAGCAGGTTGATATCTGCGGGTTTCGGGTGGGTACCCCGCCTGTACTCGTTCAGGAGAATCGTAATCTCAAAGATGATGCTAATTAGGTTGAGATATCCCAGCCCGTTGTAGCTTTCGGGCAGCACATGAAGTCCAGCTCCATGGCCATACTTGACAGTGGTGTTCTCCACCAACATGTCGCTTTGCTTGAGGGACGACATAACCTTCAGTTTGGTATCGCCCTCTCTAATGCCGCCGAACTGCCTGACATCCTCTATGACCTCTTTGAAGAGGCTATCGTAGATCGTGTTTAGGTCGCCATCTGTCTTCGTCAGCGCGTCCTTGAAGGCCTCGACAATATCATCGTCTCCAGCGTCGGATGACATCGCCTCGTATATCTTCGCCGACATGATCGAAAGGCCCCGTTCCGAGTCCTTGTTCGAGACCGAACGGCGAGCATTGATCCGCTTGAACGAGATGATGTCGTCGATGCGGATGTTTTCCTTGATGAGATCAACGAAGCTGTCCTCAATCACGCTGGAGGTCGCGTGATCGAACCGGACACTGCGGCGGGCCAGCTTGAAATGGTGGCGGAACTTGTCACGGAGGTATTCGAGAGCCTGCTTTGGGATCTTGCCCTCCTTCGCCTTCTTGTCATTGTAGGCTCTGAAGTCCCTCTTTAGCGTAGCAAGGTTCTCGGACGGCAGGTGGTAGAGGAAATCCATCACGATCCAATGGTTGTCGGGATCAAGGTCCATGATAACCTTGTTGCCGACATTGGCGAGGTCATCGGCGTCCCCGTATTCAATGAACAGCCGTAGGGATATTCCGCAGGTTGGAAGCGGCTCGCTGGGTTCCGCCTTTTCCTCTAGAAGGTCAACAAGATGCGTCTGCAATTCGATGTTGAAGTCATCTAGTTCGAAACGGACATTCGCGCTGCCGTTCAAGAAGCGTTCCAGGGCCAGAAGCAGCGAAGTCTTTCCCGAGTTGTTCTTGCCGACGATGATGGACAAATAACTCTCCAAGTCGACCTCAAGATCTTTCAATGACCTAAAGTTCTGTATTCTGACTTTTTTAATGTGCACGAGAAACCGACCGATCGTGAGACGCTAACCGGCGGTAGTTTGCCGTGATTCTATTTGTTGGCAAAAGAAAACGATCTCACACTTAGGATCTGGCTGTGGGGGAGGGTAATGTGCGGTGAACAATGACTGCCGCCGCCGCCCGCGTGCGCAATCCCAAAATGGCTGATCTGGGCACATTCCCGCGGCAAGCCGACGAGCCTTAGTAACCGGATAGACTGCAGATGGGGTTCCAGTTCGACGGTCAAAAACAGACACGTCTCCCCATAGCAACTTTATGGACTGCGCGGCGCTGATGCCGGAAACTCGCATGAAATCTGGGGGACACTCCCATGCGCAGGAGATTGTCCAACGAGTTCGTAGAGTGAAACACTCCGAACTCATGCCGGCGGGCAGCCGTAATTGCCTATGATGTCATTTCGCCCCGGTCAGAACCGACCCTTGGCAGGACGAACCGCCGACATGGAGCCAGCCACTCAAGCCGCAGTCGGGTTGATCACATTCATATCGATTTCCGTCAGTTCTACGCGCCGTTCAAACGCGATGCCCGCCTCATCGAAGAGATGGCAATCCGCGGCATTGATACCTGTTGCGACAGGCGCATCCGCGCGGATGCCGACGCTGCCGGGGAGCATGGCGCAGAAATTTTCGGCCTCGCCGTTGAGCGAGGCGTAAGCGACCGTGTTGGCGCCGAGACGCTCGATCACGGTCGGGGTGACGGTAAAGACGATGTCGCCGCCGTTCAGTTGGATATGCTCCGGGCGGATGCCGAGGGTCAGGGTCTTGCCTGATATGCCGTCGCGCGGCGTTACCGGCAGAAGGGCGGTCTGGCCGCGATATTCCACCTCGACGCCGGCGGCGCTGACGCCCTTGCAGGTGACGGGGAGAAAATTCATTTTCGGGTTGCCGATGAAGCCGGCGACGAACTGGTTGGCGGGCTTGTGATAGAGCTCCAGCGGCGCGCCGGTCTGGGAGATATTGCCGGCGTCGAGCACGACGATGCGGTCGGCCATGGTCATGGCCTCCACCTGGTCATGCGTGACATAGATCATCGTCGCCTTCAGCTGCCGGTGCAGCTTGGCAAGCTCGATGCGCATGTCGGCGCGCAGAGCCGCGTCGAGGTTGGAGAGCGGCTCGTCGAACAGGAAGATTTTCGGTTCGCGCACGATGGCGCGGCCGATCGCGACGCGCTGGCGCTGGCCGCCGGAGAGCATGCCGGGCTTCTGCTGCAGCCGCTCCTCGAGATGCAGAATGCGCGCCGCATTTTCCACCCTGGCCTTGAGCTTTGCCTCTTCCATCTTCTCGACACGCAGCGGGAAGGCGATGTTCTCGAAGACGGTCATGTGCGGATAGAGCGCGTAGGACTGGAACACCATGGCAATGCCGCGCTTGACGGGCGGCAGGTCGTTGACCCTGACGCCGTTGATGACGATGTCGCCTGCCGTCGTCGCATCGAGGCCGGCGATCATCCGCAGGAGGGTGGATTTGCCGCAGCCCGACGGCCCGACGAAGACGACAAACTCGCCATTCCTCACCTCGAGCTGCACGCCCTTCAGAACTTCGTAGTCGCCGTAGAATTTCTGAACTTTGTTGAGAAGGAGCTGTCCCAAAAATCTGTCTCCGCCGGCGGCCTTCGTCGCACATTCGATAGTGGGGAGGGGCCGCGGCTTGTGCCGCGACCCCAGGGAGCCTCAAAAGGGCTTACTTGAAGGCTTCGATTTCGCCGGCAGCCTTCTTGAGTGCGGCTTCCGGTTCGGCCTTGCCTGTGACAACCGACTGGATCATCTCGATCATCGAGTTCTGGAAGCCCTTATAGTCGGTGAAGAGCGGCTCGGGACCACCATAGCTGATGCCCTCGATGAGCGGCTTCCAGTAGGGATCCTTGGCGACGAACTCGTCGACCTTTGCCGAGGGGCGCAGCGGCGTGAGGCCGGCGCCGCCCTGCAGCTCGTATTCCGACTGGACATCCGGGGAGGTGATGAACTTGGCGAACTCGGTCGCCTTGTCCTCGACGCCGGAGCCCTTGAAGATCGCCAGGCTGTCGGTGATCAAGAGCGTGCCCGGGCCCTTGGCATCGGGGCCGAGCGGCAGCGTGGTGATGCCCCAGCTGATCTGCGTCTTCTTCAGGCGGTCGGCCGCACCCGAGCCGGCCTGGATCATCGCCACCTTGCCGTCGAGGAAGATGGCGCGGACTTCGTTCTGCTCATAGGCCGTCGGGCCTTCTTCGGAGTAGGGGACGATGTCCTTATAGGCCTTCAGCGCGGCGAGAATCTGCGGGCTGTCGAGCGTGACCTTGCCTTCGGCATCGGTCACCGCGCCGTTATTGGTGTAAACCCAATGCATGAACTGGTGCATGGTGTTGTCGAACGTCTTGGCGGAGAGACCGTAACCCGGAATGCCGGTCTTTTCCTTGATGGTCTTTGCCATCTCGATTTCTTCGGCCCAGGTCTTCGGCGGCTTCTCGGGGTCAAGGCCGGCCTGCTTGAAGAGATCCTTGTTCCAGTAGAGCGCCTTGGTGGAGAAGGCGATCGGAACGCCCCACTGGTTGCCCTCGAAGGTCACCGTGTCGACGATGTGGGGATAGTAGGTCTTCTTCTCGTCATCGGTCATCGGCACCGGAACGATCAGATCGTTCTGCGCGAATTCCTTCAGCGTGCGCGAGCCGACATAGGCCATGGCAACAGGCGTGCCGGCGGCGGCAAGCGTCGTCGCCTTGTCCTGGCACTGCGCCCAGCCGACAACCTCAGGCGTGATCTTCCAGCCTGCGTTCTTTTCTTCCCACTGCTTGATGTATTTGACGTGGACCGGGTCGATCGTGTCGCCGCAATAGATCCAGCTGATTTCCTTGTCGGCCGCATGGGCAGTGACCGCGGTCAATGCCGTCGAACCAAGCAAAGCGAGCGCCATAAGGCCTGTCTTGATTGTTATGCTCACGTCGTGACTCCCGTTCTTGTGTTAGCTGTTCACTCGTTTTTGATCTTATTGTTTCACCGCACCGGCGGTCAGCCCGCCGACAAGGTAGCGCTGAAGGAAGAAGATGACGACCATCGCCGGCGCGATGCCGACGAAGGAAGCCGCCATCAGTTCGTTCCAGATGACCTCCTGCTTGCCGAAGTAAGCAAAGAGGCCCACCGGAAGGGGCATGTATTCGGTCTTCGAGTTGAAGGTCAGCGCGAAGATGAATTGCTGGGCGTAAGCGCCGATGAAGGTGGTGATGGCGACGACGATGATCCCCGGCATCGCAATCGGCAGGATGACGCGGCGTAGCGTGTAGAAATGGCTGGCGCCATCCATATAGGCGGCTTCGTTGAGTTCCTGCGGGATGCGGATCATATAGGTGCGCAGCAGCCAGATCGCCGAGGGGATCAGGAAGGCGACACCCGGCACGATCATGGCGAGATAGGTGTTGAGCACGCCCATGCTGCGCATCAGCCGGAAGAGCGGGATCAGCAGCACGGCGCCGGAGAACATGTTCACCGTCAGGAAGGCGCCGAGCAGGATGCCCATGCCCTTGAATTCGAACTTGGCGAAGGCATAGGCCGCCGGAATGACGAGGCAGAGCACGATCAGCGTGACGATGATCGAGATGAAGAAGGAGTTGAAGATATAGCGCCCGAAACCCGGCACGCTGACCCACATCGTCCGGTAGGCCTCGAAGGAACCATTCTCCGGCCAGAAGCGGTAGGGCGAGGAGAAGAGCTGGCTGAGCGGCTTCAGCGACACCATGAAGCCTTCGAAGAAGGGCGCCAGCACGAAGAACAGAAACAGCGCGATGCCGCAATAGATCAGGATGATCTCCCACCAGCGGTAACGGTCGATCATGGCGGGGCTGCTCATGCGCGCTTCTCCGGATTGAGGCGGCGGGTGACGCGGAAATAGGCAAAGCAGAAGAGCGACAGGAAGATGCAGATCAGCACGGCGCGCGCCGCCCCTTCACCGTATTTCTTCGAGCCGATGGCGGTCTGATAGGTGTCGATGATCATCGTCGTCGTCTCGCCGCTCGGCCCGCCCTGGGTCAGGATCCAGATGATGTCGAACGAATTGAAGGTGGCGATCAGCGACAGCATCGACATGGTGATGATGGCGGGCACCATCAGCGGCAGGGTGATGCGGCGGAAGCGGTACCAGCGGCCGGCGCCGTCGGTCCAGGCGGCCTCGTAGAGATCCTTCGGAATCGACTGGATCGCCGCCAGGAAATAGATCGTCACCAGCGGCACGCCGATCCAGACATCGGTGACGATGGTCGCCCAGAAGGCGGTGCTGCCATAGGCGAGGAAGGCGACCGGACCGTCGACAAGGCCGAAGCGCTGCAAGACGCCCGAGATCATCCCGAACTGGCCATTATACATCCAGCCCCACATGAAGATGCCGATCGCCATCGGCACGATCCAGGGCGGCATGGTCAGGAGCCGGAACAGCGAGCGGCCGGGCACGGCGGCATTCAGCATCGTCGCGCCGAAGGTGCCGATCACCATTTTCAGCGCGACCGAGAAGAAGGTCCAGATGAAGGTGCGGAAGATGACCTCGGCAAAGGTGGCGTTGAAGATCTTCTCGTAATTGACCCAGCCGACCCAGTTGGTGGTCTTCTTCAGCGACGCATCGGTGAAGGAGAGGATGAACGTATCGACGAGGGGATAGGCAACGATGGCGAGAACATAGAGAACGGCCGGAAGGAGGAGGATCCAGGCGAAGATGAAGGCGCTTCTTTGAACACTCATCTTGCCGCCGTCCTCAAGCCGCTCTGGCGTGAAGGGCCTCGTCGAAGCGGTCCCAGATGGGACGCAGGTCGACGACGGTTTTCTTCATCCTCGCTTCGTCCATCGCCAGCGCCAGAATGCCGGCTTCGAGCGCGTTCAGCGTAGACACGGGAAGTTCGAGCCCGGTGCGCACGCTTTCCAGGAGGTCGCTCGCCATCTGCTCATCGGCGCCGTAATGCTGGGAGAGCTCGGTGGCGGCATATTTGTTTTCCACCACCTTGTTGCCGGTCAGCTGCTCGTGCACGTCGAGATAGCCGCGCACGAAATCGCCTTCGGCCATGCCGCGCGAGCCCATGATGGCGAAACGGCGGAACTGGTCGGGCACATTCAGATTGGTGTGGAAGTTCATGCCGACGCCATTTTCATATTCGACGATCGCCACCTGGTAATCGATGATGTCGGCATCGCTGTCGAAGACCTTGTCCGATCCCATCCAGCCGCTCGGCTTGCGATGGAAAAGCTCGAGATCGTTGATGCCCTCGCGCGCAGGGTCGTTGGCCGGAGTGAAGCTCTTGCGGCCGCCGAAACTGGCGACGCGCTCCGGCCGTGCGCCGACAACGCCATTATAGAGGTCGAGGTCGTGGCAGCATTTCTCCAGCATGAAGCTGCCGGAATAGCGCTCGTAGCGGCGCCAGTCGCGCATGAAGAAGGCGCCGTGATAGGGCTCGATGTGTTCGGACGCCTCGATCGAGACGATCTGGCCGAGCTTGCCCTCGGCCTGGATGGCGCGCAGATCCTTGTAGAGGGGCGAATAACGCAGCACCAGGCCGACCATCAGCCGCTCATGGCCGAACTTCGCCATCAGATGCGCCAGCTCGATGCTTTCGGCAATCGTGGTAACGATCGGCTTTTCGCAGAAGACCTTGAGGCCGGCCTCAAGCCCGAGCCTGATATGGCCGAGATGCAGGTGGTTGGGGGAGCCGATCATCAGCAGATCGAGCTTTTCGGAAGCGAGCAGTTCCTGCGGCGAGCCATAGGCCTTGCCGACCGAAATTCCCTTTTCCGTCAATCCGGGAAGCCCGGCGGGTTCCGGATCCACATAGCCGACAATGTCGAAGCTGCTATCGATCGCTTTGAAGACGTAGCCGAGATAGCCGAGCCGGAATCCGAGCCCGATGATTCCCACTTTCATGCCGATCAAGTTCCCAGTTTAGGTAATTTATTTTCTTTAAGTTGGGACAAAAAACGAGAGGCGTCAATAGAAAACGGGCCACACAGCATGAGTATGAAATTTATTTTCATAGATCGGTAGGCGGCTGCCGATTGTGCGCCGCGACCGGCCGGACGTCGATTGCAGCATGGAAACGCCCGCACGCGCCTGAGGCGGCAGGCGAATTCGGGCCTCACGCTCATCTCGCGAAATGTTGAAAAGAACCGCGAGTTTACGTGTGTAGGATGATCTGAGAACCCGAGGCCAGGAGGAGCCATCATGACCCGCATGACAGCCAAGGATTTCCCGCAGGAACTTCTCGAACTCTATGATTACTACGCGCATGGGAGAATCACCAAGCGCGAGTTTCTCGACCGGGCCGCCAAATTCGCCGTCGGCGGGCTGACGGCAGCCGCCATTCTTTCGTCGCTGAGCCCCGACTATGCGCTGGCAACCCAGGTCGAGTTCACCGATCCCGACATCGTGGCCGAATACATCACCTATCCCTCGCCGAAAGGAAACGGCGAGGTCCGCGCCTATCTCGTCCGCCCGAAAAACGCCACCGGCAAGGTCGCGGCCGTCGTGGTCGTGCACGAAAACAGAGGCCTCAACCCCTATATCGAGGATGTGGCGCGCCGCGTGGCGAAGGCCGGTTTCATCGCGCTGGCGCCGGACGGACTGACTTCGGTCGGCGGTTATCCCGGCAATGACGAAAAGGGGCGGGAGCTGCAGCAGAAGGTCGACCCGGAAAAGCTGATGAACGACTTCTTCGCGGCCGTCGAGTTTCTGATGAAGAGCGATCTCACCACCGGCAAGGTGGGGATTACCGGCTTCTGCTACGGCGGCGGCGTCGCCAATGCCGCGGCGGTCGCCTATCCCGAACTTGCCGCCGCCGTGCCTTTCTACGGCAGGCAGCCGCGCGCCGAGGACGTGCCGAAGATCAAGGCGCCCCTGCTTCTCCATTATGCCGGGCTGGACAAGGGCATCAATGAAGGCTGGCCGGCCTATGAAGCGGCGCTGAAATCAGCGGGAAAAACCTATGAGGCCTATGTCTATCCCGACGTCAATCACGGCTTCCACAATGATTCCACGCCGCGCTACGACGAAGCAGCCGCCAAGCTCGCCTGGCAGCGAACTGTGGATTGGTTCACGAAATACCTCGCCTGAGGGAGTGGCTTGAATGATCGGCGGGCGGGAAGGGCATTCCCGCCCGGCTGTTTGCCGCCCGCCGATGGAAGAGCGCGGTCGCCAATCGCATTGACGCGCAAAGAGCGCTGTAACGGCCTGAATCGCGGCTTAATCCTCAAGCCGCTTCCGATTTAAGCAATTATGCGGTAGCCTGTCTGCTGGCTTTTAATCGGGCGGAGGTTTTCGCTCGACGCTGGAGACGGCCTCAAACGGCGAAGTACCGACCGTCGGGATTTCAGAATACGTTCTGTCATCGATGATCAGGCCAAAATGCGATGCGCACGGAACAAGGATGCCCGTCATTGGGTTACGAACCTTAGCGTTCAAAAGGAGGAGCATTCATGCCTACGGTTGCCGCGACATCCATCACTCCACCGGACCAGCATCTTGTAACGGCGCGCGAAGCCCTTGAGCCGCTTTACGAGAAGCTCGAGCTTCAAACGGAATCGCTGGTGCTGGCTGCGGCGCTGGAGGCCGGATGGTCTTCGGATGAGGCGACGAAGGCACTTGCGGCACTCAGACTGCAGGATGCTCTTTCCACCTTGGACGAACAAACCAACCTATAAATTCCGAGAATATCCGCGGTCTTACTCAGGCAGAATTGCTGGCGGCTATTGCGCGCCGCCGCTTTTGCGTCGCCTGCGGCTGACCATCATTCCGCCGACGATCAGAACAATTCCGGTCGCGTTCGCCCAAAACGAGGTCGGAACGGCGCTGAGATAATCAAACGCCACCCCGGTTACCATCTGGCCGCCAATGATCAGCAGGGCTGCATTGACCGCGCCGATGCGCGCGATCGCCCAACTGCCTGCCGCCACGAAGACGACGCCGATCGGACCACCGAGATAAATATACCAGGGCGCCTGGGCGGCACCGGCGGGAAGCAGGCCTCCGACAAAGAGGCCGAGGCCGGTGAGGACAGCAAAACCGACGGCATGGTTCCAGAAGGATGCGATCAGCGGTGTGGTGGATATGCTCAGCCGCCCATTGAGCTGACGGCTGAGGCCGACGAGCACGCCGCCGAGGCAGGCCAGGAGAACGAATATCGTCACGCTCCACCTCGCCCGAACAGGATAATGAGTGCGCCGCCGGTGACGACCAGGCCGAGCGCGGCGATGTCTTGGAGATCCGGGCGCCGCCTCGGCAGGCCGAACAGTCCCCAGCTGTCGGCCGCCAAGCTGAAAGCGACCTGGCCTGCCAAACCCAAAGCCAAGGTGCCGGAGAGCCCGAGCGGCGAATTGACCGTCGTCGAGGTCAGAATGACGGTTGCGGCGCCGGAGACCCCACCGAGATAGGCCCACAAGGGCGCTCTTGCGGTTTTTCCCGGCATCGGCGTGCGCCGGCGGTAGAGCGCCAAAAGAAGAATGAGGGCGGCGACCATGCCTGTGCCGTGCGCGGTCCAGGATGAGAACAGCGGATTGGCGTAGCGCGCCAACTCCCCATTGAGATGCACCATGAAGGTGAGGAGCCCACCGGTCGCAAAAGCGCCGATGAAATAGATGGGATGCGGATTGCGTGCCGCTTCGCTGGTCATTGCAGATCCCGTCAAAAGAATCGATTGCGCCCGGTATTTTTCAGATTGCTACCACAGCACGCGCCGCTTTTCAGGAGGCGCAAAAGACGCGGCAGAATTGGCGCGTCCTGCATCCGGCCGGAGCTTTCCGCTTCGGCATCGGAATGCTAAGTGGCGGCGTTTGCACTTAAAGGAAATATGATGAGAAAATTGCTTCGCCTGCTGCTGGTGATCGCTCTGGCCGTCGTCGTCTTTACCGGTTTTCGCTGGTATCGCTATGTCAGCAACACCGACAGCCCCTATGATGAAATCGGCATCACCCTCAACAATGCCATGCCCGGCCCGATCAACAGCTGGGGCTGCGCCAAGCTGAAAACCACCTTTGCCGGTTCCCTGCCACCTTTGGGCTGCGCTGCCGCCGACGCGACGCAGTGGAAGTAAGACTGCAAGGCTGCGCCGCCGGCGCAGCCTGAATTGCCGCGCGGCGTGGACCGAATCTGCCGGGTCAGATCGGCCAGACGGCCAGCAGGGCAGGCACGCTGACCAGCACGACGATGAGCGAGAGTGGCAGGCCCAATCGCGCATAGTCGCCAAATCGATATCCGCCCGGCCCCATGACCAGCGTGTTGCACTGGTGGCCGATCGGCGTGAGGAAATCACAGCCGGCGCCGATGGCCACCGCCATTAGAAACGCATCCGGGCGAAAGCCCAGCTTGGCGGCAAAGGTCGCGGCGATCGGCGCCATGACCAGAACGGTCGCCGCATTGTTCAAAAACGGCGTCACGGCCATCGCCGCGACCAGGATGAGAGCCAGGGCGCCGAATGGCGGGAGCATTTCGGCGGTGCGCGACAGGAGGTCGGCGATGATGTCGGTGGTTCCGGTGGTCCTGAGCGAATCGCTGATCGGGATGAGAGCGGCCAGCATGATCAGGATGGGCGCATCGAGATGATGATAGACCTCACGTAACGGAATGGATCCGGTCATCACCATCAGAAAGGCGGCGGCGAAAAATGCCGTCGCGACGGGGATGCCGCCGAAGGCCGTCGCCCCCATCGTCGCCAGCAGGATGATGACGGGGATCATGCCGTTGCGGGCGTTGCCGAGCTTCAAATCCCGCTCGACCAGCGGCAAACATCCCCATTCGCGCAAAAGATCCGGCAGTTTCTGCAAGTCGCCCTGCAGAACCACGACATCGCCATTGCGGATCTTGATCTCGCCCAGACGCTCGGTGATGCGCCTGTCCCGGCGGCTGACGGCAAGAAGGTTGAGGCCGGTATTGTGGAAGAGGGCGATGTCTTTGGCGCTGACGCCGATCAGGCGGGAATGTTCGCCGACGATGGCTTCGACGGAACTGATGTCCCGGCGCATCTCGGGCTCGTGTTTACGATCGGACAGCTGCAGCCTGGCTTCGCTGACGATCTTGTCGAGGGCGCTCTGCTCCCCCTCGATAATCAGAAGGTCGCCATCCCTAATCACGGTGTCGGGAAGGGGCGTTCGTCTCTGGCCGCTGCCGCCGATGATCGCGGTCACCATCGCATCGCCGCCGGCCGGTTTCTGCAGCCAGCTGACGGAGCGGCCGATCGCCGCCGACGGCGTGACGACCTTGGCTTCGGTCGTGTAATTCTTGATCGCCACCGCCTCGTCCATCGATGTTTCCACCCGCGATCTCTCGGGAAGCAGCTTGTAGAACAGCCCCAGAAAGACGACGCCTGTGACCGCGAGCGTCAGGCCGACGGGCGTATAGTCGAACATTGTGAACGGCTGCCCGGTGATCTCCTCGCGCACCCGGGAAACGATGATATTCGGCGATGTGCCGATCTGCGTCATCAGCCCGCCGAGCAGAGAGGCGAAAGACATCGGCATCAGGAACATGGACGGCGACACGCGGGATTTCCGCGCCATCTGCACGGCAACCGGGATCATGATCGCCAGTGCGCCGATATTTTTGACGAAAGCCGAGAGCGCCGCAACGATGGCGACCAGAATGATCAGCTGCATGCGTGGCCCGCGTCTTTCCGGAGAAAATCGGCGGAGCGCGAGATCCATGATCCCCGATCGGGAGATCGCCGCACTGACGATCAGCGCGCTGCCGACGATGATGACGATGTCATCGGCAAAACCGGAAAAGGCGATTTTGGCAGGGACGATGCCGGCAATGATCGCGACGAGAAGCGAACTCACGGCGACGATATCGTATCGATAACGCCCCCAGACGAAGGCGCCCATCATGAGCGCGATGATGAGAAGAGAGAGCCATTGGTCAATGCGCATGTTTGCATCCCGGTGGTAGCAATTAACGCTTGAAGCACGAGAACGATACGACGCGCCGAGGATTTTTTTGCATCGCCTCCTGTCGCCGACGCATCGGGAGCCCCGGCAAGCCGCCGCCGGAGAAGGCCGTCATGGAACTTCCAGCCCCTAGCCGGCATTTTGTGCGTGGATGCGGCTTGCGGGAACGACCATGGCCAGGGACAACCTCTCGACATATCGATCGAAGCGCGATTTTCGAAAGACGGCGGAGCCGAGCGGCGAGAAGCAGATCGCGCGCAGCAACCGCCGCCGCTTCGTCATCCAGAAACATGACGCCACCCGGCTGCATTATGATCTGCGCCTCGAGCTCGACGGCGTCTTCAAATCCTGGGCTGTGACCAAAGGCCCATCGCTCGATCCGCAGGACAAGCGGCTGGCCGTCGAGGTCGAGGATCACCCGCTCGATTATGGCGACTTCGAAGGCACGATCCCGAAAGGCCAGTATGGTGGCGGCACGGTGATGCTGTGGGACCGCGGCTATTGGGAGCCCGAGGGAAAGAAGAGCCCGGAGCAGGCGCTTGCCAAGGGTGACTTCAAGTTCACCCTGGAAGGCGAAAGGTTGCACGGCAGCTTCGTGCTGGTGCGCATGCGCAATGACCGCGACGGCGGCAAGCGAACCAACTGGCTGCTGATCAAGCACCACGACGCCTTCTCGGTCGAGGAAGATGGCGCAGCGGTGCTTGAGGAAAACGACACCTCCGTCGCCTCCGGCCGGACGATGGAGGCGATCGCCGCCGGCAAAGGCCGCAAGCCGAAGCCGTTCATGATCAAGGGCGGCGATATCAAGGCGGATGCCATATGGGACAGCAATCACGGGCTGGCCGCCGAAGAGCGGAAGGAGGAGGCCGGCAGGACGCCGAAAACGGCGGCAAGGATCGACCTTCCTGATTTCATCGCGCCGCAGCTTTGCCAGACGCTGGAGCGGCCGCCGGCCGGCGAGGGCTGGATTCACGAGATCAAGTTCGACGGCTACCGTATCCAGATGCGCATAGTCGAGGGCGAAGTGACCCTGAAGACCCGGAAGGGACTCGACTGGACCGGCAAATATCCGGAGATCGCCGAGGCAGCGTCGGCGCTGCCCGACGCCATCATCGACGGCGAGATCTGTGCTCTCGACGACCATGGCGTGCCGGATTTCGCCGCCCTGCAGGCCGCCATTTCGGAAGGCAGGACCGGCGATCTCGTCTATTTCGCCTTCGATCTTCTCTACGAGGGGGACGAGGACCTGCGATCTCTGCCTGTCGTCGAGCGCAAAGCACGGCTTCAGAGCTTGCTGTCGGATGCCGGTGACGATCCTCGGATCCGTTTCGTCGAGCATGTCGAGACCGGCGGCGATGCGGTCCTTCGTTCTGCCTGCAAGCTGTCGCTCGAAGGCATCGTCTCCAAACAGAGCGACGCACCCTATCAATCGGGCCGCACCGACAGCTGGGCCAAGTCGAAATGCCGCGCCGGCCATGAAGTGGTGATCGGCGCCTTTGCCAGGACCGACGGCAAATTCCGATCGCTGCTGGTCGGCGTCTACCGCGGCGACCACTTCGTCTATGTCGGCCGCGTCGGCACGGGATATGGCGCCAAGAAAATCGAAACGCTGCTTCCGAAGCTGCAGGCGCTCGAGGCGGCGAAATCGCCCTTCACCGGCATCGGCGCGCCGAAGAAAGAGGCCGGCGTCACCTGGCTGAAACCCAAGCTGGTGGCGGAAATCGAGTTCGCCGGCTGGACCGCCGACGGCATCGTCCGCCAGGCGGCCTTCAAGGGACTGCGCGAGGACAAGCCGGCCAAGGAGGTCAAGGCCGAACGGCCGGCCAAGCCAGCAGAGACCGACGTGCCGGAGCCGGCGGCGGAGAAGGCGAGGCCCGCCCGCCGAAAGGGCGCCAAAGCCGAGGTCATGGGCGTGATGATCTCCAATCCGGACAAGCCGCTATGGCCGGATGCCAATGACGGCAGACCGGTGACCAAGGAAGAGCTGGCCCGCTATTATGAAGCCGTCGGCGGCTGGATGATCGCGCATATCGAGGGGCGCCCCTGTTCGATCATCCGCGCGCCCGACGGGCTCAGCGGCGAGCAGTTCTTTCAGCGCCATGCGATGCCCGGCACCTCGAACCTTCTCGAACTGGTCAAGGTCTTCGGCGACAAAAAGCCCTATCTGCAGATCGACCGGGTCGAGGGTCTGGCCGCCGTCGCGCAGATCGGCGCCGTCGAGCTGCATCCCTGGAATTGTCAACAGCACAAGCCGGAGGTGCCGGGCCGGCTCGTGTTCGACCTCGACCCCGGCCCCGACGTGCCGTTCTCCACCGTCGTTGCCGCCGCCCGCGAAATGCACGACCGTCTCGGCGCTCTGGGTCTTGTCAGCTTCTGCAAGACCACGGGCGGCAAAGGCCTGCATGTCGTCACGCCGCTGGCGATCAACAAACGCAAGCCCCTTTCCTGGGCGGAGGCAAAGAGCTTCGCGCATGACGTCTGCCAGCAGATGGCGCGCGACAATGCCGATCTCTATCTGATCAAGATGACCAAGAGCCTGAGGAACGGCCGCATCTTCCTCGATTATCTCCGCAATGACCGGATGGCGACGGCTGTCGCGCCTCTGTCGCCCCGGGCGCGGCCGGGCGCCACCGTGTCGATGCCGCTGACCTGGGCCCAAGTCAAATCCGATCTCGACCCAAAACGCTTCACCATCCGCACCGTGCCGGCGCTCCTGTCGAAATCGTCAGCCTGGGAGAATTATGGCGACGGCCAGCGGCCGCTGGAGCAGGCGATCAAACGCCTTGGCAAAGCCTCGAACGCGGCTTGAGCGCGAATAACAACAGTCCGCCCGTGGCCAGTGTTTGTCGGGATGAATTTTCTCCGCGTGCCGATCTTGCCCTTCATAAAACCGCTCCAAATTACTGCGGAGTGGATTACGGGCATCAAGCGTTTGACAATCCATTGCCCCTGAGGTCTACTGGCCCACTTACCGGACCAGTAGACCTCAGGGGGAGGGCATGGCGATGGATGTGCGAGCCATGCTCGAAGAGGTTGCGACGCTTGAGGGAGCGCCGAAGAAGTCGATGAAGGACTTCGTCGTCCAGAAAATCGCGACCTTCATCGCTACCGGCATCCTCAAGACAGGCGATCCGCTGCCCAGCGAACGGGAGCTGGCTGGCGCGCTTTCGGTCAGCCGCGAGACCGTCCGCGGCGCGATCCTTATCCTTTCCACCCATGGAATTCTCTCGGTTGCGCAGGGAACGCGCACGGTGGTGGCATCGGAAGATGTCGGCGAATTGGCTGTACAGGCGGCGCGCTATCGCGACATCGCGGCCTATAGTCTCGACAATGTTCATGAGGCGAGGCTGCTGATCGAAGCGCAGGTCGTCAGGGCCGCCGCGGTCAAGATGGAAGCGTCGACGCTTGATTATCTCGGCAAGTCGATCGCAGCCCAGGAAGCCGCCTGTGACGATCCCGTCCGTTTTTTGATCTGCGACCGGGAATTTCACACCGCCATCTACCGGTCCAGCGGCAACGCGGTGCTCGCCGATATGGCCGCCGATCTTTACTCCTATCTTCTGAGCCACCGCAGGCGCGTCGTATCGCAGCCCGGCACGATCGCCACGAGCATCGCCGATCACCGGCTGATCCTCGCCGGCCTGGAGACGCGGGATCCGGACGCCGCATGCGCGGCCTTCGCGATCCATGAAACCCGCATTTATACCACGACCAAGCTGCTCCTGGCCTAGTTCGCAGGCAAAGAGCGGCAGAGACGAGACATCGAAGACAGGGGGAATAGGATGCATATTCTCATTATCGGGGCGGGCGGAATGATCGGCCGGAAGCTCGCCGCCAGCTTGGCGCGCAGCGGTTCCCTCGGCGCTCGAACGATCACCCGCATGACGCTTGTGGATATTGCGCCGCCGCCGGTGCCATCAGGTGCCGTTGCCTCGATCGAAGCGCTGGCGGCCGATATTTCCGAAGGTGATGCGGCGCAAGCCCTGGCGGCTCGCCGGGCCGACGTGATCTTCCATCTCGCCGCGATCGTTTCCGGCGAGGCCGAGCGCAATTTCGACCTCGGCTACCGGGTCAATCTCGATGGCACGCGATTGCTGTTGGAAGCGATCCGTCATGAGGCAAGCCAGCAAGCCTATGTTCCCCGGCTCGTCTTCTCCTCGTCGATCGCGGTCTACGGTTCGCCGTTTCCCGATCCGATCCCCGACGATTACGTCCAGGCGCCGCTCACCAGCTACGGCGTGCAGAAGGCGATATCCGAACTCCTGCTGGCCGACTATTCGCGCCGCGGCTTCATCGACGGCGTGGGAATTCGATTGCCGACCATCGTCATCCGGCCGGGTGCCCCGAATGCCGCCGCATCGGGCTTCTTTTCCGGAATCCTGCGGGAGCCGCTCGCCGGCCAGCGGGCGGTTCTTCCCGTTGAGGAAACAGTCAAGCACTGGCTGGCAAGCCCACGTTCCGCCGTCAAATTTCTGATCCACGCCGCAACGCTCGACACATCGTCGCTGGGTGCACGGCGCACGCTCACCATGCCAGGCGTTGCCGCCACCGTTGCCGACCAGATCGCCGCGTTGCGCCGAGCTGCCGGCCCCGAGGCGGTCGACCTGATCGACCGCCGCCGCGACGAGGTCATCGAAGGGATCGTCGCCGGATGGCCGAAATCCTTTGCGCCTGAACGCGCGACGCAACTGGGTTTTACCGCCGAAACCAGCGTCGACGAGCTGATCGAGGTCTATCTCGCCGAAGACGCTCCGGCTGCGTCCCGCGAAGATTAAGGGGAGGGCGGAGGAGGCCCATCCCCACAGATGCGGGATTGCGGTGGCTGAAGGACTTGGGAGAGATGACAGCCGACGGCAAGACATAGTGAGATACGAATACTTAAAGCATGTAACGCTCGATTTCTGGGAGGAGTGAGTATGGCAGGCGTTCAATTCGCAGATGTGCGGAAGTCCTTCGGTGTGCATCCTGTCATCAAGGGGGTGGACATCGACATTGCCGATGGGGAATTCGTCATCCTCGTCGGCCCCTCGGGCTGCGGCAAGTCGACCCTTCTCAGGATGCTGGCGGGGCTCGAGAACATTTCCGGCGGCGAGATCAAGATCGGCGGACGCGTGGTCAACACGCTGCCGCCGAAGGACCGCGACATCGCCATGGTGTTCCAGAATTATGCGCTCTATCCGCATATGACGGTCGAGCAGAACATGGGCTTCTCGCTGATGCTCAACAAGGCGCCGAAGGCAGAGGCCGAAAAGCGGGTGAAATATGCCGCCGGCATCCTCGGCCTCGACAAATTGCTCGACCGCTATCCGCGCCAGCTTTCCGGCGGCCAGCGCCAGCGTGTCGCCATGGGCCGGGCGATCGTGCGCGATCCTGAAGTTTTCCTGTTCGACGAGCCGCTCTCCAACCTCGATGCCAAGCTGCGCGTCGCCATGCGCGCCGAAATCAAGGAGCTACACCAGCGGCTGAAAACCACCACCGTTTACGTCACCCACGACCAGATCGAGGCGATGACCATGGCCGACAAGATCGTCGTCATGCATGACGGCATCGTCGAACAGATCGGATCGCCGCTGGAGCTCTACGACAAGCCGGCCAATCTCTTCGTCGGCGGCTTCATCGGCTCGCCGGCGATGAACATGATCAAGGGCAGGCTCGATCCGGAAGACGTCCGCCAGTTCGTCGCCGCCAACGGCACGCGGCTGCCCGTCGCCGATCCGCCGGCAAGTGCGGTGGGCCGCGAACTCGTCTATGGGCTGCGCCCCGAATATATCTCGCTCGATCCGAACGGTGTGCCGGCCGAGATCGTGGTGATCGAACCCACCGGCTATGAGACCCATCTGACCGTTCGCCTCGGCGGCAGCGATGTCAGCTGCGTGTTCCGGGAGCGCGTCAATGCCCGCCCTGGCGAAGCGATCCGCGTGGCGATCGACGCTTCGCACGTCCATCTCTTCGATGCCGAAGGCGGACAGAGATTGACCGACTGATGCCATCCGGCGGCGCGGGAGGGGAGGAGCCTTCCCCGCCGCCGGAGCGCAGGCATTCCGTGGGCGCTTCCGCTCCGGGGATGCCAGGCCGCCGTCCACCCAAGCGGGAGGTGGACGCCGGAGAATTGCTCCCGCTGTTTCAATGAGGAGGAATCTCATGACGATCAAGAGACGTGAATTTCTTGCTGCATCGGCAGCCGTTGCCGGCGCTGCCGGCTTCGGCATCAAGCCATCTTTTGCGCAGGCCGAGCCGACCTACACGCCGGAAAGCGGCGCCAGCCTGCGGCTGCTGCGCTGGACGCCCTTCGTCAAGGGCGACGAGGAGGCCTGGATCGCCAACACCAAGAAGTTCACCGAAGCGACCGGCGTCGAAGTGCGCATCGACAAGGAAAGCTGGGAAGACATCCGCCCGAAGGCAGCGGTCGCCGCCAATGTCGGCTCCGGCCCGGATCTCATCATGTGCTGGTTCGACGACGCCCACCAATATCCGGACAAGCTGGTCGATCTCACCGAACTCGGCAACTATCTCGGCAACAAGTATGAGGGCTGGTACGACGGCGTGAAGGGGTACGCGACACGCGGCGACACCTTCATCGCCATGCCGCTGACGGCGATCGGCAATGCCGTCGTCTATCGCGACAGCCACGTAAAGGCCGCCGGTTTCAACGAATTCCCGAACGACACCGCAGGCTTCCTCGAGCTTTGCAAGGCGATGAAGGCAAAGGGCACGCCCGCCGGCTTCCCGCACGGCAAGGCGGTCGGCGACGGCAACAACTACGCCCACTGGCTGCTCTGGAGCCATAACGGCAAGATGGTCGACGAAGGCGGCAAGGTAACGATCAACAGCCCGGAGACGCTGGCCTCGATCAACTATGCCAAGGAGCTCTATGCGACCTTCATTCCGGGCACGGAAAGCTGGCAGGACGTCAACAACAACCGCGCCTTCCTGGCCGGCCAGGTCTCGCTGATCGCCAACGGCGTCTCGGTCTATTACACCGCCAAGAACGACCCGAAACTCGCCGAGATCGCCAAGGATATCCGCACCACGAACTTCCCGATCGGCCCGGTCGGCAAGAGCGTCGAGCTTTGCCAGACGAGTTCGCTGCTGCTCTTCAAGCACACAAAATATCCTGAGGCGGCCAAGGCCTACATCAAGTTCATGATGGAAGCCGACCAGATGAATGCCTGGATCCAGGGCTCCAGCGCCTATTGCTGCCAGCCGCTCAAGGCCTTCGCCAAGAACCCGATCTGGACCGCCGATCCGGTCCACGCGCCCTATGCACGCGCCTCGGAAAAACTGCGCCCGAACGGTTATGCCGGCCCGCTCGGCTACGCCTCGGCGGCAACCATGGCCGATTATGTTCTGGTCGACATGTACGCCGCCGCCGTCACCGGCCAGATGTCGCCGGAGGATGCGATGAAGGAAGCTGAGCGCCGGGCCAACCGCTACTATCGCGTCTGAGCCCCGCTTAATGCATGTCGCCCGGAAGTGCGTAGCGGTTCCGGGGATAACGACATGCATGGAAACAACAGACAAGTACGCGGCATGCCGGCCTTTCGGCATGCCGCAAGCTCCTCCGGGAGTCCAAACGCGATCTGGAGATAAGCAATGTCGATGGCAAATTCGGGGAATGGACGTGGGCCGGTCTCTTCGCTCCTGCAGAACAACAATGTGCTCGGCTTCCTGTTCATGCTGCCGGCGGCGGTGTTCCTCGTCTGCTTTCTCACCTACCCGCTGGGGCTCGGCGTCTGGCTCGGCTTCACCGACACCAGAATCGGCCGCGACGGCATCTTCATCGGGCTGGAGAACTATCAGTTCCTGATGGATGACTCGGTCTTCTGGCTGTCGGTGTTCAACACCATTCTCTATACCTTCGTCGCCTCTGTGCTGAAATTCGCGCTCGGCCTCTGGCTGGCGATGCTGCTCAACCAGCACCTGCCCTACAAATCCTTCTTCCGGGCGATCGTCCTGCTGCCCTGGGTGGTGCCGACGGTGCTTTCGGCGCTGGCCTTCTGGTGGATCTACGATTCGCAGTTCTCGATCATCTCCTGGTCGCTGATGAAGCTGGGGCTGATCAGCGGACCGATCAACTTCCTCGGCGATCCGATCAATGCCCGCATATCCGTCATCGTCGCCAATGTCTGGCGCGGCATTCCCTTCGTGGCGATCTCGCTGCTTGCGGGGCTGCAGACGATCCCGGCGTCGCTGCAGGAGGCAGCCTCACTCGACGGTGCCACCAGCTGGCAGCGTTTCCGCTATGTGACGCTGCCGATGCTGACGCCGATCATCGCCGTCGTGATGACCTTCTCGGTGCTTTTCACCTTTACCGATTTCCAACTCATCTACGTGCTGACCAAGGGCGGCCCCGTCAACGCGACGCATCTGATGGCGACGCTCTCGTTCCAGCGCGGCATTCCCGGCGGCCAGCTGGGCGAGGGTGCGGCGATCGCCGTTGCCATGGTGCCCTTCCTGCTGGGCGCGATCATGTTCAGCTTCTTCGGCCTGCAGCGGCGCAAATGGCAGCAGGGCGGCCAAGATTAGGAGAATGACGATGTCGACACATTCGAACACCGCTCATCAGGCAAACACCGCCGACCAGGTCGTGACCGACAATGCCGAAGGCATGAGCTATCTGAACCGTCTGCCGCGGCGGATCGTGATGCTCTATCTGCCGATGGCCGTCTTCGTCTTCGTGCTGCTCTTCCCGTTTTACTGGATGGCGATCACCGCGGTGAAACCCAACGAGCAGCTGACCGACTATAGCAATTACAGCCCGTTCTGGGTGGTGGGGCCGACGATCGCGCACATCAAATACCTGTTCCTCGAGACATCCTATCCGGGCTGGCTGTGGAACACGATGCTGGTGGCGGTCTGCTCCACCTTCCTCTCGCTGGTGGCGTCGGTCCTGGGCGCCTATGCCATCGAGCGCGTCCGCTTCACCGGCTCGCGTTCGGTCGGCCTGGTGATCTTCCTCGCCTATCTCGTGCCGCCGTCGATCCTCTTCATCCCGCTTGCCTTCATCGTCTTCAAGCTCGGCATCTATGATTCCCGGCTGGCGCTGATCTTCACCTACCCGACCTTCCTCATCCCCTTCTGCACCTGGCTGCTGATGGGTTATTTCCGCTCGATCCCGTTCGAGCTGGAGGAAAGCGCGCTGGTGGACGGCGCCAACCGGTGGCAGATTCTCACCAAGATCATCCTGCCGCTCGCCGTGCCGGGGCTGATTTCGGCCGGGATCTTCGCCTTCACGCTGTCTTGGAACGAATTCATCTATGCCCTTACTTTCATTCAGTCATCGGAGAATAAAACCATTCCCGTCGGCGTGCTGACCGAACTGGTGCGCGGCGATGTCTTCGAATGGGGGGCGCTGATGGCGGGCGCTCTGTTCGGCTCGCTGCCGGTGGTCATCCTCTACTCGTTCTTCGTGGATTATTACGTGTCCTCGATGACGGGTGCGGTGAAGGAGTGACAGCAGCAAACGGTATGCCCAACCACATTCGGCGGTCTCAACGTCGAGCCTTCTTGCGACACGTGGTATAGTTCAATTTCGGTTGTCCGCGGACGATACGATAAAGGAATTATTCCATGGGAGATCAGAAACGCCCGCTGCAACCTGGAGAAGCCGCGCCCGGCTTCGCACTGGCCACGGCCAACTTCGACGGAACGGTCTCTTTCGCCGACTTGAGCGGCCGCCCGTTCCTGATCGGCTTCTTTCGCGGGCTGCACTGCCCATTCTGCCGGCGTCAGTTGGAACAGCTTGCCGGCGTCGAGCCGACGCTGCGCGCCGCCGGCGTGGAGACGGTGGCGGTTATCAATACGCCGGCGGAACGTGCCCGGCTGTATTTCCGCCACCGGCCGACGCCGATAACGCTTCTCTGCGACCCCGACTGCCGCACGCATCGGGCCTATGGTGTGCCGCATGCCGAGTTCCTGCCCGATGGCAGCGACGAGCAGCCCGAATGGCCCTATCGCACAACGATGGCGCAGTTCCAGACGGCACGCATCAACCCCACCGGCGAACTGCCGGAACCGCTCCACCCGATGGAAGCCAACACAATACTCAACGCCAAGGACGGCTTCGAACTTACCGAAGCCGATCATGCGATCTTCGCGAACCACGGGACCCAGCTCGTCGGGCACTTTCTGGTCAATGCCGAGGGCATCATCGGCTGGGCACGAATAGAGGCGCTCGACGGGCCGAACAGCCTCTCCGTCTTCCCGACCGCGGCGGAGATCATCACCGCCGCCGGCAGCCTTGGGCACTGAGAGCACGATCTCGTCCGAAACCCGCTCACACTTTCGGCGCTCCAGCAGATCACAAATGCTGCAAAAGCAGACCTGCCGCCAAGGCATGAAAGGCCTCGACCGCTTTCGGCAGCACGCCTTGCGGATTTTCGCTGGCGGCGATCCAGAGAGCCGCATTGAGCGCCGCGCCGCTCAACAACCGGGCCGCCGCTTCGGCGTCAAGCGGCTTGAGTATGCCTTGTGCGATCAGGCGCTCCACGGCGCTCTTGGTTACCTGCAGACAGGTGTTTTGGCTCGGCCATTGCGAGGGATCGCCTAGCACCGCCGGTCCGTCGAGCAGAACGATGCGTTGGACTTCCGGATTGAGCGCCATCTCGATATAGGCCGCACCCTCAGCAAGCAGGCCCTGCCAATCATTGCCCGCCCGAGCCCCGATCTCCTTGGCGCGCGCCGCCATTTCCGTGTCGATCTGCTCGACGACTGCCGCCAGCAGTCCGCGCTTGTCGCCGAAATTGTGGTAAAGCGCGCCGCGTGTCAGGCCGGCGTCCGCCGTCAACTCGTCCATCGAGGCTGCAGCGTATCCCTTTTCCGCAAAGGCCTTTCGCGCCGCCGCGATCAACTTGACGCGGTTTTCCCGCATGGTTTCGCTGCGTGGTTTCGCCATCCGACCCTCTCAAATTTCACATACGCAGCGTATATGAGATTGACATACGTCGCGTATGTCCCATATTACACATACGCACCGTATATAACAGTGCGCTCATTGCTCGTTGCCAACAAAAAGAGAGACCAGAATGACCCAACGCGAAGCAATCTTTCCTGCCGGCAGACATGCTCTTTACGAAGAGCACGGCTATTCCGCCGCGATCCGATCCGGTGATCTGCTGTTCGTGTCCGGACAAGTCGGCAGCCGTTCGGATGGCACACCCGAACCCGATTTCGAACGCCAGGTAAGGCTGGCCTTTGAAAATCTGAAGGCCACGCTGAGTGCCGCCGGCTGCACGCTGGATGATATCGTCGATGTCACCTCCTTCCACACCGACCCTGAAAACCAGTTCGCAACCATCATGGCCGTCAAGCAGGAGATTTTCAGCAAGCCGCCCTATCCGAACTGGACTGCGCTCGGCGTCAACTGGCTCGCCGGCTTCGATTTCGAGATAAAAGTCATCGCCCGTATTCCGGCAGGCAGCTGACATCACCACCCCCGACACGGAGAAACGCCCTCCAGCAGGAAGCGCCCGACTTTCACCGAGCCGCTGGCCGGCGTCGAGAACTTGCCGACATCGCTCGCCGCTCCTATCTCATGTCGAACAGACTGATGGAGCGACGAGATGGAACTTGTGGCTGACACGCAACTCGATACGGCGATCGAGATCATTCCTCCGGAAGACACAAAAGACCAGGCCGACGGCCGTGTCTGCCTGTGCTGCAGACGCCGGTGCCGGTGGATGGACGACGACGGCTGCGGCATTTGCGAGGAATGCCTGGCCTCGTAATCACAGCGAAAAGAGCACAAGGAAATGGCAATCCGCAGCGCCGGACTTCTCATCTATCGGCGCGTGTCCAACGACTTCGAAGTCCTTCTCGTCCATCCAGGCGGTCCCTTCTGGGCGGGGAAGGACGAAGCTGCCTGGTCGATCCCAAAGGGATTGATCGAGCCGGAAGAGGATGAACTGGCGGCGGCAATGAGGGAGACGGCCGAAGAGCTGGGTGTCGCCATCGACGGCATGTTCACGCCGCTCGGCGAATACCGGCAGCCGGGCGGCAAGATCGTCGTCGCGTGGTCGGTCGAAGCCGATCCGGTATTGGACGTGAACGCGATACGAAGCTCTGAATTTCAAATGGAATGGCCGCCGAGATCGGGAGCGATAAAGAGCTTTCCGGAGGTGGACCGCGCGGGTTGGTTTTCCCTGGCCGAGGCGGGAACGAAGCTGTTGAAAGGACAGCGACCGATGCTTGCCGACCTGCTGAAGCATCAGGAGTGATCGGCGCGAAATGATGATCGAGCCGCCCGTCTCGCCGCATGCATGCGTGAGGCGCGCGGCAGCCATGCGTTGCTTCTGCAGACATCCATCTCCATCTGACAGTCACAGCCATCTGACTCCAATCGAAAAAATCGGCGCTCCGACCCGGCTTGGGCACGCGCGAGGAGACAATCATGAACGGCATATCGAAAACCCTCAACGACATGACGCTTATCGAGCGGTCGAGCCTGCTCGACACCGTCGCCGACGCCCTTGAGGCAACCGCCGAGGAGGCCGAAGACGCGGGCGACGCCCGCTTCGTCGCCAACTCCATCTGCATCGCCAACACGATCCGGGGATTATCGGGGGAGCTTGCGCCGCGCGACCTGCGGGCGGCCGAGCTGCTTCTCGAGCAGGGTATCATGCTCGTCCACCAATTCTCCAGCAGGGTAAAACCAAGCGGAATGAAGCATTAGCGCCATGCGCAAAATCGGGCCGGCAGAGCCGGCCCGTCGGTACTCACTGCTGCTCGACTGGCGCTGGCACCGCAGCCGGTGAAGCCGGTCGTCCAAGCCGATCGGCGACCAGCATCGACAGCATCATTTCCACCAGGCCATTGGCGGCGCCCTTTTCGCCGCCGCCGCCAACCTGGATCTGCGGCACGAGCGGCAGCCTGCCGTTTTCGATCGCCTCGGCGAAGCGCATCAGCACCTGCGAGTGGAGCTGATAATCCGGCCCACCGAAGGCCGCAACCTTCTTCTCTGTCGCCTCAGCTTCCGCCAGACCGACGGCGCGCACCTTCTGGGCATCGGCCAAACCGGTCGCCTTGATGCGCTCGGCATCGGCAAGTGCGATCGACTTGATCCGGTCGGCCTCACCCAGACCGGCGAGCCGCACCTTTTCCGCTTCGGCCTTGGCGGTAACCTGAATGGTCTCCGCTTGCTGGCGGGTGCGGGCAAGTTGCGCCTTGCCTTCGTTCTCGCTGATCTCGATGGTGAGCGCCGATGTCGTGATCTTGGCCTGCTGTTCGGCAAGCGCTTCCTTTTCGCGCAATGTGCGCTCCTGGATCGCCGCCGCCTCCTGCAATTTATAGGTCTCGACCTTTTCAACGGCGATCTGGCGCTCGCGCAACTGGATCAGGATCTGCTCTATGCTGTTCTGGCCATTGCTGGCGCGCGGCGTGCCGATCAGCACTTCCTGCAGTTCGAGGCTGTAGGAATTAAACTTCTCGCGCATTTCGTCGCCGGACTTGCGCTGGATTTCGCTGCGTTCCTGCAGCAGTTCGATCAAGGTCTTGGTCTGGGCGATATTCTTGAAATAGGCCGAAACCATCGGATCGAGCGTCTGTTCGACCAGCCGTTTGATATCGCCGAAACGCTGCACGACGAGGGGCGCCTTCATATAGTCGATATGCACGACGACCGAGAGCGGCAGCACCGGTTCGAACGCATCCTTGGTGATCAGCGACACTTCGGAAAGATTCTCGTCCAGCCTGTGCTCGCCGAACTGTTCCTTCGTCCATTTGAGCACGAAGTTGGTGGTCGGCACGATGATGATATTGCCGGCATAGGTGTTGAACGCATATTTGCCCGGCAGAAGCGGCGTCGACCAGACACCGCGTGCGCCCGTCTCGACCAGCTCGCCATGGCGATAGGACTGGCCTGAAATATCGGCGCTTCGCCGGCCGGTATAAGAGACGACGACACCCACCGTGCCGACCTCGATGATGGTCTTCTCCACAAGTTCGACGGTCGCAAAGATGCGGTTGAGGAAATAACTGCCGTCGGCAAGCACCTGCAATTGGCGGCCGCGATAACCGCCGGCATTGAGAAACTTCTCCGGGTCCTGGAAATTATTGTGAAAGTTCGAATCCTTAGGGTTGTTGGCAACGGTCGGCGCGATGATCTCTCCATCCGGCAGCGCCGGACCGTCATGGATGGTGACGATGCCGATCAGGTCCTCGGCGTCATGAATGACGACGGGCTCGAAACCGTTCCGCTCGGTGATCAAGGTGGACATGTCGGCAAACAGTCTTTGTTCCGACGCGTTCAGGTTGACGGAATAGGTCGATTGGGCGGTCAGCACGATGAACTGCGCCAGGTTGATGGCATAGGTGCCTTCGCGCAGAATCTTGCGCTGCGGCCCCTTCTGACCGCCCTTTGTCAGAAAGCCGCGCACATCCTGAAAATCATCGGCGTCGACATTCGAGGCAAGCGTCTGAGTCGGCGGCAACGGCTCGCCATCGCGGGCGAAGACATAGCCGATCTGGCCCTGCGGAATGGTCACGAGATTGGCGCGATGCATCGCATACTGGAACGGCATGAAGAAATGCAGGCCGCCGCGCACGACGTCCGGCTGGAAGCCGGCCTCGCCATAGAGCGCAATGAAGCCATTATCGACGGAGCCGCGAAAGCTCCACAGCTTTTCGAGAATGCCGAGCCTGTCGTTGGGGATATAGCGGATCACGCCGCTCCACCGGAACAGGGTTGCCAGCACGATGAGCGCAACGGCGATTCCGATCGCCTTCCACCCCATCGGGCTCAGATATTGTAACGTATCCATCTTTTCTCTCGTATGGGCGCACGGGTTCGTTCCACCCGATGGCCGCCCGGTTGGTGTTTGGTTGATAAGACGGGGAGATGGCGCGCCTGTTCGTTCGACGCACCTAGGGTATCGAATACTTGGGCTGCTCATTGTCTGGGAAAATGACCGCGGATCCCTCGTCCCCACCGAGGAACGGTGCGGTCGTTATGGTCTCACATCGGTGTCGCCTTGATAGACATGACGATGGAGGACGTAGGGATTGCGCCTTAACGTTTAAAGACGCTCGACAGTAAAATCAGGCAAGTACTTCCAGCGATTTCGATATTTCGAGCATTCAATTCTACTGAATTACTCAGTTCAGGACGTTTGTTTCAGCCGGCGCCTTCGTTGAGATGAATGTGCCCGATGTTGCTGAAGCGCGGCCTTGAGCGACCCGCTCCCCGAGCCGAACTGGCTCCACGAAATCTGCATTGCCGGCAGGCTCTGTCAGGCCTGCCGGCAATCCGGCCATCAGTCAACCTTTTTGCGATAGAGCAATGTCATGAGCGCAAGGACGCATCCGACAGCTCCGACAGTTGCGAAGATGTAGAAATTCCACTGCGGAGCCAGGCCGGCACCCAGGACAGCACCGCCAATGGCCGGTCCTATCATGCCGCCGATACGGCCGATGCCAAGCGAGAAGCCGAGGCCGGTTCCACGGATCTCGACCGGATAGAGGTTTCCAACAAGAATGTTGGCGAGGATTTGCGTGCCGATCGTTCCCGTACCCGCAAGTGCGACGAGGCCGTACACCTGCAGGCCCTGATCCACTTGCGTCAGCAGCCAGATCGAGCAGGCTCCGAGCAGAAACATGCCTGCGACAACAACCTTGACATTGCCGCGGTCGGCAATCCTCGCGCCAATCAGCAGGCCGACTGCGGCTCCGAGATTGAGGGTTACCGAGAAGAGGAGAGCGGAACCGAGGTCATAGCCCATCTTGTTCATGATGGTCGGAAGCCAGTTGACCATACCGAATGTCAGCAGCAGCGAACAGAAGTGGATGCCCCATGCGTTCAAGGTCGGCAGCAGGCGACCTTCGGAAAACAGCGACCGGATGCCGACCTGTACAATAGGCTTGGCGATAGGATTGGGCAGCCCGTACTGGTCTGCGATCTGGTTGGCTTCGCTCTGGCGGTTCTTCGTTGCCAGCCATTCGGGAGATTCAGGGATGAGGCGGATGAAGAAAGGCAGAAGCAGGATCGGTGCGCCGCCGATGATCATCAGCGGACGCCATCCGTATTTCTGTATCAGCAACATTCCGAGTATGCCCGAAATGATGCCGCCGGCGAGATAACCGAGAAGCGCAATCGAATAGGCCATCGCCTTCCGCTTCGGCGGAGAAAACTCGATGATCAATGCGGTTACCGTCGGAAAAAGAGCGCCGAGGCCCAGGCCGGCAAGAAAGCGTGTGCCCTCGAAAACGGGAAAGTTCGGCGCCAGCCCGCTGCCGATCATCATGATGGAGAAGCTCAGCAGACTGCCGATGATGACCTTGCGGCGTCCGATCCTGTCAGCGAGCGTTCCCGCAACGAGAGCCCCGAGCAGCATGCCGAACAGGGTGATGGCGGCAGCGCGTCCGACCATGCCGGGCGTCAGGCCCCAACTGGCTTCGGCGAGCAATGCCGGAGCGACTGCGCCGTAAACGATCAGGTCATAACCGTCGAACAGGATCAGCAGACCGCAAAGCGCGATGATGATATTCGGGCTGCGAACGCGTTCCTTGAAAATAGCGAGATCTTGTATGGCCAATTTTCCCTCCCCATACATTTGAGTACAGGAAGTCCGCTCCTGCCAGCGGCAGGTCCGCGTTCAATCCATGTACAAATCCTCCTCGGTCATTGCCGGCGTGGTTCCTCCCAGCGCCAGACTCACCCACGAGCGGGCGATGTCAAGACAATGACGACACGCTATTAAATACTTGCGAATAAAATATTTGCAACTGCAAACTTATCAGCCGCCAGCTTTTCCCTTTTGGGATATTGCCGGCAGGTTGGCGTGCATGCGGCGCAGCGCATTCTTCAGGGCTGCGACCTCCTCGTCCGACATGCCCTGAACCGCAGTGCGTTCAAGCTCCACGGCAAGCGGCATCAGCTTTTCGGTCAGCGCCTCGCCCTGCGGTGTCAGCCTGACGATGACGATACGGCCATTGTCTTCCGGGCGTGTTCTCGACACCAGCTTGCGCTTGGCCAGCGTGCCGACGAGGCGTGACAGCGTCGAGATCTCGACGGAGACGACGTCGGCGAGATCTCCAAGCGTGCTCTCCCGACGCTCCTTGAGCATGGCCAGAACCCGGTACATCGCCACGCTGAGATTGTCTTCGGCAATTCGCTGCGAGAACACCTCGGCTATCCGCACGCCGGCGCGGTTGAGAAGATAAGGAACGGAATCGGTAAGTTTGTACATGTCTCTGTCTGCTGGCGGGATTCGGCTTGCTGAAGGCTTCCTCCGACATGCACCTAAATTGCCGGGATGACAACATGATAGGCTTTCAGCCGCCGAGAACGGCAGGGCAGACCAGACATTTTCCCGCCCGAGTTATAAATTTGCATTGACAATAGTTGCATATGCAATAATTTGATGCCCGAGGAGACACGGGAGGAAATCATGTCTGCCACTGCTGCCCTCGGCATAGCGCCGGCCCCCGCACCAATCAGCGATGCGTTTCGATCGACCATGCGCCGTTTCCCTGCGACGGTGACGGTCATTTCCGCCTGCCGCGACGGTGCGGATCATGGAATGACGGCAACGGCCGTCACATCGCTTTCGATGGATCCGCCCTCTCTGCTCATCTGCCTGAACAATCGCACCTACCTGCATGACATGCTGCTTGAAGTGCCGGAATTCGCGGTCAGCATTCTGACCGACAGGCAGGCCGCCGTGTCGGAAGGTTTCAGCGGCAAGATTGCGCCCGAGCGCCGGTTCGACGCTGCCGATTGGGTCCGCCATGAGCGCGGCATGATGGTGCTGGGCACCGCCCATGCCTCAGTCGTCTGCCGCCGCATGGGCGTCGTTCCTTATGGAACGCATACGATCTTCATCGGGCAGGTGGTGGATACTCGTCTTTCCCAAGACACCGTCGCGCTGATGTACGAGAACTCGAAATATTGCGCGCCACAGCACGCGCTTCCCGCATCCCAGAACTGAAGGTCGTTCCATGAACAATACAGCCGCCCTGTTTCCCGCCTCGGCGCGGGTCGAGACCGCATGTCTTGCCGATCGCATCGTCCCGGTACTGGACGAAATCCGTGCCGGTGCGCGCGATACGGAAAAATCCGGCCGCGTGCCGGCGCGGAATATCGATCTGCTGCGCTCGGCCGGCTATTTCGATATCGTCAAGCCTGCCCGTTTCGGCGGCGCCGAAGGATCGTTTGCCGAGCTTGTCGATGCCAATATCGAACTGTCGTCGGCCTGTGCCTCCACCGGCTGGGTGGCCGGCCTGCTTTCCGCGCATCAATGGCTGCTCGCCATGTTCGACGAACGGGTTCAGCAGGACGTGTGGGGCGGCAATCCGGATGCGCTGCTCTGCGGTTCCTATGCGCCGGTCCGCATGGCTGAACGCGTCGAGGGTGGTTTTCGGCTATCCGGCGACTGGGCCTTTGCCAGCGGATGCGAAAATGCAGGATGGGCGCTCTGTGCGGCGATCATTCCGCCGAAAGGCGAGGGGGAGCGTCCGGTGCCGGCGTTTCTTCTGGTTCCCGCCGGCGATTATACCATTGCCGAGACCTGGGATGTCGTCGGCCTCGCCGGCACCGGCTCGAAGAGCCTGATCCTCGAAGAGGTCTTCGTTCCGGAATACCGCATGCTGAGCTTTGCGGATGCGACCTCCGGCAGAACGCCGGGCGGGCGTGGCTACAAGGGCATCGGCCTTTTCAACATTCCGCTCCTCATGGGCATTCCCTTCTGCCTCGGCAGCGCCGCCGTCGGTGCGGCGAAGGGCGCACTCGACAGCTATATCGGCCACATCGGGACCCGCGTGACACGGGGTGCGGTTGCCGGTGGCAACAACAAGATCGCGGAGTTTCCGACGATCCAACTTCGCGTGGCGGAAGCCTCCGCATCCGTCGATGCCGCCCGCGAAATCCTTCTGCGCGATATTGCCCGGGCGCAGCAATTGGCCCAGGCCCGCGAGGATGGCGCCGCCGAAATCACTGGGGAAGATCGGATTCTCGCCCGCCGCAGCCAATCCTTTGCGGTCAGCCTGGCGCTTCGGGCCGCAGAGGCACTCAATGCATCGACAGGCGGCCTCGGCCTGCAGATGTCCAACCCGGTTCAGCGCGCCTGGCGTGACGCAAATGCCGTTGCGCGCCACATTTCCATGAACTGGGATGCCGTCGGCACCATGGTCGGCCAGCAGCTGCTCGGCCTTCCGCCCAAGGGACAATTCTGACCCGCCACCCTCATCGTTTCGATCGAAGACAGGAAAGAGAGCATATCGTGCAAGGCAAGATCGCGCTTGAAGAACATTTCGCCATTCCCGAGACGCTGCAGGATTCGGCTGGATTCGTGCCGGGCGACTACTGGACTGAACTGTCCGCCCGCCTTCTCGATATCCAGGACAAGCGTTTGCGGCTGATGGATGCCCACGGCATCGAGAAAATGATCCTGTCGCTGAATGCTCCGGCCGTGCAGGCGATCCCGGACAAGGCCAAGGCCCTGGAGGTTTCCCGGCGCGCCAACGACTTTCTGGCGGAGCAATGCGGCAAGAACCCCAACCGTTTTCTGGGATTTGCCGCTTTGCCCCTGCAGGATCCGGATGCGGCAACGCAGGAACTGCAGCGCTGCGTAACGACGCTGGGCTTCGTCGGCGCACTGGTCAACGGCTTCTCGCAGGAGGGCGACGGAACGACGCCGCTCTATTACGACCTGCCGCAATACCGTCCGTTCTGGGCCGAAGTCGAAAAACTCAACGTTCCCTTCTATCTGCATCCGCGCAACCCGCTGCCGCAGGACAGCCGGATCTATGCCGGCCACTCCTGGCTGATGGGTCCGACATGGGCGTTCGCGCAGGAGACCGCAGTTCATGCGCTGCGCCTGATGGGATCCGGTCTGTTCGACGAACATCCGGCTTTGCGGATCATCGTCGGTCACATGGGCGAGGGGCTGCCATTCATGATGTGGCGTATCGACAACCGGAATGCCTGGGTCAAGGTGGAAAAGAACTATCCGGCCAAACGTCCGATTGCCGATTATTTCAACGAGAATTTCTACATCACGACGTCGGGGAATTTCCGCACGCAATCGCTGATCGATGCTATGCTGGAAATCGGCGCGGACAGAATTCTGTTTTCGACAGACTGGCCATTCGAAAACATCGACCATGCTGCAAACTGGTTCGACAGCGCCACCATTTCCGAAGCCGACCGGCTGAAGATCGGTCGCACCAATGCGGTTTCACTGTTCAAACTCGATCGATAGCATGGTCGCACCTTTCAGATATACGGCCAGCGCGGCTGAGATCATCTTCGGGAGCGGCTCACTGAGCCGTCTCGCCGAGGCGGTGGCAAAGCAGGGCGGCAAACGCGCCCTGATCCTTTCGACCCCACACCAGAAGCTAGAGGCAGAACGCATCGCTGCCTCCCTCGGCCCGCTTGCGGCGGGACTGTTCCACGAAGCGGCGATGCATACGCCGGTCGATGTGACCGAACGTGCGATGGCTAGATACAACCAAGCCGGTGCCGATTGCGTCGTCGCGATCGGCGGCGGATCGACGATCGGCCTCGGCAAGGCGATCGCCTATCGCAACGACGCACCGCAGATCGTGGTGGCGACGACCTATGCGGGCTCGGAGGTCACACCGATCCTCGGCCAGACGGAGAACGGCCAGAAGACGACTGTGCGTGGAGCGAGCATCCTGCCCGAGGTGGTGATCTACGATCCTGAATTGACATTGAGCCTGCCGGTCGAGATCAGCGTCAGCAGCGGGCTCAATGCAATGGCGCATGCGGTCGAAGGTCTCTACGCAGAGGACCGCAATCCAATCTCGTCAATGATGGCGATCGCGGGCCTGCGGGCGCTGAAGCACGCTCTGCCTCAGATCGTCCAAGCCCCTCGGGACATCGAAGCGCGAAGCGAAGCGCTTTACGGGTCCTGGCTGTGCGGCACGGTGCTCGGAACGGTCGGGATGGCCCTGCATCACAAACTTTGCCATACGCTCGGCGGCAGCTTCGATCTGCCGCATGCCGAAACCCATGCGGTCGTTCTTCCCCATTCCGCTGACTATAACGCCGCAGCCGCAACGGATGCGCTAAGGCCCGCCGCCGAGCTTTTCGGCGGCTCGCTCGGCCGCGGTCTTTATGATTTTGCCGCTTCGATCGGCGCCCCCCTGGCGCTGCGAGATCTCGGTATGAAGGAGGCCGATCTGGACCGCGCGGCCGAAATCGCCGCCCGGAATCCCTATTGGAACCCGCGTCCGATCGAAGGAAAAGCGATCCGGGCTTTGTTGCAGAGCGCCTGGGAGGGCGCGCGGCCGCGTTAACGCCTCAGGAGGATGGCCACGTGCCTGAATATTTCAGCGAAGAGAGATCCGTGGAAGCCGTCAACGCGCGCATGGGGCGGGACATCAATCCGCGCCTGGCCGAAATCATGGCGTCGCTGGTCAAACATCTGCATGCTTTTGCCAGGGATATCAGCCTGAGCCAGGAGGAATGGGCGTTGGCCATCGGCTTCCTGACCCGAACCGGCCATCTCTGTCATGACGAGCGACAGGAGTTCATCCTGCTCAGCGATACGCTGGGCTTCTCGATGCTGGTGGATGCGATCAACAACCGGCGCCCGCCGGGCGCCACGGAGAATACCGTGTTCGGGCCGTTCCATGTCGAAGGGGCGCCCATACGGCATATGGGTGAAAACATCTCGATCGACGGCAAGGGCGAGAGTTGTCTGTTCATCGGGCGGGTGCTCGATCTTAACGGCAATCCGATCGAGGGAGCACGGATCGATGTCTGGTCGGATAATGCGGATGGGTTCTACGACGTCCAGCAGCCGGATATCCAGCCGAAATGGAACAACCGGGGCATTTTCGTCACCGGCGCAGATGGCGCCTATAGTTTCGTGGGCATCAAGCCGGTCTCCTATCCGATCCCGGATGACGGCCCGGTCGGCCAGATGCTGGCATCCCTCGGCCGCCATCCCTACCGTCCCGCCCACACCCATTACCTGATCACGGCTCCGGGTTATCAGAAGCTCGTAACCCACACGTTCGTCGGCGACGATCCCTATCTGGAATCCGATACGGTGTTTGGCGTAAAACGCAGCCTTGTCGCGCCTTTCGAGCGCATAGATCGTCCGACCATCTGGCGTTCCGACTTCGATTTCGTGCTGACGCCAGTGGAGGACAGACGATGATCGTTGCCCGCCATGCGGTATCCGACCCCGGCAAGGCCGCAGAACGCTCGCAATTGCTCGAGGAACACAAGGCCCATCTGCAAGGCGCGGCGATCCGCATCCTGCTTTCCGGCCCTTCCGCGCCGCCGGCGGAGGGCAGGGGTTCAACCGCCCTCGTGATCGCGGAGGTCGAGACGCTCGCCGAGTTCGAGGCCTTCAGCACGGAAGACCCCTTTGTCCGCTCCGGTGTTTACGCGAGCGTCGAGATCTTCGAATGGCGGCCCACCCTGGGGCTTCTTCTGGAAAGGCTCTCCGACGGCGGCTGAAACCTGACGATCGCCGACCTCAACGGTCGAAGCCGTTCATATCGAACACGGCCGCATTGTCCTGAATCTCGCGCAGCCCCTTATACGACGCATGGCGGAGACTGCCGTCATCCGTCCAGCCGCGGAACTCAATCTCGGCGATGAGGGTCGGCTGGACGAAGACGTAGCGCTTGCCCTTCAGGGGAACGACCGGCCGGTTGGTCTTCAACCGGTCGAGCGTCTTTTTCAGGTGCTCGGCTTCGCTGGCGCTGAAACCAGTTCCGACCGAGCCCACGGAAATCCAGTCGAAACCCTTCTTGCCGGCGAGCAGCAGGCTGCCGATGCCGCCGCGGGCGGCTGCCGATTGTTCGTAACCGACGATCATGAAGCTCTCGCTCTCAACGCATTTGATCTTCAGCCAGTCGCCCGTGCGGCCACTGCCGTAGGGCCGGTCGCGATGCTTGGCGATGATGCCTTCCATATGATGGTGGCAGGCGTGCTCGAGCAGCTCTTCCGGAGGCAGTTCTATTTCTTCGGAAAAGCGGATCGTCCGATTGCCGCCTTCCGGTATCAGGTCTTCAAGAAGGTGACGGCGCACGGCAAGCTCGGTGCCGGTGAGGTCATGCCCGTCAAGATACAAAAGGTCGAAGGCGTAGAGAATGGACTCGCTCGAAGCCCGCTTGCCACCGCGACCGCCGAGCGAACGTTGCAGCGCGCCGAAATCCGATCGGCCGTGCTCGTCGAGAACCACCGCTTCCCCGTCCAGTATGGCGGTGGTCACGCCAAGTTCCTTGGCGGCCGCGGCGATGGTGGGAAAGCGGTGCGTCCAGTCATGGCCGCCGCGGGTGATGACACGAACGCCCTTCGGCTCGATGTGGACCGCCAGCCGGTAGCCATCCCACTTCGCCTCGTAGAGCCAATCCGGCCCGATCGGCACGCTGGGTTTCAACAGCGCCAGGCAGGGCTCGACCCGTACCGGCATTGGATCGAACGGAAGGCTTGGCTGGTCGGGATCGCGCCTGCGGATCGGACGAGACTGCAGCGTCGCGTTGGACTCGTTGAGGAATGGCAATGAGGGGCGGCGCGAGCGCGTCATGATCGTTGTCTGTCCTTCCCGGACTGGTTTTCAGGCTCTTCTCCAAACACGATGTCGCCTTTCCCACTCTGCTCAATCGGATCTAGGTCCGGCGAGTATTTCGGCAAGAACCATAGCCTGGCGCCGCAGACGCTACACGGCCTGTACACGCTGGTCCTTCGGCAGCGAGATCGTCATCGCCGCGGCGACGGCGGCCGTAACTGCAACGGCGAGATAGATGCCGCTGAAACTCTCCGTCGATGTCTTGATCACGCCGCCAAAGAAGTTCCCTGTCGTGCCGCCGATGCCTTGGAACACGGTGCAGATGCCTAAGACAGTCACCGCGACGCGGGGCGTGGCGCGATGTGAGACGTAGGCCGGCAGCAAGCCATAGATCGGATAAAAGCCCAGCGAAAAGAAGATCCCGGACAGGATCGAGAGTTCCATCGAGGGATCGAGGACGAAGAGGGCGCCGGCGGCGAGGAAGCTTGAGTAACAGGTAAGCATGGCATAGCGCGATCCGAGACGGGACGATATTGTGCCAATGGCGAAGCCTGCGCTGATCCCCACCACCCCGATCGTTGCCCATAGCCATGAGGCAAAGCCGACGGAGTAGCCGAGTTCCTCGCGCAGGAACGGCGAGAGATAGGTGAGATAGGGATATGGCATCAGGCCGTTGATGAAGCCGAGCGCGAAGATCAGCGTCACCCATGGCATGATGGAGCGCAGGCTTGATGAACCGCCGGCAGTTGGCGCCAGCGTTTCGTGACTTGTCCCGCTGTCGAAGAGGCCGGCCCGCCCGAAGAGAATGTGGGTGACAACGGCCAGTGCAATCGTGGCCGCGCCTGTGAGGAACCAGACCATCTGCCAGTGACCACTTCCGGCGTATGCCGCCACGAGTGCGCTGTTGATGAGGACGCCAAAGGCCGGGGCGCTGGAGATCAGGCTCATGGCAAAGCCGCGCTGTTCTGCTCTTACCACCCGCGAGGCAAGATTAATCATCGGCACGAAAGTCGATGCGCCAGTCGCGCCGGCGATCATCAGCAGGCCGGCAACCACATAGAGATTGTCGCTGATGGGGATGCTCGACAGGCAGAGCCCGCAGAGCGACACGGACGCCACCACCGTCCGTGCGGCGCCGATGCGATGGACGAGCCAGGTAGCGAGCACGGCGAATGCGACTGTGGAAAACTGCACCAGGCCGGTGACCGTGCCGACGAAGGCATAGTCGAAGGCAAGATCTTTCCGCATGTCGGGGATGATCTGAGGAAAAAGGCTGAGGCCGAATCCGTAACACGTGCCGACGCAGGCGATCATGACGGCTACGAGGACGTTATCCTGGATACGCACGCTAGTCATGATGATCGACCTCTGTTGGCAACCGTGTTCGCGCTCCCGCTCGACGCGATGATCATCTAGCATGGGCAGCCGGCGGACTGTCGGATCTGCGACGCCGGCTGCCTAAAACCTATACAAGTTAAGGGAGCGCCGAGCACGCGCTACGGCGTGCTCGCCTATGCTTTTCGCTGAACCGATCGAGCCGCCGAAACAACCAGCTCGACCGATCACCCGTTGACGCTCCGAACGCTCGCAACGCTGCCGTCGCAGGCCGCCCGGCGCTGAGCAAGCGCCTTGACCGAAAAGAGCGCGTAGATGATCAACGGAAGGCAGACGAGATAGGATGTCCTGATGCCCGCGTGTTCGGCAATGAAACCGAGCAGCGGCGGCGCCAGGAAGAAGACGACGAAGGTCATCTGGCCAAGGGCGGCGACGTTGAGATGCGCCGCGCGATCTGTGCGCTGGGCCGCCGCCGAGACGGCGAGAGGATAGACCGCGCTGCAGCCGGCGCCCATCAAGGCAAAGCCCGCCAGTGCCACATAGGCATGCGGAGCGCCCCAGACGGCGCAAATGCCGATCGCCGAAAGGACAAGCAACATCGTGGCGACGGCACGCGGGCCAAACCGATCGACCAGCGGATCGACGAACAGGCGCGCCAGTGCCATGCAGAAAGTAAAGAGCGTCAATCCTAGTCCGCCAATGAAGGGCTCGACTGAAAACACGTCGCGCATATAGATCGCCGACCAGTCGATCCCTGCACCTTCGACGAGAAAGGCCGCGATGCCGATCACGCAGAGCGGCATGAGGCTCCGGGTGGGAAGCGCCACCAGTGGCGCCTTGCCTTCATTCAACGGGGACCGCGCGGGCGCATTGCGCATGCCTGAAATCGCCCAGACGCCGAGCACAAGCACCGCGGCAAAGGTCACGGCGAGATGGAGTTGCATCGAAATACCGGCTTGGCGGACGACTGAGGAGACAAGCGCCGTGACGAAGAAGCCGAGGCTCCAGAAACCATGCGCCCTGTTCATCACGCCGCGTCCTAACTGTGCTTCGATGCGATCAATCTCGACATTGAGATTGATCTCCAGCGCCCCGGCGAGCATCCCCTCGACGAAAAGCACACAGAACACGACCGGCGCCGCACCAATCCACGGCACCAGCGACAGCAGCGCAGACGTGCCGAGAACAGTAATGAATGCCGTTGTCCGCGCGCCAAGCCGGGCGATCACGGGCGAAGACAAAGTCAACGAAATCAAGGCACCGATCGCAGCCCCGATCAACGTCAACCCAAGCTCCGACTTGTCGACGCCAAGCGCAACCTGCAAATCCGGCATTCTCGACAACAGCGCCCCCAGCGACACGGCGAAGAGAAAGAAGCAGACATAGATCCGCTGCTGCGGCGCGATTTTCATGATGCAACTCCGGGAATTGACGCTCGAAGCCGAACGCGCGCTTTCGGATTTGTGATGTCTAACTCACAGGGGCGGAGATCAAAACTTTTTTCTGAGGAGATGCGACGGAGCAAGCGATCTTAGGGACCGGCGTATGCGGGCGTTTCTGCCTAGCCGATGCTGGCGGTCTAAAGCACCAACCGCAACTGCGGCTCCGTTCCAGCGGCCCGCCGCTCCAGCGACGATAGCGAAACGCCGAGCAGAATCACGCTCTCACGGCATTTGAGCACCGCTGACGGCGACATAGACCGAATAGATCGAACGCGTCGCCGCAATGAACAGCCGGTTGCGCTTGGGACCACCGAAGGTGAGGTTGGCGACGGTTTGCGGCACGCGGATCTTGCCGATCAGTTTGCCGGCCGGATCGAAGCAATGCACGCCATCACCAGCACTCGACCAGAGGTTTCCGTTCACGTCGGTGCGGATGCCGTCCGGAATGCCGCTGTCGATCAGGCAGAAGACGCGGCCGTTCGCAAGCCTGTTGCCGTCGGCCACGTCGAAAGCCCTTATATGGCGTGGCAGGCTTTCATCATGGCTTGCAGCCGAATCCGCCACGTAAAGAATTGTCTCGTCGAGGGAGAAGGCAAGGCCGTTCGGCTGGATGAAATCGGTGGCGACAGCGGCAAGCCCCCCGGTCGCCGGATCGAGCCGGTAGACGTTGCGGGTCGGCTGTTCCGGCACGGCGCGATAGCCTTCATAATCCGACATGATGCCGTAGGTGGGGTCGGTGAACCAGATCGTGCCGTCGGATTTCACCACCACGTCGTTCGGCGAATTGAGCCTGGCGCCTTCGAAACGATCGGCGAGCACGGTGATTAAGCCGTCGACCTCGGTACGCGTGACGCGGCGCATGCCATGTTCGCAGGAGATCAGCCGTCCCTGCCGGTCGCGCGTGTGGCCGTTGGCGAAGTTCGAGGGTTGCCGATAGACGGAGACGCCGCTCTCCGGCGTCCATCGCAGCATGCGCTGATTGGGAATGTCGCTCCACAGAAGCTGGTTCGCATCGTTGAACCAGACGGGACCCTCCGCCCAGCGGCAGCCGGAATGGAGTTCGTCGAGGCCGGCGCTCGTCACGATCAGTTGCCGGAAGCGCGGGTCGTGAATTTCGTAGATGCTGGCCTCGGCCATGGCGGTCTTTCCGTTTATCGCATGCCGGCCCGGCGGCCGCCGGCAAGCATGATGACGCTGATGATGATGAGGCCGGTCATGATAAGGCGGATGCCGGCGCCGACCCCGTAAGTGTTGAGCATGGAGACGACCAGGAACATGAAGAGCGACGCGCCCCAGATGCCCGGCACGTTGGAATCGCCGCCGGCGACGGCTGTGCCGCCGATCACGACGACGGCGATCGACATCAGGAGATATTCCGAGCCCATGTTGAGCGCCGCGCCGCCGGAGAAACAGGCGAGCAGATAGCCTGCGACCGAGGCGAGCACGGCGCAAAATAGATAGGTGACGAAGCGCGTGCCGTCGACCGGAATGCCGGCCATGCGCGCGGCCGGCATGCTCTGGCCGATCGCCGAGATCCAGCGCCCGTAGATCGTCTTCTCGAGCAGGAACCAGGCAAGCAGCGAGATGAGGAGCGCGACGATCGCCACATTCGGTACGCCGAGCGTGTTCGACGTGGTGAACTCCGCAAGCATGGCCGGGGGCTTGATGCGCAATCCCCGGTTCGTCCAGATCGCCGCGGACTGCACGATGAAGCTCATCGACAGCGTGGCGATGATCGGCGGAATGCGCAGCGCCTTGATCAGCGCATAATTGCCGAGGCCGACGACCAGGCCGATGACGACGGCAATGAGAAGGCCGGGCAGGATCATGCCGTTTTCGACATTCATCAGCTTCAGCGCCACCGTGCCGGCAAGCGTCATGGTGGCGGGAACCGAGAGGTCGATATTGCCGGGACCCAGCGTGATGACGAACATCTGGCCGATGCCGACGATGACCGAGAAGGCGGCGAAGGTGAGGGCCGCCTGTGATAGGCCGAGTGTGCTCGCCCCGAGCGTCACCATGATCGTCAGGAACCAGACGATGAAGGCGGCAAGCCACGACCAGATCCAGGGTTTGCCGAAAAGTCTGAGGAGCGGGGTCATCGGCGTTTCTCCCGCTTCTCCAGGCGGTTCAGCATCAAGCGGAGCGCGAGCACGATGATCAGGATCGCGCCCTGTGCGCCGATCTGCCAGTCCGGCGAGATGCGCAGAAAGGACAGGAACGAACCGGCGAGCGTCAGCGTCAGCGCGCCGATGACGGCGCCGACAGGGGAGACGCGGCCGCCGATGAATTCGCCGCCGCCGAGGATGACGCCGGCGATCGACAGCAGCGTATAGCGCAGCGCGATATTGGCATCGGCCGAGGTCGTCAGGCCGACGAGGGCGATGCCGGCAAGCACCGCGAACAGTCCGGCAAGACCGTAGGCGCAGGCGCGCGCCGCGACGATCGACCAGCCGGCGCGCTCGACCGAGCGCTGGTTGCCGCCGATGCCGCGGATCAGCACCCCCAGCGAGGAGCGCATGACGAGGAGATGGGCGATCGCGGCGATGGCGATGCTGGCAACGATCGCCATCGGCGCCAGCGGCGGCTTGACGGTCATCAGCCAGCGCACCCAATCCGGCGCCTGGCCGCCCGGCGCCGGCAGCAGCAGCACGGCAAGGCCGCCCCAGACGAAGCTCATGCCGAGGGTGACGACGATCGACGGCAGGTTGCGCAGATGGATGACGACGCCGAGGCCCGCATAGGTGGCGATCGCACCGGCAAGGATCAGCATGCCGATCAGGGGAGCATCGCGCAGAAAGGTCGCGGTGACGCAGGCGACGAAGCTGACGAAGGTGCCCATCGACAGATCGAGATCATTGACCGCCATCACCAGCATCTGGGCGATCGTCGCAAGTGCGATCGGCACCGCCAGATTGAACAGCAGGTTGAGCCCGACATAGCTCATGGCGCGCGGCTGCAGCCAGAAGACCGCGGCAAGCAGCAATGTCAGCGACAAGGCGGGGATGGCAAGACGCAAGGCGTCGGACGACAGCCGGAACGTCATGCGGCGACCCCTTCGAAGGAGGCAGCGATGATATTCGTCTCGTTGACGGCGTCGCCGGCGAGTTCGGCGGTGATGCGGCCTTCGCGGAAGACGTAGACGCGGTCGCAGAGGCGGACCTCGTCCATTTCGGTGGAATACCAGATGAAGGTGCGGCCGCGCGCCGCTTCCTCGCGGATGATGGCGTAGACCTCTTGCTTGGTGCCGACGTCGACGCCGCGCATCGGATCGTCCATCAGGACAACGGGCGCGCGCGTTGAAAGCGCCCGGGCGAACAGCACCTTCTGCTGGTTGCCGCCGGAAAGTGACAGGATGCGGTTGGCCATATCGGGCGTGCGGATCTCGATCCGCCGCTTCCAGTCGGCGCCCTTGGTCTGCTCTTCGCTGGCGAGGATCAGGCCTCGCCGGGTGAGGTCACCGAGCGAGGCGATTGAGAAATTGCGCAGGATGCTCCACAGTTCGAAGACGCCGTTGAGGCGGCGGTCGCCGGCGACGAAGGTGACGAGCGGATCGCGCTCAGGCAGCCAGTTGCCGGACTGGGCGGCATGCAGGGCGAGCAGCAGTTCGGTCTGTCCGTGGCCGGCCAGTCCGGCCAGTGCGATGATCTCTCCCTTGCGGGCCGTGAAGGGAAGACCCTTCGTCTGATGGGACAGAATGAGCGGCGCGGTGGATTGTTCGCGCGCCGAGCGCTGCCCGGTCTCCTCCTTGGCGACGGTGCCCATCGCTTCCACCAGGCCGTGATGGTCGAATCCATCAGCCGGACGTTCGGCGACGACGCGGCCGTCCTTCATGACGACAATGCGGTCGGAGGTTTCGAGGATCTCGTGCAGGATGTGCGAGATGAAGATGACGGAGCCGCCGGCGGCGACGAAGCGGCGGACATGATCGAGCATCTGGCGGGCAAGGCTTGCGTCGAGCGACGAGGTCGGCTCGTCGAGGATCACCAGCCGCGGCGCAACGCCGGCGTCGGAAAAGGCCATTGCAATCTCGACCATCTGCCGCTCGGCGATCGAAAGATCGCCGACGGCCCGGCTGCTGTCGATGCCATGACCGGGAAAGACGGCATCGAGGCTCTTTTCGATGATTCCAGCGGCGCGCCCGCGCCAGCCGAAGCCGCCGAGATGGCGGTGCATGATGCGCGTGTTCTCGACGATGGAAAGATTGGGGCAGAGCGAAAGCTCCTGGAAGACGCAGCGCACGCCGCGGGCGCGCGCCGCGTTGATGCCATAACGCTCCAGCCGCTCGCCGTCGCTTGCCACACTGCCTTCATGCGGAGTGAGGCCGCCATTGATGACGCTGACGATCGTGGATTTGCCGGCGCCATTGTGGCCGACCAGCCCGACGCATTCGCCCGGCATGACGCGGAGCGTGACGCCGTCGAGCGCCCTGACCGCGCCGAAGCTCACCTTGGCGCCCTCGACGGCGATCACCGCCTTCAAAACCTCATTCATTCTGCCCGCCACATCTGCTTCACAAAGAATGCCGCGCGGCCATTTGCGGCCGCGCGGCAGTCACCGGGAGATTACTTTGCAGACTCGATAACCTTGATCGCGTCAGCCTGCGTGTATTCCACATTGGCGACGCCGCCGGCCTGGGTATTGGCGAGGTTCGTTTCGAGATTGTCCTGGTCGATGCGCAGGAAGGGCACCACGAGATCCTTCTTGACTTGCTTGCCGTCGAGGATCTGCTGGGCGACCCAGAAAGCGAGCGTCGAAACTCCAGGTGCGATGGAGACGGACATGGTCTCGTAGCTCTTGGCGTCCTTCTGCTCCTTCCACCACTTCAACTCGTCTTCGCGATTGCCCATGATGATGATCGGCATCTTGCGGTCGGTGGCGGCAATCGCCTGTGCGGCGCCATATCCGTCGCCACCCTGCGTCACTACGCCGACGATGTCGGGGAGGCTCGGCAGGACACCGGCAACAGCCTTCTGCGCCACGTCCTGCGCCCAGTCCCCGTGGACGGAGCCGACAACCTTGAACTGCGGGAACTGCTTGACGCCGTCGTGGATACCCGCCGAAATCTCATCGTCGACGAAGACCCCGGCAAGCCCGCGGATCTCCAGAAGATTGCCACCTTCGGGGATTTTCTTCGACAAATACTCGACTTCGCTGCGCCCCATTTCCTTGAAATTGACGGCGATGCGCCAGGCGCAGGGTTCGGTGACGATGCCGTCGAAGGAAACGACGGTGATGCCGGCGTCGCAGGCTTCCTTGACCGCGCCGTTCAACGCCGTCGGCGAGGCGGCGTTCAGCACGATGGCGTCATAACCCTGCAGGATCATGTTCTGGATCTGCGCCGCCTGTTCCGTCGCCTGGTTCTCGGCGGTGGTGAAAGGGTCGGCTGCGGCAACGACGCCGGCCTTGACGGCCTCGCCTGTGACTTTGCCCCAGCTCGTCAGCATGGCCTGGCGCCAGGAGTTGCCGGCATAATTGTTGGAAAGGGCGATTTTCTTGGCCGACGTGTCGGCAAAGGCGGAAACGGGCATCGCGGCGCAAGCAATAGCGGCCGATGCCAGAAGCATCTTACGAATTGTCATGTCTTCCTCCCTTTGATCGCGCCGGTCGGCGGATCGTTCACTCCTGCGTGCCCAAAATGGGCCCGAGTGAAAATTGTTCTTGCACTGAGCTTCCTCCTCTCAGTAAGGGCAGGATGCGGGAGATCGACCGGCCTGTACAGGGGCAAGGCAGCAAGTCGTTTGCGGGTTTTGCGCAATTAGCTGCGGGTTTACGCAAGACGGCGGCGCTTCCGCGGGCGCTTACTGCGAAGGGCGCGCTGCGGGTTGAGGAGCCTGCTGCCGTCTCGGGGAGGAACCACCATGCTGCATCGCGCACCCGCAGCCATGTTCGACCACTATCTCGGGATTTCCCGGCTGCTCGCGGGCCAGCTCGACTTCCGCTCGGCCATCCGTTCGGTTGCGGCCGAGGTCGCCCATATCATCCCGCACGACCATCTCGATGTCTGCGTGCTGCTAGAGGGGGGCAACTATCACACGGCCTATGAGACGGGCATCGAGACCGCCTGGGGCGACCTTGCCGGCGCGCCCGTGGTCAACAGCCCGATCCGCTCGCTGCTCTGGGGCGAGGTGGATTTCCTGCTGGCGGACGACGCCATGACGGACCAGCGTTTCCACTTCGAGGGCGCCTTCAAGCGGCCGATCGTCGAGGAGTCGCTGCGGAGCCGCCTGCATGTGCCGATGAAGGTGCAGGGCACGATCATCGCGGCGCTCTCCTGCTCGTCGCGAACGGCGGGTGTCTATACGATGGAGGATATCGAACGCGCCCGCATCATCGCCGACCTGCTGACGCCCTATTTCTTCGCGCTGCGGGCTGCCGAGCAGGCGCAGCGCTCGGCCATTGTCGAGGCGGAGGCCCGCGCCCGCGAGGAGGGGCTGCGGCAAGGCGCGCTGAAGCTGACCGAGGCGCTGGAGCAGGAACGACAGCGGATCGGCATGGATCTGCACGACCAGACGCTCGCCGACCTGACGCGGCTTGCCCGCCGGATCGATCGGCTGTCGCGCAACGGCGAGGTGACGCCCGAGGCGCTGGAGCCGGTCTCCCGTTCCCTGCAGCATTGCATGCAGGATCTGCGGCAGATCATCGAACAGGCCAAGCCTTCCGTGCTTCAGCTCTTCGGTCTCGCGCAGGCGATCGAGCATCATCTCGACCGGTCGACCCGCGACACCGGATCGGCGATCGAATGGGGTCTGGTCGACGAGACGCATGGCGCATTGGAGCGGCTGGAGCCGACCGTCAGCGTCGCGCTGTTCCGCATCGCCCAAGAGGCGATCAACAATGCGGTGCGCCATGCCGCACCGCTCACTGTGACGGTGCGGCTGGAGGCCGATGAGGAGCGGCTGTCGATCGAAATTTCCGACGACGGGAGCGGGCTCGCCAAGGCACGCGGCCGGATCGGCGGCGGCATCGATAATATGAAGACCCGTGCGCGGCTGATTTCGGCGCGCTTCACCACCGGGCCCGGCCATAACAATCGCGGCACCGTGGTGCGCGTCGTCCTGCCGCTAACCCCGCACGACCCGGCGAGCGGGCCGGACCGAGGAGAGACACGATGAAGGTTCTGATCGTCGAGGACGACCCGCTGCACCGCTCCTATCTGCACGAGGCGGTCAACGCCGCTCTGCCGGAATGCGATACGGTGATCGAGGCCGAGAACGGCACGGCCGGCGAGAAGCTCGCCCGCGACCACAAGTCGGCGCATATCGTCATGGACCTGCAGATGGCGAACCGCAACGGCATCGAGGCGGCGCGCACCATCTGGAAGGAGCGGCCGGAGACCCGCATCCTGTTCTGGTCGAACTATTCTGATGAGGCCTATGTGCGTGGCGTCTCGCGCATCGTCCCGGATGGCGCGGCCTACGGCTATGTGCTGAAATCCGCCTCCGACGAGCGGCTGAAGCTGGCGCTGCGCTCGATCTTCATCGAGAGCCAATGCGTCATCGACCGCGAGGTGCGCGGCCTGCAGCAGAAGAGCCTCGGCCAGACCAACGGCTTTACCGATTCCGAATACGAAATCCTCGTCGATATCGCGCTCGGCCTCACCGACCGAGCGATCGCCAAACGCCGGGGCCTGTCGCTGCGCAGCGTACAGAACCGCCTGCAGCAGCTCTACGACAAGCTCGACGTCTACCAGAGCGCCGGCGACGACCACGAGGACGGCCGCTTCAATCTCCGCGCCCGCGCCGTCACGGTGGCTTTCCTGCGCAAGCTGCTGAACTACAGCGCTCTGGAGCGGGCCGAAGCGGAGCTGCAGGAGTGGCTCGACGGAAAGTAGTCCGGAGCGGATGGAAGGCTTATCATCTGCCCAGGCGGGTCAGGCGATGGCTTTCAACGGCGCCCGGCTGCTCGGCGCCGGCTCAGGCTTGCCGAACAGGAAACCCTGCATCTGCGCCGGATGGCTTGCATGAAGGATCGCAAGCTGCTCCTGCGTCTCGACCCCTTCGGCAATCACCGGCAGGTTGAGCGTCGACGCCATCTCGATGACATTCTCAAACAGCGCCCTGATGGTGGGATCGACGCCGATGCCGGCAAGGAAACGTCTGTCGATCTTCAGCTTGTCGAACGGAAAATCCCGCAGGTTGCCGAGCGAGGAATAACCGGTCCCGAAATCGTCCAGTACGACCCGGATCCCCATCGCCCGCAGCTGACCGAGCGTGGAAAGCACGGCAGCCCGATCGTGGAACAGCGCCGACTCGGTGATCTCAAGCTCCAGGCGGTCTGGCCGCAGCCCGGTTTTTGCAAGAATTTGCGAGAACTGCTCCACCAGGTTCGGCATCAGGAACTGAACCGGCGAGATGTTGACCGCGATCGTCAGCGGGGTTTTCCACGAGGCTGCTTCGCTGCAGGCTTGTTCCAGAACCCAGATGCCGATGGGGATGATGCAGCCGGTTTCTTCGGCGGCAGCGATGAAGTCCGCCGGTGCAAGAACGCCTCTGCTTGCATGGCGCCAGCGCAACAGCGCCTCATAGCCGCACGGCTGCTGCGAGGATGTGTCGACGATCCTCTGATAGGCGAGGAACAGCTCTCCTTTGGCGAGTGCGTGCCGCAGGTCGTGCTCGAGCTGCCGCTTGGCATGCAGTTCGATGTCCATCGCCGGCTCGAATGTGCAGGCTCTGCCGCGGCCGCCGCTCTTGGCCCGGTAAAGCGCCATGTCGGCATTGTTTCTGAGGCGCCGATCGGTAACGCCGTGCTCGGGGTACAAGGCCATCCCGATGCTGGCGCCGAATCCCGAAGAGGTCGCGAGGTCTGCGAACTCCTCGGCGAAAGCCTTCAGCAGGTCTGTCGCCAACGCTTCCGTCTGCTGGCGGGACGCGTTTTCGAGGATGATGCAGAATTCGTCTCCGCCCATGCGGGCGATCGTCACATCGACCGGCAAAGCGCGGACCAGAACCTGCGCGACCCGCTGAAGCACCGCGTCGCCCTCGGCATGGCCGAACGTGTCGTTGACGAGCTTGAACCGGTCGAGATCGAGGGCAAGCAGCGCCAGGCCGCTTGGGGTTTCTGCCGCGCCTGATATCGCCATCCCGAAACGCCGGTCGAACTCACGACGGTTCGCCAGGCCGGTCAACGGGTCATGGCGCGCCATATGCTCGATCCTGCGGCTCGCCTCATGGCGCTCCGTCAGATCGCGCACGGCAATCACCTGGCACTCGCGCCCACGATATTCGATCGTCCGAGCCAGGACCTCGACCGGAATCATGTCCTGGCCGTCGCGCAATATGGCTCCCTGGCAGGTGTCCATGCCGAGGCGGCTGTCGATTGCAAGCACCGCCTCGACCGGTTGCCCTTTCAGAAGTGCGGTTGCCTTGCCGGCCATCGCAGCGAATTTCTCGTTGAGATCGATGACGACATTCTCCTGGGCGATGACCAGCCCCTCGAACGAGGCATTCGCCAGCCCGCGCAGATCGGTCAAATGACGGTCAAGGAACAGCGCTGCGGCGGCTCCGAGCAGGATCAATGTCGAGATGATCGAGACGGCGATGGCGATGGCGATCCGATCGACGGAGGAGAGATCGGCATGCACGGGCTCGGCGGAAGGGGTGATCTGGACACCGCTCATCGACACGGTGTGAAGGCTGCAGATCGCCAGGACGATGCACGCCGCGCCGGCGAAAATATGAAAACGCCTGCTGGCGCTGTGCCGCAGGGCCGCAACCGCAACGATGCCGAAGCCGATTGCCAACGCACAGGCGACGATCGATTTGTCCAGGACGAGCGAAACCATGCTGAACGGCGTGATGGCGAGCAACCCCACGAAATGCATTGCCGCAATGGCAACGCCGAACAGGACGCCGCCGGACGCCTGGACAAGCTGGCCGCCATTCATGAAAGCGATTTCAACCGCGACCGCAAACAGTACGATGGCGGCGATAATCGACAGAATGATCAATGAGCCATCGTAGCCGATCGGCACCGGACCGGCATAGGCCAGCATCGCGATAAAATGGGTTGCCCAGGTGCTGGCGCCGAGGACGACGGCGGCGGCGATAAGCCAATAGTGGTGATGGTGCCGCACGCATTCCTGCGCACGCGTCAGCATGAACACGGCCGTCAGGCTGCCGAAGCAGCAGATCGACAGGGCGACGAAAAGCAACGTCCAGTCATGCTGGTCGGCGATACATGAAAGCACAGTGAACATGGCATCTCCCGAAGGTGCGGGGAGGGTGCCAAAGCGGGCCTAACGAAACCATACGGGCTTCGTTAAAATGCCAGTCATCCATGCAAAAACCACAACGAAAAGACGAGAAGAAAGTGCCGCTCGATAAACCGCTGAGGAAGGCGACCGCAGCAGCAGCTCCGTGGCTTCGGTGGGAGAAAATCGACTCTGGCAAAGGTATCAGGCGCCTGGCAGCGGGATCGAACGCTTGGCATCTGCCAATGACAGGCCTGAAATGACGCGGTACCGCGCCTCGACAAGGTTGTATATTCCGAAGGCTGCCAATCCGGCGGCAACGGCGATGTAGAGGAAGGATCCGAACGGAAGCTGGCGGACCCATTCCAGGGCGTCGCCCATGCTGCCGGCCTGTAGCGGATCCACCCGGAAGCCGGCATAGGCGAAAAGTATCCCGGTGATTGCGAACACCACGCCGCGGGCGACGAGACCGTAAACGCATATCAATATCACGATGCCCTTGCTGTCCGGTATTTTGACGTAGCGCTCAAACTTCCGGGTGATGCCCTTGACGATCGTCACCATGCCGCCGATGACAAAGCCGGCCCCAACGGCGATCGCAAGGGTGGAGCCGAAAGGCTGCGACATGATCCATCCCGCCAGCCCCTTCTCACCCGAACCTTCACTCCCGCCGCCGAGGAAGATGGCACGACTGAGAGCATATCCGGCAAGCCCGAGATAGGTGACGGCGCTGCCGAGGAGCGCCGCCCGGATCAGCCATGCCTTTCCGTCCCGCCCATGGCCGTCACTGTCCGCCAGGGACTGGGCCAGCCTCCAGGCGACAAATCCGAGAAGACCAAGACCAATCATTCCGACCCAGACACGCCCGAACGGCTGCGCAAGCAGCGTCGAGAGCGCCGACTTCGTTTCCGGCCGGCCGCCGGCGACGCCGGAGAAGAGCGCGAGCCCCGCTATCAGGAGAAAAACGACACCGCGCGCCGTGTAGCCGCCTTTGGCGAGTACATCAAATCGAAAGCCTTTGCTCATCAGCATTTCCTCTCCGTCGCCAGTGCGCGAGATTAACGCGCCAGCCTTCCGAAAGTTTGCTGAAAGGACTCGCAAAGGTCCTCGGGATCGTGAAGAAATGGATCTTCCTTCTTGACCGGGCAATGCGGTCGTTGGCGATCCGGAGTTGCTGCCGCCGGAAGTTCCATAACGTTGATTATGCCGTTTCAGAAATTTAAAGTTGAATAAATCCTCTTAAAATTGCATTTCTACTCCGCTCATGGAGGTGAGATTGCAGATCGGATTGATTGCGGCGGCGCATGTGATGCGCGCCACATCCTTGTTCCCTATCGCACCTCAAACTCCGGATCAGGCGGAACCTGCATGGCGAGAGCAAGATGATTTGTCTGCGCGGCAAGGCCGATGATCGTCAGGAGTTCGCCATGCTGGGCATCGGTCATCCCGCGCGCGCGGGCGGCAGCGGTATGGGATTGAACGCAGTACTGGCAGGCATTGGCCGTGGACACCGCAACGTAGATCATCTCGCGCGTCAACGGATCGAGCGCACCTTCGACTGTCATGACCGATTTCAGCGTTTCCCACACGCGCTTGAGATTTGCGGGATCGTTGGCAAGAGCCCGCCAGAAATTGTTGATGAAATCGGTCTTGCGGGTCGCCCTGATGTCATCGAACACGGCTTGGACGGCCGGAATGGCTGCGGCCTCTTGATCTGACAGAAGTTTGACTGTTGCCATCGAAAGTTCCTTTCCGGGCGCCGATCTACGGCCTCAAGCATGATCTGCGCTCGGCGATCCCAAACGCCGGCGGAAGATACGAAGAAATGATAACCGCCGCCAGCCTCCCCGCCGGCGAGGAAATCGAAGACGGCTATTTTAGGAAAACAGGTAAAATTAGAAATTATTGTCTACTGATTTTATAGATTATATGGCTCCATAGCCCTGTCGACTTCAACGCTGAGATTTCGAACGCCCGATGAATACATCCTTGGGCGCATGTGAACTGCCGACTTCTTCCAAATCAACAGGAGATTTCCATGAGCAATCCGGTTCTCGTCAATCAGATCATTCCCGACACCGATGTCGTCCCGCTGACCGGCCGTGTCGGCGCCGAAATCAAAGGCATCCGCCTTGGCGGAGAGCTTTCGGATGCAACGGTGGCAGCCATCAACCAGCTTCTGCTGAAGCACAAGGTGATCTTCTTCCGCGATCAGGGACATCTCGACGATTCCGAACAGGAATCCTTCGCGCGCCGCCTCGGCGATCTCGTGCCGCATCCGACCCAGGGACCGGTCGCCGGCACAGCCTCCATCCTCAATCTCGATTCCAGCCGCGGCGGCGGCAGGGCGGATCAGTGGCACACCGACGTCACCTTCGTGGATGCCTATCCCAAATTCTCCGTCCTTCGCGGCGTCGTCATTCCGGCGGCGGGCGGTGACACCATCTGGTCCAACACCCATGCCGCCTACGAAAGCCTGCCGGCGCCGCTCAGATTGCTGGCTGACAATTTATGGGCCATTCACAGCAATGCCTATGATTATGCCGCCGTGCGCCCTCGCGCCACCGCCGAAGAGAAGAAGCATTTCGAGGAGGTTTTCACCTCGACCATCTACGAGACCGAGCATCCGGTCGTACGTATCCATCCGGAAACCGGCGAAAGATCGCTGCTCCTTGGGAATTTCGTTCAGCGCCTGGTCGGCGTTTCAAAGAGCGACTCCGCGAAACTCTACGAGGTGTTCCAGTCCTACGTCACCGCCCCGGAGAATACCGTGCGCTGGCGGTGGAAAGCCGGGGATGTCGCGATCTGGGACAATCGCGCCACCCAGCATTATGCCGTCAACGACTACGGCGACCAGCACCGCGTCGTGCGCCGCGCCACCGTTGACGGCGATGTTCCCGTTAGCATCGACGGCCGCCGCAGCATAACCCATGTCAAGGCTGCCAAGCCGCAAGCAAAGGCGGCGTGATCGCGCACATATGAGTGTCGCCCGGAAGCAAAATGGGCCGCATGCCTTACGAGAAGGACAGCTTCTCGCTTGGCCGGGTCAGGGTTTCCGGGCGCAGCACCGCATCGAGATGCTCCTTCTGCATCAGGCCGCGTTCGAGAAGGATTTCGTAGACCCCCCGTCCCGAATGATGCGCTTCCAACGCAACCTCGGTGGCGTTGCGATAGCCGATATAGGGGTTGAGCGCCGTGACGATGCCGATCGACTGCTCGACCGTCTGCCGCAAACGGTCGCGATTGGCGGTGATGCCGCAAATACAATTCGCCTCGAGCGTCAGGCAGGCATTGGTCAGGTGGCTCAGGCTGCGGTAGAGGCTGTAGAAGATCACCGGCTCGAAAGCGTTCAGCTGCAGCTGGCCAGCCTCGGCGGCCATGGTGATCGTCACGTCGTTGCCGATCACTTCGAAGGCGACCTGGTTGACGACCTCGGGGATCACCGGATTGACCTTGCCGGGCATGATCGAGGAACCGGCTTGGCGCGCCGGCAGATTGATCTCGTTCAATCCCGCCCGCGGCCCCGAGGACAGCAGCCGCAGATCGTTGCAGGTCTTGGAAAGCTTGACCGCGACGCGCTTCAGAACACCCGAAAGCTGCACGAAGGAGCCGCAATCCTGTGTCGCCTCCACCAGATCAGGTGACGTCACCAGATCGATACCGACGATTTCGGACAGGCGCTCGCGCACCAGCGCTGCGTAGCGAGGATGAGCGGTGATGCCGGTGCCGATCGCGGTTGCGCCGAGATTGATCTCACGGATCAACGAGACCGCCTCGGAAAGACGCGCCTCGTCCTCCGCCAGCATCAGCGCATAGGTTCCGAATTCCTGCCCCAGTGTCATCGGCACGGCGTCCTGCAACTGGGTGCGGCCCATCTTCAGGACGTCGGCAAACTCGACCGCCTTGGCCTCGAATGCCCGGCGCAGAATGCCCATGGCGTCGACCAGGCGGTGAACGCCGATCCATGCGGCAAGCTTCAGCGCGGTTGGATAGACGTCGTTGGTGGATTGCGAGAGATTGACATGCTCGTTCGGATGTAGATGCTGATACTCGCCGCGGCGATGCCCCAGGATTTCGAGCGCCCGGTTGGCAATCACCTCATTGGCGTTCATGTTGGTCGAGGTTCCCGCCCCGCCCTGGATCAGATCGACGACGAAATGGTCGTGCAGCGCACCGTCGCGGATTTCGATGCAGGCCGCGATGATCGCGTCGGCGCGCTCCTGATCCAGAAGGCCGAGGCTCGCATTGGCCTGAGCCGCCGCCTGCTTGATCGCCGCGAGCGACGCGATCAGATCCGCCGATTCCTTCAGCGTCTGGCCGGTAATCGGAAAATTCTCGACCGCGCGCAGCGTATGCACGCCGTAATAGGCCGAGGCCGGCACGTCGCGATCGCCGATCAGGTCGTGCTCGACGCGGATAGCAGTGATATCGGATGTCGTCATGGCAGGAACTTTCGAGTGGGGCGCTGCGGGCACGCATTGCGGCGGCAGGCTGAAGACGAGAATGGCTGGTGACGCGGCGGGGTTAGCCGCGTCGGCAGACGTCATCGGGCAAGGGCGGCAAGGCGAGGAACGTCCCCGTTCGCCTTCTACCCGCGCAGTTTGAACGGAAAAGACACGCCGCCTGTCGTAACACCCATCGTATTGACACGCTGAGGATGGTGGAACGGCGCGAGCTGGCTGCGGATCTCAGCCGAACCGATGCCGAGCCGCTCGAGGATCTCGGTCACGACGGCGTAAAGAATTTCGAGATTGCCGTCCTCGATCTTGACCGAGATGCCGAGCGCACCGTCCGTCCCCAATCGCCGGGTTTCGTCCGAGGCCCGCACGCCGATCGCGTAGCTGGCATCGGCCCCGAGCTTGCCGATGAGGGCGCCGTTGAATGCGCGCATCAGGGCCGTGCAGTAGCGCCCCTCGCCCGCAACCATGTCAGGGTGGTGAGCCATTGCATGGAAGGTGCGGGCCAGTGCGGCACCGCGCCTCGACGACCCCTCGCCCGCCCCGTCGCCATCCGCTGCCGCGGCAAGCTTGGCATAGATGCGGGCCAGGCGATCCAGGGGAAAGGCCGGGGTCGGGAGATTGCATCCGTCGATCCCCCATTCGACATCCCGAACATCCAGATCGCAGAGTTCGGCGACGGTGCGCTTGACCCTCCCCTGCATCGGATGATCCGGCAGGTGGTAGCCTTCCATGCCTGCTCCGGTCGCCCGGGCGCCGGCAAGCATGCCGACATGCTTTCCCGAACAATTGCTGCAAACCGCCGTCGGGACAAAGTCCTGCCTGATCCACGAGCGATTGACCGTTTCGGAGAGCGAGGGATGACCGCCGCAGCGAAGGTCGGCTTCCTCGGCCTTGATCTTCGACAGCATGGCCCGCGTGCGCGCGATATGCCGCTCTTCGCTGCTGTGGGACGCGCACATCAGCGCAATATCCGCATCATCGAAGCCGAAACGCTCGACGCCCTCCGCCTCCAGGATGGCAAGCGCCTGGGCCGGCTTGGCGGCGGAGCGGGCAAGCGTCATACGCTCGGGATTTCCCAGCGCGTAAAGCAGCCTGCCCTTTGCATCGACGACAGCCGCGTGGACGCGATGGCGGTTCTCGACGATGCCGCCACGATCGGTGACGACGAAATCCTCACTCGGGGTCATGTCTCTCTCCATTCATGCCGCACCCCGGCGGCGACATGCGCCGCCGGAGCAAGCCTCGATTGTCGATCGGTGTCAGGCGAGATCGAAACCGCCGCGATCCTCGCCCTGTTCGGCGGCGAGCATGTAGATGCGCTCACGCATCAGCAGCCAGCCGACCACCAGCGCCGGAATGATCAGCGCCAGAGAAGCGACCGTGTAGGTTCCGACCGGATAGTCGAGAGCCATCAGGATCACGACGACGGCAAGGAAACCCAGCGTCAGCACGCCGGTATAGGGCGCGCCGAACATCCGGAATTCAGGCCGCGCCAGCTTGCCCTGCCGCGACAGCTGCCACAGCTTGAGCTGGCAGAGCACGATCACGCCCCATGCGGCGATGATGCCGAGGGCGGCGACATTCAGACCGATTTCGAAGGCCTCCGCCGGAACGACGGCGTTCAGCACGACGCCGAAGGCGGTCACGACAGCCGTCACCGCAATGCCGACATAGGGCACGCCGGATCGGTTCATCTTCGCCAGCGCCGCCGGCGCCGAGCCGGAAACCGCCATGGAATGCAGGATGCGGCCTGTGGAATAGAGGCCGGCATTCAGCGACGACAGGACGGCGGTCAGCACGACCAGGTTCATGACGACGTCGGCGCCCTGGATGCCGATCTTGCCGAAGAAGGTCACGAACGGGCTCTCGCCGCCCTTATAGGCGGTATAGGGCAACAGCAGTGACAGCAGCAGGACCGAGCCGACATAGAAGACCACCAGGCGCAGCACGACTGTCCGGATCGCCCGCGGCATGACCTTGCGGGCATTTTCGGTTTCACCGGCGGCGGTGCCGATCAGCTCGATCGAGGCATAGGCGAAGACCACCCCCTGGATCACCACCAGGGCCGGCAGGATGCTGTTCGGGAACATGCCTCCGAAATCGGTGATCGTGCTGAGGCCTGGAACATGGCCGTCGATCGGCGTGCCGGTGACGACGAAGTAGACCCCGACGATCAGGAAGACGACGAGGGCGAGAACCTTGACGAGGCTGAACCAGAATTCCAGTTCACCGAAGACCTTCACCGACAGAAGATTCATCGAGAGGACGAGGACCAGCGCCGCCAGCGCAAAGACCCACTGATCGATCATGGCGATCCATGGAACATAGGCCTTGAAGAAATTCATGTAGAGGGCGACCGCGGTGACGTCGGCGACCGCCGTCATCGCCCAGGTCAGCCAATACATCCAGCCGACCGCGAAGGCGAGCTTTTCGCCGTAAAATTCCCGGGCATAGGAGACGAACGAGCCCGAGGTCGGGCGATGGACGATCAGTTCGCCGAGAGCCCTCAGAACGAGAAAGGCGAAAAAGCCGCACAAGGCATAGACCAGCACAAGTGCCGGACCGGCAGCGGCAAGCCGGCCGCCGGCGCCGAGAAACAGCCCCGTGCCGATGGCGCCGCCGATGGCGATCATCTGGATCTGCCGCGGCTTCAGCGCCTTGTGGTAGCCGAGATCCTCCTCGGCAAAGACTTGGCCTTCGGCCTCGCTTCTATTGGATTGCATGACTGTCATTTCTCCTCCCTATCCCTGGGTTCGGCAACCTCCCGGCCGCCCCTCCGCGCAGATGCCATAAAGATGTTAATCTGCTATGCGGTCTGACAGGTTTGGCGAATAACGGAAAAACCACCCTGCAGTCAAGGATTTTCCCGCTGCTATTTGTGGATGCGTCACCGGCGGCTTGGAGAAAGGCAGTCTTTGGCGGCGGGATTGGATCGATTTCCTAGGCTTCCGTCAAAAACGCCAAAGATATCAGAGCTCGATGCCGATGATGCGGCTGACAGCCGCCGCGACCTTCCTGAGATGGATTTCCATCGCTGCCTGAGCCTCGGTCTCCGCCCCTATGCGAATGGCTTCGACGATGGCGCGATGCTCTTCATTCGATTCCTGACGGCGTGGCCCCAAGGCGGTCAGCAGCCCGGATTGCTGCGCCATCGCCTCGCGGACGTCATCGACGATATCGCGGAAGACGGCGTTCTTCGAAGCTTCGGCGATCAGCCCGTGAAAATCCGAATCCAGCCGCACCCAAGCCTCGGTATCTTGTTCCTGCTCCATCCGGTCGCAAAGGCGAAGCAGCCGGGACAGCTCATCGTCGCTCCGGCGCAGCGCTGCCCAGCCGGCAGCGGATACTTCGACGAAGGGCCGCGCCTCCACCAGATCACGCGCCGAATAATCGCCGTAACGGATATCTCCGCCGCCGCCAGCCGCGAGCACATAGGTTCCGCTTCCCGTTCGCGTCTCCGTCAGCCCCAAAATCTGCAGCGAGCGCAGCGCTTCCCGCACGATCGGACGGCTGACGCCGTATTTTGCCGCGAGCTTGGCTTCCGACGGCAGCTTGGAACCTTCGGCAAACCGGCCGGAGACAATGAGATTGCGCAATTCCTCGAAGACCAGTTCCGAGGCGCTTTTTCGACTGAGGATCGCGGAGTCGGAAAGCCAGTTTTCCAGATCATTCATCGTCTTGCATTCGATCGGCAGCGCAGCCGGATATGGGGTGCAAATTTAAAATCATACCTTAGGCGCAGTCCCTCTTTCATCGGCAATCCCGATGATGGAACGCTTGACCTCCAGCAGATGCTCGGCCATCGCGGCCTGCGCATCCCTCTCGCTGCCCGCGGCAACGGCCCGGAGAATGCGGCGGTGCTCGGCGTTGGAGGCTTTGCGCCGGCCGCGAACATGCTCCACCAGTTCCGATTGCGTCGAAAGCGCGCCGCGGACATCGGCGACGACTTTTCGGAAGATCGCATTGCCCGAGGCTTCGGCGATCTCTCCATGGAACTCGGCGTCCATCCGCACCCATGTCTGGACGTCGTCCTCCTCATCCATCCGGTCGCACAAGGATGAGAGCGACGCCAGCTGCTCGTTCGAGCGCCGCAATGCCGCCCAACCCGCAGCCGGGATCTCGATGCAGGGGCGCGCCTCTATGAGATCGCGGGCGGAATAGGCGCCGCCGCCGAGCTGTCGCGCCGGGCTTTCCGAAACGATATAGGTGCCCCGGCCGGTTCTGGTCTGCGTGAACCCCAGCGTCTGCAGCGAGCGGAGCGCTTCACGCACGATCGCCCGGCTGATGCCGTAACGTTCGGCGAGCTGCACTTCCGAGGGAAGACGGGTGCCGAGAGCCAGTTTCCGATCGACAATGGCCGTGCGGACATCTTCGAAGACTGCTTCAGCAGCGCTTCTTCGACTTATCTCTTTCTTCTCCGACAGCCATGAATCCATATCCCGCATCGAAGGACGATGCGGGCAATCGCAAGAGCTGTCAAGCAACCGGACAGGCACGCCGGCACCGGGCCGGCGCGGCATGCGAAACTGGCTACCAGAGCTTCATGTGGCGGTTGACGTCCTTGTAGAGCAGGTAGCGGAAGCGGCCGGGGCCGCCGGCGTAGCAGGCCTGCGGGCAGAAGGCGCGCAGCCACATGAAATCGCCGGCCTCGACCTCGACCCAATCCTGGTTCAGACGATAGACCGCCTTGCCCTCCAGCACATAGAGACCGTGCTCCATCACATGGGTCTCCATGAAGGGGATCACCGCGCCAGGCTCCAGCGTGACGATATTGACGTGCATATCGTAGCGCACATCGGCGGGATCGATGAAGCGGGTCGTGCCCCAGCGTCCGTCGGTATCCGGCATGGCGCGGATCGGATGGTCGTCCTCATGGGTGACGATCGCCGGCGGCGGCTCCAGCCCCTCGACCTCCTGAAAGGCCTTTCTGACCCAGTGGAAGATGGCAGCGGCCGAACCATCGTTTTTCAGCCGCCAGGCCGAACCCGCCGGAATATAGACGAAGGAGCCGGCGCGCAGCGTGTGGCTGACGCCTTCGAGTTCCACCGTCATGCCGCCTTCAACGACGAAGAGCACCGCTTCGGCGCGCTTGTCGGGCTCCGGCCGGTCGCTGCCGCCGCCCGGCTGAACTTCCATGATATATTGCGAGAAGGTCTCGGAGAAACCGGAAAGCGGACGGGAAAGAACCCATGCCCGCGTTCCCGTCCAATGCGGAAGCAGGCTCGTGACGATATCGCTCATGACGCCGCGGGGGATGACCGCGTAAGCCGTGGTGAAAACGGCTCTGCCGGAAAGCAATTGGGTCTGCGGCGGCAAACCGCCGAGCTTCGAATAATACTCTGTCTTGTCCATAGATGCGGCTTTCCAGGCAGGTGTCACTGCATCTGCTTTATGCGCCGTCTGCCCGTTAGGCAACTGCCATTGGGCCAAGCCAACCTATCGATCGGCCATCACCAGGTGGCCCGGCCCGACTTCACGATAGAAGGTGGCCGGAGGCTGGTAGTCGACTGATCGCATCGGGCTCTTGATCTCGTCATTCGCCACCATGCGTTTTTCGTGGCGGCGGTCGGGATCCGGCACCGGCACGGCGGCGATGAGTTTCTTCGTATAGGGGTGTTGCGGGTTTTCGAAGACGGCGGCGCGCGGGCCGATCTCGACGATCTCGCCGAGATACATCACCGCCACGCGGTGGCTGACGCGCTCGACCACCGCCATATCGTGCGAGATGAACAGGAAGGCGAGGTTGAGGCTCTGCTGCAGATCGAGCATCAGGTTGATGACCTGCGCCTTGATCGACACGTCGAGCGCCGACACGCTTTCATCGGCGACGATGACCTTCGGCTGCAGGGCAAGCGCCCGGGCAATGCAGATGCGCTGGCGCTGGCCGCCGGAAAATTCATGCGGATAGCGCGCCGCCATATCCGCGGACAGGCCGACCTTGACCAGCAGATCGGCAATGACCTCTTTTGCCTGTTTCGAACTGCCCATTCTGTGTTCGAGATAGGGCTCGGCGATCGCGGCCCCCACCGTCATGCGCGGATTGAGGCTGGCAAAGGGATCCTGGAAGATCATCTGCACGGATTTGCGCATCTCGCGCAGATCCTTCCTGTCGAGGCCGAGCACCTCCCTGCCCTCGACGAGAACGGAACCGGCCTGCGGTTCGATGAGACGCATGATGGCGCGGCCCGTCGTCGATTTGCCGCAGCCGGATTCGCCGACAAGCGACAGCGTCTCGCCGGCGTGCAGATCGAAGGAGACGTTTTCGACCGCATGCACCCGGCTGGTCAGCCGGCCGAACAGGCCGGAATGAATGTCGAAACGCTTGGTGAGGTTCTTCACCTCAAGCACCGGCGTCGCCGCGACGGTATCGGCGGCCTCGGCCGGACTATCCGACTGACCCGTCGCCGTGTTGACCACCGGGAAGCGCAGCGGCCGCTGGCGGCCCTGCATCGAGCCGAGCACCGGCACGGCCGACAGCAGTGCTCTGGTATAGGGATGTCTGCCGCGGTGGAAGATATCGGCGGTGACGCCGCTTTCGACCTGTTCGCCGCGATACATGACCACCGTCCGATCGGCGATCTCGGCGACGACGCCCATATCATGGGTGATGAAGAGAACAGACGTCCCCTCCTCTTCCTGCAGCATCTTGATGAGATCGAGGATCTGACCCTGGATCGTCACGTCGAGCGCCGTCGTCGGCTCGTCGGCGATCAGGAGCCTCGGCCGGCTGGCAAGCGCCATGGCGATCATCACCCGCTGGCGCATGCCGCCGGAAAAGCGGTGCGGATATTCGTCGAAGCGCGAGGCGGCCGAGGGGATGCGGACTTTTTCCAGCAGCCTGATCGTCTCGGCCCTGGCATTGGCCTTGCTCATCTCGGAATGGCAGAGCAGCGCTTCGGAAATCTGATCGCCGATGGTGAACAGCGGATTGAGCGAGGTCATCGGCTCCTGGAAGATCATCGCCACCTCGTTGCCGCGCACCTGCCGCATGGCATGTTCGGGCAAGGTCAGCAGGTCGCGGCCGCCGAGCATGACCCGGCCCTCGACGCAGCTGCTATCGGCCTGCAGCAGCCGCATGATCGACAGCGAGGTGACACTCTTGCCCGAACCGGATTCGCCGACGATCGCCACCGTCTCGCCAGGTGCGACGGTGAAGGAAACGTCACGCACAACAGGTCTCCACACGCCGTCGACCAGAAAGGACGTCGTCAGCCCCTCGACGGAAAGAACGGGGGTGGCTGTCTCAATCGATTGTGCTTGGACGCTGCCCATGTCGGTTCCTTCTACGTTCAATCCGGCCAGCGCAGCACGCCGTCGAAGCGGTGCTTGCTGCGGTTTTCGATCGGCGTCGCGATGATCTCGTTGGAGGCGCGCGCCTTGTCGAGTTCCTCGGCCAGGCGGTTTGCGACGATCGTCTCCTGGCCCGGATGCAGGTTGCACGGGTCGAGATAGAAATAGCGGTGCTCCACCTCGTGATCGCGCACGATGATCGGCGGGCTGCCCTTCGCCAGTGCATCGGCCAGATCCCAGGCGGTAATATGCGCCTCTTCGGCATCGACGATCAGGCGCAGCCGGTCGAGCGGATTGTTGGTCGGGTCGGGCTCGACCAGCGCGGTGACGCCGGGACGGCCGTCGAGTGTCTTCTTCCAAAGGTTGAGATAGCCGGTTTCGCGTTCGCGAATGCCGGCATGGTCGCGCCTTTCCCAGGCTTCGAGTGCTGCCATGACACCGAAGATGCTTTCCTTGCCGACCTTCATGCCGCGGCCGATGCCCATATTCTGCAGGAAGGCATGGCGCACAAGTTCCTTGCGGCCGGCGACGATGCCGGACGTCGGGCCGCCGAGAAATTTGTGGCCGGAATAAAGCGCGATATCGGCCCCCTGCTCCAGGAAAATCCTGAGATCATATTCCGAGGCGGCATCGACGATGACAGGCACGCCCCTGGCATGAGCGATCTCGACGAATTCCTTCAGGTTCAGCAGGCCGTAATCGACGACATGGTGGGAGACGACATAGACGGCGGCGGCGGTTTTGTCGGTAATGGCGTTTTCCATGTGAAAGCGATGCGTCGAGGTCGCCTGTCCCACAAGCACGACCTTGCCGCCGGCAAGCCGGATCGCCTGGTCGACCGGGGCGCCATAGCTCACCACATGCCCCATCTGCACCAACACTTCGTTCCTCTCGGGCACGGCATCCGGCAGCTTCTCGATCGCCAGCAGATTATCGCCTGACATGGCGCCGGCGACCGCCAGCGAAATGCCGGCCGAGCAGGAAGCGGTGACGAAGCCCGCCTCACCGCCCGTCAGCCGGGCGATGACCGCGCTTGCCTTGCGCTGCAGGTCGTTGATCTCGACGAAATGCGGCAGGATCGATGCCATCGCCTCGATCGCCTCCGGCACGACGATCGAGGCGCCGAGGCTGGTCATCGTGCCGGATACGTTGATGACGGGGCGAAGGCCGAGCGAAGGTCTGATGTCATTCAGCATGAAGGTCTCCAGAAGTCTCAGTCGAGGAACAGGCCATGGTGGGCGCTGCTCCGAAAATGAAAGCTCTCGTCAGCCATTCAAGGCGACGATCGCCTCAATTTCGACGGTGATGTTGCCGGGCAGCGAGCCGAAGCCGACGGCCGAGCGGGCATGTTCGCCGGCCGCGCCGAAAACTGCAATCAGCAGATCCGAACAGCCGTTGATGACGCTCGGATGATCCTCGAACTCCGGCACGGCATTGACCATGCCGAGCAGCTTGACCACCCGCTTGACACGGGAGAGATCGCCGAGCGCATCATGCATGACGGCGAGCAGATTGATGCCGGTCAGCCGCGCATGCCGATAGGCCTCCTCGACACCGACATTTGCGCCGACCTTGCCGGCATGCAGGAAACCGTCGGCCTCGCGCGGCCCCTGGCCGGAGAGGTAAAGCATATTGCCTTCCACCACATGCGTCACGAAATTGGCGATCGGCGGCGGCGGCGGCGGCAGCTTGATGCCGAGGGCGGCTAACCGTTGGTAAGGCGAGTTCTCGACCTTGCCGGCGGCGTTGGGAAACTGATTCACGCAAACTCCTGTCATGCGAATTTTGGATTGGCGAATTTGGATTTGGATTGGCCGATTTAGGTCGGCGGATTAAAGGTCCTTGCGAAGTCTTGGGTCGAGCATGTCCCTGAGGCCGTCGCCGACCATCTGCAGCGACAGCACCGAGAGAATGATGGCGACACCCGGAAACAGCGTCATCCAGTCGGCCTGGCCGATATATTGGCGGCCGGCGGCGATCATCGTTCCCCAGGTCGGAATTTCGGGGCTGACGCCGAGGCCGAGGAAAGAGAGGCCGGCTTCGGCGAGCATCGCGCTCGCAAAGAGGAAGGTGGCCTGCACCAGGATCGGCGACAGCAGGTTGCGCAGCACGTGCCGGGTCATGATGTGGAAGGTGGAAATGCCGAGTGCCCTTGCCGCCTCGACATAGGGCAGTTCGCGAATGACCAGCGTCGAGGCACGCACGATGCGGGCCAGGCGCGGGGAATAGACGATCGACAGCGCGATGATGACAGTGGTCAAGGACGGGCCGAGGGCCGCGACGAGGGCGATCGCCAGCAGAATATCCGGGAAGGCCATCATCGCATCGATCAGCCGGGCGATCGGTGTATCGAGCTTCTGGAAAAAGCCGGCAAGCAGGCCGAGCGTCACGCCGATCACCGCCGACAGGCTGACAACCGCCGCGCCGACGAGCAGCGACAGGCGGCCGGCAAAGATCGTCCGCGAGAAGACGTCGCGGCCAAACTCGTCCGTGCCGAAGAAGAAGGCGCCGCCTGGCGGCTTCAGCCGGTTGACGATCGAAAGTTTGGACGGCGAATAGGGCGCGACGACAGGCGCGAAGACCGCCAGCAGCACGAAGATCGCCAGGATCAGCAGGCCGAAGGCCACCGTCTTGCGCTTCAGCAGGCGGCGGACGAATTTGCTGCCTTCGCTCTCGGCTGATTTGATTGCGATATCGGCCATCAGTAGCGCACCCTCGGATCGACCAGCAGATAGAGCATGTCGATCGCAAAATTGATCAGCACGTAGAGGGCGGCGATGACGAGCAGCGCCCCCTGGATGACGGGGTAATCGCGGCGCAGCACCGCCGAGACGACGAGATTGCCGACGCCCGGCAGGCCGAAGACCGTCTCGGTGACAACCGCGCCCGAAATCAGCACCGCCGCCGTCAGGCCGAGCACCGTCAGGATCGGGATCAGCGCATTCTTCAGCGCGTGCTTGAGGATGACCTTGCGCTCGACCAGCCCTTTGGCGCGTGCCGTGCGGATATAATCGTCGCCGAGCACATCGAGCATCGAGGCGCGGGTGAAGCGCAGGATCAGCGCCGAGGAGACGATGCCGAGCGCGAAGGCCGGCAGCGTCAGATGATACATCCGCTCGAGGAAGGTCGAGCCCGGACCGCCATAACCCGAGACCGGGAAGAGGTTGAGCCGTACGGCGAAGAACTGCATCAGGATCAGGCCGAGCCAGAAGCTCGGAATGCTGGCGGCAAACATCGCCAGCGTCGTTGCCGCCTGGTCGACGAAGGAGCCGCGCCGATAGGCGGCATAGATGCCGATCGGCAGAGCGATGATGCTGGCGATGGCAAGGGAAAACAGCGTCAGGAAGAAGGTCGGTTCGGCGCGGTCGAGCAGAGCCGACGTCACCGGCATGTTGAGGAAGATCGACTGGCCGAGATCACCCTTCAGCAACTGGCCGATATAATAGAGATATTGCAGGCCGAGCGACTGATCGAGGCCGAGCCGGCTTCTCAAATCGGCAACATCCTGCGGCGTCGCATCCGGCCCGAGCATGACGGCGGCGGGGTCGCCCGGCGTCACCCGCACGATGACGAAGACGATCGTCACGACGAGAAACATCACGACGATCATGCCGAACAGGCGCTGGAGGATGTAGCGGATCATGAATGCTGGCCTTCAAGCCCTTGCAGATGCTGCAGAAAAGACCGGCGCCGAGGCCCGAAGGCCGGCGCCGGCGGCGATGTTACTTCTTGATCGAAGCGTTCCAGAAATACGGCCAAGGGGCCGGATCGACGCCGTCGAGCTTGACCGATTTCGCCGAGACGGCGTTGAAATCGCCGATCTTCATGAAGGGCGCGTCCGTATAGACGGCCTTCTGGACATCGGCCCAGAGCGCCACGCGCTTCTTCGGATCGACTTCCGAGGTGAAGGCATCGACGGCGGCCTTGCGGGCCGGCGTATCCCACCAGCCGGGCGAGCTGGTCGAGAGCGAGCCGATGAGGGCCGGCTCCGGCAGGAAGGGGCTGTGGGTGATGTAGATATCCCAGAGCTTCGGATCGGTGCGGCGCTGCGTCAGCGTCGCCCAGTCCACCACCTGCATATCGACGGTGAAGCCGGCAAGCTTCAGATATTCGGCGGCGACCTGCGCCATCTTGTAGTGGAACTCGTACTGGCGGCTGGTCAGGATGCGGATCGGCTCGCCATTATAACCGGCCTTTTTGGCGGCAGCCGCCGCCCCTTCCGGATCGGCGACGTTATAGGCGCCCTCGACGCCGGCATCCGTCGACCAGGAAAAGGTCTTCGGATAGATGGCGCCGTCGAGCGCATAAAAGTCGGTGCTGCCGAAAGCGGCGGCCAGCATGTCTTCCATGCTGAGCGCCTGGCGGATCGCCTTGCGGACCTCGACATTCCCGGCAACACCTTCCTTAGTGTTGAAGACGAAGACCGGATAACCGAAGGGCTTCAGCATGACCGGCTGCGAGGCTGTGGAGGCCTTCACCTTGTCGTAGGATTCGACCGGGATCGAATCGACATAATCATACTGGCCGGAAACGGCGGCCTCGACGCGGGTGTTCGGATCCGGCACCGGCACGAAGCGGATTTCATCGAGATATTGATGGCGGGCGCCGCCATAACCATTGCCGTCGCCTTCGCGCGACTTGTAGCCGTCGAAGCGGACGAGCTGGATATACTGGTCAGCCTTGCGCTCCTTCAGCATATAGGGGCCGGTACCGATGAACTCCTTCATCGGCTCGTCCTGCTTTTCCGAGGGGATGATGATCGCCGCCGAATTGTTGAAGGCAAGCAGCGAGGTCAGCGGCGCATAGGGCTGCTTCAGCGTGATCGTGACGGTCGAAGGATCGGCAGCCGTGATCTTGTCGATGAAGCCGGCCACCTGCTTGCCGCGCGAGGCGATCTTCATCCAGCGGCCGAGCGAGGCTACGACGTCTTCCGAGGTCATGTCGCTATTGTCGTGGAACTTGATGCCGGTCCTGAGCTTGATCGTATAGGTTTTGCCGTCGGCGCTGATCTCGGGCAGGCTTTCGGCCAGCAGCGGCGTGACGTTCCAGCTCTTGTCGAAAGTGTAGAGCGTCTCGAAAATATGCTGAGTGACGATGCCAACGAGATCGGCCGTCGACGACATCGGATCGAGCGTCGGCGGCTCGCCGATCGTCGCAACATTGATGACGCCGCCTTTTTCCTGGGCAAGCAGGGTCGAAGGCAGGGCGACGAGCGCAGTGCCGAGCAGGAATGCGACAAGCGTTTTCATATGAGGGCTCCCGGTTAAGTTCCACAATTATGTAATTCATCTTTTTACAACAGAATAAGAGATGAAGTGGTGGTGTCAAGCGGAAGCCGCGGATTATATCGTGGGACGAGGATCAGGACGCGAAAGAGCACCGCATCACAGGCTTCGGCTGGTCACCTGCGCGAAGGCTGCGCATTATGCGGTCTGAAGAATCGGCAGCGGCAGAGCGTCAATAAGGCGAGGATGGAATGAACATCGACTTCAACGGTGGAAAATGGCTGAACGAGCCGGCCAGCTGGCGCGCAGACGAAACCGGCCTCACCCTGACGACTGACGAGAAAACCGATTTCTGGCGCGAAACCCATTACGGCTTCACCCGCGACAGCGGCCACTTCCTCGCCTTTCCCACGACCGAGAGCTTCACCGCCCAGATCCGCGTCCAGGGCGAGTTCCGTACCCTCTACGACCAGGCCGGCCTGATGGTGCGTCTCGACGAGAAACGCTGGGTGAAGTCAGGCGTCGAGTTCACCGACGGCGAACCCTTCCTCAGCACCGTCGTCACCGACGGCAGATCCGACTGGTCCGTCTCACAACCCTTCAAGGAACTCGAGGACTTCCACCTCCGCATCACCGTCGCAAACGGCGCCATGCGCATCCAGGCCTCCCGCGATGGAAGCCGCTGGCCGCTGCTGCGGCTAGCGCCCTTCCCGGCGGCCGAGCGCTATGAGGTGGGGCCGGCTGCCTGCACGCCGGAACGCAGCGGGCTGAGGGTGCGGTTTTCGGAGTTTGCGATTGGGGCGGCGGTTACGACCGGGCTGCATGATTTGAGTTAGGCCAAGATTTCTAAGCCGATCAATTTGCCGTCCTCTCCGCAATCGAGGTCTATAATGAATCAGCGCTTTCTAAGACGATCATCCCGAGGTACGAACACAGGATTTGGATCCATATCGCCGGCTTGAAAGGTCGGCACAAGTTCGCCGATCTTGTTCGGGATCTTCACTACATTCGCCCTGATAAGCCGCTTGATTTCATCCCGATATTGCAGGGCTCTTTTCTCTTGCGCCTCTTTTTCAGCGCCCGATTTCTGCTGTCGCGATTTAGTATGCTGAAGTCGTCTTTGAAAATATGGCCTTCCAATTTTCTCATTCTGAATATGCATAGATCCAGGAAGCATGATTATTTCGCCTGATTCCTCCTCAATTTCACCCATTATATCGGCGATATCGTTTGTCTCCATAACAACTATCCGACACCCTCGCGAATGTGCCAGGAAAAAATTTAGAATATGTCCGGACCGCCTATACAATTCCTCCCAACCTCCAGAATGATCTAGGTGAGGAATTCCATCAAAAAACGTGTGCTCCTCCAATAAGCCGATCTCCGGAACAGCAGGGTGGGTTCTTTGCTTGCCGACAGCGATCATGTCCCCAGTGTCGATATTAAAAAGCATGTAATCAACCGACATTTCGACCTCTATTTTGGATAAGAGTACACAGGTTTACCCTGAGCCGTATAAATCGTTACAGTTGGCGCGTTTTTATCATATTGGGAGCTCGACATGACGTTTTTCATTGCCTGTTCCGCAGTCCCGCGGCTCAGATTGGCGGCGCGGCCATCAATCACAATCGAAGCCCCTGAGTCCTGGCGAGTATTCGAGATAATTTTATCTAGGACAGAAGCTTCGTGACCCTGCTCGTCGCGCTCGGCGTCAAGTCCACTCCTCAGAGCCGTCGTCCGCTATCCACACGACTCCAGCAGGGCACTCCTCGCGAAAGAACCAAAGACTTTCCTCAAAAATCTTTGCATCCTCCGACACTTTATCAAAGTCGTCGGTCAGCTTCGGTCCGGATGAATTTGTCTCCGCTCTTCCGAACACCATTTCCCGAGGAAGGTCTGTCCTGGGATCGGCTTGCCGACGCCCGCCGAATGCGGGTTGGTCGGCGGCGTAAGGACGGCGCCACTGAGCCCCGAATTGACATTGAACAGCGCGCCGCCGGCCTTGATGTTGGCGTCGCCGATCGCCTAGACGGAACTGACGATCGTCGTGCCGTTGGCCATGACCAGCCGGGCGTGCCGAGGGTGACCTAGATGTTCAGCAAAGATGCATCCAGGAGTGCGCGGTGCTCAAACCCCTGCCTACGGAACTGACAGATTAAAAAACCTCCTGGCGGAGCAATTCAAAGTCTTCGACGTTAGTCATTAGTGCGATCAGTTCTGACGGTCTATCCGTGGAGTTTATATAAAAAAGGAGGGGATAGCTGACAAAATCCTGCTCTACAGGATCGCCATCAAATGGATCAATATTCTTTTTTAAAACGAATTGCTCTTCGCCTCCCGCGCCAAAGACATAATAAACCCCGGCCTGATAAAAACTATCTCGCTCGGTGAAGAAAAATCCAAACACCGATTCTACTGCAGCCTTTGCTTCTGCAAGTGAATTCTTTCGTATTCCATACAATATAAAGCTTGGCATAATACATTATTACTCCGGAAAGAATATACCAGGAGACCTGTTCGTCGCTGCGGTCGATGTGCCATAGATCATAAAATTAACCTCACGTCCTGTCTGCACATTAAGCTTGCTTGCCAGGTCACTCAGTCCGAGAGCTGCGAGATCACGGCCACTTAGCGGTCCCGTCCTTGTGCCAGAACTCCTAAGGCCAATCCCCAGAGACTGCGCGCGCTGTAACAGCCCAGGGCTTACTACAGCAATGTCAAAGTCGCTAATCCGACCGACGTCAAACGCTTCACCGGTCGAGTAGCTTCGGCCAGTTACAGCACTCCCCTGAAGGATTGTCTGAACATTGTCATAACCAGCGCGAGCAAACCCCGCCCTTATATCACGGCCCAACGTCGCAAATTCACCCGTACTAGCACAACGCGCAACTTACGCGAAGCTGGTCATCTGCTCGTTATCATTGAAAATACGACACATAAACGGATAGGATGAATATTTCTGGATCTGCGGAAATCCATGAAAGCCTGAGGAAGATGAGCTGCACTCATTTTAAACAAGAGACCTTTCGAGACGCCTGCATCTTTCCCGATCCCGCACAGAAATACGGAGATGTATTTCAGAAATTCCTTACACCCGCGGTTGCTGCTCCTATTCTTCTCGGAAAGGAAAGGACAACCGAATGGCGAAACCGCAGTGGCCGACGCAGCCCGGGACGGAATCTGCGGGGCGGCATTCGGGAAAACCTGATCAAGACCCGAATCGACGGCAAGCTCTCGGCCTTCGTAAAGCCCGGACTGACCGTCGAGGACGATAGCGTGCCCGCCGCGGACTTCACGCGCTGCGCCGTCGCAGCACTGTCATTTTCGAGATGACATCCGCCCCGTTCTCTGCGAAAAAGAGCGCGATGAGAGACAGGGGCGTTCGTCGACAGACGGGCTGAGAAGCACCCTTCGAACCTGAACCGGATAATGCCGGCGGAGGGAGTCGCTCGGGGTCGCGGTTCGCCGCACGAATTACCCCGTGCCCGCCCCGCCTGAAAGGGGCCACATATGCAGACCAGGACCACACCAGGAGCCATGCTGAAGGCGATGCGCGAGAAGCCGCCGCTCGTTCAGTGCATCACCAATTACGTCGCCATGAACATCGCCGCCAATGTTCTCCTGGCCGCCGGCGCCTCGCCGGCCATGGTGCATGCGGCTGAGGAAGCCGGCGAATTCGCCGGCATCGCCAACGCGCTGACCGTCAATATCGGCACGCTGTCGACGCAATGGATCGACGGCATGCAGGCGGCGGCAAAGGCGGCGACCTCGGCCGGCAAACCCTGGGTGCTCGATCCGGTCGCCCATTATGCCACGGCGTTCCGCCGCGATGCGGTCGCCGGTCTGCTGGCGCTCAAGCCCACGATCATCCGCGGCAACGCCTCCGAAATCATCGCGCTCGCCGGCGGCGAGAGCAGCGGCCAGGGCGTCGACAGCCGCGATCCGGTCGAGCGGGCCGAAGGTTCGGCGCGATGGCTGGCCGAGCGCCAACAGGCGATCGTCGCCGTCACCGGTGCCGTCGATTTCGTCACCGACGGCCAGCGGGCTGTGCGCATCACAGGCGGATCGACCTTGATGCCGCAGGTTACCGCGCTCGGCTGCTCGCTCACCTGCCTCGTCGGCGCCTTTGCCGCCACGGTGCCCGAGGATATGTTCGGGGCGACGGTCGCCGCCCTTGCAACGTTCGCCATCGCCGGCGAGGAGGCAGCGCTGGGTGCGGCCGGTCCCGGCTCCTTTGCCTGGCGCTTCCTCGACGCGTTGAACGCGCTCGACGCCGAAACGCTCGATGCCAGGGCACGGGTATCGGCGGCATGAAGACTTTCGACCTTTCGCTCTATCTCGTCCTCGATCCCGATCTCTGCGCCGGGATCGGCATGGTCGAGACCGCGCGGCTTGCCGTTGCCGGCGGCGCGACGATGGTGCAGCTGCGCGACAAACATGCCGGCACGGCCGGGATGATCGAGACCGGACGCGCCTTGAAACAGGCGCTTGATGGCACCGGCGCGCTCCTCATCGTCAACGACGATGTCAAGGCGGCGATCGCCATCGGCGCCGACGGGTTGCATATCGGCCAGGAGGATATGGATGCGGTGACAGCGCGGGCGATGATCGGCTCCGACATGATCCTCGGCCTGTCGGTCGAAACCGCGGCGCTTGCCGCTGCCGTCGATCCCGATGTCGTCGACTATACCGGCGTCGGGCCGGTGTTTGCGACACCGACCAAGGCCAACCACAAGCAGCCGATCGGCTTTGACGGTCTTGCCAAGCTGGTGGCGGCTTCGCCGGTGCCCTCGGTTGCGATCGGCGGGCTCAAGGCGGAGCATGTGGCCGAAGTCTTTGCCGCAGGCGCGAGCGGGCTTGCCGTCGTCTCCGCCATCTCAGGCACGCCCGACCCGGAAGCGGCGACGCGCCGCATCGCCGCTGAAATTCGAAAGGCCCGCCCATGATCCGCAACGTCCTCTCCATCGCCGGTTCCGATCCCTCGGGCGGCGCCGGCATCCAGGCCGATCTCAAGGCCTTCTCCGCCCGCGGCGTCTACGGCATGGCGGTGCTGACCGCGCTGACGGCGCAGAACACGCAAGGGGTCACCGGCGTGCATCTGGTGCCGGCTGCATTCGTTGCCGATCAGATCAACGCCGTCTTTGCCGATGTGCGTGTCGATGCCGTCAAGATCGGCATGATCGCCAATGCCGGCATCGCCGAAGCCGTTGCTGGAGCGCTCGCCGCAGCTCTGGCCGAGGGACGCGGCATCCCCATCGTCATCGATCCCGTGATGATCGCCAAGGGCGGCGCCGCCTTGCTGGCACCCGAAGCCGTCGACGTGCTGACCCGCCGGCTGCTGCCGCTCGCGACGCTGCTGACCCCGAACCTGCCTGAGGCCGCCGCCCTGCTGCATCAGCCGGTGGCGACAAACCGCGCCGAGATGGCGGCGCAGGCCGAGCAACTGCGCGCGCTCGGCCCGGCCGCCGTGCTGGTCAAAGGCGGTCATCTCGACAGCGAGGAAAGCCCCGACGTGCTTGCCGCGGCCGATGGTCTGCACTGGTTCGAAGCCCGGCGCGTGCCGACCAAGAACACCCACGGCACCGGCTGCACGCTGTCGAGCGCGCTGGCAGCCGAGCTTGCCAAGGGTGCCTCGGCTGAAGAGGCCGTCGCCATCGCCAAGGATTACCTCGCCGGCGCGGTTGCGGCTTCAGGCAGCCTCAGCGTCGGCTCCGGACACGGCCCGGTGCAGCATTTTCATGCGCTTTGGAAAGCGGCGGGATAAGTGCCTCACGTCGCCGCACGCCTTCATTCAAAACGGCTCGGGCTCCCCGGGCCGTTTTTGCATTTTGGACCCACCCTGCATTGAAACCCGGCCCTCGCGAGGGCCGGCTCTGCGGCTCATTTCAGAATCCCTGTTGACAAGCCCGGTCGCATGGCCAAATCTATGTCATTAAAAAGGGATATATTCCGCAATAACGGAATATTAGGAGGAGTGACAGGGTGCCAGACCTGCTTGTGAGTCTATACTCGACAGAGCTCGCCGACCTGCAACGGAAAGCCGATCATGTCGGCGTCTCCATCCGCCCTCCTCTCCCCCCGGAACTGCATCTCGTCGTCAACTGGGTTCGCGAAGGGTTCAGCGAGAACTGGGCGAGCGAGGTCTCGGTCGCCTTCTCCCGCCAGCCCGTCGCCTGCCTGATCGCCGTCGACGGCAGCAAGCTTCTCGGCTTTGCCTGCTACGACACGACGGCACGCGGCTTCTTCGGCCCGACCGGAGTCGATCCTGAAGCCCGCGGCAAGGGTATCGGGCTCGCCCTGTTTTCCGCCTGCCTTCAGACCATGAAGACGCTTGGCCATGCCTATGCCTTTATCGGCGATGCCGGCCCGGTCGATTTCTACGCCAAGACCGCAGGCGCAATCACCATCCCCGCCCCGACAAGGGCATCTACGAAGGCATGCTGAGAAGCATGCCGACATGACCATCTGATCCCGGAGCACCAGAATTGTCCTCGACCCCGCTCGCCCTTTTCGTCGGCCTTCCCAATCCCGTCCTTTCGGACGATGAATTCGCCCTGTTCCGCGAGACCAATCCGCTCGGCCTCTTCGTCGGCCGGCGCAATCAGCGCGAGCCGGAGCAGACCAGGCGGCTGATCGAGCGCTTTCGGCAAGCTGTCGGCCGCGACGATGCGCCTGTCTTCACCGACCAGGAAGGCGGCCGCGTGCAGCATCTCGATGCCGGGCCTTGGCCGCTCTTCCGCAGCTTCGGCCAGTTTGCCGAACTGGCGCGCCGCGATTTCGATCTCGGCAAAAAAGCACTGCGCCTTTCCTCCCAGGCGATGGGCGCGATGATGACGGAACTCGGGCTTTCGAGCGGCTGCTCGCCCGTTCTCGATCTCGTCTTCGAGACGACGAGCGCGGTCATCGGCGCCCGCTCCTTCGGTCCCGATCCCGATGTCATCGCCGCCCTCGGCCGCGAAGTGGTCGATGGCCTGCTCGAGACCGGCAACATGCCCGTGATCAAGCACATTCCCGGCCATGGTCGCGCGACGCTCGACTCTCACAAGGAGCGCCCGGTCGTCGACGCCTCGCGCGAGACCCTCGCAGCGACCGATTTCAAACCCTTCGTCGCGCTGAAGGATACGCCCTGGGCGATGGTCGCCCATGTCGTCTACTCGGCCTATGACGCGGAGCTGCCGGCCTCTGTATCGCCGGTCATGCACGACCTCATCCGCACGGAGCTTGGTTATGACGGCGTGCTGATTTCCGACTGCATCTTCATGGAGTCGCTCTCCGGCACGCTGCCGGAACGTGTCGCCCAAGTGCTCGACGCGGGCTTCGACATCGCCCTCCATAGCCATGGCGACGTCAGGGAAAGCGAAGCTGCCGCCAAGGCCGCCCGGCCGCTGACCGACGCCGCCTTGAAGCGGATCGCCGCCGGCAAGGCCCGCCTCAGCAATCTCAAGATCGACGTCCGCGCCGCCCATGCTGAGGTCGAAGACATGTTTGCCAGCGCGCTGGTCTCCTGACCGCCGCGCCATCTCTCACCGCATAAAAGAAGGGGAATAAAACATGAAAAAATATCTTCTTACCGCCGCTGCCCTGACACTGCTTTCGGGTTCCGCCATGGCGCAGACGGTCCTGACGGCGAATATCGAACCGGCAACGACCTGGGTTCGCAACTTCAACCCGTTCAACCAGACCTCGTCGCGCCAATCGACACTCGATTTCATCTACGAGCCGCTTGTCATCTTCAATCGCTTCGACAGCAACAAACCGGTCTATCGGCTGGCCGAAAGCTTCAAGCTCTCCGACGATCTGAAGAGCATCGATTTCAAGCTGCGTCCGAACCTGAAATGGTCCGATGGTAAGCCGCTGACCGCAGCCGACGTCAAGTTCACCTATGATTACCTGAAGAAATTCCCGGCGCTCGATTTCGTCAGCATCTGGAGCTTCGTCACCGATGTCAAAGCCGTCGACGACCAGACGGTGCGCTTCACGCTCGCCAATCCGAGCTCGCTCGCCGCCGAGCAGATCTCGCAGCTGCCGATCGTTCCCGAACATGTCTGGAAGGATGTCGCCGATCCGGTCACCTTCGCCAACGAGAACCCGGTCGGCAGCGGCCCGCTGACGGAAGTGCCGCGTTTCACCGGCCAGACCTACGACCAGTGCCGCAACCCGAACTACTGGGACAACGCACATCTGAAGGTCGATTGCATGCGCTTCCCGCAGCTTGCCGACAACAACCAGATGCTGACGGCAACGGCCGACGGCACGCTCGACTGGGGCGTCTCCTTCATTCCCGATATCGACAATGTCTATGTTTCCAAGGATCCGGCGCATTTCCACTACTGGTATTCGCCGAGCAGCATGGTCGCCTTCCTGTTCAACCTGGAAACGGCGAACGAGAACAACAAGAAAGCCTTCAACGACGTAAAATTCCGCCGCGCCGTCTCGATGGCGCTCGACCGTAAGACGATGATCGACGTCGCCGGCTACGGCTATCCGACGCTGAACGAAGATCCCGGCCTGATGGGCGAGCTTTACAAGAGCTGGTCGGACCCATCCATCAAGGCCGATTTCGGCAAGTTCGCGACCTATGACGCCGACGCCGCCAAGGCCCTGCTTGACGAGGCCGGCTACAAGGACAAGGACGGCGACGGCTTCCGCGACAATCCCGACGGCAGCAAGATTGCCTTCTCGATCATCGTCCCGAATTCCTGGACCGACTGGATCGACACCGTCAACATCGCCGTCGAAGGCATGCAGGCGGCCGGCATCGACGCCAAGATCGAAACGCCTGAAGAAGCGGTCTGGACCGGTAACCTGATCAACGGCAGCTTCGATGCGGCGATCAACAGCCTGCCGGCCTCGGCCTCGCCCTATTATCCCTATAAGCGCGCCTTCAGCGCCTCGGACAAAGGCAAGACCCGCTTCACCGCGCAGCGCTGGTTCAACCCCGATGTCGAGAAGCTCGTCACCGAGTTCACCCAGACCGCCGATCTCGCCAAGCAGAAGGACGCGATGAACAAGGCGCAGCGCATCGTCGCCGAAAACATGCCCATGATCCCGGTGTTCAACAATCCGAACTGGTATCAGTACAACACCAAGCGCTTCACCGGCTGGTCGACCAAGGAAAACCCCTTCGTCAATCCGTCGATCTCGCGGACCAATCCGGCACGCCTGCTGAACCTCTTGGCTCTCGAACCCGTCAAGTAAGCATCGTAGTCCTCGGGAGCGGTGCAAACGCCGCTCCCGTCACGACGGAGTTCCCATGGCCTTCCTGCTTCGCCGCCTCGTCTTCTACATGGCAGCCTTCATCGCGGCAGCGACGATCAATTTCTTCCTGCCGCGGCTGATGCCGGGTGATCCCGTGCAGATCATGTTCTCCAGCGCCGGCACCGAATTGCCGCCGGAAAGCCTGCAGGCGCTGAAGCTCACCTTCGGCTTCGTCGACGGTCCGCTCTGGCAGCAATATCTCACCTATCTCGGCAGCATCTTCACCGGCGATCTCGGCCGCTCGATCAAATATTTCCCGCTGCCGGTCACCTCGGTGCTCGGTCATGCCCTGGTCTGGACCGTCGCCCTGATGGGAACGGCGACGGTCGTCAGCTTCGCGCTCGGCACCTTGCTCGGCATCCTCGCCGCCTGGCGCCGCGGCAGCAGGTTCGATGTCGTCGTTTCCGTCGGTGCGATTTTCGCCACCTCGGTGCCATCAGTCGTCACCTCGCTGATCGTGCTCTTCATCTTCGGCTTCACGCTCGGCTGGTTCCCGAACGGCTATGCCGCCGATCCCTCGCTCGATCCGGCCTTCAGCCTGCGCTACATCGGCAGCGTCGCCTATCACGGCATCCTGCCGATGGTGACGCTCTGCACGGTGCTGATCGGCGGCTTCACCGTCACCATGCGCAACAACATGATCAACCTGCTCGGCGAGGATTATATCGTCATGGCCCGCGCCAAAGGCCTGTCCGACCGGCATGTGATGCTGTGGTACGCGGCGCGCAACGCCCTGCTGCCGACGGTCTCCAGCCTTGCCATCGCCATCGGCACCATCCTCGGCGGCTCGCTGGTGACGGAGGTCGTCTATAACTATCCCGGCCTCGGCAACATTCTCTACCAGGCGATCCTCGCCCGCGATTACCCCGTCATCCAGGGCCAACTGCTCATCATGACCGCGACCATGCTGATCGCCAATTTCATCGTCGACGTCAGCTATATCCTGCTCGATCCGCGGCTGAAGGGAGCGTGAGATGAAGACCCTGCTTCGAAACCGCAAGGCGCTCACCGGCCTCGTCATCATCGCCGTCATTATCATCGTCGCGATCGCAGCACCGCTGCTGACGCAATACGATCCCGCCGCCCGCAGCGGGCGGCCGCACCAGCCGCCGTCGCTCGACCATATTCTCGGCACCACCCGTATCGGCCAGGATGTCTTCGCCCGGCTGATCTATGGCGCCCGCACCTCGCTTGCCGTCGGCTTCGGCGCCGGCCTGCTGATCACCCTCGTCGGCACCGCGCTCGGCATCATTTCCGGCTATCGCGGCGGCAAGACCGACGAGGTCATCAGCTTCTTCACCAACATGGTGCTGGTCGTTCCGAACCTGCCGCTGCTGCTGGTGCTGGCCGCCTTCATCGGCCAGGCAAGTCCCGTCGTCATTGCCCTCATCCTCGGCGCCACCTCCTGGGCCTGGGGCGCACGCGTCACCCGTGCCGAAACGCTTTCCGTCAAGCATAAGGATTTCGTCAAATCCGCCGAGATGATGGGCGAGCCGCAATGGCGCATCATGACATTCGAGATCGTCCCCAACGTCATCTCGATCGTCGGGATCAATTTCATCGGCAGCGTCATCTTCGCGATCATTACCGAGGCGACGCTTGAGTTTCTCGGCCTCGGTGACCCCCGCGCGATCTCCTGGGGCACCATGCTCTACAATGCGCAGAAGGCCTCGGCGCTTTCGGTCGGCGCATGGTGGGATATCCTCACCCCCTGCTTTGCCCTCGCCTTTCTCGGCATCGGCATGTCGCTTCTGAATTTCGCCGTCGACGAGATCGCCAATCCGCGGCTGCGCACCGGCAATCACCTGAAGCGCTGGTCACTGCTCGTCCGTTCCGGGGAGGGCCGCCTGTGACGCAGCCGCTGCTGTCGGTGAGGAACCTCACCATCGACTATATCGGCGAGGAGAAGGATTTCCGCGCCGTCGACGATGTCAATTTCGACGTCGCACCCGGCGAGGTCTTCGGTCTTGCCGGCGAATCCGGCTGCGGCAAAAGCACCATCGCCTTCGCCATCAGCCGCCTGCACAAGCCGCCGGCGCTGATCCGCAAGCAGAGCCGCATCCTGCTCGACGGCCGTGACGTGCTCGATCTCGACCGGCAGGCGCTTGCCGCCTTCCGTTGGCGCGAGGTCGCCATGGTCTTTCAGAGCGCCATGAATTCGCTGAACCCGGTGCTGCGCATCGAAACGCAATTCTACGACATGCTGCGCACCCATAAAGGCATGAGCCGTGCTGCAGCCCGCGAGCGCACCGCCGAAATGCTCAGGCTCGTCGATATCGCGCCTGATCGCATGCGCGATTATCCGCACCAGTTTTCCGGCGGCATGCGCCAGCGCATCGTCATCGCCATCTGCATGGCGCTCGATCCGAAGCTCGTCGTCATGGACGAGCCGACGACGGCGCTCGACGTCGTCGTCCAGCGCGAGATCCTGCAGCGCATCAACGAGCTGCGCCGCCGCTTCGGCTTCTCCGTGCTCTTCATCACCCATGACCTCGGGCTGATGGTGCAGTTCTGCGACCGCATCGGCATCATGCTGTCAGGCAGGCTGGTGGAGCAGAATTCAGCCGAGGCGATCTACAAGACTCCGGCGCACGATTACACGAAAAAGCTCTGGGCCTCCTTCCCCTCGCTGCATGGAGGAGTGCTGCTATGAGCGACGCCATCCTCGCACTCGACGCCGTCACCAAGAGTTTCGGCTATGGTTCGGCGGTCGTTCACGCGGCACGCGCCATCTCCTTTTCACTGCATGCCGGCCGGGCGCTGGCGCTGGTCGGCGAATCCGGCAGCGGCAAGACCACCTGCGCCCGCATGGCGATGCGCGAATATCTGCCGACATCGGGCCGCATCCTCTACAAGGGCCGGCCGGTCGAGGCGGCGAATTCCGCCGAAATCGCCCGCTACCGCCGCTCGGTACAGATGATCTTCCAGGATCCCTTCGCCTCGCTGAACCCTGCCCACACCATCGCCCACCATCTGAGGCGGCCGCTGAAGCTGCATCGCCCCGATATCAAGGGGGCCGAGATCGATGCGACGGTCCGCGAACTGCTGCAGCGCGTCAGGCTCGATCCCGATCTCGTCGCGCCGAGATATCCGCACGAACTCTCCGGCGGCCAGCGCCAGCGCGTCAACATCGCCCGCGCCCTTGCCGTCCGGCCAGAGGTGATCGTGGCGGACGAACCGACCTCGATGCTCGACGTCTCGGTGCGCCTCGGCGTGCTGAACCTCTTGAACGAGATGAAGCAGCAGATGAATCTCGGCCTGCTCTATATCACCCATGACATCGCCACGGCCCGTTATGTCGCGGAAGATATCGCCGTGATGTATGCCGGCCAGATCGTCGAATGGGGCAGCACCGCGGGGGTGATCGACAATCCGCAGCATCCCTATACCAGGCTGCTGCTCTCGGCCGTGCCCGACCCCGATGTCCGCTTCGAAGACCCGAAAGCCCGGCTCAGGCCTGAGGAGGTGGAGAATATCCGCAGTCGTTCAGCCGCGCCGCAGGACGAGATCGTCGAAGTGGAGCCGGATCATTTCATGCGGATGATCTGACAGTCCGTTTGATTGCGCCTCAGCTGAGTTCCTGGGCGAGTCCGAGGAGAATCCCTTCGGGCCCTCTTATGTAGCAGAGCCGATATGTATCGCCGTACTGGACGACGTCGCCGACGAGCTGCGCGCCACGCGCACGAAGCCTTTCAAGCGTGTCGTCGATGTCATCGACGGTGAACATGACGCGGAGATAACCGAGCGCGTTGACCGGAGCGTTGCGGTGATCTGCGACGACAGCAGGCATGAGGAAGCGGGAGAGTTCGAGCCGGCTGTGGCCATCAGGTGTGCGCATCATGGCAATCTCGACACGCTGATCGCCCAGCCCCGTGATGCGCCCGGCCCATTCGCCTTCGATCATGGCCCGTCCTTCGAGCGCGAGGCCGAGTTCGCCAAAGAAATCAATCGCCGCTGTGAGGTCTTCGACGACGATTCCGACATTGTCCATCTGCTTGAGCGCCATGTTTCCAATCTCCAAAGTGTCGTTGCAATCCACGAGGTGTCGCCTCGTCTGACAAAGGACGCTTGAGGTGCCCCGACACCGACAGCCTCCAGCCTAAATTCGCTGCTGTTCGCATCAGAAGCTTGAAGCATGGACGGCCTCAAACCACCGCCCGTTTTCAAACGGTCTCCGCCTGCTTACTGGCCCCGCTCATCGCCCTATGCTAGGGGACGGTTCTTTCACGTGAGGCGAAACCGTCATGCTGCCCTGGATCCAGCTCGATCGCGCGACCATTCCCGGCGAAGGCGGCGAACTCAGGCTGAAGCAGCGCGGCAGCGAGTTCTCGATCATGCTCGGCGCCAACGAACTGATGAACAGCCGCCTCAGCGGCTCGGAGGAGGCGCTGGCGACGCTTTCCTGGGAACGGATCAAGGCGCATCCAAAACCGAGGGTGCTGATCGGCGGGCTCGGCATGGGCTTTACCCTGCGCGCCGCTCTCGCCATCCTTCCCGAAGATGCCGGCGTCACCGTCGCCGAACTGGTGCCGGCCGTCGTGACCTGGGCGCGCGGCCCGATGGCCGAAGTCTTCAAGGGCTGCCTCGACGATCCCCGCGTCGGCATCCATCAGGGCGATGTCGGCGAGGCGATCCGCGCCGGCAAGGGCGCCTATGACGCGATCCTGCTCGATGTCGACAACGGCCCGGACGGGCTGACCCGCAAATCCAACGATCGGCTCTATGATTTCGCCGGCCTGCGTGCCGCCCGCGACGCGCTTCGCCCCGGCGGCGTTCTCGCCGTCTGGTCATCCGGTCCGGACCCCGATTTCACCCGACGCCTCAGAGACAGCGGCTTTTCCGTCGATGCCGTCAACACCCGCGCCAATGGCAAGCGCGGCGGCGCCCGCCATGTCATTTGGCTGGCGGTGAAACCGGCCCGCTGATCAAAGCTCCTCAACGAATGAGGTGATATCGCCTGGGTCAGCTGGCCGACGCGATCCTGCGGGCGGCATTGATGGCGCGGCGGGCGCCGGACCGCAGCTGCGTGGTCTCGGCGCCGGCAATGACCAGGTCGAAGCCGAATTTCAAAAGTTCGCCGGCCCGCTCGCCGTCGGCGGCAAAGGCGCAGGCGAATTTGCCGTGGGCACGGCAGCGGGCGACGGCATGCTGCATGGCGCTGTCGATTTCGGCCGCGTTCGGCGCCACCTGATCGCCGTTCGACAGCGCGATCGAAAGATCGGAAGGGCCGATGAAAATGCCGTCGATGCCGGTCACGCCGAGAATGCCGTCGATCGCGTCGAGCGCAGCACGGGTCTCGATCATGGCGATGGCGACGGTGAGCGCATTGGCGCTCTTCAAATAATCGTCGGCCGACAGGCCTGTATGGTTCAGCGCCAGCGACGGCCCCCAGCTGCGCTCGCCGACGGGCGGATATTTCGTCGTCCGGACCAGGGCTCTCGCATCGTCGGGCGAATTGATCATCGGCGCGATGATGCCGGAGGCACCGGCGTCGAGCAGCCGTGAGGCGGAGGCGAAATCGCCGACCGGGATGCGCGCCAGGGCCGGCTTGCCGGCCAGACGCACCTGCGCGATGCCATTAGCCGCCGACGGCATGTCCCACATGCCGTGCTGCATATCCAGCACGACGGCATCGAAGGCCTCCTGCGCCAGATGGTTGACGAGCATGGCATCGGGAATGCCGACCCAGGCGGAGATCATGCCGCCCCGGCTGCCCCTGATCCGGTTCGCAAAGCCGTCGATGTCAGTTGCATCCATGCCCTTCTCCTCAATTCGTCAGCGCCCAGCGGCGGCTCACACTCTCCGGCGCAGTCGTGAGACGATGATCATGACGGCAATGCCGGCTGCGGCCAGAAGAGCACCCCACAGCATCCAGATCGTTTGCGCGATCATGAAGCTGGAGGCCGGATAGGGAAAATAGCCGCTTCCCTGCCCGATCCAGATCAGCCCGAGAAGGATCATAAGCAGTCCGATGATATATCCGATCGTTCGCATGCGTCCGCCACTTCGCTAAGGATTCGATCTCACAATGTCCGGCGGCATCGCCGATGACAAGGCTTCCCCGGAGAGAAATGCGGCCGTTGCTAACTGCTCCGCTTCACCTCATCCAATAACCAGGCACTGAGCCTCTCGCTGTGCGCGCTTGGAGATCGCGGCGGCACCAGCCAGTAACCACGGTCCTGCACATCGAGCGGCGGGCCGGCTTCCACAAGCATGCCCGCGGAGAGCAGCGTATCGACGAGCCCCATCCAGCCGATCGCCACGCCTTGCCCGCTCAGCGCCGCCTGAATAACCAGCGAGTAGGTATTGAAGCTGATATCGCCGCGGCCGGCATTGATGTCGCGCAGGACGGCGAATTCAGAGAAATAGCTGCGCCAGTCGAACCAGGGCGATGGCATCGGCGTGTCGAGATGGATCAGCACCGCCCTGGCAAGCTGCCCCGGATCGTCGAACGGGCCGTTTCGGTCGAGAAATCCCTGCGTGCAGACCGGCACGACCTTTTCCCGGAGCAGAAGCGTGCCGATGGCGCCGAATTCCGCCCGCGTGCCGAAAACGACCGCGACATCCGCTTCGTCACGAAAACCGGCTGAAAATCGCTGCGTCGCGACGATCTGGATGTCCGTTTCCGGATGAAGAAGCCGGAAGCCGTCCATGCGCGGGATCAGCCAGAGCGATGAAAAGGCATAGTCGGTTCTCAGCCGCACGACCGGTCGCTGGACTTCGGCACGGAAGCTGCGCGCGAGCGCATCGATATCGCCGACCGCCTTGGCGGTAACGTCGAGAAGCCGCTCGCCTTCAGCAGTCAGTGTCACGCCGCGATGCTGGCGGCGCAGCAGGCTGACGCCGAACTGTTCCTCCAGCCGACGGATCTGATAGCTGACGGCCGGCTGGGTAAGCCCGAGCAGTGCTGCGGCCGAGGAAAAGCTCCCAAGTCTGGCGACCTCGACGAAGACGCGCATCCAGCCAAGTTCAAGCGGATGGTCTGGCATAAAAATTCCTTTTGGCATCCATCGAAAAAAGTCATCTTTACAGGCGCGATGATAGGCGCTTCAATAAAATCTTCAAATAGCACAGAGGATCGACATGGCGCGCCCGAATATTCTCATCCTGATGGTGGATCAGTTGAACGGGACCCTCTTTCCCGATGGTCCCATCGATTTCCTTCACGCGCCGCATCTGAAATCATTGGCGGAGCGTTCCGTGCGTTTCGCCAACACCTATACGGCAAGTCCGCTTTGCGCGCCGGCGCGGGCGTCCTTCATGTCCGGGCAATTGCCGAGCCGGACGCGCGTCTACGACAATGCCGCCGAATTTGCCTCCGACATTCCGACCTATGCGCATCATCTGCGCGCCGCCGGATATCAGACGGCGCTATCCGGCAAGATGCATTTCGTCGGCCCCGACCAGCTTCACGGCTTCGAGGAGCGGCTGACGACGGATATCTACCCCGCCGATTTCGGCTGGACGCCCGATTATACCAAACCCGGCGAGCGCATCGACTGGTGGTATCACAATCTCGGTTCGGTCACCGGCGCCGGTGTTGCCGAGATCACCAACCAGATGGAATATGACGACGAGGTCGCCTACCACGCCAGCCGCAAGCTGTTCGATCTCTCGCGCGGCCAGGACGAACGCCCCTGGTGCCTGACCGTCAGCTTCACCCACCCACACGATCCCTATGTTGCGCGCCGCAAGTTCTGGGACCTCTATGAGGACTGCCCGGCGCTCGACCCGGCGGTGGCGCCGATCGCCTTCGAGAAGCAGGATCCGCATTCGCAGCGGCTGATGAAAGCTTGCGACCACGAGGCCTTCGACATCAGCCCGGAGGAGATCCGGCGGGCAAGGCGGGGCTACTTCGCCAATATCTCCTATGTCGACGATAAGATCGGCGAGATTCTCGGCGTGCTGGAACGGACCCGCATGGCCGAGAACACGATCATTCTGTTCGTTTCCGATCATGGCGACATGCTCGGCGACCGCGGCCTCTGGTTCAAGATGAACTTCTTCGAAGGATCGGCGCGTGTTCCGCTAATGATCGCGGCCCCGGGCTGGAAGCCCGGGCGCATCGATCAGCCCGTCTCCACGCTCGACGTGACGCCGACGCTGGCTGCCCTTGCCGGGATCGACATAGCCTCGTTGAAACCATGGACCGAGGGTGAGGATCTTTCAGCACTTGCCGCAGGCACGGGCAGCCGCGGCCCGGTGCCGATGGAATATGCCGCCGAGGGCTCCGAAGCGCCGCTCGTCTGCCTCAGGGACGGGCGCTACAAACTCTCGCTCTGCGAAAAGGATCCGCCGATGCTGTTCGACCTCGAAGCCGATCCACAGGAACTCGACAATCTGGCGGAAAAGCCGGCCCATGCCGACACCCTGGCACGACTTGTCGAACAGGCCCGCCGGCGCTGGAACCTTGCCGATTTCGACGCCGCCGTGCGTGAAAGCCAAGCGCGCCGCTGGGTGGTCTATGCGGCGCTGCGCAACGGCGCCTATTATCCCTGGGACCATCAGCCGCTGCAGAAGGCCTCGGAGCGCTACATGCGCAACCACATGGATCTGAACGTGCTGGAGGAAAGCCAGAGATTCCCGCGCCAGGAATGAGCGGCAGAGGCTCGCGGTTTAAGCCGTCCGGCGCGCCGGCGCCTCGCGCAGGAAATCCTCGATGAAGGCCTTTTGCAGCAGGATGCCGTCCCATTCGTCGGGGAAAAAGGGCGAGTCGTAGATCAATGTGAAGGGACCGGCGTAACCGGCCCGCTCGCACATCTCCAGGCATTTGCGGTAATCGTCGGCATCGAGGCCGGCGACGCCGTAATCGGCCTTGGCATGGCAGATTTCCGCCCGGCGCATGATGTCGGCAAGGCCCTCGTATTTCGCCGGTGCCGCCCAATTGCCGAGGTCGCCGTTGAGGCCGACCTTGCCGTCCAGCCGATCCAGCAGCCAGTTCATCTCGACGGGCGACGGCAGCAGGTCGAACCAGTTTTCGACGACGACGCGCACGCCGCTGCCTTCGGCCTTTTCAGCCAGCCAGTTCAGATGACGGGCTGCACGGCTCAGGTTTTCCTCGATCGGCTTCTGCTTGCCGGCGATGACGCGCATCCTCTGCGCCCCAAGGGAAGCGGCGATATCGATCCACGGCGCCATCCATTTGACATCGCGCTCGGCCGTCTCGGGATGGCTCGGATCGCCGTCCTCGATGAGCAGCGTCTGGAACAGCACGTTTGACGCCGTCATCGCATCGCGCAATTCGCTTAAATAGCCGGAATCGAGGCTCGGCAGATGAAAGGAACAGATCTCCAGCCGGTTGACGCCGCGCGCCGCCAGCGTCGCCGGCAAGTCGATCAGTGCCGCGGCCCCCGGGCCATAGGGTTCCTTGGGCGCAGCACTTTTGTCAGGATCGGGGCTATAGGCATAAACGGCGCCGAGCAGCCGATGCAGCGACCATGTCGAAACCGCGAAGCGTCCGTTTTGCAAGATCTGCACGTGCTTTCCTCCAGGATTTCCTCCTGCCATCAATCGCAATAAAAGCCCGGCGGTTCAATTGCCAATCAGGCGAAATCGCCGCGAATGACCGGCTCGGCAGCGAGTGCGACCCCCAGCAGCGCTTCGTCGCGATGGGCCGTGGCGGAGAGCAGCAGCCCGACTGGCATGCCGGAGGCACCCGTGCCGCAGGGGATGGAGACGCCACACCAGTCGAGAAAATTGCCGAGCGCGGTATTGCGCAGCGTCCTGTTGTTGGTGGCGAAGAAGAGTTCGTCGTCCTGTTCCAGCGGCCCGATCGGCGGAGCGACATGGGCGACCGTCGGAAAAGCGATGAGCTGGTCGCCGACAAGGCGCTCGACATCGGCGATCAGGCGGCCGCGCGCCGCAAGGATCGCCAGGTAATCGGCCAGACTCGTCCTGCTTCCCAAGCGGGTACGCATGACGACGCGGTGATCCATCCTATCCGCATCCGGTCCCGCGAGCCGTTCCTGATGCAATGCGAAAGCTTCCGCGGTGACCAGCGGGCCGTATCTCGTCATCAGATCGAAAATCTCGTCGAAGGCTGGAATGACAGCACGGGCAACATGGGCGCCGGCCCTTTGAAGACGTTCCAAAGCAGTCTCGAACGCAGCGATCACTTCAGGCTCGGCTCCGTCGAAGACGATATTGTCAGGCACAAGCAATTCCAGCCCCTGTAGCGGACGCTCGACGACATCAGGCGCCGTGCGGCCGCGCATCGCCGCATCGATCCACACCGCATCCCTGACGCTGCGGCAGAGCGGTCCCAGCGAATCCAGGCTCTTGGCCAGCGGATAGACGCCCTCCATCGCATGACGGCCGCGGGTCGCCTTGTAGCCGACAATGCCGTTGAAGGCGGCGGGAATGCGCACCGAGCCGCCAGTATCCGTGCCCATGGCGACCGGCACCAGCCCGGCGGCAACGGCGACACCGGCACCGGAGGACGAACCGCCCGGAATGCGCGACAGATCGGCGCCGCGCGGATTGACCGGCGTGCCGTAATGCGGATTGATGCCGAGGCCGGAAAAGGCGAACTCGCTCATATTGGTGCGGCCGATCGCGACCATGCCCGCCTGCCTGAGCAGACCGACGACGGCCGCATCGCGCTTGGCCGGCGCATCGGCGGCCAGCACGGCGGACCCCGCCGTCGTCGCCAGACCTTCGATATCGAAAAGATCCTTCCAGGCGATCGGAATGCCGTCCAGCAATCCGAGCGATCGGCCCTCCCGCAAACGCATCGAGGAGGTGCGTGCCTCCTCCATCGCGCGGCTTTCCAGCAGCGTCGTGAAAACCGCCTTGTCGGCATAATCAGCGATGGTTCCGAAGACCGCCTCGGCCACGTCGACCGGATCGGCCGCGCCACCTTGAATGAGGACGGAAAGCTGGGCGACCGACATTGCGCCGAAGGATTTGCTCATGGGACGATCCACAGAAAGATGATCCTCTGGACTACCCCGGATCATTCCGGCGAGCCAGAGCATCACGATATTTTGCATTTATTAGGACGATTTTTTGAACACTGCGTTTGCAGATTGCCCCTTCAATTGCCGCGATTAAAGACACACATGCTGCACGCATGCGGGAGTCGGTCCGCCATGAGGGTTGAGAGTTTATTCTTGAGAGGCCGGCGTCGCATGTGTTGCAGGAGTATTTGAGATGACAGATTGTGAAACTTTGACCCGTCGCCAGGATATGGTGACGCTCCATGTGAAAGAGGATGGAACCGCCGGCTTGGGCGAGCGCGATTATGTGGAGCATGTCAGCGCCCAGAAACTTTCGGGCTTCGAGCGCATTGTCGTGGTCGCGGCGCTGGCTCTCTTGAGCTTCGTCGGTTTCGCCGCATATTCTTCCACCGAGACGGACCCGGTGACGACCTCGGCCATTGCCGCCACCGCCGGCGACAGCGCGCCGCACCATCAGCCTTACGGCCATTGCCGTGAGAGCAGCCCCTATGCCGAAAGGGTCTGCTGAGGGCGAGCCCGGCTCGCCTGGATAGAACCACTCGCCGGGCATGGAGACCTTGGCCCAGGCTGCATTGACAGCGAAAAGGGACGGACCATGGCCGGTGATATCGATTACAATCTCGACCGCTTCGTCGATGCCCAGAACGGCGTCTACGAAAAGGCGCTTTCGGAACTGAAAGCCGGGCGCAAGACCTCCCACTGGATGTGGTTCATCTTCCCGCAGATATCAGGTCTCGGCACCTCCCCGATGGCGGAAAAATATGCGATCCGTTCCGCCGAGGAAGCCGCCGCCTATCTCGCCGATCCCATTCTCTCAAGCCGGCTGCTGCGTTGCATCGAGGCGATCTTGTCGGTCAAGGACCGATCCGCCCATGCGATCCTGGGCTCGCCCGACGACCTGAAGCTGCGCTCGTCGATGACCCTGTTTGCCGCGATCAGCGACCATGGCTCGCCCTTCCACCGGGTGATCGAGCATTTCTACCAAGGGAAATTCGACGAGCGGACGATGGAAATCCTCAGGACTTAGATCATGCTCTCGCGGTCCGGCCTGCTTCCAGCGCAGCGATTTCGTCGGAAATTTCGCTCAGCCGCTGACGCAGATCGCTGTCGGTGCCGTCATCGACCTCTTCCTCGCCGAAACAATAGCGCGCATCGTGAAGCTCCAGCTTGGCTTCAAGCTCGGCGCGTTTGGCATACAGGCGCTTGAGATAGACGTAGTTCATCTCCCGGTCTCCACTTGTCCTCCGGTGATGGAAGAACGGCATGGAGGCGGTAAGGTTCCCGAAAGACCGGTTCAGGCGAAGGAAGCGATCGCCGCGTTGCAGGCCTTGGCGAAATGACCGCAGCAGCTGGCAGCGCCCATGGCCTGGCGGCTGACACGCGCACCTTCGAGCAGCAGCGTCAGCGTATCGGCAAGAAGGTCCGGCTCGCGCGCATCGGCCGCCGAACAGAGCGCGGCCAGCCGATCTCGCTGTTCGGCCTTGTGGCGCTCGATCATTTCATGGGCCGGGTGGCCCTCGCCCTTCAGCTCGATGGCGGCATTGGCGAGATCGCAGCCGGCAGGCTCGCCGGTCAGACATTGCGCCCGCATCTCAACCCAGGCGTAGAGCTGGGCGCGCGGATTACCGGGATAGGCCGCCTCCAGATCGCGCCAGATGGCACCCGCCTTTTCGGAGGCGCGGCGCAGCGTCTCGCAGACGAGTTCGTCCTTCGAGCCGAAATGCCGGTAGAGCGTCATCTTGTTGGTCAGCGCCGCGTCGGCGATCGCATCGACGCCGATGCCGCGGATGCCGCGCTCGCGGAAAAGCTCCGATGCGGTGGAGACGATACGTTCCCGCGGCGGGATTCGATCCTCTGGTACGGCTGCGGAGATTACATTCGAAGTTTCGGATTTTTTTGCGGACGTAGTCCTTGACATCAATGTGACCGATCGGTAACAAATGCATTGTTACTTACCGGTAACACCACGAAACGCGAAAGTCAATGTCGAGAACGGCAGCGCACAGTGGAACACGGGCGACCGCCCACGAAAGGAGGACAAGCCATGAGAAAGACCAGAGACGACCTGACGATATCCGAAGCCCTTCGCGACCCCCTGATCGCCATGGTGTTGCGCGCCGACGGCGTGAAGCTTGAAGATTTCAAGCAACTCCTGGAGACGGCGGCCGGCAAACGCGAACCGCGCTCGACCTCGGTGGGCAACATCATCGGAGCCATCGCAAGCCGCGCCAATCTGCCGGCAATGCCCTGCTTCGGCTGAACAGCCCGCCTGAAAATTTCGGGGGATCTCTCCCTGCCCCCGTCAAGGGCTGCCGTCACAAAGAGGCGGCGGCCCTTGCCGCTTGATCGTAATGCCCGGAAAGCGCACGGAGCATGGCGGCCATCGCCGATGCCGCCGCGGCATCGAGCCCGAGGCCTTTCATAGACTCCACCAGCAGCGCTTCGCGCACGGCCCGGTATTTCAGGCAGATTTCAACGCCCTTTTCGGTAGCGGCGATCAGTTTCTCCTTGCCCGCCCGAGTGCTCGTCACAAGGCCGCGCCTTTCAAGCTTCTTGATCGCGTAGATCACCAGATGCGTATCCTCGACGCCGAGCACGCTGCAGAGATCGCCGAGCCGCTTCGGCCGCTGCCGGTGGGCAACCGAATGCAGCACCAGCACGTCGATCGCAGCGCAGCCGGGCTCGCCGGCCGCCGTCATGCAGCGGACCATCCAGCGATCGAAGGCATTGCCGGCGAGGATCAGGCCGAATTCCAGCTCGGAAAGCGCCGGAAGCGCGCCATCGGCCAGATGGGCGGAGGAGACGATCGGTCCGATGCCCTGTTGTCCATGCCCATCCGCCATGCCGACCGGCGGCGGTTACGGCAAGCCGGACTGAAACGGGTCGCGTCAAACCTTGATCGACCCGCTCAGTTCCTTGTTTCACGCATATCTTTAACCCGGAACCGCCAATCCCAGGCGACTTGCGTCAAAGGGTCGGCTTGCCACCAGTGACCGCGATTGTCGTGCCGGAGACATAGCTCGACAAGGGATCGGCCAGCATCACATAGGCTGTCGCCAGCTCGGCCGGCTGGCCCGGCCGTTTCATCGGCACCTGCTTGCCGAAATTGCTGACAGTTTCCTCAGGCAGCGTCGAGGGAATGAGCGGCGTCCAGATCGGCCCCGGCGCCACGGCATTGGCGCGAATGCCTTTCTCCGCCAGAAGCTGGGCAAGACCGGCGGTGAAATTCTGGATCGCGCCCTTGGTCGTCGCATAGGCAAGCAAGGTCGGGTTCGGGCTGTCCGAATTGATCGAGGCGGTGTTGATGATTGAACTGCCGGGCTTCATATGCGGAACGGCCGCCTTGGTCAGGTAAAACATCGCATGGATATTGACCTTGAAGGTCAGTTCCCACTCCTCGTCGCTGATCTCGTCGATGCTCTTGAAGCTCGCCTGATGGGCGGCATTGTTGACGAGAATGTCGATACCGCCCAGCTCCTTGACCGTCGTCTCGACGATCTGCCGGCATAAAGCCGGATCCTGGATATCGCCGCTGACGAGCACGGCCTTGCGCCCGGCCTCTTCGACGAGCCGCTTGGTCTCGTCGGCATCCTCATCTTCGTCGAGATAGGAAATTACAATATCGGCGCCTTCCCTGGCATAGGCGATCGCCACCGCCCGGCCGATGCCGCTATCGCCGCCGGTGATGATCGCCCGCTTGCCCTTCAGCCGCTCGGAACCGCGATAGGTTTTTTCGCCATGGTCGGGAACCGGGTCCATCTGCGCGGTAAAACCGGGCATCGGCTGTTTCTGGGATGGGAAAGGCGGTGTCGGATAATTCGTCATCATGACCTCCTGGGTTCAGGGTCAAACTCAGGCTGCGGTTTGTTGTTCCAGTTTATGGTGGAGTTCTTCCCGAGCAGTAGCACCGCGGCGAGAACCATCCCCGCTTCGCATCCGACCGCACGATCAACCTACAAGATGTTGCGATTTGCCACGGCGACCGCTATGCCATAGTAATGTAACATGATCGCAGTTTAACGAGGTGCGTGGAATTGGACGGAAAGACATCACCCGCAGTTTACTCCGAAGATGAGGGCCATGCCGAAGAAGCCGCCGGCAAGGGTGCGCGCCGCGCGCGCGTCAGCGGCATCGACCGTGCGCTTCAGGTGATCGATCATCTCTATGAGACCGGCTCGCCCGCCGGCGTCTATGCCATCGCCAAGGCGGTGAAGGCGCCGCTGTCGACCGTTTACGTCATCGTCGACGATCTGGTCGAGAAGAACATGCTGACGCGCCAGGCCGATGGTTCGATCTGGCTCGGTGCCCGGCTCTATCATTACGGGCTCGCCTATGCCCGGTCGCTGGATTTCATGAGCATCGCCACCCACGAAATGCACGATCTCTGCCGCCAGGCCGGCGAAACCGTGCAGGTCTGCGGCCGCGATGGCGATTATATGCTGGTGCTGGCCATGGCCGACGGCCCGAGCCACTTCCAGGTGGCGTCGCGCGTCGGCACCCGGGTGCCGCTGAACTGGACGGCGTCGGGCCGCCTGCTCGCCGGCCACCTGCCCGAGGAGGAGCGCATCGAACTGTTCAAACGCTGCGCCCGCTCGTCACCGACCGGCCGTGCCGAGATCGATCCGCGAACGCTGTCGGAAGCCGCCGGCAAGGCCTTCGAGTCGCGCCTGTCGATCCAGGCAGGAGAATCGGATTATGCGGTTGCCTGCATCGCCTCGCCGATCTGCGACCGCGACGGCCAGTGCGTCGCCACCATTTCCATCGTGCTGCCGGAACAGAAGGCTTTTTCCGACGAGAACCACTATACCGCGCATGTGCGCAGTTCGGCGGAGCGGATCGAAAAGCTGATGGGCTGGCGCAACCGCTGAGGCTTTCCTCAGCAGTCGAACCAAGCCCGGCGGCGGATCTTACCGGTAGGAATAACCATGGCTGTGGCGCACGAGTTTGCGTGCCCGCGGCACGTAGCGGCTGGCGGTAAAGGCATCGGCGCCGATCACCGCGTACCGCGGCTCGAACAGCTTGCTCAAGACCGAGACATCGCCGTTGGAATCCGTCGCTTCGAGTTCTGAATCGACGAGGTCGAAAATGGTGAATTCGGCTTTTGCGCCGACCGAAAGCCGGTTCTCCATCGACAACTTGATGACCGATGCCGGCGCATGGGTGACGGCTTCCACCACCTTGTCGAAGGGCATGCCGACGCTGAGCAGCTTCGACATCGTCGTCGCCAGGTCCCAGACCGGAAAATTCATCGAATGGCCGTGCAGGTCGGTCGAGATCGAGAAGGGCAGCAGCCCGCGCGCGATCGCCGCTTCCGCCACCTTGAAGGAGAAGGAGGCGCCGCCATGGCCGATATCGAGGCGGATGCCCTCGGAAGCGCAGCGCTCGGCGAGATTGAAGAGATCCTCGTCCTCCATGATGCTCGAGCCGGCCTTGCCGTTGAAACAATGGGTGACGACGTCGCCGGGACCGAGAATCTCCAGCACTTCGTCATAGAGCGCCGGCGGCTCGCCGACATGCACCATCATCGGCACTTTCAGGATCTTGGCGATCTTCTTGCCGAGCTTGACAGGGGTGACGCCCCAGGAGCCGGTGATGACATGGCTGGCGCGCACCTTGATGCCGACGATGTGCTCGCTGTTTTCGGCATAGACTTCGAGGATACGGTCGAGATCGATATCTCTGATATCCCTGAGTTCGGCGACGCGGTTGCAGGCGACGAGACCGATCGAGCCAAGGTTCAGGAAGGCTTTGATGCGCTCGCGGGCGGGCTCGATGATATATTCGCGGAAACCGTGGAAATTCGCCTCGCCGGCCGAGCCGGCATCGACCAGCGTGGTGACGCCGCGCTCGAGACCGCATTCGGAGGGGCGAATGGAAATATCGGTGCCGCCGTGCCAGATATGCACGTGCAGATCGATCCAGCCGGGTGAGACGAAGGCGCCTTTGCCGTCGATGTGCGTCACATCATCGGACACCGCAAGCGACGGACCGATCTTGGCGATCCGGCCCTCGGCATCGATCAGAATGTCGATCGTCCCCTCGGCTGTGCCGGCACCGAAAGCCATCGGTCTGATATTGCTGAGAAGAAGCGGCTTCTTCGCCTGGTCGCCTGATACGATCATATCGGTGAATTCCACAGTTATGCTATATAAATCTTTATAATAGAATAAAGCTGAAGATGCAGCTGTCAAGGAAAATGAGGCGGTCTCCATCGCTCGGGAAACGGCAACGGCGCGCTCGTTCTATAGTGCGCCTGTTGCGGGGATCCGGTAAATCCGCGTTTATTTTCAATCCCGAAGGATCGAATAATCAAGCCGTTCCAGGTGATCCGGATCGGCAATGGCGTCGATCGCAGCGATCCTGCCATCGGCGATCGTCAGCGCCACGACCACGCGGAGCTGGCCGCCGATCTGCACGACGAATCCGAGTTCGCCGTCGACGACGGCGATTTCTGCCGCCTGCGCCCGGCCCTTGAAGGCTCGGGCAACCTCATCTGCGCCACGCATTTCGCCGATCGTGCCGAATCGCGCCGCCGTTACATCCGGCCGGAAGACGACATCGGGGGCAAGCACGGCAAGCAACGCTTCCAGATCGCCGTTGCGCGATGCACTCAGAAAGGCCTCCGCGACCGTCCGCTTGCGGCCGAAATCGACATCGGGCGCCTCGTCGACGCCCTGCACCCGGCGGCGGGCGCGGCTTGCGAGCTGGCGGGCGGCAGCAGACGAGCGGCCAATGATCGGCGCGATCTCGTCGAAGGGCAGATCGAACATATCGTGCAGCACGAAGGCGACACGTTCGGCGGGCGCCAGCGTCTGCAGCACGACCAGCAACGCCACGCCGACCGATTCGGCGAAGGCTGCGTCCCGCTCCGGATCGTTTGCCGGATCGGCGATCGCGGCATGGACCGGCATTTCCAGCGGCTCCTCGCGCCGCGTCTTGCGGGTGCGCAGCATGTCGAGGCAGATGCGCGCCACCACTGTCGTCAGCCAGCCGCCGAGATTGCCGACATCGGTCGTATCGGTGCGGCTGAGCCGCAGCCAGGCTTCCTGGACCGCATCCTCTGCCTCGCTACGCGAGCCAAGCATGCGATAGGCGGCGGCCCGCAGATGCGCCCTGTTCGCCTCGAATTCGTCGGCCAGCCATTTTTTCTCGTCCATTTGTCACATTCCTCCGCTGCGTTCCGTCAAGGCCATGACGAATGAAACCCGGCCGATGTGACAGCGCCGGCGGATCGTCGAAGAGTAAAACGCATCAAGGAGACATACCATGCAAGAAAAATTGGCCATGCAGGAGAGAATGGGAAATCCCGCGCTGGTCCTTCCCGAGGCCATGCAGGCGCTCACTGCCCTCGGCAAGGTGCCGACCGAGACCGGCCTTTCACCGAAGCTGCTCGAACTCGTCAATCTGCGCGCCAGCCAGATCAATGGCTGCAGCGTCTGCATCGACGGGCATCCGCGCATCGCAAAGAAGCTCGGCGAGACGGACGAACGGCTTTTCGCCGTCAGCGCCTGGCGCGACACGCCCTATTTCAGCGAAGCCGAGCGGGCAGCCCTGGCGCTGACCGAGGCGGTGACCCGCACCAGCGACCGCGCCGACCCCGTGCCGGACGAGATCTGGGACGAGGCGACCCGGCACTATGACGGCAGGAGCCTTGCGGCCCTCGTCATCGCCATCGCCAATATCAATGTCTGGAACCGGCTGAACATCGCCACCCGCCAGATCGCCGGCGCCTGGAAGCCGTAAACGGCAATTGCCGGCAGCGGGTCACCCCTGCGCTGCCGGCAATCGTTCTCTTATTGAGGTCGAAACTCAGATGATACCGCCGCCGCCGGCAGCGGAGGCGGGACGCTCGGCCGCCACCTTCCTGCGGTAGCCGCTGGCGCGGTAGGCGGCGATCGGGTCGATCGCGCCGCCGGCCCGGCGCCGGGCTTCGGCGAGGATCGGCTCGACATCGGCGCGATAGGCGCGCTTCAGGGTTTCCGACGCCATCAGCGCGTCATTGTCCTGCTGGTATCCGTCGAGCACCTTGCGGTCGACGAGCAGCGCCTGCGCATAAGCGCGGCGGATTTCGTTGGCGCTGTTGATCAGGCTTTCGATCGGGTCGGTGACATTGTGCGACTGGTCGATCATATGGGCCGGGTTGAAGTCGTTGACGCCACGCTGCTCGGCATCGACCAGTTCGTTGAAGACGAGGAACAGCCGGTAGGGATCGATCGCGCCGGCGTCGAGATCGTCATCGCCATATTTGGAATCGTTGAAATGGAAGCCGCCGAGCTTGCCGAACTGGATCAGCCGAGCGACGATCATCTCGATATTGGTGTTCGGCGCATGATGGCCGAGATCGACGAGGCAATGGGCCTTGGGGCCGAGCGTCTGGGCGATCAGGTAATTGGTGCCCCAATCCTGCACGATCGTCGAATAGAAGGCCGGCTCGTACATCTTGTGCTCGGAGAAGAGCTTCCAATCGTCCGGCAGCGCCTTGTAGATGTCGGCCATCGAAGCGAGGTAACGCTCGAATGCCCTGGTGAAATTGCTCTGGCCGGGGAAGTTCGAGCCGTCGCCGATCCAGACGGTGAGCGCCTTGGAACCCAGCGCCTGGCCGATTGCGATACATTCGAGATTGTGCTCGACCGCCTGCGCCCGCGTCGCCGCATCGGTATGGCTGAGCGAACCGTATTTATAGGAATGGGCCTGTCCCGGCGCATCGGAAAAGGTGTTCGAATTCATCGCGTCGAAGCCGAGGCCGAGCGCATCGCCCTTGGCCTTCAACTCCCGGGCATCCGCCTTGTCCCAGGGAATATGCAGCGAGACATTCGGTGTCGCCTGCGTCAGCTGGTTGATGACGGCGCAATCGTCGAGCTTGTCGAAGATGCCGCGCGGCTCGCCGGTGCCTGGGAAGCGGGCAAAACGTGTGCCGCCGGTGCCGACGCCCCAGGAGGGAACGGCGACGAAAAACTCGGCGACCTTGCGGGTGATTGCTTCGATATCGACGCCGCGGCGGTCAAGGTTCGCGCCCAGCGCCTCGTAGTCGGCTTTCAGTGCGGTTGCCCGCTTGTCGTTTTCTGTCGCGACCAGATCCTGTGCGATCCTGAACTCGGCCATTTTTTCCTCCCGGTTATGCAATTTCTACATTGGGACTGCCGCGGGGCCCGCCCCCTCATCCGCCTGCCGGCACCTTCTCCCCGTTCAGACGGGGAGAAGGGGATATGCCGCACCGTCTCCGTCCCACTCCAACATATCGTTGGGCAAGTCCCCTCTCCCCGTCTGAACGGGGAGAGGGTGAGGGTGAGGGGCAGACACATCCGCCGCCGATTAGCTATTACCGCGTAAAGCTCTGCACGTTGCCGGCATCGACGTTGATGATATTGCCGGTCGATTTTGCCGAAAGGTCCGAGGCCAGGAAGTAGATCGCCTCGGCGATATCCTCCGGAAACACGTTGAGTTTCAGCATCGAACGCTTGCGGTAATGTTCCTCGAGATCATCCACCTCGATCTTCGAGGAGGCGGCGCGTTGTTCGCGCCATTCGCCGCTCCAGATCTTCGAGCCGCGCAGCACCGCATCCGGATTGACGGTGTTGACGCGGATGCCGGCATCCGCGCCTTCCAGCGCCAGGCAGCGGGCGAGATGGATTTCAGCAGCCTTTGCCGTGCAATAGGCAGAGGCATTCGGCGAAGCGGCGAGACCGTTTTTCGAGGCGACGAAGACGATGTTGCCGCCGAGCGCCTGACGGCGGAACAGCCGGAAGGCTTCGCGCGAAACGAGGAAATAGCCGGTCGCCAAAATATCGATATTGCGGTTCCAGGTCGCAAGCTCGGTGGCTTCGATCGGCGCGGAGGAGGCAATGCCGGCATTCGAGACGAGGATATCGATGCCGCCGAATTCGACCGAGGCTTCCGCGAAGGAGGCGATCACCGCATCTTCTTTGGTGACGTCGAGCCGGACGCTGCGCACGGCGTCGGCGCCAAACTTCTTGACGAAATCGGCCTCGGTGCCTTCAAGCGCCGCCTGGTCGATATCGGCAAGCACCACGCAGGCGCCCTCGCCGACGAGGCGCGCCGCCGTCGCCCGGCCGATGCCGCCGGCGCCGCCGGTGACGAAGGCCACCCGGCCGGCGAGGCTCTTCGGCTTCGGCATGCGCTGGAGCTTCGCCTCTTCGAGCAGCCAGTATTCGATATCGAAGGCCTCCTGTTCCGGCAGGCCCTGATATTCCGAAACCGTCGAGGCGCCGCGCATGACGTTGATGGCGTTGACGTAGAATTCGCTGGCGATGCGTGCCGTCGCTTTGTCGCGGGCAAAGGACAGCATGCCGACGCCGGGAACGAGGAAGATGACGGGATTGGCGTCGCGCATGGCGGGCGAATTGTCATGCTTGCAGTCGTTGTAATAGCGGGCGTAATCGGCGCGGTAATCCTCCAGCGCCTGGTCGAGGCCGGCAACGATCGCGTCTACATCCGGCCTGGCCGGGTCGAAATCGACGATCAGCGGGCGGATCTTGGTGCGCAGGAAATGATCCGGGCAGCTGGTGCCGAGCGCGCCGAGCGGGCGCAAATCCTTCGAATTGACGAATTCGAGCACGGCGTCCTGATCGTCGAAATGACCGAGCTTGCGTTCCTGCTTGCCAATGCGGCCGCGAATCTCCGGCATCAGCCGGGCGGCGATGGCGCGGCGCGCGGCAACGGGCAGGCTCTCAGTGACCGCGCCGCCGAAAATCGTCTTGCCTTCGGTCTTTTCGGCAAACCAGACGATCGCCTTGTTGATGATGTCGAGCGTCAGCTCGTAGCAGGCCTTGGCATCATTCGCCCAGGTGAAGAGGCCGTGGCTTTCGAGCACAACGCCCTTGGCATTCGGGTTCGCCTTGACGAAGGCTTCGAGATCGAGGCCGAGCTGGAAGCCCGGACGACGCCAGGGCAGCCAGCCGATCTCGTTGCCAAAGATCTGCTGCGTCAATTCTTTCGAATTCTTCGAGGCGGCAATGGCGATGATGGCGTCAGGATGCATATGATCGACATGGGTGAAAGGCACGAAACCATGCAGCGGCGTGTCGATCGAGGCGGCACGGCCGTTGAGGTTGAAGGTGCAGTGCGGCAGGAAGCCGACCATGCGGTCTTCGTCTTCGACACCTTTATAGATGGATTTCAGCGATTCCAGCTTGTCCTGGTAAAGGGTGGCGAAACCGTCGAGCTTGATCGTGCCGACGTCACCGCCCGAGCCCTTTACCCAGAGCACCTTGACCTTGCCGCCATCAAGCGGATCGGTTTCCATCACCTTCGCCGAGGTGTTGCCGCCGCCGTAATTGGTGATGCGCTTGTCGGCGCCGAGCAGATTGGAGCGATAGAGCAGCTTGCCGGGCTCATCGAGGCCCGCCGCATAACCATCATCCCACCGGTTTTCCAAAAGCCGGACGTTCGCCGCCATGTCATCCTCCCTATAGGCTTGCAAGGCGCAGCGATCAGCGCGCCCTTTCGCTCACGGTATCGCGCATCAAAAGTGCGCTTGTCAATCGAAAACGATCAAATTCGATTATTGTGCAGCGCAATATGAAAATTTATGATCGTTTGTGATTGACAGTCTTTAACGGATACGAAATAAATATGACAAGAGGAGGAGCCCAATGCACGAACGCGAACGCCATCGCATTATCTTAAGCGCCGTTCAGGAAAAGTCCGTCGTTACGATCCAGGACATTTCCGAGCTGACGGAAGCTTCCGAAGCGACAATCCGGCGCGACATTGCGGCTCTTCACGTGCAGGGCAAGATCCGCCGTGTCCGCGGCGGCGCCGAAGCGGTGCATCCGCCGCAGCTCGGCAATCTTGCCGGCCGACCCTTTCGGGTGTCAGAATCAGTCAACATCGATAAAAAGCGCGCAATTGCCCGCGCGGCCGTCGATCTCTGCGAAGCCGGCGACGCCATCATCATCAATGGCGGCACGACGACCTTCCAGATGGTGCATTACATGGCCGGCCACCGCCTGCAGGTGATGACCAACTCCTTCGCGATCGCCGAACATCTGGTCAAACATTCCAAAAACACGGTGACGGTGCCGGGCGGCGCGATCTACCGCGAGCAGAGCCTGATCCTGTCGCCTTTCGACAATGACGCCATCCGCAATTTTTATGCGCGGCGCATGTTCATCGGCGCCCAGGGCGTCGGCCCGCTCGGCATCATGGAGGCGGACGCCCTCATTATCCAGAGCGAGCAGAAGCTGATGCACCAGGCCGACGAACTCGTCGTCATGGCCGATTCAAGCAAATTCAATCGCCGGTCGAGCCTCATTCTCTGCGCGCTCGACCGCGTGTCTGTGATCATCACTGATGACGCGATTTCGGACGAGGCGGCTCGCATGGTCGAGAATGCCGGCGTCCGGCTCGTTGTCGCAAGTCCGGTGGCCCAGGCGGTGAAGGAGGATTCCTCGTCGGTCGCATGAGGCGCCGGCGAGGTGTGGAAGTCTAATCTTTAAGGGAGGAAAGTACATGAAACTCGCAAAGACACTTGCGCTCGGCGCAGCGCTCGCCGTCGCCATGATGGCCGGCACCGCCAGCGCCAAGGACATCAAGATCGGCCTGGTCGTCAAGTCGCTCGGCAACGGCTTCTTCGACGCCGCCAACAAGGGCGCCCAGGAAGCCGCCAAGGAACTCGGCGGCGTAGAAGTGATCTACACCGGCCCGACGTCGACGACGGCCGAAGGCCAGATCGAAGTGATCAACTCGCTGATCGCCCAGGGCGTCGATGCCATCGCCGTTTCGGCCAACGACCCCGACGCGCTCGTTCCGGCGCTGAAGAAGGCTGCCCAGCGCGGCATCAAGGTCATTTCGTGGGATTCCGGCGTCGCACCGGAAGGCCGTATCCTGCAGCTCAATCCGTCGTCCAACGAGCTGATCGGCAAGATGTGCCTGACGCTCGCCAAGGATCATCTGGAAGGCGGCAAGGGTGACTTCGCCATCCTGTCGGCAACGACCACCTCGACCAACCAGAATATCTGGATCGACCAGATGAAGAAGCAGCTCAAGGATTTCCCGGGCCTCAACCTCGTCACCACGGTTTACGGCGACGACCTCTCGGATAAGTCCTATCGTGAAGCCGAAGGCCTCTTGAAGTCGAACCCGAACGTCAAGGTCATCGTCGCTCCGACGACGGTCGGCGTTCTCGCCGCTTCCAAGGTCGTCGAAGACAAAGGCCTTGTCGGCAAGGTCTACGTCACCGGTCTCGGCCTGCCGTCCGAAATGGCCGGCGCGATCAAATCGGGCGCCACGAAGGAATTCGCCATCTGGAATCCGATCGACCTCGGCTACTCTGCAACGCAGATCGCCTATCACCTGGCAAAGGGTGATGCCGACGGCAAGCCGGGCAGCGAAATCGAAGCCGGCCGCATGGGCAAGATCAAGATCGGCGACAATGGCGAAGCCGCCATGGCTGATCCCTTCGTCTACAATGCCTCGAACATCGACCAGTTCTCCAAGGTCTTCTGATCCGAAGAAACACAGAAAAACCCGGCGGCCTCAAGCCGCCGGGATTTCCCATTCGACACTGGTAGAAATCTGATGAACGCCGCCTTCCAACAAACCGCCACGGACAGCAAAACCGGCGATGCGCCCGCCATTCTGGAAATGCGCGGCATCTCCCAGATCTTTCCGGGCGTGAAGGCGCTCGACAATGTCAGCATCGCCCTTCATCCCGGCACGGTGACAGCACTGATCGGCGAAAACGGCGCCGGCAAATCGACGCTCGTCAAGATCCTGACCGGCATCTACCGGCCGAACGAAGGCGAGATCCTGGTCGACGGCCGGACAGTGACCTTCGCCAGCGCCCAGGCGGCGATCGATGCCGGCGTCACCGCTATCCATCAGGAAACCGTGCTGTTCGACGAACTGACGGTTGCCGAAAACATCTTCCTCGGCCATGCGCCGCGCACGCGCTTTCGCACCATCGACTGGCAGGTGATGAACAGCCGCTCGAAGACGCTGCTGACGGCGCTTGAAAGCAATATCGATCCGACGATCCGGCTGAAAGACCTCTCGATTGCGCAGCGCCACTTGGTGGCGATTGCCCGCGCTCTGTCGATCGAGGCCCGCATCGTCATCATGGACGAGCCGACGGCCGCCCTTTCCCGCAAGGAGATCGACGATCTCTTCCGCATCGTCCGCGGCCTGAAGGAACAGGGCAAGGCGATCCTCTTCATCAGCCATAAGTTCGACGAGGTTTACGAGATCGCCGACGATTTCGTCGTCTTCCGCGACGGCCGCGCCATCGGCCAGGGCCGGCTCAAGGAAACGCCGCAGGACGAGATCGTCCGCATGATGGTCGGCCGCGACGTCGAGAACGCCTTTCCGAAAATCGACGTGGCGATCGGCGCTCCGGTGCTCGAAGTGGAAAAATACAGCCACCGCACCGAATTCCGCGATATTTCGCTGACCCTGCGCAAGGGTGAGATTCTCGGCATCTACGGCCTGATCGGCGCCGGACGGTCGGAACTCGCACAGTCGCTCTTCGGCATCACCCGGCCGCTCTCCGGCCGGCTGACGCTCGAAGGCCGGGAGATTTCGATCAACTCGCCGCATGATGCGATCAAAGCCGGCATCGTCTATGTGCCGGAAGAGCGCGGCCGCCACGGCCTGGCGCTGCCGATGCCGATCTATCAGAACATGACGCTGCCGTCGCTGACGCGGACCTCGCGCAAGGGCTTCCTGCAGGCGGCGGAAGAATTCGCGCTCGCCCGCAAATATGCCGAGCGACTGGATCTGCGCGCCGCCGCCCTCTCCGTGCCGGTCGGCACGCTGTCGGGCGGCAACCAGCAGAAGGTCGTCATCGGCAAGTGGCTCGCCACCATGCCCAAGGTCATCATCCTCGATGAACCCACAAAGGGCATCGACATCGGCTCGAAGGCTGCCGTCCACGGCTTCATCAGCGAGCTTGCGGCCGAGGGCCTCTCCATCATCATGATCTCTTCCGAACTGCCCGAAATCATCGGCATGTCGGACCGTGTGCTTGTCATGAAGGAAGGCCTATCGGCTGGGCTCTTCGAGCGCGATCAGCTTTCGCCGGAAGCGCTGGTGCGCGCGGCGACCGGAAATGCATGAGGTGATGGGCATGGCCAAACTGATCAGAAAACGCGAAACCCTGCTCTTTGCCATCATCGTGCTGATGATTGGCATCTTCTCGACGCGGGCGGCCGATTTCGCGACACCGGATAATCTCGCCGGCATTTTCAACGACACAGCGATCCTCATCATTCTGGGCCTTGCCCAGATGACGGTTATCCTGACGAAATCGATCGACCTCTCGGTTGCCGCCAACCTTGCCTTTACCGGCATGGCGATCGCGATGATGAACGCCGCCTTTCCGGGCCTGCCGCTGATCGTGCTGATCCTCGCCGCGGTCGTGATCGGCGCCGCCCTCGGCGCTATCAACGGCTTCCTCGTGTGGCGGCTGGAAATCCCGCCGATCGTCGTGACCCTCGGCACGCTCACCATCTATCGCGGCATGGCCTTCGTGCTCTCGGGCGGCGCCTGGGTGAACGCCCATCAGATGACGCCGACTTTCCTGGCTGTCCCCCGCACGCCGATCCTCGGCCTGCCGGTGCTGAGCTGGGTTGCGATCATCATCGTCGCGCTGATGTACATGCTGCTGCGCTACAGCCCGTTCGGCCGCTCGGCCTATGCGACCGGCGGCAATCCCACGGCTGCCGTCTATGCCGGCATCGATACCGGCCGGACGAAATTCCTGGCCTTCGTGCTCTCGGGCGCGCTCGCCGGCCTGGCGAGCTATCTCTGGGTGTCGCGTTATGCCGTCGCCTATGTCGATATCGCCAACGGCTTCGAGCTCGACAGCGTCGCGGCCTGCGTCATCGGCGGCATCTCGATTGCCGGCGGCGTCGGCTCGGTCGCCGGCACCGTGCTCGGCGCACTCTTCCTCGGCGTCATCAAGAATGCGCTGCCGGTAATCGGCATCTCACCCTTCACCCAGATGGCGATCTCCGGAACCGTCATCATTCTCGCCGTCGCCTTCAATGCCCGGCGCGAGCGCAATCGCGGCCGCATCATCCTGCGCGACCGCGCCGCAGCGGAGGTCGCAGTATGAGCATGATGTCTTCAACACCCGAAAAGCGCATCATTCCCGACCGGCTCGGCACCCCCTTCCGCCGCATCGCCGCGAGCTGGGAAGTCCTGCTCTTTGCCGTCGCCGTCCTGATCTTCGTCTTCAATTCCCTGGCGTCACCCTATTTCCTCGATGCCTGGAATCTTTCGGACGCCACTTTCAACTTCACCGAAAAGGCAATGATCGCCTTCGCCATGGCGCTGCTGGTCATCTCGGGCGAGATCGACCTCTCCGTCGCCGCGATTATCGCGCTAGCCTCTACGGCGATGGGGGCGGCAGCGCAGCTTGGCGTCGGCACGCCGGGCCTGGTATTGATCGGCATCGGCACCGGCCTTGCCTGCGGCACCTTTAACGGAGTGCTGGTCTCGGTGCTGAAACTGCCGTCGATCGTCGTCACCATTGGCACGATGAGCCTTTTCCGCGGCATTTCCTATATTGTGCTCGGCGACCAGGCCTATGGCAAATACCCTGCTGATTTCGCCTATTTCGGCCAGGGCTATGTCTTCTGGGTATTCTCCTTCGAATTCGTGCTGTTCTTCGTGCTGGCAATCGCCTTCGCCATCCTGCTGCATGCGACGAATTTCGGCCGGCAGGTCTATGCGATCGGCAACAATGATTTCGCCGCCCGCTTCTCCGGCATCCCGGTCGAGCGCGTCAAATTCATCCTCTTCCTGCTGACCGGCGTCATGAGCGGTGTTGCCGCCGTCTGCCTGACCTCGCGCCTCGGCTCGACCCGGCCGTCGATCGCGCAAGGCTGGGAGCTCGAAGTCGTCACCATGGTCGTGCTCGGCGGCATCTCGATCCTCGGCGGCTCCGGCACGATCGGCGGCGTCGTCATCGCCGCCTTCGTCATGGGCCTCGTCACCTTCGGCCTCGGCCTCTTGAACGTGCCCGGCATCGTCATGTCGATCTTCATTGGCCTGCTGCTGATTATCACTATCGCCATCCCGATCATCGCCCGTCGCATCAAGCTCATGAGCTCCCGATGACCTTGGAAAAACACGCCTTCAAGATGCAGCTCAATCCCGGCATGGAAGCCGAATACCGCAAGCGGCATGACGAAATCTGGCCGGAACTGGTCGATCTCCTGCACCAGTCGGGCGCCAGCGACTATTCCATTCATCTCGACCGCGACACCAACACGCTGTTCGGCGTGCTGACGCGGCCTGCCGGTCACACGATGGCGAGCCTGCCGGAGCATCCCGTCATGAAGAAATGGTGGGCTCACATGGCCGATATCATGGCTGTAAATCCGGACAATTCGCCTGTTCAAAGCGACCTCGTCACCCTCTTCCATATGCCATGACCGCCAATTCCTATCGCCGCATCGCCGTTCTCGACATCGGCAAGACCAATGCCAAGGTCGTCGTGCTCGACAGCGCGACCGGCGCCGAGATCGCCGTCCTGAAACGGCCGAACATCACGATCAAGACCGGCCCCTACCCGCATTATGATATCGAAGCTCTGTGGTCCTTCGCCCTCGACGCGCTGAAGAGCCTTGCGCGGGAACCCGGCTTCGACGCCATCTCGATCACCACCCATGGCGCTGCAGCCGCGCTGCTCGACCGGGACGGTGCGCTCGCCATGCCCGTGATCGACTACGAGCATGAATACCCAGAAGCGATCCGCAATGCCTATACTGCCTTGCGTCCTTCCTTCGGCGAAACCTTCTCGCCGCGCCTGGCGATGGGGCTCAATGTCGGCGCGCAGCTGCACTACCAGAAGAGCGCCTTTCCGGAAGACTTCGCTGGGGTCGCAACCATCCTCACCTATGCGCAATACTGGACGGCGCGGCTGACCGGTGTCGCCGTCAATGAACTGACCTCGCTCGGCTGCCATACCGACCTCTGGAACCCGAAAACATCAGACTATTCCTCGCTCGTCGACAAGCTCGGCATCCGCGATCTGATGGCGCCGATCCGGTCCGCCTTCGATGCGCTCGGCCCGGTCCTGCCCGAAATCGCCGCCGCGCTTGGCCTTGCCGCACCGGTGCCGGTCTATTGCGGCATTCACGATTCCAACGCCTCGCTGCTGCCGCATCTCGTCCATCGGCAGGCCCCTTTCGCCGTCGTCTCCACCGGTACCTGGGTCATCAATTTCGGCGTCGGCGGCGATCTCGATCATCTCGATCCGGGCCGCGATGCGCTCGCCAATGTCGATGCCTATGGTCGCGCCGTTCCCTCCTCGCGTTTCATGGGCGGGCGGGAATTCGAGATCCTTTCGGCCGAAATCGGCCCTGTCGACGAAACGGCCGCGCAGGCGGCGATCGGCCCGGTCGTCGAAAAGGGCATGATGATGCTGCCCAACATTGTCCCCGGTTCCGGGCCCTTCCCCGGAAAGACCAGCCGCTGGATCGGCGCCGACGAGGCGAGCCGCGAGGAGCGTCATGCCGCCGCCTGCCTCTATCTCGCTTTGATGACCGATGCCTGCCTCGGACTGACCGGCGCCAAAGGCCCGGTTATCGTCGAGGGTCCCTTTGCGCTCAACGAGACCTATCTGAAGCTGCTTGCAGCGCTCATCGGCCGCGAGGTCCTGGCCCTTCCCGGCTCGACCGGCACAAGCCAGGGGGCTGCCCTTCTCACCGGCATCCGGCCGATATCCGGCGCCGAGACGCATGTTCCGCCGTCCGAGATCGCGGGGCTTTCCGTCTATCGCGATCGCTGGTACGCGGCGATGGAATAAGAGCTTTTCCAAAGACGGCCCAAGAACGGTCTTGCTCGCTCCTGCCTTGCGGTTAGTGTGCCCCTCGAAAACCAAGTCGAGGAGACAGCATGACAGAGGCATTCGATCCACGCGGGCTCGCAGCCAGGCTTCACAGCCTGCGCCAGGCCGGCAGGCAGGAAGAAACCGGCAGTTTCGCGCTGCCGGCCGATCTGCATCAGGCGATGGAGGCGCAGAATTTCCTGACCGCGGCCGACGGCATTTCCAGCAATGCCTGGAAGGTGACGGTCTCGCCTGAGGGTCAGGCGGTCACCGGTCCGCTGCATCCCTATGCCGAAGCCGCCGCCGGCGCCAGCATCCCCTGGTATCCGGGCCTGAAATTCGAAACCGAGATCGCCGTGCGCCTCGGCAAGGACCTGCCGACCCGCACCGGCACTCCCTATAGCCGCGCCGAGGTCGTCGAGGCGATCTCCGCCGCCCATCTCGGCTCCGAGCTGCTGGTCAGCGCCGTCAAGGAAGGTGGCAGCATCTCCTTTCTGTTGTTTACTTCAGACCGCCTCGGCAATAGCGGCTATGTGCTTGGCCCGAAGCTCGACAAAAGTGCTGTCGATACCGCCGGTGGCACGCCGCTCAAGGTTACCCATGCCGGCCGCACGATCTATGACGGCCCGGCACAGCATCCGAAGGGCGACGTCCTCACCTGGCTTGTCGATTACGCCAATGACGGTCTGCGCCCCGAGACATCGCTAAAGGCAGGCGCGCTGATCACCACAGGCACGTTGAGCGGCGCGATCGAACTGACCGAACCCGGCGAGATCGATATCCTGTTCGGGGACAGCCGACTGCACTTTTCCGTGTCGAAGGTTTAATGTCCGAAGCGTAAGTTGACAATTCCGGTTTAGTTTTGCAGGGAAAGGGAGGGTTCGCCCTACCGAGCCCGTTCGCAGCGCCGAACCTGGAGCAGATCATGCCTTCGCCTTTCCTCGCCCTGTCGGGAATCGAATATGCCATCGGGCCGAAATCCATCCTGCATGGCATCGACTTGACGCTCGAGCAGGGCCGCATCTACGGTCTAGTGGGGCCGAACGGCTCCGGCAAAAGCACGCTTTTGAAGATCATCGCCCGCCAGGTCGCGCCGAAATCCGGCGCCATCACCTTCAACGGCAAGCCGGCGGGTGATTGGGGTGCCCGCGAATTTGCCCGGCACCTCGCCTACATGCCGCAGTTCACGCCGGCGACCGACGGCATGACCGTGCGCGAACTGGTGGCGCTCGGCCGTTTTCCCTGGCACGGCACGCTCGGCCGCTTCACCGCGACCGATCGCAACAAGGTCGAGGAGGCGATCGTCCGCACCGAGCTCGAGAATTTTGCCGATCGCCTCGTCGCCAACATGTCCGGCGGCGAGCGTCAGCGCGCCTGGATCGCCATGATGCTCGCCCAGGACGCCCGCTGCCTGTTGCTGGACGAGCCGACGTCGGCGCTCGACCTCGCCCATCAGGCAAGCGTCCTCTCATTGGTGCAGGAGCTCAGCCACGAACGCGGGCTGACCGTCATCATCGTGCTGCACGACATCAATCTCGCCGCGCGTTATTGCGATGCGATCGTCGCGCTCAACCGCGGCCGGATCACCGCCGAAGGCACGCCCGCCGAGATCATGCAGGCCGATACGCTGCATTCGATTTTCGGCGTCGGCATGGGCGTCTTTCCGCATCCGGTGCGCAACGAGCCGGTCAGCTATCTCCTGTAGGCCGTCGGCTATACCTTTTCGCGGAACATCTCGATGATGGCGGAGAAATCCCGTCCGCCGTTACCCTGTTTTTCGAAGAGCGCAAAAAGCTGCGCCGCCTCCGCACCCATTGGCGTCGACGCGCCGCTCGCCAGCGCCGCCTCCTGCGAAAGCCTCAGATCCTTCAGCATCAGTGCGGCGGCGAAACCGGGTTTGTAGTCATTATTCGCCGGCGAGGTCGGGACCGGCCCGGGCACCGGGCAATAGGTATTGATCGCCCAGCACTGGCCGGATGAGGTCGAAGCGACGTCGAAAAGTGCCTGATGCGAGAGGCCGAGTTTTTCGGCGAGCACGAAGGCCTCGCAGACGCCGACCATCGAAATGCCGAGGATCATGTTGTTGCAGATCTTCGCCGCCTGGCCGGCGCCGGCTTCGCCGCAATGGACGATCTTCTTGCCCATCGCCTCGAGGATCGGTTTCGCCCGGGCGAAGGCCTCGTCCGAACCGCCCGCCATGAAGGTCAGGGTGCCGGCGGTCGCCCCGCCGGTGCCGCCGGAGACGGGCGCGTCGAGCGACAGGCAGCTTGCGGCCTTGGCCATCTCATGCGCCTTGCGGCTGCTGTCGACATCGATTGTCGAGCAATCGATGACCAGCGTGTCCTGCGCCGCGGTCTGCAGAATATCGGTCCAGGCCGTCAGCACGTGCCTGCCCTGCGGCAGCATCGTGATGACGATCTCAGCGTCCTTGACCGCCTGGCTGGCATGGCTTGCCGGCTTGACGCCACTCTCTTCGGCCGCCTTCAGCACCGAGGCCGCGAGATCGAAACCGAGGACCTCGTGACCTGCTTTGACGAGATTGGCCGCCATCGGCCCGCCCATATTGCCAAGCCCGATGAATGCGATCCTTGCCATGGTCTTCTCCTATCGATTGTCTTCGAGGATCATCGCCGCCGCCTTTTCGGCGATCATGATCGTCGGCGAATTGGTGTTGCCCGAGGTGATCGACGGCATCACCGAAGCGTCGGCGATCCTGAGCTTGCCGAGCGCCCTGAGTTTCAGCCGCGGATCGACGACGCTGTCCCGGTCGGCGCCCATGCGGCAGGTACCCACCGGATGGAAAATCGTCGTGCCGATTTCGCCCGCCGCCCGCTCCAGATCGGCCTCGGTCCGATAGTCGGGCCCCGGCTTGAATTCCTCCGGCCGGAACCTCGCGAAGGAAGGCTGCGCGACGATCCTGCGCGTCAACCGTATCGAACGGACAGCTATGTCACGATCGCGCTGTGTCGAGAGATATTTCGGGCTGATCGTCGGCTGCGCGGCGAAATCCGGGCTCGACAGATGCACCGAGCCGCGGCTTTCCGGCCTCAGATTGCAGACGCTCGCGGTGATCGCCGGGAAAGGATGGACGGGATCGCCGAACTTCTCCAGCGAGACCGGCTGCACGTGATATTGCAGGTCGGGCGTTTCCCGGTCCGGGCCGGAGCGGGTGAAGATGCCGAGTTGGCTCGGCGCCATCGCCATCGGTCCGGAGCGGCGAACGAGATATTCGAGCCCGATCGCCGCCTTGCCGATCAGCTTGGTCGCCTTCTCGTTCAGCGTCGGGACACCCGTCACCTTATAGGCGAGCCGCAGCTGCAGATGATCCTGCAGGTTTTCGCCCACACCCTTCACCTCGGTGACGACATCGACACCCGCCTGGCGGAGAACCTCGCCCTTGCCGATGCCGGAGAGTTCCAGAATATGCGGCGAGCCGATCGAACCGGCGGAAAGGATGGTTTCCTTGCCGGCATAGGCGCGTTTCGCCACGCCGCCATGCTGGAACTCGACGCCGGCAACCGCCCCCTCCTCGACCAGCAGCCGGCGGACCTGCGCCTTGGTCAGGACGGTCAGGTTGGAGCGCTTCATCGCCGGCCGCAGGAAGGCCTTCGAGGTGTTCCAGCGAATGCCGGAACGCTGGTTGACGTCGAAATAGCCGGAGCCTTCGTTGCTGCCGCGGTTGAAATCCGCCGTCTCCGGAATGCCCGCTTCTCTCGCCGCCTGCTGGAAGGCATCGAGCACGGCCCAGCGCACCCGCGCCTTCTCGATGCGCCATTCGCCGCCGGCGCCATGCATCTCGTCTTCGCCGCGATAAAAATCCTCGGACCTGCGGAAGAAGGGCAGAACATCGTCCCAGCCCCAGCCGCTGCAGCCCATCTGCCGCCAGAGATCGTAATCGCGCGCCTGGCCGCGCATATAGATCATGCCGTTGATCGAGGAGGAGCCGCCGAGCACCTTGCCGCGCGGATAGCTGAGCGCCCGGCCGTTCAGTCCGGCTTCCGGCGCCGTGGTGAAACACCAGTCGGTGCGCGGATTGTTGATGCAATAGAGATAACCGACAGGGATATGGATCCAGTGGTAATTGTCGCTGCCGCCGGCCTCCAGCAGCAGCACCCGGCTCCTGCCATCGGCCGACAGCCGGTTGGCAAGCACGCAGCCGGCGCTGCCCGCCCCGATGATGATATAGTCGTATCGATCCATCTGCCCCACACGAAACTTCAGATGCTTGCTGCTTCCCTCTCCCCGCCGGACGGAAAGAGGTTCGCCCGTTCAGCGGCGATAGACGAAGCCCAGTTTCCGCCCCAGCCGCGAAGCGTAGAATTCGCCGATGATGCCGCGGCGGAAGATCAGCACGCAGACCATGAAGACGATGCCGGTGATGATCGTCACCGGGAATTCCGACGTCGCGAGGTAGTTTTCCAGCGCCACCACCAGCCCGGCGCCGAAGAGCGGGCCGATCAGCGTGCCGATGCCGCCGAGCAGCGTCATCAGGATCACCTCGCCCGACATCTGCCAGGCGACGTCAGTGAGCGTCGCGAACTGGAAGACGATCGATTTTACCGCGCCCGCGAGCCCGGCAAGGGCTGCCGACATGACGAAGGCGCCGAGCTTGTAGCGCGCCACGGAATAACCGAGCGAGATCGCCCGGTTTTCGTTCTCGCGGATCGATTTCAGGATCATGCCGAAGGGCGAATTGATGAAGCGCCAGATAATCAGCACCCCGATGATGAACACAGCAAGCACGAAATAATACATGTTGGTCGAACTGTTCAGATCGATGAAGCCGAAGAGATGGCCGCGGGGCACCGACTGGATGCCGTCCTCGCCTTCGGTAAACTTCGCCTGCAGGCAGAAAAAGAAGAACATCTGCGACAGCGCCAGCGTGATCATCGCGAAATAGATGCCTTGGCGGCGGATGGCGAAGAAACCCATCACCAGGCCGAGGAACGCCGCACCCGCCACGCCGATCAGGATGCCGAGCTCCGGCGGCAGGCCCCATTCCTTCACGGTATAGGCGGTGAAATAGGCCGCGCCCCCGAAGAAGGTGGCATGGCCGAAGGAGAGCAGGCCGGTGTAGCCGAGCAGCAGGTTGAAGGCGCAGGCGAAAAGCGCGAAGCAGAGCAGCTTCATCAGGAAGATCGGATAGAAGAAGAACGGCGCAAGCAGCAGGAGCAGCAGGCCGGCAAGCAGGAAACCGGCCTGGACCGAAAGGGCGGTCCGGCTTTTTTCCGTGCGGATGGTGTCGGTGATGTCAGCCATGTCAAGCATCCCGGCCGAAGAGGCCCGCGGGCCTGATGAGAAGCACGATCGCCATGATGACGAAGATCACGATGTTGGAAGCCTCGGGATAGAAGACCTTGGTCAGACCCTCGGCGATGCCGAGCACGTAACCGGTGATGATCGCGCCCATGATCGATCCCATGCCGCCGACGACGACCACGGCGAAGACGACGATGATCATGTTCGAGCCCATCAGCGGCGAGACCTGGTAGATCGGCGCCGCCAGCACGCCGGCAAAGGCGGCAAGACCGGCGCCGAGCGCGTAAGTCAGCGTCAAGAGCACCGGCACGTTGACGCCGAAGACCTGCACCAGCACGGCATTTTCGGTGGCGGCCCTGAGATAGGCGCCGAGCTTGGTCTTCTCAATCAGCAGCCATGTGCCGAGGCAGACGACCAGCGACACGACGACCACCCAGCCGCGATAGATCGGCAGGAACATGAAGCCGAGGTTCGCTCCGCCCGCAAGAGCCGCTGGCGTCGCATAGGGCTGGCCGGACGAGCCGTAGAGATAACGGAAGGTCCCTTCGACCGCGAGCGCCAGGCCGAAGGTGAAGAGCAGGCCGTAAAGCGGATCGAGATCGTAGAGCCGGCGCAGGAACAGTCGCTCGATGATCGCCCCGGCAAACCCGACGATGACGGGCGCCAGGATCAGCGACGGCCAGTAGCCGATGCCGGCATAGGTGAGCAGCAGATAGGCGGCGAAGGCGCCGAGCATATATTGCGCACCGTGAGCGAAGTTGATCACTCGGAGCAAGCCGAAAATGATGGCGAGGCCGAGGCTGAGCAGCGCATAGAACGAACCGTTGATCAGGCCGATCAACAGCTGGCCGAGCAGCGCCTGCAGGGGAATGCCAAAGATCATCGTCATCTGGTCATACTCCCAGAACCTTGTGCAGCGTATCCATGCGCTGCGGCAGTTCGCCGACCGGGAATTCCGACACCATCTGCCCATGATCCATCAGATAGAAGCGATCGGCAATACGGCTGGCGAAGCGGAAGTTCTGCTCGACGAGCAGGATCGTCATGCCGCGTCCCTTTAGCGTCTGCAGCACCTCGCCGATGCGCTGGACGATAACAGGGGCAAGCCCCTCCGTCGGTTCGTCGAGAATGAGCAGCCGGACGCCGGTGCGCAGGATCCGGGCGATCGCCAGCATCTGCTGCTCGCCGCCTGAGAGTTTGGTGCCCGGGCTGCCGCGGCGCTCGTAGAGATTGGGGAAGAGTTCGTAGATCTCATCGAGCGTCATGCCGCCCTTCGCCACGACAGGTGGCAGCAGCAGGTTTTCCGACACGGTCAGCGTCGAGAAGATGCCGCGCTCCTCCGGCACGAAGCCGATGCCGCGATGCGCCGTCTTGTGCAGCGGCACCTGCATCATGTCGCTGCCGGCAAAGCTGATCCTGCCCTTGCGGGCCCGCACGATGCCAGTGATGGTGCGCAATGTCGTCGTCTTGCCGACGCCGTTGCGGCCGAGAATGGTGATCGTCTCGCCTTCGCCCACGCGCATGTCGACGCCGTGCAGAATATGGCTTTCGCCGTACCAGGCGTTCAGTCCCTGGACTTCGAGGAGAGCGGCCATCAATGCTCCTCCGTGCCCATATAGGCGACGCGCACGCGCTCGTCCTGGCTGACGGTGGCGTAGTCGCCCTCGGCGAGGATCTCGCCGCGCTGCAGCACGGTGACATGCTGGCAGATATTGGCGACGACGGAGAGATTGTGCTCGACCATCAGCACCGCCCGGTCACGGGCGACATCGCGGATGATCGCCGAGACGACGCCGACATCCTCAAGCCCCATGCCGGCCATCGGCTCGTCGAGCAGCAGCACTTTCGGATCCAGCGCCAGCGTCGTGGCGATCTCCAGCACCCGCTTGCGGCCATAGGAAAGATCGGCGGCGATATGATCGCGCTCCTTGGAAAGCCCGACGCTGGCGAGCAGTTGCTCGGCGCGCTCGTTCAGCCGGTCGAGCGCCGAGAGCGGCCGCCAGAACTGGGTGGAAAGATTGTTCGGCCGCTGCAGCGCCACGCGCACATTGTCGAGAACGCTCAAATGCGGGAAGACCGCCGAGATCTGGAAGGAGCGCACCAGCCCCATGCGCGCCACCCTGTCGGGCGGCGTTCCGGTGATGTCGGTGCCCATCAGGGTGATCGTGCCTGCCGTCGGCTGCAGGAACTTGGTCAGCAGGTTGAAGACGGTCGTCTTGCCGGCGCCGTTTGGGCCGATCAGCGCATGCACGCTGGCGTCATGCACGTCGAGATCGACGTTCTTGACGGCGGTGAAGCCGCCGAAATCGCGGCGCAGGCCGCGGGCGGATAAAACCACCCGCGGCTTCGCCTGAGTTTCAATCGCGGAAACCGCCATCGCGCTCACTTCACCAGATCGCAACCGCTCTTGGCGGGATCGATATAGGCTTCCTTGCCGGGAATGGTGGCGAGAACGTTGAAGTAATCCCACGGCTCCTTGCTGTCGGCCGGTTTCTTGACCTGCAGCAGATACATGTCGTGGATCATGCGGCCATTGGCGCCGACCGTGCCGCCGCGGCCGAAGACGTCATCAACAGGCATTTCATGCAGCTGTTTGGCGACGGCTTCCGTCTCGTCGGTGCCGGCCTTCTGCACCGCCTTCAGATATTGCGTCACCGCCGAATAGGTGCCGGTATGGATCATGTTCGGCATCTTGCCGGTGCGGGCGAAGAATTTCTTGGCGAAGGCGCGGCTTTCGTCATCGCGGTTCCAGTAATAGCCTTCGGTCAGCGTCAGCCCCTGCGCCGCCTCGAGACCGAGGCCATGCACTTCGGCGAGCGTGAAGAGCAGCGCCGCCAGATGCTGGCCGCCCTGGGTGATGCCGAATTCGGCCGCCTGCTTGATGGCGTTCGAGGTATCGAGGCCGGCATTGGCGAGACCGATCACCTTGGCGCCTGATGATTGCGCCTGCAGCAGGAAGGACGAGAAGTCCTGGGTCGACAGCGGATGGCGGACCGCGCCGACAACCGTGCCGCCGCTCGCCTTGACATAGTCGCTGGTCTGCTGCTCCAGCGAATAGCCGAAGGCATAGTCGGCGGTCAGGAAGAACCAGCTGTCGCCGCCCTGCTTGACGAGGGCGCCGCCGGTGCCGACGGCGAGCGCATGGGTGTCGTAAGCCCAGTGGAAGCCGTAGGGCGAACAGGCCTTGCCGGTGAGATCGGTCGTCGCAGCGCCGGTGACGATATCGATCTTCTTCTTTTCCTTGGCGATCGCCTGCACGGCGAGCGCCACCGAAGAGGTCGTCAGTTCCATGATCGCATCCACCTGCTCGGTGTCATACCACTGGCGGGCGATGTTGGAAGCGATATCCGGCTTGTTCTGGTGGTCGGCATCGACGATCTCGATCGGCACATCAAGCACCTTGCCGCCGAAATCCTCGACCGCCATCTTGGCAGCCTCGACGGAGGACTTGCCGCCGAAATCGGCATAGACGCCCGACTGGTCGTTCAGGATGCCGATCTTGACCTTGCCGTCGGTCGCACTCTGCGCGAGCACCGCCGTGCTGCTTGCCAGCAGAAATGCAACTGATGCAATGAGATTCTTACGCATATTCTCTCCTCCCAGAGATGAGCCAGATTGCAGTTCTGTTCAGATTTGGCCAGCCGCACTCCTCAGAACGACGGACCCTCTCCTTACGATCACGGAAATTCCGCGTTGAAGCAACGGGTGGTTTACAACTAATTCCAAACAGTATCTGTTCATTTTTGAACAGATGGGGATCGCCATGAATAATCCGCCGCAGTTTACTTGGGACGATCTTCAATTTTTTCTAGCCGTCGCCCGCACCGGACAGCTGTCGACGGCAGCCCGGCAGCTGCGCTCCAGCCATGCCACCGTTTCGCGGCGCATCGACCGGCTGGAATTCACCCTCAAGGTCAAGCTTTTCGAGCGCAATCCGCGCGGCTATGTGCTGACCGCCATGGGCACGCGCTTCGTCGAGACAGCCGAGCGGATGGAGCAGGAGACCGAGCGGCTGCGCGCCGACCTCGCCGACGGCTCGATGGCGCAGCGCGGCCTGGTGCGCCTGAGCGCGCCGGAGGGTTTTGCCAATTTCTTCTTCGCGACCGTGCTGCACCGGTTTGCCGCCCAGCATCCGCATCTGTCGCTCGAGCTGGTGACGATCCAGCAGATCATGTCACTGTCGCGCAAGGAGGCCGATCTTTCCGTCGTGCTCGACGAACCGAAGGGGGGGCCCTATTTCGCCGAGAAGCTGACCGACTATCATCTGCAGATCTACGGCTCGCGCGACTATCTGGCAAAGGCGCCCGCGATCACCCGCCGCGAGGACCTGCTTGAGCATCCCTTCGTCAGCTATATCGAAGAGATGATTTTCGCGCCGGGCCTGGATTATCTCAGCGATGTGCATCCGCGCATCAAGCCGCAGTTCCAGAGTTCCAGCATCTTCGCGCAGCTGACCGCCACCCGAAACGGCCTCGGCCTCTGCATCCTGCCCTATTTTTTCGCCAGCCGTTATCCCGAGCTGGTGCGGGTGCTGCCCGCGGAGATCGACCTCAAGCGCCAATACTGGATCACCTGCCACCGCGACCTGAAACAGGCGCCGCGCGTGCGCGCCGTCATCGACTTCCTGCGCGAGGCCGTGCGCGGCGAGGACGCCCGCTTCGTGCCGCCCTATGTCACGCCAGCCGGCCCGGCGCGCCGATCGGAAGCGGAAATCTGACTATTGGAGAAATTCGGCCCGGTGTGGGGTGAAGGTATCGATCAGCCGTCCCTTTTCCAGCGCCTTGACACCGTGGACCAGATTGGGCGGCACGATGAAGCTGCCGCCCTGGCGCAGCACCTCGGTCCGCCCGTCGATCGTCACTTCGAAGCTGCCCTCGGCGACATAACTTGCCTGAATGTGCGGATGCGAATGGGCCGCACCGACCGCACCGCTTTCGAAAGCCACTTCCGCCATCATCATCTCGGGCAGATAGGTCATGATGCGCCTGGTAACGCCGGGCTCGGGATTGACCCATTCGGCGCCTTCGGCCGATACGAACAGATCGCTTGACGACATTTCCGTCTCCTCATTCCAGAATCGATCGCCGGCAAAGTGGAGCATGGCAGCGCTTTTGAAAAGGTGGCGCGCCCGGTCTTTTCGAGAGGGCCGCCTTCTGTTGACGCGGTCGGCTGGCGGGTCTATGCGACCTTGAGCGAGGCAAGCCTGAAGTCTAGGGTGAGGAGACGCCGACATGCAGCATACGCGCGAGGTTTTCGACTGGGCCGACCCGTTCCGCCTGGTGGAGCAGCTGACCGACGAAGAGCGCATGGTGCAGGATACGGCCCATGCCTATGCGCAGGAGAAGCTTGCGCCCCGCGTTCTCGACGCCTTCCGCAATGAAAAGACCGATCCCGAAATCTTCCGCGAAATGGGCGAACTCGGCCTGCTCGGCCCGACGATCTCGCCTGATTACGGCGGCGCCGGCCTCGGTTACACCGCCTATGGCCTGATCGCCCGTGAGGTCGAGCGGGTCGACAGCGGTTATCGTTCGATGATGAGCGTGCAGTCGTCGCTGGTCATGGTGCCGATCGACACATTCGGGTCTGAGGCGCAGAAGCTGAAATACCTGCCGAAACTTGCAACCGGCGAGTGGATCGGCTGCTTCGGCCTCACCGAACCCGATCACGGCTCCGATCCCGGCTCGATGGCGACACGCGCCAGGAAGGTCGACGGCGGCTACAGCCTGACCGGCTCGAAGACCTGGATCTCGAACGCGCCGATCGCCGATGTCTTCGTCGTCTGGGCCAAGACCGAGGATGGGCTCATCCGCGGCTTCATCCTCGAAAAGGGCTGGAAAGGGCTTTCGGCCCCCGCCATCCACGGCAAGGTGGGATTGCGCGCGTCGATCACCGGCGAAGTGGTGATGGACGGGGTCTTCGTGCCCGAGGAAAACCTGCTGCCCAGCGTCACCGGCCTCAAAGGTCCGTTCACCTGCCTCAACTCCGCCCGCTTCGGCATCGCCTGGGGCGCGCTGGGGGCTGCCGAGGATTGTTATGCCAGAGCCCGGCAATACACGCTGGAGCGCAAGCAGTTCGGCCGGCCGCTCGCCGCCAACCAGCTGATCCAGAAGAAGCTCGCCGACATGGCGGCGGAGATCTCGCTCGGCCTGCAAGGCTGCCTGCGGCTCGGCCGCATGAAGGAGGACGGCCATCCGCCCGTGGAGCTGACCTCGATCCTCAAGCGCAACAGCTGCGGCAAGGCGCTGGAGATCGCGAGGGCGTCCCGCGACATGCTCGGCGGCAACGGCATCTCCGACGAATTCGGCATCGCCCGCCACCTCGTCAACCTCGAAGTGGTCAACACCTATGAGGGCACGCACGACATCCATGCGCTGATCATCGGCCGGGCGATCACCGGCATCGCCGCCTTTGCCAACTAAACCGTCGGTTCGGCAGAGCGAATTGCCACGCGCCTGACAATGTGCAACCTTCCCGATGCGGCACAAAGCCGGCAATGAGGGGATCGCGCATGTTTCTGCTTCTTGCATTGCTGATCGGTGTCATCTCCGGCCTTCGCACCATGACGGCGCCGGCCGCCGTCGCCTGGGGCGCGGCGCTTGCCTGGTTCGATGTCTCGCAGACGCCGCTTGCCTTCATGGGTTACCGCTGGACGCCGTGGATCTTCACGATCCTCGCGGTCACCGAGCTGGTCACCGACCAGCTGCCGTCGACGCCGTCGCGCAAGGTGCCGATGCAGTTTGCCGCCCGTATCGTCTCGGGGGCGCTGTCGGGTGCTGCGATCGGAGCCGCCAGCGGCCTGCTCTTCGGCGGGCTGATCGCCGGCGTGATCGGCGCCGTGATCGGCACCTATGGCGGGGCGGCCGTCCGCAGCCGGCTTGCCGGCTCCTTCGGCAGGGACCTGCCGGCCGCTCTCATCGAGGATGCCGTCGCCGTCATCGGCGCGGTGCTGATCGTGGGGGCCGTCGCATGAAAAGCTTCGACGCCATCGTCATCGGCGCCGGCCAGGCCGGCCCGTCGCTTGCCGCCCGCATGGTCGACAAGGGCATGAAAGTGGCGCTGATCGAGCGCAAGTTCCTCGGCGGCACCTGCGTCAATGCCGGCTGCATGCCGACGAAGACGCTGGTCGCCAGCGCTCGCGCTGCCCATGTCGCCAGAAGCGGTGCCGCCTACGGCGTCAAAATCGCCGGCGAGATCGCCATCGACATGAAGGTGGTCAGAGCCCGGGCCGAAACGGTGACGATGAATGCCCGCAACGGCCTGATCGGCTGGCTGACCGGCATGGCCGGCATGAGCGTGATCTACGGCCATGCCCGTTTCGAAGGCCCGAACACCATCAGCGTCAACGGCGAGACGCTGACAGCGCCGCGCATCTTCCTCAATGTCGGGGCGCGGCCGGTCATCCCCGCGCTGCCCGGTATCGATGATATCGATTACCTCACCAGCACCTCGATCATTCATCTCGACAGGCTGCCGCGGCATCTGGCGGTGATCGGCGGCAGCTATATCGGCCTGGAATTCGCGCAGATGTATCGCCGCTTCGGCGCCGAAGTCAGCGTCATCGAACACGGGCCGAAGCTCGCATCGCGCGAGGACGAGGATATATCCGATGCGATCGCCGAGATCCTGCGTTCGGAAGGCATCGGCGTCCATACCGACGCCGATAACATCGCCTTCGCCAGACACGGCAACGGCGTGAGCGTTACCGCCGGCTCGGCGACGATCGATGCGAGCCATGTGCTGATTGCCACCGGCCGCAAGCCGAATACCGACGATCTCGGCCTCGATGCCGCCGGCGTTACCACCGACAAACGCGGCTTCATCATGGTCGACGACAGGCTCGCCACCAATGTCGAGGGCATCTGGGCGCTCGGCGACTGCAACGGCCACGGCGCCTTCACCCACACCTCCTACAATGATTTCGAGATCGCCGCCGCCAACCTGCTCGACGGCGACGACCGCAAAGTTTCGAGCCGCATCCCGGCCTATGCGCTCTATATCGACCCGCCCCTCGGCCGCGTCGGCATGACGGAGAAGCAGGCGCGGGAATCGGGACGCAGGATCATGGTCTCGACCCGGCCGATGAGCCGCGTTGGCCGCGCCAACGAGCGCGGCGAGACCAAGGGCTTCATGAAGGTGATTGCCGACGCCGAGACCAAACAGATCCTCGGCGCGGCGATATTGGGCATCGAGGGCGACGAGGTGATCCATGGGCTTATCGATGCGATGAATGCGGGCACGACCTATCCGGCCTTGCAATGGTCGGTGCCGATCCATCCGACAGTGTCGGAGCTGATCCCGACGCTGCTCGGCGATCTGAAGCCGGTTCAGCTTTGAGCTGACGCTTCGGGAACAGTTGGGGGCGGGCCGCGATGTCTATCGAACTGCTGATCGAAAATTACGGCCTGCTGGCGATCTTTCTGGGCGCCGCCTTCGAAGGCGAAACGGCCGCCTTCCTCGGCGGCGTGATTTCCCACCGCGGGCTGCTGCCCTATTGGTCGGCGTCGCTCGCGGCCACGGCCGGATCTTTCGCCGGCGATCAATTGTGGTTCCTCGCCGGTCGTTACGCCTCCCGCTGGAGCCTCGTCCGGCGGCTGATGGAAAAGCCGGCGCTCGCCCGCGTTACCGAACTTCTGGAAAAATATCCGACAGGCTTCATCCTTGCCTTTCGTTTCCTTGTCGGGTTGCGGACGATCAGCCCTGTTGTCATCGGAACGACGCGGATACCGACCGGAAAATTCGTCGTCTTGAACGCCGCAGCCGCGCTGGTGTGGGGACAGCTTTTCACCGCGCTCGGCTATTTGTTCGGGCACGGCATCGAGCAGATATTGGGCCACCTTTCCCTTCACCGGCATCTGCTGGTGGCCATCGGCGCCGCGGCTGTCGTCGCGGCCGCGGCCCTTGCCTTTCGCAAGATGAGACCGAGCGCCGGGCATTCATAGAAGTGGCGCGGCGCCCTACTCCATCACGATCTGCAGCTTGACGTCGCTCGGCCGCGCCTCGACGGCGCGGTCGAAGGCCTTGATCGAATCCGCGAATGTGAAGGTCTCCGATATCAGCGGCTTCAGATCGACGCGGCCAGATGCCAAGAGCGCGATCGAGCGCTCATATTGATGTGCGTAGCGGAACACCGTCTCGATGCGGATTTCCTTGGTCGAAGCCGTGGAGACGTCGAAACCAATCGGGTTGACCGGCAGGCCGACGGCGACGATGACGCCGCCCGGGCGCGGCAGCGCCATGATCGTCTCCCAGGCCTTCGGCGAACCGGAGCATTCGAAGACGACATCGGCACCCCAGCCGTCCGTCAGCCGGCCGACCTCTTCGCTCAAGTTCTTTTCGCGGATATTGACCGGGATGACGCCCTGATATTGCGCGGCGATATCGAGCTTCGGCTGGGCGAGATCGGCGACGATCGCCCGGGCGCAGCCGCCGGCAAGGGCGGCGATCGCCACCATCGTGCCGATCGGCCCGGCGCCGAGGACGACGGCGGTATCACCAGGCGCAATCTTCGCTTTACCAGCCGCCTGCATGCCGACGGCGAAGGGCTCGACCATGGCGCCTTCGGCAAAACTGACATTGTCGGGCAGCTTGAAAGTATAATTGGCGGGATGCACGACCTCAGGCGTCAGCACGCCGTGGATCGGCGGCGTCGCCCAGAAGGTCACCGCGGGATCGATATTATACATGCCGAGCCGGCTTGCCTTAGAATTCGGATCGGGAATGCCGGGCTCCATGCAGACGCGATCGCCGACTTTCAAATGCGTCACACCTGTCCCGACTTCGACCACCGTGCCCGCCGCCTCATGGCCGAGCACCATCGGCGCGTTGACGATGAAGGGACCGATCTTTCCATGCGTGTAATAATGGACATCGGAACCGCAGACACCGACCGTGTGGATCCTGATTTTCACCTCGCCGGGGCCGGTTTCGAGCGGCAGATCGATATCGCGAAGCGCAAGCTCATGCTGGCGCTCCAGCACCAGCGCACGGACTTTGGTCATGATCGGTTTCCTCCCTATTGCCCCGCGGTTCATCGCGTGCCGTTGAAGCGACTATAAGACTGTAAGGGGCGGCAATTCAATCGTTGAGATCAAGCTTTTGCTCAACATGCGATGAATTGCCCATTTTTGTAATCCGAAAGATTTGCGTTCCAAGACCTCTGTATGATTCCAGCCGAGGCCGCCGGGGAGTACATTCTCCATTCGAGATCCCGGCCATGAGGACAGGCAGAGAGCGATGAAGAACCATCATGATAATGCCGGCGGAAATCGGTCCTACGGCCCGACGAAATCAAGCTCATTACGGCAATTCTGGCGCAGGCTTGTGGATCTGATCGCCGCGCTGCCGAAAGGTCCCCGGCCGCGGCCGGCGCGCGTTATCGCAAAAACTAGGGATCGAAATCCTCCGCCACAGCGTTAATAATAATGCGTCGGCATGACGTCACGGAAGCATGATGGCTCCGGGCACATGCGGGTCGGCACGATAGGGAAGACCATCATGAAGTCGATCGCGTCATTCTGTCTGTTCGTCTCCCTTCTCTTCATCGCAAGTGAGGCGTCTGCGGCCCTGGAACAAGCCTCTCTTCCGACGCAGGAGCAGGAAGAAAGGCTGGCGCCGGCCAACCTCGAGCTCACCTTCACCGGCCCTGTCGATCTTACCCGCTCGACGGCCGTGCTGCTGGATGCCCAGGGTATGGCGGTTCCCACGGGCAAGCCGTTTCTCTCCGGCCCTGAAGGATCGATCTTCAAGGTTCCGCTCGATCCTGCCATGGCGCCCGGCTTCTACACCATCGACTGGCGCGTCCTCTCGATGGACGGTCGCAGCGCCGAAGGCCAATACCGGTTCCGGATCGATCCTTAGAGCATGTCGCGCAAAAGTGTGCAGCGGTTTTGCCAGGCAAAGCGCGAAGCGCTTTTGCCGCAACGACATGCGTAAAAACAAAGGGTTCGCTGCAAAAGCATTTATAAGATTTTTATATTGACGGCTCCTTGCCCGTCTCGAACCTTTATGCCCTTCGGCTCCATATTCATGGCCGAGAGATCGAACGATCATCTCCACGCCAGAAAGCATGAAAGGCGCCCTCCCGGGTCGCGCCCTTTGTCTTGTCTGACTCCAACAAGAACAACAGGAGTCACGATCATGATGGATATCATTCTGCTGGGCACCGCGATCCTATTTTTCGCGCTGTGCTTTGCCTACACCAAAGCCTGCGACAGGCTTTGACGGAGAAACGACGATGACCCTCGACTACGTCTTGAGCGGTGCCGTGACCGTGTTTCTCACCGTCTACCTCACCTACGCTCTGCTTCGCCCGGAACGCTTCTGAAGAGAACCGGCGCTTGCGAGGTCGCGCATGCGCGACTGAGAAGCAGCCGGGTATTGAAAGTTTACCTCCATGACCCTCAACGGATGGCTTCAGATCCTGCTTTATTGCGGGATCGTCCTCGTGCTCGTCAAACCGCTCGGCGGTTACATGACGCGTGTCTTCAGCGGCGAGCGCACATTCCTCTCACCCGTCCTCGTTCCGATCGAACGCGGACTTTACCGCATGGCCGGCACCGGCGAGCGCGAGGAGCAGCATTGGACCTCTTATGCTTTCGCCATGCTACTCTTCAACCTTCTTGGCGTCGTCGTGCTTTATGCGCTGCAGCGCCTGCAGGGCATCCTTCCCTATAATCCAGCCGGCATGGCGGCCGTCCCGCCGGAGCTTTCGTTCAACACCGCCGTCAGTTTCGTCAGCAATACCAACTGGCAGAACTACGGCGGCGAAAGCACCATGTCCTATCTCACCCAGATGGCCGGCTTCACCGTCCAGAACTTCGTCTCCGCCGCGACCGGCATGGCCATCGCACTCGCCTTCATCCGCGCCTTCGCGCGCACCTCGGGCAAGGCCATCGGCAATTTCTGGGTCGATATGACGAGGGCGACCTTCTATGTGCTGCTGCCGATCTCGATCGTGCTGACGCTGATCTATGTCTATCTCGGCGTGCCGCAGACGCTCGGCCCTTATGTCAACGCAACGACGCTCGAAGGCGCGCAGCAGACGATCGCCGTCGGCCCCGTCGCCTCGCAGCTTGCGATCAAGATGCTCGGCACCAATGGCGGTGGCTTCTTCAACGCCAATTCGGCCCATCCGTTCGAAAACCCCGATGCGATCTCCAACCTCATCCAGATGATCTCGATCTTCGCGATCGGCGCAGCGCTGACCAACGTCTTCGGCCGCATGGTCGGCAACCAGCGCCAGGGCTGGGCGATCCTCGCCACGATGGGTGTGCTGTTCCTCGCCGGCGTCAGCGTCACCTATTGGGCGGAAGCGGCCGGCAATCCGCTGATGCATGCCTTCGGTCTTGGCGGCAGTAATATGGAGGGCAAGGAAGTCCGCTTCGGCGTCGCCCTTTCCTCGCTTTTTGCCGTTATCACCACCGCCGCCTCCTGCGGCGCGGTCAACGCCATGCACGGCAGCTTCACCGCGCTCGGCGGCCTCATTCCGCTGATCAACATGCAACTCGGCGAAGTCATCGTCGGCGGGGTCGGCGCCGGCTTTTACGGCATCCTGCTGTTCATCATCGTCGCCGTCTTCGTCGCCGGCCTGATGGTCGGCCGCACGCCGGAATATCTCGGCAAGAAGATCGAGGCGAAGGAAATGAAGATGGCTGTCCTCGCCATCCTCTGCCTGCCGCTCGCCATGCTGGTTTTCACCGCGATCGCCACGGTGCTGCCGTCGGCCGTCGCCTCGGTCGGCACCGCCGGCCCGCACGGTTTCTCCGAAATCCTCTACGCCTATACCTCGGCTGCGGCCAATAACGGCTCGGCGTTCGGCGGCCTGACGGGCAATACGCCCTGGTACAATGTGACGCTTGGCATCGGCATGCTCGCCGGCCGCTTCCTGGTCATCATCCCGGCGCTGGCCATCGCCGGCTCGCTGATCGCCAAGAAGACGATCCCGGCCTCGGCAGGCACGTTCCCGACGGACGGCCCGCTCTTCGTCGGCCTGCTCGTCGGCACGATCCTGATCGTCGGCGGCCTGACCTTTTTCCCGGCGCTGGCCCTCGGCCCCGTCGTCGAACACCTGGTCATGATCGCCGGGCAAACCTTCTGAGGCGATGCCATGACCCTGCGTCACAGGTTTCCGCCATCCTCGTTTCATAGCTGGAGTCTCTTATGAGCCAGGCAAAATCCGCGAGCATCATGGATTCTCGCATCCTCATTCCCGCCGTGGGCGCCGCTTTCAAGAAGCTCGACCCGCGCGCACTCGCCAGAAATCCGGTCATGTTCGTCGTCGCCACGGTCTCGGTGCTGACCACTGTGCTCTTCCTGCGCGATCTCATCGCCGGCAACGGCAATCTCGGCTTCTCCTTCCAGATCAATCTCTGGCTCTGGTTCACCGTGCTGTTTGCCAATTTGGCCGAGGCCGTCGCCGAAGGCCGCGGCAAGGCGCAGGCAGATTCGCTGCGTAAGGCGCGCACCGAAACCCAGGCCAAGCTCTTGACCGGCAACAACGGCACCGATTACCGCATGGTGGCGGGCACCAGCCTGAAGGTCGGCGACATCGTGCTCGTCGAAGCCGGCGACATCATCCCGTCGGACGGTGAAGTCGTCGAAGGGGTCGCCTCGGTCAACGAGGCGGCGATAACAGGCGAATCCGCCCCGGTCATCCGCGAATCCGGCGGCGACCGCTCAGCAGTCACCGGCGGCACCCAGGTGCTGTCTGACTGGATCCGCGTGCGCATCACCGCAGCGGCCGGCTCGACCTTCATCGACCGGATGATCGCGCTGGTCGAAGGTGCGGAGCGCCAGAAGACGCCGAACGAGATCGCGCTCAACATATTGCTGGCCGGCATGACGCTGATCTTCGTGCTCGCCACCGCGACGATCCCGAGCTTTGCCATCTATGCCGGCGGCTCGATCCCGATCATCGTGCTCGTCGCCCTCTTCGTCACCCTGATCCCGACGACGATCGGCGCGCTGCTGTCGGCGATCGGCATTGCCGGCATGGACCGTCTCGTCCGCTTCAACGTGCTCGCCATGTCCGGCCGCGCCGTCGAGGCCGCCGGCGACGTCGACACGCTGCTGCTCGACAAGACAGGCACGATCACCCTCGGCAACCGCCAGGCGACGAGTTTCCGGCCGGTGCGCGGCGTTTCCGAACAGGATCTCGCCGATGCCGCCCAACTCGCCTCGCTGGCCGACGAAACGCCTGAGGGACGCTCCATCGTCGTGCTCGCCAAGGAGAAATATGCGATCCGCGGCCGCGACATGGCGAGCCTCAAGGCGACCTTCGTGCCCTTCACCGCCCAGAGCCGCATGAGCGGCGTCGATCTCGAAGGCGCCTCGATCCGCAAGGGCGCGGTCGACGCCGTGCTGACCTATGTCAATGGCGACGCGCCTTCGAAGAACGGCAGCGAGGTCGTGCGCGAACTGCAGTCGATCGCCGACGAGGTCGCCAAATCGGGCGGCACGCCGCTCGCCGTCGCCCGCGACGGCCGGCTGCTCGGCATCATCCAGCTGAAGGACATCGTCAAAGGCGGCATCCGCGAGCGCTTCACGGAGCTGCGCCGCATGGGCATCCGCACCGTGATGATCACAGGCGACAACCCGCTGACGGCAGCGGCCATCGCCGCCGAGGCCGGCGTCGACGATTTCCTCGCCCAGGCAACGCCGGAGATGAAACTGGCGCTGATGCGCGAGGAACAGGCCAAGGGCAAGCTCGTCGCCATGTGCGGCGACGGCACCAACGATGCGCCTGCCCTTGCCCAGGCTGATGTCGGCGTCGCCATGAACACCGGCACGGTCGCCGCCCGCGAGGCCGGCAACATGGTCGATCTCGACTCGGATCCGACCAAGCTCATCGAGATCGTCGAGATAGGCAAGCAGCTGCTGATGACGCGCGGCGCGCTGACCACCTTTTCGATCGCCAACGACATCGCCAAATACTTCGCCATCATCCCGGCGATGTTCCTGACCTTCTACCCGCAGCTCGGCGTGCTCAACGTCATGGGGCTTTCGACGCCGCAAAGCGCCATCCTCTCGGCGATCATCTTCAACGCACTGATCATCGTCGCGCTGATCCCGCTGTCGCTGAAGGGTGTGCGCTACCGCCCGATCGGCGCCGGCGCGCTTCTGTCGCGCAACCTGCTGATCTACGGCCTCGGCGGCATCATCGTCCCCTTCGTCGGCATCAAGGCGATCGATCTGGCCGTCGCAGCCCTCGGCCTCGCTTAAAGGAGTAGGAATAATGTTTAGAGAACTTCGCCCGGCCGTCGTCATGATCGTTGCCACCACCGCCATCACCGGGCTTCTTTATCCACTCGCCATGACCGGGGCGGCCCAGGCCCTCTTCCCCGCCCAAGCGAACGGCAGCCTCATCGAGAAGAACGGCCAGGTGATCGGCTCGGCGCTGATCGGCCAGGCATTTACGTCAGACAAATATTTCCACGGCCGTCCCTCGGCCGCCGGCGACGGCTACAATGCGGCCGCCTCCAGCGGCTCCAACCTCGGCCCGACCAGCCAGAAACTGATCGACCGCGTCAAGGGCGACTACGAGGTCGCCAAGGCGACGAACCCGAATACGCAAGTGCCCGCCGACCTCGTCACCGCGTCGGGCAGCGGCCTCGATCCCGATATTTCGCCCGAGGCCGCCTACTTCCAGGTGGCCCGTGTCGCCAAGGCGCGGAACCTGGATGAAGCCAAGGTCAAGGCGCTGGTCGACGGCGCCGTCCAGGCCCGCGAACTCGGCCTCCTCGGCGAACCCACCGTCAATGTTCTGGCGTTGAACCAGAGCCTTGATGCTTCTATGACTGAGTGAGTTTGGGCAAGCGAGGGGCAGTTTGATAAAGCATCCGACGCTGTCTGCCATATACGCCGGGGAGAGTTAGGCGCGAAAGCCAACCCCACTCTCCGTCATCCTCGGGCCTGACCCGAGGATCCATGCCGCGGCCGCTGGTGGGTGCCGTGTGGATGCTCGGCTCCGGAGTGCCTTGCACCAGTTGAACCAAACATGCCGACCCCTCGGCTTAACTGACGTGATGCAGAAAGACCACACGCATGCCAGACGACAATCGCGACCAGGCCGGCAGGCCATCGCCCGATGCGCTTCTCGAAAAAGCCCGGGCGGAAACGCGTGGCCGTCTGAAGATCTTTCTGGGGGCCGCCCCGGGTGTCGGCAAGACCTATGAGATGCTGATCTCCGGCCGCGCCAAGATCGCCGATGGCCTCGATGTCGTCATCGGCGTCGTCGAGACCCACGGCCGCAAGGAGACCGAGGCGCTCGTCGCCGGTTTCGAGATCATCCCCCGCGTCGAAATCGAGTATAAGGGTCGGTCGCTCGCGGAAATGGACCTCGACGGCATCCTCGCCCGCAGGCCCGATCTCGTGCTGGTCGACGAACTTGCCCATACCAATGCCGAGGGCAGCCGCCATCCGAAACGTTACCTCGACGTCAGGGAATTGCTCGATCGCGGCATCGACGTCTATACGACGCTGAACATCCAGCATGTCGAGAGCCTGAACGACGTGGTCTCTCAGATCACCCGCATCCGGGTGCGCGAGACGGTGCCGGATTCGATCATCGACCTTGCCGACGACGTCGAGATCATCGATCTGACGCCCGATGATCTCATCAAGCGCCTGCATGACGGCAAGGTCTACATGCCGCGCACCGCCGAGCGGGCGCTGACCAATTATTTCACCCCGGGCAATCTGACAGCGCTTCGTGAACTGGCGCTGCGCAAGACCGCCCAGCGCGTCGACGACCAGCTGCTGACCCATATGCAGGCCCATGCCATATCGGGCCCCTGGGCGGCAGGCGAGCGTGTGCTCGTCTCGGTCGACCATCATCCGCGCTCCGCCTCGCTGGTGCGCTACGCCGCCCGCATGGCCTCGCGCCTGCGCGCGCCCTGGGCGGCCGTCTATATCGAGACCAACCGCTCGATCAATCTGACCGAAGCCGAACGCGATACCGTCGCCGCCACGCTGCGGCTTGCCGAACAGCTCGGCGGCGAGGCGATCACCCTTCCCGGCCGCGAGGTGGCAGAAGAGCTTGTCCGCCACGCTAGCGCCAACAATGTCACCCATATCGTCATCGGCGCCCCGAAAAAGCCGACCTGGCGCGACTGGTGGAGCCGCTCGATCACCGACGAGCTGATCCGCAAGACCGGCGAGATCAGCGTCCATGTCATCTCCGGCACCGAGAAGGACGGCACCACGGCGCGCGGCATCAAGGCGGCCGCCACCGCGCCGCCACTGGATTTCCGGGCCTATCTGCTGGCGACCGTCTATGTCGCCATCGCGCTCGCCGTCGGCATCGTACTCGACCAGGTGCTCGACGTGCGCAACCTGGCGCTGGTCTTCCTGATGGCGGTGCTGACTTCCGCCGTCCTGCACGGGTTGCGGCCAGCGCTTTACAGCTGCATCCTCGGCGCACTGTCCTTCAACTTCTTCTTTCTGCCGCCGCGCTACACCCTGACGATCAGCGATCCGGAAAGCGTGCTCGCCCTGTTCTTCTTCCTCGGCGTCGCCATCATCGCCAGCAATCTGACCGCGACCGTGCAGCGCCAGGCCGCCGCCGCGAGGCAGCGGGCGCGCACCACCGAAGATCTCTATCTCTTCTCGAAAAAGCTCGCCGGCACTGGCACGCTCGACGACGTGCTGTGGGCGACCGCCTTCCAGCTCGCCTCAATGCTGAAGGTCCGGGTCGTGCTGCTGCTGCCCGAGGAAGGCAGCATCGCCGTCAAGGCGGGTTATCCCCCTGACGACACGCTCGACGACGCCGATATCGCCGCCGCCCGCTGGGCCTGGGAGCACAATCACGCCGCCGGCCGCGGCGCCGACACCCTGCCCGGCGCCAAGCGCCTCTACGTGCCGCTCAGAACCGGGCGCACCGCCGTCGGCGTCATCGGCCTCGACAGCGACCGCCGCGACGGACCGCTGCTGACGCCGGAACAGCAGCGGCTGCTCGACGCGCTGGCCGACCAGGCGGCCCTTGCCATCGAACGTGTCCAGCTCGTCGCCGATGTCGACCGGGCAAGGCTCGCGGCCGAAGCCGACCGGCTGCGCTCGGCCCTGCTGACCTCGATCTCGCACGACCTGAAAACGCCGCTTGCCGCCATCCTCGGCGCCGCCGGCACGCTACGCGATTATTTCACCTCGATGCCGGAGGAGGATCGCAGCGACCTGCTTTCCACCGTCGTCGACGAATCCGAGCGCCTCAACCGGTTCATCGCCAACCTTCTCGACATGACCAAGATCGAATCCGGCGCGATGGAGCCGAACGCTGCGCTGCATTATGCCGGCGATATCGTCGGCAGCGCGCTACGCCGCGCCACCAAGATCCTCGAGCACCACAAGACCGAGATGCGCATTCCCACCGACCTGCCGATGGTGCGCGTCGATCCTGTCCTGTTCGAGCAGGTGATCTTCAACTTGCTCGACAATGCTGCGAAATATGCGCCCGAGGGCTCGGTGATCCATATCGGCGGCTGGGCTGATGCCGACAACGTCGTCCTGCAGGTCTTGGACGAGGGCCCGGGCATCCCGCCGGCCGACCTCACCCGTGTCTTCGACACCTTCTACCGGGTGCGCAAGGGCGATCAGGTGCGCGCCGGCACGGGCCTCGGCCTTTCCATCTGCCGCGGCTTCATCGAGGCGATGGGCGGCACGATCACGGCCGGCAACCGGACGGGCGGCCCTGGCGCCGTCTTCACCATCCGCCTGCCGAAACCCACCGACATTCCGAAACTGGATGAACTCAAATGACCGGTTCAGCCGTCAAAATTCTCGTCGTCGACGACGAGCCGCCGATCCGCAAGCTGCTCCGCGTCGGCCTCACCGCGCAAGGCTATGAGGTGCAGGAGGCGGCAAACGCCGCGAGCGCCCGCCAGTCGATTGCCGACGGCATGCCCGACCTCATCGTGCTCGACCTCGGCCTTCCCGACACATCAGGCCATGACTTGCTTCAGGCGTGGCGCGATGAAGGACTTTCCATGCCCATCGTCATCCTCTCCAGCCGCACCGACGAGGCCGGCATCGTCACAGCGCTGGAAAGCGGCGCCGACGATTACGTCACCAAGCCCTTCGGCGTCAACGAACTCGGCGCCCGCATCCGTGTGGCGCTGCGCCACCGGCTGCAGCAGCAAGGGGAAAAGGCGATCTTTCAGACCGGCGGGCTGTCGATCGACCTCGTCAAGCGCATCGTCAAGGTCGACGGCCAGGACATAAAACTGTCGCCGAAGGAATACGACATCCTGCGGGTGCTCGCCCAGTACGCCGGCAAGGTGCTGACCCACCAGTTTCTTCTAAAGCAGGTATGGGGGCCGGCAGCCGATGTGCAGTATTTGCGCGTCTACATCAGGCAGCTGCGGCAAAAAGTCGAACGGATTCCCGACCAACCGCACTATATCACCACCGAGACCGGCGTCGGCTACCGGCTCAGGGAACCGGACTGACCGCCCTTCCCTCCCGCTGCCCGAACAGTATCGAGCCAGACCAGTATCGAGCCCAAACAGCATCGAGAATGACATGAACCTTCCCAACATTATCCGCCCGGAACATACCTTCATCGGCGTGCCGGCGCCGACGAAATGGCGCGCGCTGCAGGGTATAGCGGATAAGGCGGCCAAGGCTTTCTCCGTCGACGGCCAGTCCATCCTGAAGGCGCTCGAAGCGCGCGAGAAGCTCGGCTCCACCGGGATCGGCAACGGCATCGCCATTCCGCATGCGGCGATCGACGGCATGACCAGCCCGCGCGGCCTGCTCATCCGCTTCGCCCAGCCGCTGGATTTCGAGGCGATCGACGATATCCCGACCGATATCGCTTTCGTGCTGCTCTTCGGGGAAAACAATCGCAGCGAATATCTGAACGTGCTGTCCGCCATCGCGCGGCGGCTGCAATCGGATGGCGTGCTTGCCGCCATGCGCAAGGCAAGAACGGCCGATGAATTTTATTCCGATTTCATCGCCGATTCCAGGGTGTAAAAGAAGCGCGACCCAAAGGTCGCGCCTCCCCGTCTGTAGTCAGACTGTCTTAGAAATCGCGCTGGAAGCGCAGGAAGCCGAACACGTCGTCGTCGCCTTCGTCCTCATCGTGATACTGCACGCTGAGCTTCGAACGCAGGTCTTCGACGATCTGGTAGTCGATCGTGACACCAGTCGTGTAGGCGCTGCCGCCGGTGAAGCCATTGCCGTCAGCTTCGAGAGCGATGTTTTCGAAGTACTGGAAGCCGGGGGTAACCGACCACTTGTCGTTGATCTTCAAGGCGTATTCCGCTGCGATCGTCCATTCGGACTCTTCGTAGTAGTAGTTGGCGCCGCTTGCCCAAATGCCGGCGATGCCGAGCGTGCCCGGGCCGATATCGGCATAGACGATGCCGCGGACCGCGACTTCGCTGGTGTCGGTGTCATAACCGGCCAGCAGGTAGGCGCTGATGGCGCCGGCCTTGTAGGAGACCTGGCCTGCGACACCGAAGTTGTTCGGGCCTTCGCCCGGCTTGGTGGCGTAGTCTTCTTCCAGTTCGTCGACCGAGATGCCGGCCGCGAAAGCGCCCGCCTCGTACTGATAACGGATCGAGTTGTGGGTCGTTTCGTTGCTGGCGAGCGTATCGGTCTCGCCGCTCATGTCATCATCCCACCAGCTGTAAAGCTTACCGACGCGGAAGCCGGCAATATCGATATAGCCTTCATCCAACAGAGCTTCCTGATCGGAAGCATTGTCGGCATTGTAACGCAGCGTCATGACGCCGGTGAGCGTGCCGTACTCGGTGTCGTTCTTGGCCTGGAAAGTGACCTGACCGCGAGTCCAGAAATTGACGTCGGAATCGCCGGAGATATGGTCACCGAAGCGTACTTCGGTACGGATATAACCGCCGATCGAAAGGCATGTTTCCGTTCCCGGAATATAAAAATAGCCGGTCCCGTAGGCGTCGCAAACGCGAACATATTCCACGGGCTCGGGTTCCGCCGCCACGATGGCGTCGGCTGCGCGGGCTCCGGAGGCCGCGGCAAGGGCGGCTACGGAGGCAAAAAGGATAGTTCTGATATTCATTTTCAATGGCCCTAAACAGGTTTGGAATGTGGGGCGCATGGTCAAGGGATGCCCCCACGTAGCGGTCGGAGAATACGACCGCACGGTCGCCATATAGGAATGCACAAGTGTCATCGCGGCAAAATCGGGGCAAAAATCCGCACGACCATGGCGCTTTCATGGAGGAACTGTGGCGGAAAAAACACGGTCCGGCGGCGGACGGTACTGGTCAACAATTGGCCGCGGCCAACTCCGGCACGTCTATTTCAAAATCACCCCTCAAATGGAATGACATTCTAACGATAGGGGAGGAGCGGGAAGAACCTTCGTTTCATTATACGACTGACTTGATAGAGTTAAGACAGAAAACAGGAGGGTTCCCATGCAGACACAACGGCTCACCCGGCTCCTCGCGGCCGCGGTCATGGCGGGCAGCTTCGCGATCGGGAGCATTGCTCCTGCCTTCGCGGATCAGACGCTGCTCAACGTTTCCTACGATCCGACCCGCGAATTGTATAAGGATTTCAATGCCGCCTTTGCCGCCAAGTGGCAAAAGGACAGCGGTGAGACCGTGACGATCCAGGCCTCGCATGGCGGCTCCGGCGCCCAGGCCCGCTCGGTCATCGACGGTCTCGACGCCGATGTCGTCACGCTGGCGCTCGAAGGCGATATCGACGCTATCGCCAAGGCCACCGGTAAGATCCCGGCCGACTGGAAGACGAAATTCCCCAACAATTCGACGCCTTATACGTCGACGATCGTCTTCCTCGTTCGCAAGGGCAACCCGAAGAGCATCAAGGATTGGGGCGACCTGGTCAAGGACGACGTGCAGGTCATCACGCCGAACCCGAAGACCTCCGGCGGCGCCCGCTGGAACTTCCTCGCCGCCTGGGCATGGGCCAAGCAGGCGAATGGCGGCGACGAAGCCAAGGCGCAGGATTACGTCGCCAAGCTGCTGCAGCACGTTCCGGTTCTCGATACCGGCGCCCGCGGCGCCACCACCACCTTCGTCCAGCGCGGCCTCGGCGACGTGCTGCTTGCCTGGGAAAACGAAGCCTATCTCTCGCTCGAGGAACTCGGTCCCGACCAGTTCGAGATCGTCACGCCGACCTTCTCCATCCGCGCCGACCCGCCGGTCGCCATCGTCGACGGCAATGTCGACAAGAAGGGCACGCGCAAGGTCGCCGAAGCCTATCTCAACTACCTCTATTCGGACGAAGGCCAGAAGATCGCCGCCAAGCACTATTACCGGCCGATCAAGCCGGAAGCCGCCGATCCGGCCGATATCGCCCGCTTCCCGAAGCTGACGCTTGCGACCATCGACGACTTCGGCGGCTGGAAAAGCGCACAGCCGAAATTCTTCGGCGACGGCGGGGTATTTGACCAGATCTACAAGCCGGCCCAATAATAGACTTCATGAAAGCACATAGCCCCACGCGGTGGCGGTTCAGGCGGCCGAGTGTCATTCCGGGTTTCGGAATGGCGCTCGGCTTTACCTTGACCTGGCTCACCCTTCTGATCCTCATCCCGCTCTCGGGCCTTGCCGTCCGGTCGAGCGCGCTCGGCTGGGAGAAATTCTGGTCGATCGCGCTCGATCCGCGCACGCTGAACGCGCTGCGCATCAGCTTCGGGAGCGCCTTCATCGCCGCTGTTGTCAATGCCGTCTTCGGCATCCTGCTGGCCTGGGTGCTGGTGCGCTACCGCTTTCCCGGCAAGCGCATCATCGATGCCATGGTCGACCTGCCCTTCGCGCTGCCGACCGCCGTTGCCGGCATCGCGCTGACGACGCTTTATGCGCCGAACGGTTGGATCGGCCAGTTCCTGACGCCGCTCGGCATCAAGATCGCCTTTACGCCTGCCGGCATCGTCGTGGCGCTGATCTTCGTCGGCCTGCCCTTCGTGGTGCGCACCGTGCAGCCGGTGATGGAGGAAATCGACAAGGAGGTGGAGGAAGCCGCAGCGACACTCGGCGCCAACCGCTTCCAGACGATTTTCCGCGTGCTGCTGCCGGGGCTCGCTCCGGCCGTGCTCACCGGCTTTGCGCTCGCCTTTGCCCGCGGCGTCGGCGAATACGGCTCGGTCATCTTCATCGCCGGCAACCTGCCGTTCAAATCGGAGATCGCGCCGCTGCTGATCATCATCAAGCTCGAAGAGTATAATTATGCGGCGGCGACCGGCATTGCGGCGATCATGCTGATCATCTCGTTCTCCATGCTGCTGGTTATAAATCTCATTCAGAGCTGGAGCAGGCGGAGGTACGGCTATGGCGCTTGATGCAACCGCTCAACCGGTGAAGCTGCGTTCGGTCACCACCGAAAACCGGATCGCGCGCTTCACGCTGATCATCGTCTCACTGATCTTCCTGCTGCTGATCCTGCTGCTGCCGCTTGCAGCCGTCTTCGTCGAGGCCTTCCGCAAGGGTGCCGGCCCCTTCATCGAGGCGCTCGGCGATGCCGAAACCTTCTCGGCGATCCGCCTGACGCTGATCGTTGCCGGTGTCAGCGTTCCCCTCAACCTCATCTTCGGGGTTGCCGCCGCCTGGGCGATCGCCAAGTTCGAGTTCAAGGGCAAGGCCTTCCTGACGACGCTGATCGACCTGCCCTTCTCGGTTTCCCCGGTCATATCGGGCTTGGTCTTCGTGCTGCTGTTCGGCGCCAATACCTGGCTCGGCCAGTGGCTCAGCGCCCACGACATCAAGATCCTGTTTGCGGTGCCGGGGCTGATCCTCGCTACCATGTTCGTCACCTTTCCCTTCGTCGCCCGCGAGCTGATCCCGCTGATGCAGGAACAGGGAACGGCCGACGAAGAGGCGGCCCTTTCGCTCGGCGCCAGCGGCTGGCAGACCTTCTGGCACGTGACGCTGCCGAACATCAAATGGGGCCTGCTCTACGGCGTGCTTCTCTGCAACGCCCGCGCCATGGGCGAATTCGGCGCCGTCTCGGTGGTGTCGGGCCATATCCGCGGCCAGACGAACACCATGCCGCTGCAGGTGGAAATTCTCTATAACGAGTATAATTTCACCGGCGCTTTTGCCGTCGCCACGCTTTTGGCCTTGCTGGCGCTCGTCACTCTTGTTTTGAAGACGCTGCTGGAAATGCGCTATAGCGCTGAAATCTCAGCCAGCCGGCGGCACTGAAGGATTTGGAATGGAAGTACGCGTTCAAAACATCCGCAAGGAATTCGATCGTTTTCCGGCACTGCACGATGTCTCGCTCGGCATCCGCTCCGGCGAGCTGATCGCCCTGCTCGGCCCGTCGGGCTCCGGCAAGACGACATTGCTGCGCCTGATCGCCGGTCTCGAAAGCCCGACGGAGGGGCAGATCTTCTTCGGCGACGAGGATGCCTCGAAGAAATCGGTGCAGCAGCGCAATATCGGCTTCGTCTTCCAGCATTATGCCCTGTTTCGCTACATGACGGTGCTCGACAACGTCTCCTTCGGCCTGAGGGTCAGAAACAGCGCGCGGCGGCCCGCCAAGGCCGATATCCGCAAGCGGGCGCTTGAGCTGCTCGACCTCGTGCAGCTCTCCGGCCTGGAAAAACGCTACCCGGCCCAGCTTTCCGGCGGCCAGCGCCAGCGCGTGGCGCTCGCCCGCGCCATGGCCGTCGAGCCGAACGTGCTGCTGCTCGACGAGCCCTTCGGGGCGCTCGACGCCCAGGTGCGCAAGGACCTACGCAAATGGCTGCGCGAGATCCACGACCGCACCGGCCACACCACCGTCTTCGTCACCCACGACCAGGACGAGGCGCTGGAGCTTGCCGACCGCGTCGTCGTCATGAGCCAGGGGGCGATCGAGCAGGTCGGCACGCCTGACGAAGTCTACGACAATCCGAACTCGCCCTTCGTCTTCGGCTTCATCGGCCAGTCGAACTGCCTGCAGGTCGAAATCTCAGAGGGCGACATCCGCTTCGAAGGCCGCTCGCTCGGCCTTAATGCCGAGGGCGAGCCTGATGGCACGGCGCAGCTCTATTTCCGCCCGCATGATGTCAGGCTCTGCGAATCGGCTGAAAACTGCATCGCCGGCCAGCCGGTCTCCAGCCGCCGTGTCGCCGGCACCCGGCACATCGAACTGGATATCGGCAACGACCGCCCGCATATCGAGATCGAGTTGCCGCCGAGCGAGGCCGACAGACTTGACCGCCACCGCGTGGCCTTCAAGCCGACCCGCTGGAAGCTGTTCCGCAGCTGATGGAGGTTGTTGTCACGACCCGCCTCCTCGCAGGACTCTCATGTGGCGAGAGTCCCTTTTGGTTTTTGTGATCTATGGTTGTTTGTATTTTTGTCACATGACGAGTAAAAGATTTTCACGTTAATAAGTAGGACTAATCCCACAGGAGGCACCTTGCGTTGAGGGCGGAGATTTCCTTTGGAAAATCCCTGATCGGGGTTTTGTTCGTAGGACTGGCGGCCACAGGCTGCACAACGACACCGAAACCGGCGGCAACGGCGGCGAAGACGAAGCAACCGGCGAAAGTTACCTTCAACTATACGAACAAGGACCGTGACTGCCTGCAGCGCGCGATGTATTTCGAATCGCAGCATTCGGATGAAGACGGCTACATGGCCGTCGGAACCGTCGTCATGAACCGGCTGACGTCAGGGGCTTATCCCCCGTCGATTTGCGGCGTCGTCGCCCAGGAAAAGCAGTTTGCGCCGGGCGTGATGACGCGCGAAGTCAAGCCGCAGGCCGAAACCGAGCTTGCGACCGCCGCCGATGCGATCCTCAAAGGCGCCCGCCATCCTGCGGTCAAGGATGCGATGTTCTTCCACACCGATGGGCTGAAATTTCCCTACAACAACATGCATTATGTGGCGGTCGCCGGCGGCAATGCCTTCTACGAGAAGCGCGGCGCCGACGGCATGCTCCAAACACCGCCGCCCCTGCCCGCCTATGAGGTGGCGATGAATTATGTGCCTGGTGAAAGCATGCTGCCGCCGCAATTCGAGGCGCTAATCCCCTCGGCCGTTCCGGTTCCTCTACCGGCTCCGGATCCGATGCCGACAGCGAGCACGATGTCGCCGATCAATGCGACGCCCACGGCACGGATGGCGCCCATCGCAAATCCCATGCCGATGCAGATCACGGCGCCGGTGACCTTGCCGGAACCCTCGATCGAACCCGACCCGGGAATGCGGATCGCGATCCCCATCCCCCGCCCCGCTTTTGACAGCGTCATGCTGCGCGGCAGCGTTGAGGCGAACGGCGGCTAAAGCTGTTTCGGTTTTTCGCGAAATAAAGGCGCGCCTTAAGCGCGCTCTTCCCAGACCTTGGCCAGTTCCACGATCGTCTTGACCGCCTTTTCCATATCCTGGCGGCTGACCCATTCGAGCGGCGAGTGGAAGGCATGGCCGCCGGCGAAGATGTTCGGGCATGGCAGGCCCATGAAGGAGAGGCGCGAGCCATCGGTGCCGCCGCGGATGCTGCCGCGCACCGGCGTCATGCCGGCCCGGCGCACCGCTTCGATGGCGTTGTCGACGATCTCGGGGTGCCGGTCGAGCACCACCTTCATGTTGCGATACTGCTCCTTGACCTGGAAATGATAGGCCGAGCCGGGATAGCCCGCCATCACCTTCTTGACGATGGCCTCGAGCATCACCTCCTTTTCAACGAGCCCCTTGTCGGTGAAATCGCGGATGATGAAGCTCAGCGACGCCTTTTCCATCGAGCCGGTCACACCGACCGGATGGATGAAGCCCTGCTTGCCCTCGGTGGTCTCCGGTGCCATCTCCTTCGGCAGCCGGTCGATGATGGCGCCGGCGATCTTGATGGCGTTTTCCATCCGGTCCTTGGCAAAGCCGGGATGGATCGCGACGCCCGAGATGGCGATCTCGACGCCATCGGCCGAGAAGGTCTCGTCCTCGATGTGGCCTGATGTCTCGCCGTCCATCGTATAGGCGAAGTCGGCACCGAGTTTCCTCAAGTCGACCTTGTTGACGCCGCGCCCGACTTCCTCGTCGGGGGTGAACAGGATCTTGATCGTCCCATGCCTTATATCGGGATTGTCGACTAGGAACTGCGCCGCCGTCATGATTTCCGCCAGCCCGGCCTTATCGTCGGCGCCGAGCAAGGTCGTGCCATCGGTGGTGACGATGTCGTTGCCGATCTGGTTATTCAGCTCCGGATGCTCGGAAACCCGGATGAGCCGGCTCGGATCGCCGGTAAGTTTGATGTCGCCGCCGGCATAATTCCGCACGATCTGCGGCTTGACGCCGGTGCCGCTGAAATCGGGCGCCGTATCCATATGCGAGCAGAAACAAATGACCGGCACCGCCTTGTCGCTATTTCCAGGAATGGTCGCATAGACATAACCGTGTTCGTCGAGATGCGCGTCGGCAAGGCCGATCTTCAGCAATTCCTCGACCAGCACCCGGCCGAGATCCTTCTGTTTTTCGGTGGTCGGCTGCGTCGACGAGGCAGGGTCGGATTGGGTGTCGATAACGGTATAACGGAGAAAGCGGTCGAGAACGGTATCGGTCATGGCATCCAGTCCAGCATGATCACCCCAGTGATATAATCCTCCCGGGCGATGCGGCAAAAGATTTTCCGCTCGCAGCGCGCGAGAATCGGCCGTTCATCCCAAACGTTTTCCCTCGCCGTCGAACACATGCAGATATTTCGCCGGGAAGGCCACGTTCACCTTCGGGCCTGCCTTCAGCGCTTCGCGATCGAGCGTGAAAATCTTGAACGGCAGGCCATGCAGGGCAAGATGCAGGATGATGCCGAAGCCGGTGGGTTCGACGAGTTCGACATCGGTGGCGAGGCCCGCCCCGTCATTCGTCATCAGCACATGCTCCGGCCGGATGCCGAGCGTCACCTTGGCGCCATCTTCAAGCGGCAGCGGCTTTGCCAGCGGCACGATCGTGCCGTCCTGCAGCTTGACGCCGCCTTCGACATAGCTCGCCTCGAGGAAATTCATCCCCGGCGAGCCGATGAAGCCGGCAACGAAGAGATTGGCAGGGCGGTCATAAAGTTCCAGCGGACTGCCGACCTGCTGCACCACGCCGCCATGCATGGCGACGATCCGGTCGGCCAGCGTCATCGCCTCGATCTGGTCATGGGTGACGTAGATCGAGGTCGCCTTCAGGTCGCCGTGCAGCTTCTTGATTTCGGCGCGCATCTGTTCGCGCAGGCGCGCATCGAGATTGGAGAGCGGCTCATCGAACAAAAAGGCCTTCGGCTGACGCACGATGGCGCGGCCCATGGCGACGCGCTGGCGCTGGCCGCCGGAAAGCGCCTTCGGCCGCCGTTCGAGCAACGGGTCGAGGCCGAGCTTGCCGGCTGCCGCTGCCACGGCACTTGCTATCTTCTCCTTGGCCGTCTTCCGCAGTTTCAGGCTGTAGCTCATATTGCCGGCGACGTTCATATGCGGATAGAGCGCATAGGACTGGAACACCATGGCGATGTCGCGGTCCTTCGGATGCAGCTCGTTCACCCGGGCGCCTGAAATGCGGATCTCGCCTGATGTGACATCCTCCAGCCCGGCGATCATGCGCAAGAGCGTTGATTTGCCGCAGCCGGAGGGGCCCACGAGCACGACGAACTCGCCGTCCTTGATCTCAAGGTCGACGCCGTGCAGCACCTGCACATGGCCATAGGCTTTACGGATATTCTGGATATCGATCGATGCCATTTGTTTAACCCTTGACCGCGCCGGCCGTCAGGCCCTGGACGAGATAACGCTGGATGAGCAGGAAGAAGAGGCCGGCCGGAATGAGCGCCATGACGCCCGCCGCCATCATCTGCCCGAAATCCACCGAGAATTTCGAAACGAAGGTGAGCAGCCCGACCGGGAAGGTCGCCGCGTCATTGCCGTTGATCAGCATCAGCGCGAAGAGCAACTCGCTCCAGGCGGCGGTGAAGACGAAACCCAGCGTGGCGGCAATCCCCGGCAGCGTCAGCGGCAGAATGATCTGGCGAAACGCCGTGAACTGCGTCGCCCCATCGATCATCGCCGCCTCTTCCAGATCCTTGGGAATGCCGTCGAAGAAGGACTGCATCAGGAAGGTGGCGAAGGGCACGTTGAAGGCGGTGTAGACGATGACCAGCCCGGCCAGGCTGTTGGTCAGATGCAAGGGCGACAGGATCTTGAAGATCGGTGCCACCAGCATGACGAGCGGGAACATCTGGGTCAGCAGCATCAGCGCGACGATCCAGTATTTTGCCCGGAAATTGAAGCGCGACAGCGCGTAGCCGGAGAGCGAGGCGCAGATCGTCACGGTCACCGCCGTCGAGGCCGAGACGATCAGGCTGTTTTTGAAGAAGGTCGGAAAGGCGCTGTGCTGCAGCACGAAGGCATAGTGATCCCAGGTCGTGCGCGAGGGCCACATGCGCACGCCTTCGCTATAAAGCAAGTCGTTCGGCGTCACCGAGACCTTGAGCAGCCAGAACAGCGGGAAGAGCGCGAAAGCGATATAGCAGAGGATCGCCAGACGGTGCGCGACGGTGGGGATGACGGATCGTCTCATCGGCTCAATCCTTGTTCAGCAGCGTCTGCCGCAGCAGGATGATCAGCATCGAATAGGCAAGCAGCAGCGCGAGCAGCACCAGCGCGATCGCCGAGGCATAACCGAAATCGAGTCGTTTGAACGCGGTGGTGAAGATATAGCTTGCGACGATCTGCGTCCGGTCGGCCGGCCCGCCATTGGTCATGACGACGATGAGATCGGCAAAATTGGAGATCCAGACGGTACGCAACAGCACGGTAATGGCGATGGTCGGCGCCAGAAACGGCAGGGTGATCGAGCGGAAGCGCTGGAACCAGCCGGCGCCGTCGATCGACGCCGCCTCGTAAAGATCGCGCGGGATCGCCTGCAGGGCGGCCAGCAGCGTGATGGCGAAGAAGGGAATGCCCCACCAGACATTGGCGACGATCGGCCCCCACATCGCATAATTGGGATCGGAAAGGATATTGCCCGGCTCATGCATCAGCCCGAGCCCGAAGAGCCAGTGCGGGATCGGCCCGATGACCGGATTGAACAGCCAGGCCCAGTTGAGGCCGGCAAGAAAGGACGGCACGGCCCAGGGCAGGAAGACCAGCGCCTGCGCGATCGCCCGGCCCGGGAACGGCTTGTCGAGCAAAAGCGCCAGGCTGAGCCCGAAGACGAACTGCAGGACGACGGAAGCGCCGGTCCACCAGAGCGTGTTCCGCAGCGCCCCGTAAAAGGCCGCATCACCCGCAAGCTCGCGGAAATGCTCGAGCCCGATGAAGCCGCCGGAAAACGGGTTGAGCAGCTGGATGTCGCGGAAGGCGTAGGAAACACCCAAGGTCAGCGGCACCAGCATCACCGCGATGATCAGGATCAGCGACGGCGCGCTGTAGAGATAGGGTTCCGAAGCGTCGGCAAGACGACGCAGCCATGGCCTGCGGTCGCGACGCATGTCGAGCATATCGGCGGAAATGGTCATCAGTGCGTAATTTCCATTGTCTACCCGGTCGGGAATTGGTGATGTTTCTGAATGGAGAGACCGGAGCCCCCTCATCCGACCCCTCGGGCCACCTTCTCCCCGCTGGGGAGAAGGGGAAAGCGGCGCCGCCACGAGTCTCTTCTCCCCTCGGGGGTCCGAAGGACGGGTCGAGACCAGTGGCTCGACCCAGGTAAAGGTGCCGGCAGGCGGATGAGGGGGCTTCAATCTCAAAGCCCTCTATCTTTATTTCTTCGACAAGAACTTCTGCTGCGCCTTGGTCAGATAGTCCGCCCACTGGTCGGCCAGATCCTTCGCCGAGATATCGCCGAGCAAGGCTTGCTGCGAGGTCTTGATCGCCAGCGAATCCTTGAAGAAGGCGAATTCTTCGAGGTAGGTCGGCATCACCGTCGGCACCGTGTTCGGATCCGCCAGTTCCTCGAACCAGCCCTTGAACTGGTCGCCGGCATAGAAGGGATCCTTCTCGGCTGCCGTATAGGCCGGCAGGGCGCCGATGCGCTTGTTCCACTCGATATTGCCTTCCGGCCCTTCGAGGGTGGCGATCAGCTTCCAGGAGAGATCCTTGTTGCCGCTGGTCGAAAACATCGACCAGCCGCCGTAGCCGATGGTCGGGAAGGACTTGCCGTCAGGCCCCTTCGGCAGCGGCATGACGCCGAAATCTTCCTTCTTCATGCGTTCGGCGATGGCGATCAGCGCATCCGGATCCTGATCGAGGAAGGCGCAGGTGCCGGAATAGAAGCCGGCGACGACTTCGTTGAAGCCCCAGTTGACGCTGTCCTTCGGCGCATAGCCCTTCTTGTAGAGATCGACCATCCATTCGATGCCCTTGGCCCAGCCGGGGCTGTTCATCGTCGAGGTGCCGTCCTCGTTGAAGTATTTGTTGGAGCCGGCCATCGAGGCGGCGAAAATCATCCAGCCGTTGAGGCCGCCGGCACCGCCGCGCATGCAGTAGCCGTATTTGCCCGACAGTTTGGAGACCTTTTCCGAAGCGGCGGTGAATTCCTCCAGCGTCTTCGGCGGCGCTGCGACACCGGCTTCCGAAAGCAGCTTCTTGTTGTAGAACATCGCCCTCAAATAGAAGCCATAGGGCAGCATATAGGCGGTGTTCTTGACGTCGCGGCCGAGTTCGAGGGCGCGCGGCGTCAGTTCCTTGGTGTGCTCCCACTTTTCGAGATAGGGCTCGAGGCTTTCGAGCATGCCGTTATTGGCATAGAGCGACAGCCATGTGTCGGGCATCTCCATCACATCGGGCACGTCGCCGGCCGACACCATGGTTGCGAACTTCTGGAAGGCTTCGTTCCAGGGCAGCGAGATGATGTCGACCTTGGTGCCGGGATTGGCGGCCTCGAACTTGCCGACGATCGATTTCAGCGTTTCGGTGCGCTCCGGGCTGGTGATGACTTCGACAAGCTTGAGCGTGGTGTCGGCAAAGGCGGTGCCCGCCATCATCGAAGCAAAGAGCGTCGAGATTATTAGTTTTTTCATGCTCAGTTCCCCCTTTTAGGTTTCTCGGGTTTCAGGATTGCGGGGCGGCGGCGAGCGCCTCCTCGATGTCTCTCCACAGGGCCTCGGTTCCTTCGAGGCCGACATGGAGGCGTACGGATCGCGCATGGATGCCGAAGGCATGTGCGGAATTCGGCTGTGCCTTCTGCTGCAGCACCACCTCGCCCGGTACGATCAGGCTTTCATGTCCACCCCAGCTTACACCCAATTTGAAGAGCTTGAGGTGATCGGCGAAGGCGCGGATATCGACACCCTCGCGGAAGATGAAGGAAAACAGGCCCGAGGTGCCGTTGAGCCCGGCGGGCAAACGGTTGGCGAGGCCGGGATGGCAGACCGTCTCGACCACCTCGAGCTTCTGCAGGCGCCGGGCGATTTCAAGCGCCGACGCCTCATGCGCCCGCATGCGCAGCGGCAGGGTGCGCAGGCCGCGGATGAGCAGCCAGGCGTCGAAGGGCGAAAGCTTGCCGCCGAGATAGGGATAGGCCTCGGCCTTGATGCGCGCGATCATGTCCTTCGAGCCGGCGACGATGCCCGCCACGACATCGCTATGGCCGCCGAGATATTTCGAGGCCGAATGAATGACGAGATCGACGCCGAGCGTCAGCGGCCGCTGGAAGAACGGGCTCGCCCAGCTGTTGTCGATCATCGAGACGACGCCGTGCCGCTTGGCCAGCGCCGCGAGCGCGCCGACATCATGCGCCTCCATCACCCAGCTCGTCGGGCTTTCCAGGTAGAGAAGCTTGGCGCCGGGCAGCGCGCTGGCAACCGCCTCCTCGTCGCGCCCGTCGACATAGGTCACCTCGATCTTCATCCGCTTCAGGATGGTACCGAACAGGCGGAAGGCATCGGGATAGACGTGTTTGACGGCAACGATCCTGTCGCCCGGCTCGACGAAGCTCAGCACGGAAGACGAGATCGCCGCCATGCCGCTGGCAAAACCCAGCGCATCTTCAGCGCCTTCGAGCTTGGCCAGCATTTCCTCGAAGGCCCGCACCGTCGGGTTCAACCCGCGCGTATAGGTCGGCCGTACCTTCTCGCCGCGATAGACGGTGATCATCTCGTCATAATCGGAAAAGGTGAAAAGCGAGGTCTGGAAGATCGGCGGCACGACCGCATCGGCGAAATTGCCGTCGTCATGGGCGGTGATGATGGAGGCAAGATCGAACGGGTCGGCGCCGCTGCTCATTTGGACATTTCCTTGATGTCTTCCTCGACGATGTCGAGAATTTTCAATGTTTCCGCGCGCGCCGCCTCGGCATCCCCGGCAGCGATGGCGTTGAAAAGGGTGCGGTGAAAGGGAAAGGACCGGCGGGCGAAATCCTGCCGGTCGAAGGGATGTTCCCAGAAGCGCTCGAAGGTCTCGCGCATCTGCTCGAGAAGCTGGCGAAACAGCGGATTGTGGGTGGCGTCGTAGACGGCGAGATGGAAGGCCAGATCCTCCGGCCCTGAGGTGCCCTTCTCCAGATGCACCCGCTCCATCTCGTTGAGTTTCTCCTCGATGACGACGAGATCCTTTGCGGTGCGCCGTCTAGCTGCGACCATGCCCGCTTCGCATTCGATGCCGCGGCGAACCTCCAGGGTCTGCAGCAGCGCATCGCGCAGATGCACCGCATCGAACGACAGCGGCATATGGATCGTTGCCCGGGACACCGGCTTCAGCAGATAGGTGCCGCTGCCCTTGCGCGTCTCGATCACCCCAAGCGCCTGAAAATGCCGGATCGCCTCGCGAATGGTCGAACGCCCGACCGCAAGGGCCGCCATCAGCTCCCGCTCCGCCGGCAGCCGATCACCGGCCTGCAGGCGCGCATCCTCGACATAGTCCGCCAGCGCATCGGTCACCTGACGCGCGCGGTCCATGGCGGGAAGCGGCCGGATCACCGGCCTATCGCTAAGCTTTGCCTTCATGGTTCCCCATTTTCTTATCAGGCAGTCAGGCCATGAAATTGGTCTGACATCTTAGCATTTCTCAAAGATGGGAAGGCGTCAAGGGGTGTTGCATCAGCATCTCATCCGCCCCTCCAAAATGTCCTTTTCCACCTCCGAATCGGCGTCGTCGCCCGGAGAGCAACAGATGAAGCTGGGTTTCGTTTAGAGCTTGAACAAGGCCAGCAATCCACGGCCGCGGGTGGTCGGCCTCATTCCATCCTGAATCTGGCGTGGCAGGTCGCGCAGGTCTGAAGCATAAGGTGGAACGCGTGTTCCGCCGGCATTTCCGACAGCTCCTGCTCGTTGCGGACGTGAGTGCCTAAGGGGCCGCCGCCCATGGGCTCTCCAGGCTTCATGCGCATGCTCGCGGGCATCGGTCCAGGATTTTTCTCCGCCGCGGCGTCCAGCGCGACGGCGTAGTCGCGCAGATCGTTCGCCATACGGTCGAACCGGTCGCGCTCCTCCAAGATGTTCGGTTTGGCCTTCGACTGCGGGCCGGCGGCCTCGATTGCGAAGTGTCCGGCGAGGACGACGCCCGATTTATCGCGGATGGTGTCGGCCGCCCACCTGAACTCGACGGCTTTATAGCTCGCCGGATCCTTGAACATGCCGGAGATCGACTTCGCCGCGGCGGCCATGGCCTTCATGTCCGCCTGCCGAAGGACAACAACATCCTCGGCGGCCGACGACGGGACTGCCGTCATCAAAAGCGCTGCCATGATGGAAAGCAGTCCGACGTTGTTCGTGCAAGTGGTCTGTCTCATCAACGCTGCGGTCCAACCCGCCCCTTTGTCACCGCTACGGATATCCTTTGCTTCACCGGATATCCGTTCCTATTTGGGCAGCAAAAGGGCGGGCGCCTTCCCAATTAAGCCGCCATCTTGCGGCAGCTATCGGCGCAGCGGCGGCAGGCGTCGACGCAGCTCTGCATGTCGCCGATCCGTTTGCAGTCCTCGGCGCACTGGGCGCAGATTTCGGCGCATTCCCGGCAGACATGCTTGGCTCGGAGCCGATCAGCATGAAATGCGCGGAGGTCCGACAGATCTCCGCGCAGGCCATTATCAGCTTGAAGTGCGCGGGCTTCGTGTGCTCTCCGCCCAGTTCAAGGCAATGGCCCATGGCCATCGACAGGCATTCGCCGTAGCAGGCCAGGCAGTTGTCGATGCAGGCCTTCATTTCAGTCGACATATGATGCATGGCGGCATCTCCTATTTGGCTTCCTTGTCCACCCACTTGGACATCTCTTCGATCTCCTTCTTCTGGGCTTCGATGATCTTCCGGGCCATCTGCTTGGCCTCGTCGTTGTCGCCGTACTTGAGCTCAACCTCCGACATGCTGATCGCGCCCATGTGGTGGGCGATCATGCCGCAGACGAAGGAGAGGTCGGCGTCCTTCTTCATCATCCCCTGCATCATGTTCATGTGCATGTCCTTCATGCCTTCCATCGACGCCTTCTGGTAGTCGGTCATCTCGCCCATCTGCATGCCGCCTGACGGCATGTCCGCCTTTGACATGCCCATGCCCTGGGACTTGCATTTCTCCGGATAGGCCGTCGTCGACTGGGCGGAAGCGCCCGATGGAAGGATTGCAAAGGACGCAGCGGTGGCAACCGCGCAAGCGGCTAGTTTGGAGAGCATATTCATGATCGTGCTCCGATATCTGATTGAAGATGGATTGGGTCTTATGCAGCCGAGCTTCGGGGCGGCGGATCGATCGCGCGGATCAGCAGCAGCGGCCGGTAGCCGACCGGCTTCGTTTCGTGCCGACCCGGCTCCAGGCGCGGCGCCGCAACCGCGGCGAGTTCCGGAAGGATCGGACAGCAGTGCGTCGTCGAACAGCACAAGGTCCGCTGCCCGCACTCATCTCCGCCATGGCGATGATGCTCCACCGCAACGGCACAGCGCTGAATTTGAACGGCGGAAGACGCAAGGGCCACGCCGAAAGGCGCCGTCACCAATAGGGCGACGACGACGATCTGAGCGTGGCGGAATATGCTCCCAAGTTTCATTCGGCTGGATTTCCCTTTTGCCATAGAACCGTACGGCAGCAGAATTGTTCCCCGTGCCGGATGATCTATGGCGGGCAGCCGCTTAGGAAATTGGCCGATGAGGAAGCATTAACTGACGCCGGTTAGTCTGCGCCTCTTCCGGGAGGGGCTCGATGAAAGCTGGCTATTCTTTGACCCAGATAGGACTTCACTGGCTGGTCGCCCTCCTGGTGCCGGTCCAGTACCTGACGGGCGGCAGCATCGAAAGAACCCACCACGCCGTCCACATGGGCATGACCCCGTCGCACTGGGATGTTGTCCAGCACCACCTCCACAACTACGCGGGAATGGCGATCGGCCTGCTGATGGGCATCAGGCTGGCTCTTCGTATCATCCAGCCGCCGCAGACACGCCCTTCCGGCACATGGGCCGGGCGGGTCGCAGCGGTACTTCATCACGCCTTCTACGCAGCGATCATCGCGCAGGCCTGCATGGGATTCGTCGCAAGCTATTTCTGGTTCGGGATCGCGCCGTACCACGTCGTGGGGTCGAGGGTCATCCTGGGGATGGTCGCCCTGCATCTCGCCGCGGCGGCCTGGCACACGCTCATCGCCCGTGACGAGACGGTCGACCGGATGGTGTTTCCGCGCCGAAAGCGGTCAGCCCAGGAACTGTGATATGGCCGGCGTCGACACGATTTAGCGGCCCGTCTTGGCGACGACCCGAGGATCGTGAAGCTGTGCACAACGTTATATTCGCGCCACATAAAGGACTCGAACATCGACGAGACGTTGTCCTAATTGAAATTGCGCTGCTTTGCATGTAGTTCGTTGGAAATGGGCAAGATGTACCGAATCACAGTGAGCAGGCTGCTCATGATGATGCGGCTGGTGATCATCGTATCACTGGCGGGGTACTCGCTGTCGAACGCCAACGCAGCGATGCATGGCTCCTCGTTCCCCGAGCTGAAGGTCGCCGTCTCGGACATCACACCATCCGACGAGGGCCATGACATGACGGAAGCGGCCCATCACGGCCATTCGCATGGCGATGTATCCGACGTATCCCATGATGGCGACGGTGCATCCAAGCTCGTCAAGCAGGAATGCTGCAAGGACTTCTGCGGCGGCTTTGGCATCATCTGTGAAGGCCCCGACGTCGGCGGACCCGTCGTGACCTCAATCCGCCAGTTCGCCGACGACCGTACCGCCCTTGGCGAACTGCCGGCTCTCCACCGTCCCCCGAATATCTGATTAGAGACGCACCCGCTTGACGGGTCCAGTCGGTCGCCTGCCCGTATCTGGGCGAGCGCCCGGTAGGCTATCTCTTTTTCGGACATTTCATAATGAAACCCTCGCTTTTCTTGGTGGGGCTGCCGCTTGTCATCGGCGGCTGCTCCACACTTCCTCCCGACGTGGTGGCCTCTGCCGCCGCAGTCGAACAGCCGCCCGCGCGCGCCGTGGCATACCGCTCGCCGATCTCCGGCTACACCATCAGACAGCCTGTCGATCCCAAGCCATGGCGCAGACAGAACGATCTGCAGGCTCCGGCCAAGGGAGACGCCTCGTGATCGACCTCAGAAAATTGACGACGGCATTGGCATTCCCGCTGGTGCTGAGCGGCTGCGTCACAGGCGCCGAGTATTCCGGCAAGGAGGCAGGCTTCACGGCCGTTTCCAACAAGACCGCCATTGTCACGGCGAAAGAGACCGTCTGGATCCAGAGCCAGAGCCAGGCCCGGTCGGCGTCCGCGCAGGTCAAAAGCCTGCTCGCTCGAAACAAGTCCCTCGACGTCGAGACGGCGGTCCAGATCGCCCTCCTGAACAACAAGGGCCTGCAGGTCGTCTACGCCGATCTGGGTGACAGCGCTGCCGACGCCTGGCAGTCGACGATGTTCATCAATCCGACTGCCTCCATCGGCACGACGGGAATGGGGACGCCGGAACTGGAGGCGTTCAAGACCATCGAGGGGATGATCGCGACCAACATCCTGGCGCTTGCGACCAGGAACCGGGACATAGCGATCGCCGATACTCGTTTCCGGCAGGCACAGTTGATCGCAGCCGTGCGAACGCTCCAGGTCGCCGCCAATACGCGGCGTGCCTGGATCGGGGCGGTGGCGGGCTGGGAGAACGTCGGCCAGCTCCAGCGCGCCCAGGCCGCGGCGGACGCGGCTTCCGAACTCGCCGAAAAGCTGGGCGAGACCGGGGCGATGACCAAGGGTGCCCAAGCCCGCGAGCACGTGTTCGTCGCTGAACTCGCCGGAGAGACCGCGAAGGCCCGCCTGTCGGCCCGTCTCGCCAAGGAAGAACTGACCCGGCTCATGGGCCTCTGGGGCATGGATCTGGACTATCAGATTCCAAACAGCTTGCCGCCGCTGCCCAGGTCCGTCGCCAAAAGGGACACTATCGAGGCCGAGGCGCTCCGAAACCGGATAGACCTCCAGGTCGCGAAGCTCGAACTCGAGGTCACCGCCAAGTCCTACGGCCTCACCGAAGCGACCCGTTATGTCACCGACCTCGAAATCCTGACCGGTTTCGAAACGGAACGGGAAATCGAGGACGACGAGAAGAAGACAAGGACGACCGCGCAGGTCGAGCTGCAGTTTTCGATCCCGATCTTCGACACCGGCAAGGCCCGTATGCGCAAGGCCGAGGTGGCGTACATGCGTGCGGCGAACCAGCTTGCGGAGAAGGCCGTCAACGTCCGCTCGGAAGCGCGCTCCGCCTACGAGGCTTACCGCTCGAACTACGACATCGCGCGGCATTACCGCAATAATGTCGTGCCGCTGCGCACCAAGGTCGAGGAAGAATCCCTGCTGACCTACAATGGCATGATTTCGAACACCTTCGAGCTGCTCACCGATACCCGCGACAAGATCAACTCCATCCTGCTCTCCGTCAACGCGAAGCGCGATTTCTGGCTGGCCGAAGCCAACCTCGCGCCGGCGATCTACGGCGGCGGCGCGACGAACGCGTCGGCAGAGACCGAGGTCGCCGCTGCTTCCGAAAGCAGCGGTGGCGGCGGCCATTGAGAAAGGAACCCATCATGTTCAATAGACGACAACTGTTCGGTGCGAGTGCCGCACTGCTTGCGGCCGGCGCCTGGACGAAGACATCGGCAATGGGCCTCCCCGATGCCCCGACGATGGAATCGGCGGACATGCAGCCGCCGCTCCACCCGACCTCCGGTCCGGACTACCAGCCGGTCGTCACCCTCAACGGCTGGACCCTTCCTCACCGAATGAACAACGGCGTCAAGGAGTTTCACCTCGTCGCCGAACCGGTCGAGCGGGAGATGGCCGACGGCATGACCGCGTACCTGTGGGGCTACAATGGGCAGTCGCCGGGCCCGACGATCGAAGCGGTCGAAGGCGACCGCGTGCGCATCTTCGTCACCAACAAGCTGCCGGAACACACGACGATCCATTGGCATGGCATGATCCTGCCATCGGGAATGGACGGCGTCGGCGGACTGACGCAGCCGCACATCCCCGTCGGCAAGACTTACGTCTACGAGTTCGACCTCGTGAAGTCCGGCACCTTCATGTACCACCCGCATTCCGACGAGATGGTGCAGATGGCGATGGGCATGATGGGCTTCTTCGTCGTCCATCCGAAGGACCCGAAGTTCATGCGCGTCGATCGCGACTTCGTCTTCCTGCTCAACGCCTATGACATCGATCCCGGCTCCTACGTGCCGCGTATCATGGAGATGACCGACTTCAACATGTGGTGCTGGAACAGCCGGGTGTTCCCGGACATCAGCCCGCTCGTCGTTTCCAGGAACGACAGGGTACGGGTCCGCGTCGGCAACCTGACGATGACGAACCACCCCGTCCACATGCATGGCTATGACTTCGAGGTGACATGCACCGACGGCGGCTGGGTGCGGCCGGAGGCGCGGTGGCCGGAGGTGAGCATCGACATCCCGGTCGGTGCGATGCGCGCCTACGAGTTCGACGCCAAGTACCTCGGCGACTGGGCGATCCACTGCCACAAGTCGCACCATACAATGAACGCCATGGGACACGACATCCCGACCTTCATCGGCGCGGACAAATCGAAGGTAGCCGAGAAGATCAGGAAGCTGCAGCCGGAATACATGCCCATGGGCACCAAGGGCATGGCCGACATGGGCGAAATGGAAATGCCCATTCCCGAGAACACCGTGCCGATGATGACCGGCTGGGGTCCCCACGGCCCCATCGAGATGGGCGGCATGTTCTCGGTCGTCAAGGTCCGCGAGGGCGTCTCGGCGGACGATTACGCCGATCCGGGCTGGTACGAAAACCCGCCCGGAACGCAGGCCTGGGAGTGGACCGGCGAACTGCCGGACGCGACCAAGGCCAAAGACGCGAAAACCCAAATCACGCCGAAACCGACAAACGGTTGAGGCCAAGTCTCCTACGTCAAAAAAGGATCTACGCATGAAGAACTATCTATTGGCACTGGCGCTCGTCGCCCTCGCATCGCCGGCCCTCGCCTCCGGCACTCACGCTGGCGGCCATGGTGAAAAAATGGCCATTGGCGAACCCGGCGACAAGACGAAAGCATCACAGACGATCCGTGTCACGATGAAGGAAACCGACGACGGCAAGATGCTGTTCACCCCCGCCGTCTTCAACGTTCGGAAGGGACAGACTGTCAAGATCGCGATCAAGAATACAGGGACCGTCGACCACGAGTTCGTGCTCGATGAGGAAGACAAGATTCTCGAGCATAAGGCGGTCATGGAGAAGTTCCCCGAAATGGAACATGCCGACGCAAATTCCATCCGCCTGCCGGCCGGCCAATCCGGCGAAATCGTCTGGAAGTTCACCACCGACGGCGAGTTCAAGTTCGCCTGCCTGATCCCTGGCCACTACGAAGCCGGCATGCACGGCGACGTCACAGTCGTTGGGAAATAATCCTCAATAACAGGAGCCATGAAGATGAAATCCGCAATGATCAAGATCGGGCTGACTGCTCTTCTCTCGGCGAGCGCAGCCTTCGGTGCCTTCGCTCAGGAATTCACCAAGGGCGTCGTCAACAAGGTCGACGCCAAGGCGAAGAAGGTTACCATCAAGCACGAAGACCTGAAGAACCTCGACATGCCCGCAATGACCATGGTGTTCCGGGTCGAAGACGCGGCGATCCTCGCGAAGATGAAGGAGGGCGCCAACGTCGAGTTCGTCGCCGAGCGCGTGAACGGCAAGCTGACCGTCACCGAGGTAAAATAGCAAACCTTCCACCGCCCGGCTCCCAGTCGGGCGGTGGACATCCAGAGGTGGAGACGATGCATAGAAGAAGCTTCATCGTAATGGCGGGGACCGCCCTGGCGTTTCCGGGCGGTAGGGCGCATGCCACCGTTCCAACCAAGATGACGGTCTACAGGGATCCGAACTGCGGCTGCTGCCACGAATGGGCGAAGGCGATGGGATCGGCAGGGTATTCCGTCGACGTCCACGACTCGGACGACCTGGCCGCCGTCAAGGCGCGGCTAGCGGTACCCCCCGGCATGGAGGGCTGCCACACCGCAGTCGTCGAGGAATACTACCTTGAAGGACATGTGCCGCTCGAAGCCGTCGAACGTCTGCTGGAGCGGCCGCACATCCGCGGATTAGCGGTGCCGGGAATGCCACCGGGCTCGCTGGGAATGGGAGACGATGGCAAGGCCGCCTATGACGTCTACGCGATCCCCTCCGGAGCCGGCGCGCCGTATGTCTTCATGGAAGTCCGCCCCCGGAAGGGCTGACCGTTGCTCTTACGAGACCGGGGCGGTGCAGAGCGCGGCCCAGAGATCGTGCTTCCAGTCGGCACCCGGCCGCGCCGAAACATCGACCGCGTAGTTGGCGGACTTGATCCGCACCATGGCGGGGGAAACGCATCGCACGCTTGCCTGGTGTCTTCCGGCGTCCCGATAGAGCACTGCTCCGCCACCGTCGAGTTCCGATAGCGCGATGACGACGTCGAAATCGAAGGCGGGATCTCGGGCGGCGCCGCCCGCGGCCACGCTGAGGCTGATCGACCTGTTGCTGCCGAATGAAGCCGTATGGAAGACCGAAAGCTCGGACGCGGCCGCGATCGAGGCGAACTGCGTGCAAAGGATTACAGTGAGAAAGGCTCGGCGCACTTACCCCTCCCGCGATGAGTTCGTCAGTATCCTATCATATCCTCTGAGGCCCCGCGACCATCCAGAGAGCCCCGACCCAGATCCGCCGGGTTCGCTAAGGCTGCCAGAAGGCCTGAATTTCCTCGGTCGTGACCTTTCCATCCTTGTTGGCGTCCACGCTGCCGAAGATCCGTTTGTGGATCACCGTCACCTCCTCGAAGGAAAGTGCGCCGTCCCCGTCGGTATCAGCGACCGCGAACATGATCTTCATCATCGGTCCACGCATGCCCATCATCGGCATGCCGCCCATCATGCCGGATCGCATCGTCATGCCGTGCCCCATCATCCCGCCTGGCATCTTGTCGGAGCCGGGCATTGCTCCCTGGCTTCCGTTCATTCCTCCCATGTCCGAAGGCGAGGCGGCCTGCGGCGATTCTTCGGAATGATGCGGATCCGGCCCATTAGCCTGAGCAAAAGTCAGACCTGCCCCGCAGACGGTGATGGCCCCGGCCAGCAGGACTGCGTTGATAATCGTCACTCTCATAAGCCTTCTCCTTTGGCTGATAACAGTTCACCGCTACTGCCTGACGCGGCAGCGGGGCGACTGCGATTTTATGTGCTTCGGTACACACCGCCGGGCCAGCCCGATCGACAGAGGCCACCGCCTTGGCGACAGCAGTCGAAGGGCGTAGCTATTCAGCCAAAACGGCGGCTGATGACATTGAAAATGGTTCCGAGCAATACGCCCGCATAGCCCCCGAAGACGACGCTTTGAGCCGTACCGAGCACCACGCTCCAGAGGTCGAAGCCGGTGAGCCCGAGGTAAAACTGCAGCCACGGCCTATGGAGCCCCCATTCGGGAGCGACGAAGCCAAGAAGTATGCAAAGCAGGAACGATACGGCCGTAGAAGCCGCCACCGTTGCGCCGAGAATGGGGACGGAAACTTGCGCGGGCGTCGCCGTTGACGCACCGGAACGGGTCTGGAAGATTGTATTCGCCATTGTGGTTCTCCTTCGGAGTTGTTGATGCCGTAAGACCACAAATCGACCGTAAGTTTATCCTGTCGCGATGACCTTGATCCAGGTCAAGAACGGCGCCCAGCTTGTCGAGGCAGCATGGCAGGTTTGGGCGCGAAAATTGTTCGCCGCTCCTGCTCTAACCGAGTGCTCAATTCTGGCGGGAGGCGTTTGCGCGCTTTTGCGAAAGCTGGTCTACCGGCCTGCTGACCCCAGATCGACAAGCGCCTTGATCGGCAGATGATCCGAGGCAATCCGCGCCAGCGGCGTATCGTGCGCCTCCACCTCCGAGATGATGCCCTTGCGGTTGGCGATGATGCGGTCGAGGGCGAGAAGCGGCAGGCCGGCGGGGAAGCTGGGGACGGCGGGCGGCAACGGGCCGAAGGCGGATTGGAAAGTGTTGAGCGAGGAGCGGTCGCCGAGCCGCCATTCGTTGAGGTCGCCGAGCAGGATGGTCGGCATCTCCCGTCTGTCGTTGATGAGTTCGACCAGCATGCGGGCCTGCTGGGCTCTGTTGTGGCGCAGCAGGCCGAAATGTGCGGCGATGATGCGCAGCACCCCGCCCTGCTCAAGCTCGATCTCGGCGACGAGGGCGCCGCGCGGCTCCAGCCCCGGCAGCTTGACCTGGTGCACGTCATGCACCAGCCCCTTCTTGAAGAGCACGACATTGCCGTGCCAACCATGCGCCTTGGCCATGCCGGCGACCGGCACCGGGATCAGCCCGGTTTCCCGCTCCAGCCGGCCGAGATCGAGAATGCCGGTGCGCTCGCCGAAGCGCGTATCGGCCTCCTGCAGCGCGATGACGTCGGCGCCGATTTCATGGATCACCCGGCTGGTGCGCTCCGGATCGAAGCGGCGGTCGGTGCCGACGCATTTGTGCACGTTGTAGGAGGCGATCAGCGTTCCGTCGCTGCGCGGCCGTGTTTCCGTATAGGCCGGGTCGAGCCGCTTCTTCCTGCTCCGGATCGAGGCGAGAATGCTGGAAGGAAGATTGTCTTTCTTGGCGTGCATCGGAAGGCGCAGTCATTCCGTTGATCAAAAAGGCTTCTCTCGGCAGTATAGGAGGGCCAGCGGAACTTGCCATGTCCGACCGCAAAAAAGGCGCGTCGCATCGACTTGATTCATGCAACGCGCCAGATTTTTGTCTTATGAATGTCGTCCTCCCAAAACCGCTGCACACTTTTGAGCGACATGCATTAGAGATAGGGCGAACCCAGCCACAAAACCTTTTCAAGCAGCCGCACGGGGAAGGGCCGCGCGCGCAAGCCGTCGAGCGTCACCGGCGTTGCCGATTTCAGGGTTTCCTCGATATGCTCGTCGATCTCGCCGGCAAAACCCTCGTTCAGCACTTCGAGATCGACCTCGAAATTCAGCCTGAGCGAGCGCGGGTCGAGATTGGATGAGCCGACATAGGCCCAGGTGCCGTCGATCGTCAAAAGCTTCGAGTGGCTGAAACTGCCGGTCGAGCGCCAGATGCGGCAGTAACCCTTGAGGATCTGGTCGAATTGCGCCGTCATCGCCCGGTCGACCAGCACGAGGTTGTTGACCGCGGGCACGACGATATCGACTTCGACGCCGCGCCGCGCCGCTGTCACCAGCGCGCTGATCAGTTCGCGGTCCGGCAGAAAATAGGGCGACATGATGCGGATCGATTGGCGCGCCACGGAAAAGGCGCCCATCAACATCTTATGGTTGGTCTCGACGCTGCGGTCCGGCCCGGAGGCGACGACGCGCATCAGGATGGGGTCGCCGGGGCTGCGCTGCGGCGGTTCGATGCGCCAGGACTCGCGGTTCAACAGCTCCTGCGTCGAGAAGCGCCAGTCTTCCGCGGCAAGATCGAAGAGATCGGCAACGACGGGCCCGGTGACGCTGAAATGCGTGTCGTGAGCAAAGCTTTCGCCCGTCGCTTCCTCGCTGAAGCCCGCGCGGATATTCATGCCGCCGGTCAACGCGATCTTTCCGTCGACGATCAGGATCTTGCGGTGGGTGCGCAGATTGGCATAGGGCAGCCGCAAGCCCATGATGACGTTGCCGTTGAAGACGGCGACGGTGACGCCGCCCTCCTTGAGATGGCCGAGAATGCTCGGCACCGAATAACGCGCGCCGACCGCATCGATCAGCACCCGGACCTCGACACCGCGCTTGACCGCCGCAATCAGCGCATCGGCGATGCGCAGCCCGATCGCGTCGCGGTCGAAAATATAGGTTTCGAGCAGGATGCTGCGCGCCGCCGCGTCGATGATGGATTTCATCGCCGCATAGGCTTCGTCGCCGGTCTCCAGCACGTCGATGGTATTGCCCGAGGTCAGCGGATTGCGCGTCACCCGATCGCCGAGCGTCTGCAGCGCCGCAAAGCGGCGGCCGAACTGGCTGATGACGGTCTCGGCCTCGGCGTCGAACGTCTCCAACTCGTCGATTTCGGCCGCCGGCAGCAGCGCATCGCGGCGAATGCTCAGCGATTTGCGGCGGATGCGGTTGATGCCGGCGATCGCATAGAGCACCGCCCCGATAATCGGCGACAGGATGATGACGCCGACCCAGCCGATCGCCGCACGCACCTCCTCCTTGGTCATGGCGGCATGGATCGCCGCCGCGGCCCCCATGGCGATCGAAACGACAAAGAGGATATGCGGCCAGTAGGTCGACAGGAGATAGAACATCGCTGGCAAATATAGCCGGGAAACGGCAGCGTTCAATCGCGCCTGCTCTCTCCCATGACGCGAAATTTCCTCGCCGTGATCATTTTGCCGGCTGGCGGGCCCGATCGCGAAGGCAGGAACAATCCCGGCACAGATCGATTGATCCCAATGAGATGAGGATCGCCATCATGAACATAGCCGCAACCGTCGGTCCTGCCCTGGCGCTCGAAGTCGCGAATGCCGACAGCATTGCCGAACTGCGCCATCAGGCCGAAGGCTGCACCCGCTGTGATCTCTACAGGAATGCCACGCAGATCGTCTTCGGCGAAGGCTCAGGGAAAGCCGAGATCGTCCTCGTCGGCGAACAGCCGGGTGACCGGGAGGATCTGACCGGAAAGCCCTTTGTCGGCCCCGCCGGCCAGCTGCTCGATCACTGCCTCGACGAGGCGGGTCTCGACCGCAAGCGCTGCTATGTCACCAATGCCGTCAAGCACTTCAAGTTCACGCCACGGGGCAAACGGCGGCTGCATGCAAAACCCAATACCGGCGAGATCCGGCGTTGCGCCTGGTGGCTCGGCGCTGAGCTCAACATCTTGCAACCGAAACTGGTCGTGGCGCTCGGCGCAAGCGCTGTTTATGCGTTGCTCGGGCCGAAGGTGAAGTTGACGCCGGCGCGCGGCCATATTCTGCAGCCGGCAAACCATCCGCCTGTTCTGGTCACCATCCACCCCTCCTATCTCTTGCGCATTCGCGACGAGGCAGAACGGCACAGGTTGCGCCTGGAGTTCGTGTCAGATCTGCACAAGGCGGCGGAGTTTGGCGGGCGCTGAGCGCCTCTTCTCAACCCTAATATGCTGCAACGCGAAATATTTCCGGTTGTAGGGGCGATTTCGCTTGAAAGAGTTCCGTTCCTCTGGAACCATCCCGACAGTATCGCGTTCGAACGACGGCATCATGTGACTGGAGATCAGCGATGGCAGAAACTCGGGATGAGTGGATCAAAAGACGTGCATACGCCCTCTGGGAAGAAGAGGGCTATCCGACAGGACGAGAATCCATCCATTGGGAACAGGCACGGCACGAGCGCGAAACGCTCGAGGGCTCCGCTGCCTCATCCGACGGCAAGGAAGTCAAACCCAAGGCCAAGCGCAGCGTCGCGGGCAGCAAGACGAACGGCGTCGTGACGCCGGCACCGAAACGGACCGCGAGTCGCAAGACGGCACTCTGATAAGAATTCAAGCAGCTGGATCAAAAAAGGGCGTCGTCGCGGCGCCCTTTGATGCTTTTTGTCATAAGCTTGAATTAGTTGTGCATTATCGAATTTCCGGAGGACGGGCTTCCATGCGGGGGTGAACAGAGGCCGGATGACGCTGCACGCTTTGAGGCTTTCTGAAAAAATTGAGCCCTCGCCCGATCGGAGGGAACAAGAAGATACATTGGTTGTTTACGGCAAAACCGGGGAAGTTGCCATGAACGACGACTGTGCTGATATCCTCTCCGTCCCGATCGCCGCAGCCGGCGGCCGTGCTCCGGCGGCGATCGTCTAGAGGGATGGATATGTCGCTCCTCCTCACCGCCGCACTGCTCTACCTCGGCCTCGCGCTCGGCTTCATCCTCGTCGTCGACAATCTCGTCGGGCTGGTTTTCCGCGATCCCCGCGCGCCGGTGCAGCCACCCTCCTTCGCTATCGGCCGCGCCTTCGCCGCATCGCAAAAACTCTATCGGAAACAATAGCGCGCAAGGGCGGCCGCCACCGGGCAGTACTGGTTTGATTCCTTTGCAACAGAGGAGGCGACGATGCCCGACACACGGCGCGCACCCTTGAAAAAGCCAGGAACGAACTGCGAAAAGACTTGTGTCGTCAACCGAAGGATGAGCGGATATGGCATACGAGCTTTATTATTGGGACGGCCTTCAAGGCCGCGGCGAATTCGTGCGGCTGGCGCTTGAGGAAGCCGGCGCCGATTATGTCGACGTCACCCGTGAGCCCGGTCGCGGTACGGATGCGATGTTCGCGCTGATGAAGAGCGACAGCGAACCGCATATTCCCTTCGCCCCGCCCTTCCTGAAGGACGGCGACCTCATTATCCCGCATGTCGCCAACATTCTGTTTTATCTCGGCCCGAGGCTCGGCCTTGCGCCTGAAGACGAAGGCCTTCGACATGTCGCCAACGGGTTGCAGCTCACCGTCACCGATTTTGTCGCCGAGGTGCATGACACCCATCACCCGATCGATACGTCGCTCTATTACGAGGATCAGAAGCCGGAAGCGAAAGCCCGCTCGGCCGCCTTCATCCGCGATCGCATTCCGAAATTCCTTGGTTATTTCGAGCGTGTGCTGCGGCAGAATCCGGAAGGTCCGCACCATATTGTGGGAGATGCGCTCAGCTATGTCGACCTGTCGCTCTTTCAGATAGTCGAGGGGCTGAGCTATGCCTTTCCGAACGCCATGGCGAAGCGCAAGGCGGAATATCCTGTACTGCTCGCCCTGCATGATCGGGTGATGCAGCGTCCGAACATTGCCCGCTATCTCGCTTCCCCTCGCCGCCTCGCCTTCAACGAGGACGGGATTTTCCGGCATTACCCCGAACTCGACAGCGCGGGATGAGCGGAGAGCCATTCATTCCAGCGGTGCGGCCGCATCGAAGAAATCGCGCCATGGGTCGCTCGGACGGGTTTCCAATCGCTGCGGCACATTGGCGAGCGTGAAGGCGGCCGCGCCGCTGATCTCGTTCAATTCGGTCCAATCGATCGGCATCGAAACCGGCGCCCCCGGCCGCGCACGTGTCGAATAGGCGGCAACCGCCGTATTGCCGCGGCCGTTGCGGAGATAGTCGATGTAGATATGCCCGCCGCGTTTGGCCTTCGTCGCGGTCGAGAGATATTTTTCCGGCGCCTCAGCCGACATGCTTTCGGCAAGGGAATGGGCGAAATCTTTGACCTCGGCCCAGCCGGCCTTCGGCGCGAGCGGCGTCACGACATGCAGCCCCTTGCCGCCCGAGGTCTTGACGAAGGCGGCAAGGCCGCGGGCTTCGAGCCGCGCCTTCACGTCGAGCGCTGCAGAAATCACCGCGCTCCAGGCCACGTCCTCGCCCGGATCGAGGTCCATGGTGATCATATCCGGTCTTTCCCAATGGTCGGTCGTCGTGCCCCAGGGATGAATTTCAAGCACGGCCGATTGCACCAGCGCCATAAGACCGTCGAAATCGCCAATGCACAGCAGCTTTTCGCCATCCGTTTCCTCCGGATCGGCGATCTCCCCGATATGGGCATTCATGCCCTTCCAGGCATGTTTCTGGAAAAACCGCTGGTGGCCCTTTATCCCGTCCGGCAGGCGCAGCAGCGCCAAGGGCCGGTTGATGAGATAAGGCGCGATGAAAGGCCAGACCGCCGCATAATATTCTGCGAGCACCTGCTTCGTCACGCCCTCGTCCGGCCAGTACAGCCGGTCGGGATGGGTCAGGACTACGTCTGATTTCGGCGGATTGCTCGGGCTCATTCCTCGATCTCGCGTGTGAGGAAATCAAGTAGCCTGTTTTCCTCGGCCCGCAAGCCCCGCAGCGGTTCGGCGCCGCTCTCGATCACCGGATGATCGTTGCCGGCGAGCGCGATGATCGCCGGATGGATATAGCTCGAGCGCGAGATCGCCGGTGTGTTGTGCAGCGCCTCGGCCGAGGCCTCCGACATCTGCTTTACTGTCGGCCGGCCGCCGCCGGCAATCGTCTCGCGCGCCGCGCCGAAAGCCGCCAGCGACCCTGCCCAGGTGCGGAAAGTCTTGGCGGAAATCGGAATACCCGATATTTCGGCCAGATAGGCGTTCAGCCGGCCGGAATCGATCGGCTTCAGCGACCCGTTTTCATCCTTCCAGACGAAGAGCTGGCGGCCGGGCAGATCGGCGATCTCCTCAAGGATCTTCTGCAGCCTGGGATGTTTGAGGCTGCGCTGGACGCGTTTGCCACCCTTGGCGCGGAATTTCAGCTCGATCTGCCCGTCGACGATCTTCAGGTGCCGCTTCAGCAGGGTCGTTGCGCCATAGGTGCCGTTTTCCCGGACATAGGCCTGGTTGCCGACGCGCAAATGCGCCTCGTCGAGCAGCGTCGTCAAGGCGGCCAGCACGCCGCTGACATCCTCGGCGCCGGTGTCGAGATGGCGCAGCACGGTGCGGCGTATCCTCGGCAGCGCCCGGCCGAACTCGATCAGTTGATGGAATTTTCCCGCACTCCGAAAGGATTGCCAGTCCTTGTGATAGCGATATTGCTTGCGCCCGCGCGCATCGATGCCCGTCGCCTGCAGATGGCCATTGTCGTAGAGACAGATCCACACATTCTCATAGGCCGGCGGCAGGCCGAGCGCGCTAATGCGCGCCCGCTGCAATTCATCGGCAAGCGTCGTCCCGTCGGGCATGACATAGCTGAAACCCTTGCCCTTCCTTCGCCTGCGGATGCCGGGTTCGGCATCGCTGACATAGACGAGACCAAGTTCGGTGATGGCTTCGGCATTCATTTTTTCTGCTACTTGCTCCGACGCCCGAACTGGAACCAGCGGCGGCGCTGGGCTTTGGTCGCCCCCTCCGGCGGCTGGGTCTGACCTGTCGGCGCAAAGACCGCGACGCTCTGGGCGTAGACCATCACAGGATTGTCCTGATCGTGCACGGCGAAGGCCTCCGTCTCCGTCCCGGTATCGAGAACCCTCGACCACTGCCGCAGCCCGTTCACCTCGGGCAGGTGGATCTGACAGTCGCCGCCGGCATTAAAGACGAGGAAGAGGTCGTCCATCGTCTCGGTCTCAGGGGCATGCACGCTCCTGGAGAGGTAGACGCCGAGCACCTGTAATCCATCGTCGTTCCAGGCCCCGTCATCCATGAAGCTGCCGTCCGGCTTGTACCAGGCGATCTCGATCCGCCCGTCTTCGCTCACCTCGCCGGTCAGGAACCGCTCCTGCCGCAGCACCGGATGCGCCTTGCGGAAGGCGACGGCCTGCCTGAAGAAATCGAGAAAGGGATCGTCTAGCCCATCCCAGCCGGTCCAGCCGATCTCGTTGTCCTGGCAATAGGCGTTGTTGTTGCCGCCCTGGCTATTGCCGAGCTCGTCGCCGGCGAGGATCATCGGCACGCCCTGGGAGAGCATCAACGTCGCCACCATGTTGCGCCGACGCCGGGCGCGGGCGGCATTGATGTCGGCATTATCGGTCGCGCCCTCGGCGCCCATATTGTCGGAATGATTGTCCGAATGGCCGTCGCGGTTATCCTCGCCGTTCGCGTCGTTGTGCTTGCCGTCGAAGGACACCGTATCCGTCAGCGTGAAACCGTCATGGGCCGAGAGAAGATTGACCGAGGAGGTCGCCCCCCGGTCGGAATGGTTGAACTGCGGCGCCGAACCGGTGACGCGGGCCGCCAGTTCCGACACCATGCCGCCATCGCCCTTCCAGAAACGGCGCACGTCGTCGCGGAATTTGTCGTTCCATTCGCGGAAGGGATGCGGGAAGCCGCCGACCTGATAGCCGCCCTCGCCGATATCCCAGGGTTCGGCGATCAGCTTGACGCCGGAGAGAATCGGATCCTGCCTTATGGCGCCGAAGAACGCGCCCTGGCGGTCGAATTCCAGATCCTGCCGTCCGAGCGTGCTGGCGAGATCGAAGCGGAAGCCGTCGATATGCATCACCCCGACCCAGTAGCGCAGGCTGTCGAGCACCATGCGCATCACCATCGGATGGGCGACATTCAGGGTGTTGCCGGTGCCTGTGGTATCGAAGGTGTGGCGGGGATCGTCGGGCGAAAGGATGTAATAGCTGGCATTGTCGAGCCCGCGGAAGGACAGCGTCGGCCCTTTCTCGCTGCCCTCGGCGGTGTGGTTGTAGACCACATCCATGATCACCTCGATGCCGGCGGCATGGAACTTCCGCACCATGGTCTTGATCTCGGTGATCTTGTCGCCGGAGAGGTAACGCGATTGCGGCGCGAAGAAGCCGAGCGTCTGGTAGCCCCAATAATTGCTGAGGTTCTGTTCCAGGAGATAACGATCGTCGAGGAAAAACTGGATCGGCAGAAGCTCGATCGCCGAGATGCCGAGCTTGACGAGATGGCCGATGATCGGATCGCTGCACATGCCGAGAAAGGTGCCGCGCAGCCGGTCGGGCACCTTCGGATGGGTCATCGTCAGGCCGCGCACATGCGCCTCGTAGATGATGGTATCGGGCCAGGGCCTTCGGATCGCCTCTTCACCCGCCCAGTCGAAATCCGGATCCTGCACCACGCCCTTGATCATGAAGGGCGCGCTGTCGCGTTCGTCGAAGGAAAGGTCGTCCTCGCCGATCTGATAGCCGAACAGCGCGTCGTCCCATTTGAGGGCGCCCGTCACCTGTTTGGCATAGGGGTCGAGGAGAAGCTTGTTGGCATTGAAACGATGGCCGGCGCCGGGATCGTAAGGGCCATGGGCGCGATAGCCGTAGACGGTGCCCGGCCCGACGCCGGCGACATAACCCGACCAGATGTCACCCTCGCGCTTCGGCAGCGGCATCCGGGCAATCTCGTCCTTTCCGTCAGGCGAGAAGAGGCAGAGCTCGATCTGTTCCGCATGCGCCGAGAAGACGGCGAAATGCGTGCCGGAACCCGTATACTCCGCCCCCAGCTCCGGCTTGAGGAAGTCGAGTTCCGAAAATGAAAAGCTCATGATGCCCCGCTCGATGAAAAGACCAAGCGGGAAACGTTACGGCGGTTCTAAAGTTCCGTGATAAACCGGGAAAAGCAACGATCTTGTGCGCCGGATGGGACGTTTACGGCATCAGCTGGCCGCCATTGACCTCGATGATCTGGCCGGTGATGTAACCGGAGAGCGTCGGCGAGGCGAGGAAGAGATAGGCGCCCACGCAATCCTCCGAAGTGCCGACAAAACCCATCGGGATCGACTTGCGCTGCAGCTCCATCTGCTCGTCATTGGTATAGCGCTCATGGAAGGGTGTGGCGATGACTCCCGGCGCCACGGCGTTGACGCGGATCCTGTCGGCGACGAATTCCTTGGCGTGACCGCGGGTAATCGTCGAGACGAAACCCTTCGATGCCGCATAGAGGATCGCGCCATTGCCGCCGCCGTTGCGGGCGGCAATCGAGGTGGTGTTGATGATGAAGCCGCCCTGCTTCTTTAGCCACGGATAGGCCGCCCGCGTTGCCGCCAGCACCGAGCGGGCGTTGAGATCCATGACAGCGGCATAATGCGCATCGGTATAGTCCGAGGTCGGCTTACGCCCCAGCATGCCGCCGGCATTGTTGATGAGCCCGTCGAGATGGCCGAAGGTCTTTGCCGTCTCCTCGACGACACGCTCCGTCTCGCCTTCCCGCGACACGTCGCCCTGGATCAGATGTACCGTACCGCCGGCGGCCCTGATCTCCTCGGCGAGCGCCTCCGCCGGCTCGCGGCTGGCATTGTAATGCACGCCGACTTTCGCCCCTTGCGCCGCAAAGGCGCGGGCGAGCGCCGCCCCGATGCCGGTCGAGGCGCCGGTGATCAGCACCGCCTTGCCGGCGAGATCCGGCAATTTGATCGATGCGAGCGATTGAGCAAGTTCCGCCATGGCTAAGACAGCCTCCCGAAAGACAAGGACATAGGTGATGAAACAGACAGGGGAAGTCTATCAGCCGAAATCGGCGAAGGGCAATGCACGAAAGCGGGAGATTTGCATCGTCGGGGAAATGCAGTGGCTGGCTTGTTCGGATCGGAAAGTCCCCTCCCCAACCCCTCCCCACAAGGGCGAGGGGCTAAGCTGCGGTGACCGACGGTGACCAAAAGATAGCTCTTGCCCGCTACCGTTCGGCAGATTGATACGATTGATGGCTGCATGAGGCGGTGTGCACGTTAGCCCCTCCCCCTTGTGGGCAGGGCTATCGCATATGAGCAAAGAGCTGGAAGAAGAATTCTTTGTTCCAGTTTGCCCTGCGCATTTTGCTTGCGATTG